>CAJTLO010000003.1:2773-289438 GCA_910577285.1 uncultured Rikenellaceae bacterium | reverse complement strand
ACTGTCCGGCCATGCCCAACCTTGACAGGCAGGATTATGTCATCCTCAATTCCGTTTCCAATGTTTCCAAAGCCATAGATGTGTTGCACGGGTACGAACGCATCCACTGCCTGCTCGACAATGACGAGGCGGGAAGAAATGCGTACCGGGAGTTGGAAATGGAGTTTAGCGGACGCATCCGCGACTTCTCCGACAACTACAAAGGACACAAAGACCTGAACGATTACCTGTGCGACAAGCGACAGGAATTAGTCATTAGTCCACCACCACGAACCATCGTAAAACCGAAGAAGAAAGGATTGGGATTGTGACATTCTGAATGAGAAAAACGGGAGCTGCCCGAAACTCATTCTTCGAGGATTTAGTGGTAGCAAGTTTGTGTTTCGGGTGTACCGAAACCGCTTGCTGTCCACCATCCAAGTTACAGGAGGTGGCATCCCGTTGGTCTATACAGTATAATCAGTAACAGCATTGAAAGTAGAAAATGGAGCATAAGGAATATAAGAAACGTAACAAGGGCGGTCGCCCGAAAAAGGAAACGGCGGAAAAGCTGAGCTATCGCATTGGCGTGAAAATGGCGGCAGCCGACTACTTCCGCCTGCTGACACGGGCGCATGAGGCAGGCGTATCGCCGAGCGAGTACATGAGGGAATGTTTCCGCAACGGTCATGTGAAGGAACGGTTGTCGGAGGAACACACCGGATACATCCGCCAGCTCTGCGGCATGGCGAACAATCTCAACCAGCTTGCGCATAAGGCTAACGCCGGAGGCTTCCACGACGCGCGGTGGGACTGTAAGGTGGCTGTGGCACGGATTCACGAACTCTTGACCAAGATAGGGATATGATGGCGAAAATTACAAAGGGAAGCGACTTTAAGGGTGTGGTGGACTACATCCTTGATAAAGACAAGGGGACACAGGTGGTGGCATATGACGGCTTGTTCATGGAAAATAAAGATACCATCGCCATAAGTTTCAATGCACAGTCGCAAATGAATGGCAAAGTTTCAAAACCAGTCGGACACATTGCATTGAGTTTTTCCAAAGAGGATGAGCCATGTCTGACGAACCGTGTCATGGCGAACATCGCACTTGAATACATGGAGCGGATGGACATCCGTGATACACAGTTCTTCATTGCCCGTCACTTCGACAAAGAGCATCCGCACGTGCATATCGCGTATAACCGAATCGACAACAACGGCAACACCATTTCAGACAGGAACGAACGGTTGCGCAGTAGCCGTATCTGCAAGGAGCTAACCATGAAGTATGGCTTATACATGGCAGACAGCAAGGATAACGTCAAGCGTGAGCGGCTGAAAGAGCCGGACAGGACGAAGTACGAGCTTTACGGCATCCTTAAAACGGAGGTCGGCAGGTGCGGCAACTGGAACGTGCTTGTCACCAACTTGAAACGGCAGGGAGTGGAAGTTAATTTCAAGCACAAGGGGCAGACCAACGAAATACAGGGCATTGTCTTCACCAAGAACGGCTACCATTTCAACGGCTCCAAAGTGGACAGACGTTTCAGCTATTCCAAGATTGATGCTGCCTTACAGCTCAACAGGTATGGGGAACGCATGAATCTGATACCGAAAGTCTGTACAACAGATACGCCAAACGCAACTTCCGATGCTGCAAGAGGAGAACTTGTCAGCGGTTCATTAGAATTGCTAAACGGTCACGGTTCATCCTGTAACGCCACCGATGCGGAAGCCAATCTGGAAATGGCGGAGATTCTTCGCAGGAAAAAGAAACGCAAACGGGGAATAAGATTGTAATATGAATTTTTCTAAATAGGACTGGTGTGTTGGAACAGGAAATACGGTTCATCTCTGCGGACCGTATTTCTTCTCAAATAAATCTTGATTGATTTCACCCCATTCAATCATAGCGTCAAGGATGGGAAGCAAGGAGCGGCCAAGTTCCGTGATGGAATATTCTGACCGCGGCGGCAGTTCCGGGTAAATGGTTTTAGCCACCAACCCGTCTTCCACCAACTCTTTTAGCTGGAGGTCCAGTACTCGTGGCGCAGCTTCGGGCAAGACCTTGTGAAGTTCACTTGGTCGCATGGAGGTATCACGCAATTCATCCAAGATACATGATTTCCATTTGGAATCTATCAAACTCATTGTCAACCGTAACGGGCAACTTAAATCGACAGGTATTTTTCTTTCGTACATAATTTCTATTCTTTGGAACTCTGCAAAGGTAACTATAATTTATCTGAAACAAAGTATACCGAAAAATTATTCGGTATATGAATATTTTTTCAGTACTTGTGGGAATAAGAACTACCCTGTAACTTTGCAAGCAATTAAGGAACAAAACATTTTATCATGAGAGATTCAATCAAAGAATACGAGGCAGTGCAGGCCGCTGCCATGAAATTTGTGGAGAGTGTGGCAAAAGGCGACAGCCGATATGCCCGCGAGTTGTTTACCGATGATGCCGTGCTGTTCGGCTTCCTTGATGGGATGTTGGAACGCGGTTCCATCGAACAGTTCTACCGCAATGTGGATACCGTCAGCGGCGGCGAGGAATTCAAGGCCCGTGTTGATGTGGTGGCGGTGGAAGAAACGCTTGCTGTAGTCCGTGTACTGGAGGAGGGCTGGGGAGGTCGTATCGACTTTACCGACTATCTGCTTCTGCTAAAAATTGACGGCGAATGGAAGTGCGTGGCAAAAGCCTATAATCAAAACTCGAATACCATTCAAAAGAAATAAGAATCATGGGAAAGAAAATTGTCATATTGAACGGAAGCCCACGACTGAAAGGCAATACGGCTGGGCTGATAGAGGCCTTCAAGCAAGGTGCGAAAGAAGCTGGGCATACGATGGAGGTGTTTAATTTGCAACGGATGGACATCCATCCCTGTCTGGGGTGTCTGGGCGGCGGTAAAGACAGACAAAGCCCTTGTGTACAAAAGGATGATATGGCGAAGATTTATCCGCATTACGAAACGGCAGATGTGTTGGTGCTGGCATCGCCGATGTATTATTGGAGCATCACGGCACAACTAAAAGCTGTCATCGACCGCCTGTTTGCCGTGACGGAAAAAAGTCCCGAATACCACACCCCCATGCAGCACTGCGTACTGCTCATGGCGGCAGAGGGCGACACGCCGGACAATTTCGAGCCGGTCGAGCATTATTACCATGCCTTGCTCCGCCATCTCGGTTGGGAGAACCTTGGTGAAGTCTATGCCGGCGGTGTGATGCAGGTGGGCGACATTGCCGGACATCCTTCGTTGGCAAAAGCATACAATTTAGGTAAGACCATCTGAAAGAAGCGCGTATGAAAGTATTGCTCATCAACGGCAGCCCCAACAAGGAGGGCTGCACCTATACCGCCCTGCATGAAGTTGAAATGGTCTTGTGGCAGCACGGGATTGAAACGGAGTTGCTCTACCTCGGCAAGAAGCCGGTAGCCGGATGTATCGCCTGCATGAAATGCATCGAGACTGGGCATTGCTTCCGCGATGATGCCGTCAAGGAGATTCAAGGTAGGCTTGCGGAGTTCGATGCCATCATTCTCGGTTCGCCCGTCTATTACAGCCAGCCTACGGGGCAGATAACGTCATTCTGCCAGCGGCTTTTCTTCTGCAAGGAGGGCGAAATGGCAGGCAAGTTCGGTGCATCGGTCGTGTCGTGCCGCCGTGGCGGTGCTTCTGCCACGTTCGAGCAGCTCAACCAGTTTTTCACCATCTCCAATATGCCCGTTGTCTCTTCGCAATATTGGAACTCCGTACACGGATTCACCCCGGAAGATGTCCGCAAAGACGAAGAAGGGTTGCAGACGATGCGCTCCCTTGGCGAAAATATGGCTTGGCTGCTGAAGAGCAGGGAAGCAGCCATTAAGCAAGGCATAGAAGCACCTGTTTATGAGCCAAGATTGCGTACACATTTTATTCAGAACAAATAAAAAACGGAAAACATGAAAACGATAACATTATTGGCAGCATGTTGCATGACATTGCTGGCCACCATCCCGGCATCAGCCCAAAACAACGGCGAATCCGATAGAACAGGTTGCTGTAAACTCCAAGAACAATGTTCACCCTCAGCATCTTGTCCAAACCTTGAAATGGCGGGGATAGTCAAAGCTATTGAGTATTATATAGATGGCGGACGAAAAGGAGATAGCCAAATCGCACGCAAGGGATTTGCTGAAAACGCTACCATGTCGTGGTCTGAGAACGGAAAATTAAAAAGCGTCCCTATTCAGGAGCTGTATGACCTGTATGACCAGCCGCAGAAACCCGATGGTGGTGTTTCGTATAAAATATCATCGTGCAGTGTCGCCGAAGACGTTGCCATAGTGCGTATTGAATCCCAATTCGGATACAATGAGTTTTCCGATATGTTTACACTCGTAAAAGACGGTGACGGTTGGAAGATAATCAGCAAAGTCTATCATAAAAAGTGACGTTATGGAAGAGAGTATCAAGGGAATACTCGAAGCAATCGAATACTATATCGATGGCGCACGCAAAAGCGACCGTAGTATAGTTGCCAAAGCTTTTGCCGATGACGCAACCATGTCGTGGTCAGAAAATGGGGAACTTCGCATTGTACCCATTGAGGCTCTGTATGATTATGGAGACTCGCTCGGCCCGCAGGAGGTGGCGTATAGCCTGACGGAGTGTAGCGCAACGGAAGATACGGCGATTGTCCGTATAGAGTTTGATTTCAGTAAAGCAGGAAAGTTTACTGATATGTTCACGATGGTGAAATTTGGTGACAGATGGAAAATAGTAAGCAAAATCTATCACATAAAAAAGAAAAATGAAGAATAGGCTCAAAACGATATTCGGCATATTTGCTTGTTGTTTGTTTGCCGCTTGCAGCTCTTCTTCCGCAGAAACGGCAAAGAAAGAAGGGCAATCTGCCGAAGGAAAGGAATGGCAGACAATCAAGCCTACGAATGTGAAGAATGCAGTTCAATTGTTCGATAAGGACTGGATGGCTCTTGCAGTTGGGACAAACGGTGACATGAACGCCATGACGATAAGCTGGGGCGGCATGGGCGAACTTTGGGGGCGACCCGTCGTGACGGTATATGTTTCTACCGACCGTTATACACACTCCTTCATGGAACGCAATGATTATTTCACCGTCACCGGTTTTCCGGCAGATAAGAAACAGGCTTTGCAAGTCATAGGGACACGCTCCGGACGTGACGGTGACAAATTGAAGGTTGCAGGGCTGACTCCGGAATTTACAGAATTGGGAAATCCCATATTTAAGGAAGCAAACCTTGCCATTGAGTGCAAGATTATATATAGTGCACCATTCGACATTGACAAGATGTCTCCCGAAGCCAGAAAGATTTATGACCAAGGCATGGGAGTTCATACAATGTATATCGGAGAGATTGTAAATGTATGGTGCAAATAATTATTATACAATGGGATTAGTATTCCAGCCATTCATGCAAGTAGCCCGACTTGAATTTACGAGTTGGGCCACTTATTTTTGAGTGTTGTCCAACCAAGTGGCAACGAATACATGACGAAAATAATCATCATAGAAGACAATCCCACATACAATACTTTCATCAGCAAGTTCTTGGCAAAGGCGGGATTCAAGAGCATACAGGTTCATCGCCTTTTTACTGCCAAAAAACATTTGCTGGAAGCCGGGGATGATGACATCGTATTGGCCGCTCTGCGCTTGTCCGATGGCGAAAGCACGGAGCTTTTAAGGTGGATGAAAGACAACGACCGATTGTTACCGTTCATCATCATGACAAACTATGCCGAGGTACATACGGCTGTGGAATGCATGAGACTCGGCTCGATTGACTACATGCCCAAACTTCTGATTGAGGACAGGCTGTTCCGCTTCTCCATACCATTGTCAAAGAGCAGGAAGAGAAGCGGGAATTTCAGAACCGTATATTTGTCCGTCAAGGTACGGCATATCAGAATATGCTGAAACGCATCCGGTTAGTGGCACCGACCCGTTTGAATGTACTTGTGCTTGGCGAAAGCGGCACAGGCAAAGAGCACATCGCCCGCCAAATCCACCTCCAAAGCAAATTGGCTGCCAAGCCTTTCGTAGCCGTGGACTGCGGCTCGCTTACCCCCTCACTGGCTCCGTCCGCATTTTTCGGGCATGTCAAAGGAGCGTTCACAGGTGCGGATTACAACGTGAACGGTTACTTTCAAGAGGCGAATGGCGGCACGCTGTTCCTTGACGAAATTGGAAACCTGCCTATGGAAACGCAACAGATGTTGTTGCGGGCCATACAGGAAAACTGTTACCGTCCGGTCGGAGCAAAGGAGAACAAAAACACGAACATACGGATTGTATCAGCCACGAACGAGGATTTGCAGCGAGCAATCAAAGAACGGCGTTTCCGACAGGATTTGTTCTATCGTTTGCAAGGTTATGTGATAACCGCCCCTCCGTTGCGTGACTGCCCGGAGGACATCATGCCGTTGGCCGGATTCTTTCGGGAAGTCTCCAATCGGGAACTTGAACGAGCTGTCAAAGGCTTCGACAGTTCCGCACGGGAAGCCCTGCTTCTTTACACATGGCCGGGCAACGTGCGTGAGTTGAAACAGAAAATACAGAGAGCGGTTCTGCAAGCAGAAAGTGACATGATAACCGAAGCGGATTTGGAGCTGGACTATGAAACCATTGCATCTACCCCCGGCTGTTTTGCCCTAAGAAGCGATGAGGAGGAAAAGGAGCGTATCATACGGGCATTGGAACATACGAACGGAAACAAGATTCTTGCAGCCAAACTGCTCGGCATAGGCAGGACAACGTTATACACCAAAATGGAGAAATACGAGATAACGATAAAAAAGACCATCCGATAAAAATGTACAGGCGATGTTGCCCTGTTTCCGATTTTTATTACTACTTTTGCATCAAGACGAGTGACATTGACAGCAACTTACAGCAAAGCGCAGAAACAGGCACAGTTGCCAATTCGTTACCTCTATTTTAACCTTTCTCTCAAACCTCTTATAAATAAAGAGGTTATAAAAGTCTTCCAGAATTACGCAAAATATACCGAAACGGATACACCGCTCCGCCAAATAACGCCGGGCGGAGCCGCCGATTACCATAAATTTATTAATTTTGGCCAATTAAATACAGACAAGGTATGCTTACTTTGAAACAGATCCGGGAAGAGAGGCAGCGCACCGTGGCGCGCCTGGCCGTCAAGGGAGTCGATGCGGCCCCGGTAATAGAGAAGATCATAGCGGAAGACGACCTGCGCCGTTCGCTCCAGCAGCAGATGGACGGCAGCCTGGCCGAACAGAACGCGCTCTCCAAGGAGATCGGGAAACTCTTCGCCGCAGGGCGCCGCGAAGAGGCCGAAACGGCCAAAGGACGGGTCGCCCTCCTGAAGGAGGAGTCGAAAAAGCTCGAAGAGCAGCTCCGGGAGGCCGCCGACCGCATGAACGCACTCCTCGTCACCCTGCCGAACGTACCGACCGAAATCGTGCCCGAGGGCAGAAGCGCCGAAGAGAACGAGGTGGTGAAAAGCACTCCGCTGCCGCATGCGCTGCCACAGGAGGCACTCCCCCACTGGGAGCTGGCCCGGAAATACGGCATCATCGACTTCGAACTGGGCGTGAAGCTCACCGGCGCCGGTTTTCCCGTCTACAAAGGACAGGGGGCGGCTCTGCAACGCGCGCTCATCTCCTTCTTTCTCGACCGCAACACGAAAGCGGGGTACACCGAGGTGATGCCTCCGCTGATGGTGAACGAAGCGTCGGGTTTCGGCACGGGCCAGTTGCCCGACAAGGAGGGACAGATGTACCACGTCACGCAGGACAACTTCTACCTCATCCCCACCGCCGAGGTTCCCGTCACCAACATCTACCGCGACGTCATCCTCGACGGCCAGGAGCTCCCGGTATCCCTGACCGCCTACACGCCCTGCTTCCGGCGCGAAGCCGGCTCCTACGGCAAGGACGTGCGCGGCCTCAACCGGCTGCACCAGTTCGACAAGGTGGAGATCGTGCGCATCGAACGGCCGGAGAACTCCTACGCGGCACTCGACGCCATGGTGGCCCACGTGGAGGGCATCGTGAAGGAGCTGGAACTCCCCTACCGCATCCTGAGGCTTTGCGGCGGCGACATCAGCTTCACCTCGGCCCTCACCTACGACTTCGAAGTGTGGTCGGCCGCACAGCAACGTTGGCTGGAGGTCTCCTCCGTATCGAACTTCGAAACATTCCAGGCCAACCGGCTGAAGCTCCGCTACCGCGACGCCGACCGCAAGATCCAGTTGGCCCACACCCTCAACGGCAGTTCGCTGGCCTTGCCGCGCATCGTGGCCGCCCTGCTGGAAAACAACCAGACGCCCGAAGGCATCCGCATCCCGGCGGCCCTGGTACCCTTCACCGGCTTCGACATGATCAAATAGCGCACCGCGCACCGACCCGGAGGAGGGTCCGCAGCATGCTGCGGGCCCTCCTTTTTTCGTTCTGCGGCCCTCCGCGCCCGGCCGCCCCACACAGGCCTCCGACCGACACCCGCCCCACGGCATCTCCCGTACCGTCTCCTCTCCGCTCCACGCTACGGTCTTCTCGGCCCGCCCGGAAAAGGGCCACATCCCGGTTGACCGAAAGCTACCGGAACTCCCTGCCGTAAACAGCCGACCCGGCGAGAACACCCCGCCGAGTCCGTCCACATCACCGTTCCACATCGTCCTTACCGCATCCGGCGAACATCTTCCGCAGGCTACCGAATAAACCTCCGGAAACCGCCCGCCGGAGAAAAACTCCGCCGCCCGGGCTACCAGCCTCCCTCCTCGCGGACACTCTCTCCGGGTGCCTCCCCGGCGGGAGCATCGCGCAACGGCCGCCAAAATAAAATAATCCGAAAGCCGTTTCTGTTATACAAGATAAAATCCTTATATTTGCGAAGTTTTTAACGACACTTAAACACTAAAGAAATGGCTTACAAAATTGATGAGAATGTCTGCATCTCCTGCGGCTCCTGCGCCGGAGAATGCCCCACCGAAGCGATCTCGGCCGGTGATAACTCCTACGTGATCGACGCCGACAAGTGCATCTCCTGCGGCACCTGCGCAAGCGTTTGCCCGACGGAGGCTATCTCGGAGGAGTAAACCGGATATTTCCAGAATACGCGAGGGGGTACGGCTGATGCCGTACCCCTCTTCGTTTCCCGCGTCCCCTCCCCTTCCCGCCCGGACGTGCGGCAAGAGAGGCCGCAACGCTATTTTTCGTACCTTCGTCCCCAAAAACGCATCCCAATGACGACTTTCGATACCATCCGCAGCAAAGCGCTCGACCGGACACCGCTCTCCTTCGACGAAGCCCTCCATCTCTACCGGGCGGTACCGCCCGCCGAGCTCTTCCGGTTGGCCGACACCCTGCGCCGCAGTGCAGTGGAGCACCCCGACACCGTCACGTGGCAGATAGACCGCAACGTGAACATCACCAATGTCTGCATTTCGGGCTGCAAGTTCTGCAACTTCCACTGCCGCCCCCACGACAGCTCCGCCTACCTCACCACCCCCGAAGCCTACGACGCCAAGATCGAGGAGACCCTGCGCCTGGGAGGCGACCAGTTGCTCCTGCAGGGCGGCCTCCACCCCCGGCTCGACATCGGCTTTTACGAGGAGCTTTTCCGCGGCCTCAAGGCACGCCACCCCTCCATCCGGCTCCACGCACTCGGTGCCCCCGAGGTCTACCATATCGCCCGCATCAGCCGCCTTTCGGTGCACGAAACGCTGCGACGGCTGTGCGAGGCGGGACTCGATTCGCTCCCCGGAGCGGGTGCCGAAATCCTCTGCGACGAGGTACGCCGCCGCATATCGCCCGGCAAGCCCACCGTGGCGCAGTGGTGCGAGGTGATGCGCGAAGCCCACCGGATGAACCTCCCCACCTCGGCCACCATGATGTACGGCCATGTGGAGACTCCCGCACAGCGCATCGAGCACCTGCTGCTGCTGCGCGACCTGCAAGCGGAGTGCCCGGAGGGGCACCACGGATTCATCGCCTTCATTCCGTGGATATTCTGCAGCAGCGGCACACGCCTCGAGCAGGAAGGGGTCCGCTCGCACTTCTCCCCGCTCGAATACCTGCGCATCATCGCCCTGAGCCGCATCCTCCTCCACAACGTACGCAACATACAGGCTTCGTGGCTCACCGTGGGAAAAGCCACGGCACAGATAGCATTGCACTGCGGGGCCAACGATTTCGGCTCGATCATGATCGAGGAGAACGTGGTTTCCTCGGCCGGCGCCCGCAATTCGTTCGATGCCGAAGGCATCCAGCAGGCCATCCGCGAGGCGGGCTTCACGCCGCAACTGCGCGACCAGCTCTATCGCAAGCGCGACTACGCTGCCGCCCTTGCCGAAAAATAACGCCTGCCGCAGGACGACGCAACAAACAAGGTCGAGTCGATTGTCTCCGACGAGGGGCGAGGTGTCTGCGGCCTCTTCGCCGGGAGCCTCCCGGCGAGAGGCCGCAAACCGAACCGGAAAGCCTTTCCGGCTCCGCCACCCGCAACCGTTCCCCAACCGCCCCCGCAAGCGAGCACAGACCGGCACGAGGGAAAAGTGCCCGACAACCGGACAGCACTGGTCGGAAAAACCGAACCCGCACCTCTTCAATTCGTCAGAACCTTTTTACGAACGCCATCCCCGGAGCGATGAATATCGCTCCGGGGATGGCGTTATCGGCAGCAAGTTCTCCATGCAACCGAGCCGCCCCTATCCGGAAATTCGCAGGAATTTCCGCAGCAGCAACCGACTCCGCACCGCTCCGCGCCCTTCATCGTATGCCGGATCTTATCCCCTCGCCCCACTTTCGGCCGTTTTTATATTATATAGGATATTAAAAATTAACATCGTATCTTGCAAACGCTACTACAAACCAACCCTTAAATCTCGACTTATGAAATCAAAACTGCTTTTACTCCTCATCGCCGCAGCCACGCTGTGCGGATGTGGCCCCCTGAGAGAAAAAACTACTTCCTACACCTATGTAAACGCGACCGACAAGACAATCGTCGTGACCTTGTACGACCAGAACTTCTATGAGGATGATGAGTGGCTGTACTCAGTAAATCCCGATGCAAAAGAAGTATTCAGTTTTGTTATTCCTCCAAGGGAACAGTACACAAGAACATTGCCTCGTATGACTGTACTCGATTTCGCCGATCCATTTGAGGATATGCCAGAGGCCATGTGCATTACCGTTTCGAATGGTGAAAAAATGCAGTCATATCTACACCCCCATGGATTGTTCTATCCATATGGCAAATATGAACTACTGAAAAATACTAACAAAGTGGCGCATTTACAGTGGGTATTCGACGATAAGTTTATGAATGGCGGCCGCCCCGTACCTGTTTACGATTAACTCTATAATTACCTAAAACTTCCCCGACCGACGGAGAACCCGTCACGGAACCCTCGGCACAAGTGGCCCGGCTGGAGGTGCTCGACATCGTTTCTTCGACGACCCGATCATTCATAAAAAAGGCCGGGAAGGAGAATTCCCGGCCCTCTCGTAGGACCCAAACATACGGAGCCTTCCGCCTTCCGTTTCACCACCGGAAAGTCTACAACCTTCACCCGCATCCGCCCCTCTCTCCGCCGGCCCGAAAGGCCCCCGAACAGACTTCCACAGCACCCTCGACCAACGAAGCAAAAGAAAAGAGGCCGTCCGTTTGCCTTGCGGACAGCCTCTTTTCTTTCCTTATCTTATCGCTTGCGGGGAGAATTACTTCGCGGCACGCTTGCGTTCCGTTTCGTCGAGCAGAATCTTCCGCAACCTCATGGCCTTGGGAGTCACCTCCACGTATTCATCCTCCTTGATGTATTCCAGCGCCTCCTCCAAGGAGAAGATAACCGCCGGAGCGATGTTCATCTTCTCGTCCGAACCGCTCGCCCGCATGTTGGTCAGCTTCTTCGATTTGGTCAGGTTGATGGTGATATCCCCCTCGCGGGTGCTCTCCCCTACCACCTGGCCGCAGTAGATCTCGTCGCCGGGCGATACGAAGAAACGCCCCCGGTCCTGCAGTTTATTGACGGCATAGGCATAGGCCTGTCCCGTTTCCATGGCAATCAGCGACCCGTTGCTCCGCATCTCGATCTCGCCCTTGTAAGGCTCGAACCCCTTGAGCCGGTGGGCCATCACCGCCTCGCCCGCAGTAGCGGTCAGCAAGTTGCTCCTCAGTCCGATGATGCCGCGCGAGGGAATGTCGAACTCCAGCCTCGTACGGCCGTTCTCCGACACCATGTTCACGAGCGTTCCCTTGCGTTTGGTAGTCATTTCGATGGCCTTGCCGGAGTATTCGTCGGGCAGGTCGACAGTCAGCTCCTCGACCGGCTCGCACTTACGCCCGTCGATCTCCTTGATGATGACCTTCGGCTGTCCCACCTGCAACTCGTATCCCTCCCGGCGCATCGTTTCGATCAGCACCGACAAATGGAGCACACCGCGGCCGTACACCACGAAACTGTCCGCCGTAGCGCCCGGCTCCACGCGCAGAGCGAGGTTCTTCTCCAATTCGCGGTCCAGACGCTCCTTGATGTGGCGGGAGGTCACATACTTACCGTCGCGTCCGAAGAAGGGCGAGTCGTTGATGGTAAAGAGCATGCTCATAGTGGGCTCGTCGATGGCGATCGGTTCGAGCGGCTCGGGATTGTCGTAGTCGCATATCGTATCGCCGATCTCGAAACCCTCGATGCCCACGACGGCGCATATCTCGCCGCAGGACACCTCCTCGGCCTTGCTCTTTCCGAGCCCCTCGAAGGTCATCAGGTCCTTGATGCGGGTCTTCACCATCGTCGTTCCGTCGCGTTTGGCCAGGGTGACGTTCATGCCCGGACGCAACGTTCCGCGCGTCACCTTCCCCACGGCGATACGCCCCACGTAGGGAGAGTACTCGAGCGAGGTGACGAGCATCTGGGGCGTTCCCTCCACGTAAGCCGGCTCGGGAATATCGTCGATGATGGCATCCAGCAGCGGCGTGATGTTGTCGGTCCGTTCACCCGGCTTGTGGGACATCCACCCCTGTTTGGCACTGCCGTAAACGGTGCGGTAATCGAGCTGCTCCTCGTTGGCGTTGAGGGTGAACATCAGGTCGAACACCTGTTCGTTCACGAAATCGGGACGGCAGTTGGGCTTATCCACCTTGTTGATTACCACGATGGGCTTCTTGCCCAGCGCCAGCGCTTTCTGCAACACGAACCTCGTCTGGGGCATCGTCCCCTCGAAAGCGTCCACCAGCAGCAGCACCCCGTCGGCCATGTTGAGCACGCGCTCCACCTCGCCTCCGAAGTCGGAGTGACCGGGGGTGTCGATGATGTTGATCTTGTAATCCTTATAGATGACCGACACGTTCTTGGAAAGAATCGTGATTCCCCGCTCGCGTTCGATATCGTTGTTGTCGAGGATGAGCTCACCGGCCGAAGCGGCGTTACGGAACAGATGTCCCTGAAGTATCATCTTGTCCACGAGGGTGGTCTTGCCGTGGTCCACATGGGCGATGATGGCGATGTTGCGAAGTTTCCGCATTTGAATTCCTTTCAGTTATTGCACCTGCTGCAGACACGCAAACACAAAGCAGGCAGGCAGTTATCGTATCCCGACCGGAACCGTGGCTACACGCGTCCCGATTAGGGCGCAAAGGTACGAATAAATCGATGATTCCGTACAAAAAAATAGCGCAACCGCACCTCCTCCGGCCCCGGCCCCAAAGCGCCATCCCGCGGAGCGCCCCCTTTACCGTACCATAGCAAAATTATTCGGTTTTTTTCACGTCTATCCTAACGGATTCTGGGTTATCTTTGTGGTCGGTGAGAAACGATCCTATGGAAGAGATAATAGACATACGTTGCGACGAAGGCGTCCGGTCGCGGATAGTCGTCGGCCCCGCTTCGGAGAACTTCAGCCGGCTCCTGCCGGCCGACGCCCCCCGAACCATCCTCATCACCGACGCCAAGGTGCACGCCAACAACCTGGCATTCGTCAATGCCCACGAACACATCGTCATCGGCCAGGGCGAGAGCAGCAAGACATTCGTCAAGCTCGAAGAGATCTACCGCCAACTCCTGGGCATGGGTGCCGACCGAAGCACCTTCCTCGTGGGCATGGGCGGCGGCATCGTCACCGACGTCACGGGCTTCGTGGCTTCCACCTACATGCGCGGCGTACGTTTCGCCTTCCTGCCCACCACGCTGCTCTCCCAGGTAGACGCCAGCATCGGCGGCAAAAACGGCGTGAACCTCGACGGATACAAAAACATCATCGGCGTCTTCAACCAACCCGAATTCGTGCTGTGCGACCCGGAGCTGCTCTCCAGTCTTCCCGACAGGGAATTCCGGGCAGGGCTCGCGGAGATCATCAAAGCGGGCATCATCGGCGATCCGGAACTCTTCGCCATGGCCGAAGGCCACACGTTCGAGGAGATCCGTTCCGATGCCGACCTGCTGCGCGAGATGATCATCCGTTCGATCCGGGTAAAGACCGCGATCGTGGAACACGACCAGCGCGAACGGGGCGAACGGCGCAAACTCAACCTCGGCCACACCTTCGCCCACGCGATAGAGAAGAGCTTCACCAACTTCTCCCACGGGGAAGCGGTCGCCGCCGGAATCGCCATCGTCTGCGACGCTGCGGTACGCTCCGGCAAACTCGACGAAGCCACCGCCGGCCGCATCCGCGCCGTCATCGGCCGCATGGGCCTTCCGACCGAATACCCGGTGGAACTCAAGCAACTGCTCATCGCCGTGAAGGCCGACAAAAAACGGGAGGGCAACGGCATCTACCTTGTTTTCCCCCGCGACATCGGCAACTGCACGGTGGAAAAGGTCCCCATCGACGAATTGGAAGCCATCTTCCGCGTACCTGCCGCCACGAAACCGGCAGCACAGCCCGAAGAGCCGCTCAACGCCCCACTATCCCTTTGATGCGTTCCAGCCCGGAACGCGCCATCGGCGTCGTCCCGAAGCGCTCCGCGAACTCCTCCTGCGTCATCGCGCACCACTGCGCCCCGGTGACATCCGCCGGATGGAAAAGGGGGCGGAAACGCGGATTCGCAAAAAAGGGCGACGTCCGGTTATAGGGACAACCGCTCTGGCACTCGTCGCAGCCGAATATCCATCCCTCCGTAGAGGCCCCGCACCGCTCCCTGAGCACAGGTACATCCTCCGGGCGGGGTTCGATCGTCAGACGCGAGATACACCTGCGTGCATCCAGCCCCCCGGCAGTCAGGGCTCCGGCCGGACAACGCTCCACGCAGCGGCGGCACTCCCCGCATCCCACCCCCTCCCAAGGTCGGTCATAGACATCGACCGGGGCATCCAACAGCAGTTCTCCAAGCAACAGAAAAGAGCCGTAGCGGGGCGACACGAGCAACGTATTCCGACCGATGAAGCCGAGTCCCGCCTCCGCGGCGAGCCGCTTCTCCAACAGCGGTGCGCTGTCGGTGAAGGCCCGGAATCCGACCCCCGCCTCCTTCAGTCCCAGCTCCGACGCCATCGCGTAGAGCATCTCCTTGATCGAAACGTGGTAATCCGTCGACCGGGCATACGACGCCACCTTGGCCGCCTGCCCGTCAGCGTAACCGAGGCTCGTATCGTTCTTGTAGCACACCCCGCACACCACCGCCGAACAGGCCCCCGGCATGAGCTGCGCCGGCGAGAAACGCTTCTCTATATTTCTGCGAAGATATCCCAGCCCGCCGTCGAAGCCGCGCTCGAGCCACTCCTCGAAAAACACCCTTTCGGCATCGAAATTGCGCACGCGGCATATACCGCAAAGATCGAAACCGGCACCGGCGGCGGCCTGCTTGATGGAAAAGGCTTGTAACATACTGATTATTTGCGGCAAAAATAACGATTTATCCCACGAGAGGAAAATATTATTCCTAACTTTGCGTTGGCATGGAGACACCTGCAAAGAACGGGCGGAGGACTCTTCCGCCCCTCTCCGACGATCCGGAAACCGCAGCGGCGTGCAACGTTCCGCCCGGCTTTCGCGGAAAGGGAGCTCCTGCCGATGAACATAGCGCATAACCCCATGGAATTCCAAACACTCAAAGACCTATACGCCCACAGCATCAAGGCCTACGGCAACCGTCCCTCCTTCTCGATGCTCGACCGCGAATCCATGACGTACAACGACCTCAACGACCGGGTGGAGTATGTCCGCGGCATCCTGCTCGGCGCCGGACTCGACAGCGGCGACAAGGTGGCGCTGCTGAGCAGCAACATGCCCAACTGGAGCGTATGCTACTTCGCCATCGTCACCTCCGGCATGGTGGCCGTTCCGATCCTGCCCGACTTCTCGGGCAGCGAACTGGACATGATCATCACCCACTCCGAGGCCAAAGCGCTTTTCGTCTCCGACAAGCTCTACTCGCGCCTTTCGAAGGAGGTGGTCGACCGGATGAACATCGTGGTACGCACCAAGAACCTCGGCGTCATCGCACGCACCTCGTTCGAGCTGGGCGCCATGACCGAACCCCGCCCCGACGACCTGGCGGTCATCATCTACACCTCCGGCACGACCTCCTCGCCGAAAGGAGTCATGCTCACCCACCGCAACCTCGCCACCCAGATACAGATGGACCGCGACCTGTTCTTCGTGCGGCCCGACGACATCTTCCTCTCGATACTCCCCCTCTCCCACACCTACGAATGTTCGCTGGGCATGCTTCTACCCTTCATGTGCGGGGCGTCGGTGGTCTACGTCGACAGGCCGCCCACGGCCTCCAACCTGCTTCCGGCGCTGCAACAGGTACGCCCCACGGTGATGCTCAGCGTACCGCTGGTGATCGAGAAGATATACAAGAGCCAGGTAGCCTCCCGCTTCAACTCGTCGAAGCTGCTGCGGACGCTCTACGGCAAACCCTTCTTCCGGCGGGCCATTCACCGCATGGCCGGCAGACGGCTCTACAAGCTCTTCGGCGGCAGGCTGCGCTTCTTCGGGATAGGCGGGGCAAAGCTCGACACGGAAGCCGAACGGTTCCTGCTGGAGGGTCGCTTCCCCTATGCCATCGGCTACGGCCTCACGGAAACGGCCCCGCTGCTTGCCGGTGCGATACCGTCGAACGTGCGCCTCGGCTCCACCGGTCCGATCCTGCCGGGCATCGAGGCAAGGCTCGACGACCCGAACGAACTGGGCGAAGGCGAACTCGTAGTCAAGAGTCCGTGCACCATGCGGGGCTACTACAAGAATCCCGAGCTCACCGCCGAGGTACTCACCGCCGACGGATGGTTCCGCACGCGCGACCTCTGCGCATTCGACTCGGACGGTTTCCTCTACATCAAAGGGCGTCTGGGCAGCATGATCGTCGGTCCGAACGGGGAGAACATCTATCCGGAGGACATCGAAAGCGTACTCAACAGCCATTTCCTCATCAGCGACTCCATCGTGACGCAGGAACAGGGCAAGCTCGTGGCACTCGTCCGCTTCGATCGCGCCGAGCTGGAAAAACGCTACCACGAATTCCGGGACGACCTGGCCACCACCATGGAGGACATCAAGGCCGACGTCATCAAATACGTCAACTCCAAGGTCAACAAATCCTCCAAGATAGCCACCATCGAGGAACAGGCGCAGGATTTCGAGAAGACCCCCTCGCACAAGATCAAACGCTACCTCTACACCCGCCGCTCCAAAACCGAGGAGGGCAAAGAGGAGAAGCCGAAGGGCGGCCGATAACCGCACCGCCGTTCCCGATACCCGAACGACACCGGCCCCTTCGAACGCGGCGCACTCCTTTTCGGGAAACGGGCGGAGCACGGCGCTCCACGACAACGGATAAAATAGGCCGTCCGGCGCAAAACCGGACGGCCTATTTTCATTTATCCTCGGAGTTCACCGACAGTCGTTCCGGGGCAGGCCGCTCGGCCGCAACAGGAAACGGACCTGCCGTTCCGGAGCGAAGCCTCGGAAAGCGGCAACGAGGCCGACGAGGCCCTTACGGACAATGCCGGCATGCGGCATGTCCCGGCATCAACACGCCGAGTTGCGCCCGCGACGCACGGAGAGTTTGGGAAACAGCTTGCGGAAACGCACCAGATAGGGAGAAACGCTCCCCCCGGCGACAATGAAGGTAACGGCCAGAATAATCATCGCAATCCCGCACACGATACGCGGCGTAAGCGACTCCCCGAATACCGTCACACCGAAAAAGACGGCCGTCACGGGCTCCAGCGCACCGAGAATCGCCGTGGGCGTCGATCCGATATACTGGATGGCGCTGGTGGTGCAAAGCAGCGAAATCGCCGTGGGGAAAACGGCCAGTGCGATCAGATTTCCCCACAGATACCACTTGTCGGGCAGGCATATGTCGCGGCCGAAATTCAATCGCACCAGAAAGAGCGCCAACCCGAACAGCAGGACATAGAAGGTGACCTTCACCGTGGCGATCTCCCGCAACACACCCCGGTTCACCCCCACGATGTAGACGGCATAACAGAGTGCCGAAACGAGCACGAGCAGCGTACCGGTCAGGCTCAGGGTGGTACCGTCGCCGTTGCGGTACAGGAGCGCGATCCCCAGCAGGGCAAGCAGGATGCAAAGCCCGGTCAGCATCGTCAGCTTCTCCTTGAACACCAGCGACATGATCAACGCCACCAACACCGGATAGACGAAAAGCAGAGTGGAGGCGATCCCGGCATCCATGTAGTTGTAACTGAAGAAGAGCGCGAGCGACGAGAATGCCATGAGCAGTCCCATGATCGCCAGCGGAAGCACCTCGTTCCGTTTCAGGCGGAAACTGCGCCCCCGCGCCTTGAGCATGATGCCCAGCAGCGGAATGGCCAGCAGGTACCGAAAGAAGAGCACCGAATCGGGATCCATCCCCTCCCGATAGAGCGGCAGCGCAAACAGCGGATTCATTCCATAGGCCGCCGCCGCGATGCCGCCGAGGATATATCCTTTGACCTTCGTATTCATAACCCAACGCTTTTTTTCGGAGCGGCGGCCCTCCGCGAAACCCCGACCGGCACACAGAAGCCGGGCCGCTCCCGCGGCAAAGATAACGTTTTATTCCCCGGTCATTCCACACGACCGCACGAAGAATACGACCGCCCCACCGCGGGAGACGATTCCGGCACCGGCCCCCGCACCGGAAAGTCCCCGCACCGGAAACGGGTACGATGCCGACAAGCGGCAACCTTCCCTCCCGGCCTCGGCCTCTCTTGCATGGTCAGTCCGAACCGGGCACAGCAGACCCCGCCTCTCGGAGGCGGGGTCTGTCTTTCGAATGCCCGATACATCATAACGGAGAACGGCGGCCTCCCTCGTCGGGTTTCCTTTCTGCGATCCGGTCCCGCTCCGCCCGAAAGAAGCGTCCGCGCTCCGCCGACCGCAACAAGTGCCCGACACCTTCCCTACCGGGGGAGAGCGGACGCGTCGACGAGGCCCGTCGTCAGAATACCTCTTCCGTGCCGAGTATCTGGGTCATGCAGTGCGCCGCACCGTATCCCTGGGTAAGGCTGGGCAGCGGCACCCACGTCACATCGACGCCGTTGTCGGCCAAAGCCTGCTGCAACTCCTGCGACTGTCCGGCAACCGCCATGATCCGGCGCGGACCTATCGTCAGGTAGTTGTTGGCATAATTCAGCTCATCGGGACGCGCGATGGGGATCACCGTCACGCCGAGCGTCTTCTCGAGGTAATCCACGAAACATGCCCTCTCCACCGTCTTGCGATACGTACCGTCTTTCCGCTCGTACACATCCACCGTCAGGTACTGCGACGAATCGGGTCCCGCCTTGTAGCGGTTGGCCGAAAGCGTCACCAAGTCGCGGTCGATGCAGTTGAAATAGGTATCCAGATGCATCTGCTCCTGTTCGAGCCAGTTGTCATGCACCACCATCAGCTTGTCCGCACCCAGCCAATCGTTCTCCATGAGCTGGTCGATGGCCTTCTGCGTCGTACGCAGGCCGCACCCGATGAACGCGCTGTTGCCGAAAGGCAGGAAGTCGCCCCCTTCGAGGTAGGCTCCCTCGCCGCTGATGCGCCCGATGGGCGGCATCCCGATCTTGTTCAGGCAGAACTCTGCCACGCGGCTCTCCACCTCGCGCTGGGGGGAGTGCATGCGGGCGATGACCAGTCCGCGGAAAGTGGCGATCATCTGGTCGCGCATATAGAAGAGGTTCATCATCGGACGCTGCTTGTAGGTAGCCGCAAATCCGGTGTTCCCCTCCGTCTGCGAGAGCTGGATCTCGGGCTGGAGCAGGATGATACGCACCAGATCCTTGGGGTGGGAGCGGCGCAGCACCTCCTCCTTGTAATTACGCTGCGCCTCGCTTTGGGCAGGCATCGCGTCGGTATTGTAAACGAGGAACTGTCCGGCAAAAGCCCGCAGGGCGTCGAGCGCGGGCCCCTCCACCGCATTGCCTTCCTCGTCGATCGTGCCCTCCAGGAGGATTTCCCGGACGGTCAGCACACGGGCCCCGGCCTCGGTCAACTCCCTGCGGTAATTCCTGTGTTCCCAGGAAGCCCGGTCTACATTGAAGTAATCCGCGAACAAGGCCGCGTCGGGATGTATTACCCCCAGGAACAACTCCTCGGTGGGTTCATGCATTAAAATAGTCATAACTCTGTGTATTTTGACAGGGCCGAGGCTGCCGCATCGAGTCGCACTCCCGGCCTTTCGATTTCCTACCGGGTTCTTCCGCGCCGGAGGGCCGCCCGAAAAGGTAGCGCAGCGCCTTAAAACCGTGTAAAATTAATCAATTCCCATTTCTTCTCCAAATCGCGACGGATGCGGCCTCACACCACGTCCGGCACATAGCGGCGCAACTCCCGCGACAACTCCTTCTCCCGGCCGCCGAACACCTCGTCGACCAGGGCGTGGAACCGGGGCGAATGATCCTTGTGGCGCGTATGACACAACTCATGAACGATCACGTATTCGATCAGCGGCCGCGGCAAACGCACGAGGAACACACTGAGCGAAATATCGTTGCGCGAAGAGCAACTGCCCCACCGGCTGCGCGTGGCCCGCACGCTCACCCTGCCGTAACGGAATCCGTGACGGCGGGCAAGTTCTTCCACCATCGCCGGCAGCAGCACCTTCGCCTCGGTACGCAGGGCACTCAGTGCTCCCGCCCTTGCCGCAGCCTGCACCTCGGGCGCCGAGGGGGACATCGACGCAGGGAAACGCACCGCAATCTCCTCCTCCGTCACCCGGCACGACACCTTCGTCCATTCCGGCGAGGGATACCAGCGCAGCACACGACCGCCCGCGGCATAGGGCGGCTCCAGCAACCGGACGGGGTGTCTGCGCTCCATCTTTTCGCGCGTAGCCGCCACCCATGCCTCTTGCGTGGCGAGAAAGGCGAATCCCTCCCGCTCCGGACACCCCGCAGGCAACGTCAGGCGCACCTCGCCCGAAGGCCTTACCGACACCGAAACACGCCGTGCCCGGCCGGTACGGAATACCGTCACTTCCCCGAAAACCGGATGTACCACCCTCTTTTTCAATCTTCCCAATCCGTTCGAAAGCGGAACGCCTGGCAACTCCGGCCATGCGTTCCGCTCTCCGTTCCTTCCTTATCCGGTCGGGCCGCCTCCGCGGCTCCTGCCGATGCAGGAGACCGCTTTTCCGCATGCCCTACCCTGTTTCCGCCCGGGGCCCTTCAGCGCCCGACGCTACCGGACGCCGCCCCCGGCCGCGGGTCAGTGAATCCGCTGGCGCACCGTTTCAAAAAGCAGCACGGCCGCGGCGGCCGACACGTTCAGCGATTCGATGGAACCGATGATGGGCACGGCCAGTTGCACGTCGCACAACTTGAGCACCTCTTTCGATATTCCCTTGTCTTCGCTTCCCATGACGATCACCGTTGGTTTGCCGAGGTCGGCATCGTAGATCAGCGTCCGCGACTTCTCGCTCGCCGCCACGATCTGCATGCCCGTTTCGGAGAGGTACTTCAACGTATTGCGAATGCTCCCCGCCCGGTGCACGGGAATCTTGTTCAGCGCACCGGCCGAGGCCTTCACCGCATCGGCGTTCACCGGAGCGGCATTTTTCATAGGCACGATGAGTCCGTGCGCACCGGCGCACTCCGCACTCCGGGCGATGGCGCCGAAGTTGCGTACGTCGGTCACGCCGTCGAACACCACGATCAGCGGCGTTTCGTCGTCGGGCACCCGGTCGAGGATGTCCTGCAACGCCACATACCCGATGGCCGCTATCTGCGCCACCACCCCCTGGTGGTTGCCGCGCGTCATCCGGTTGAGTTTCTCCACCGGCACCTCCTGCCAGCGCACCTTGTGCCGCCAACAGAGATCCTTGAACTCGGTCATGAGCTGCCCCTCGGCATCCTTCTTTACGTACAACCGTTCGATCTGCCTTCCCGACTGGATCGCCTCCGCGACCGGACGGATGCCGAAAATAATATTCTCCATGCTATCTGCCTAATTCCCCGTTTCCGGATATTTTCTTATATGCTGTTTCCGCCGGTTCGGCCGGACGTCCTTATTTTCAGAGCATCTCTTTCAGCCGGTCCTCGAGCAGTTCGAGTTCGTACCCCAGCTTCTCCCACTCGTGCACCTGGTAGGCGAGTCGCTCCTTCAGGGCGTTGTACTCCCCGAATACCGCCGCATCGGAGAGGTCTATGCCGTGTGCGGCAGGGTCGGCGAGGCGTTTGTCCCACTCCGCAATCTCGCTCTCCACACCGGCGATCTTCTCCTCCACGGCCCCCATGGCATGCTGTGTCTTGCGGATGGTACGTTCGAGCTCTTTCTTCTGCTGGTAATCGACCTTCCTCTTCTCCTGCTGCACGGCGGCCGGTGCCGGCGCCGCAGGCTGCCGCACCTCGATCTCGCGCATGGACTCCACCCGACGCTTCTCCAGGAAATACCAGATGCCGCCCAGATACTCCTTCACACCCCCGTCGCGGAACTCGTATACCTTGTCCACCAGCCCGTCGAGGAACTCACGGTCGTGCGACACCACCACCAGCGTTCCGTCGTACTTCAGCAGAGCGCTTTTGAGAATATCCTTCGAGCGCATGTCCATGTGGTTCGTCGGCTCGTCGAGCACGAGCAGGTTGTGGGGTTCGAGCATCATGCGAGCCATGGCCAGGCGGCTCCGTTCGCCGCCCGAAAGCACCCGCACCTTCTTGTCGATGTCCTCGCCCCGGAAGAGAAACGCTCCGAGAATATCCCTCAGCCGCGTACGTATATCGCCCACGGCCACCCGATCGAGGGTGTCGTAAACGGTGAAATCGCCGTTCATCAGGTCGTCCTGATTCTGGGCGTAGTATCCCGTATTGACATTCGCACCGACCTTTATGCTCCCCTCCGTAGGCTGCAATTCGCCTACGAGCATCCGTGCGAAGGTGGTTTTGCCCTCGCCGTTGCGCCCCACGAGCGCAATGCGATCGCCCTTCTCGACGGTGAACTCGGCACCGCCGAAGACATGCTTGCTGCCGAAGCTCATCCCCACGCCTTTCACCTCGGCCACCACCTGCCCCGAACGCGGTGCCGGCGGGAACTTGATGCTCAGGGCGCTCAGGTCCTCCTCGTCCACTTCGATGCGGTCGAGCTTCTCCAACTGCTTGATGCGCGACTGCACCTGATTGCTCTTGGTGGGTTTGTAGCGGAACTTCTCGATGAACTCCTCCGTCTTCTCGATCAGGCGCTGCTGGTTCTCGTAGGCGGCCATCTGCTGCTCCCGCCGCTCCCGCCGCAGCTCCACATATTTGCTGTAAGGCACCTTGTAGTCGTAAAGCCTCCCCAGCATGATCTCCACCGTGCGGTTGGTCACGTTATCCAGAAACGCCCGGTCGTGGGAGATGAGCACGACGGCTCCGCTGTACTCCTTCAGGTAGCCCTCGAGCCACTGGATGCTTTCTATGTCGAGGTGGTTGGTAGGTTCGTCGAGCAGAAAAACCGAGGGGCGGCGCAACAGGAGCTTGGCCAGCTCGATACGCATGCGCCAACCGCCGCTGAACTCGCTGGTGGGACGGTCGAAATCGCTGCGCCGGAAGCCCAGTCCGAGCAGCGTTTTCTCGATCTCCGCCTCACGGTTATCGCCGCCGAGGATGTGGTAACGGTCCGTAGCATCGTTCAACCGGTGGAGCAGCTTTTCGTATCCGGCACTCTCGTAATCGGTGCGGACGGCGATCTCGTCGGTAAGCTCCGCGATCTCCCGCTCCAGCGCAATGACCTCCGTAAAGGCCTTGGCGGTCTCCTCCGCCAGACTCGTGGTGTCGGCCACCTTCATCTGCTGGGGCAGGTATCCCACCGTGACGTCGCCGCTGCGCGTCACCGTACCGCTCGCGGCGGGCTGCTCGCCGGTAATTACCTTGAGCAGGGTACTCTTCCCCGCCCCGTTCTTGCCCACCAGGCCGATCCGGTCCTTGGGGTTGACGAGCAACGATATATCCTTGAACAAATCCCAACCGCCGAAACTGACGGTCAGGTTATCTACTGAAATCATCGGTATTTCTTCTTTTCAACACGGCTCCCTTCCGCAAAGGGAGCATCGCCCCGCTCCGGCAGGGACAAACGGAATGGCATGAAGCGCATGCGACGCCCTCCCGCGGCCGGAGGACCCGCACCGGGAGGGCCCTGCGCCCCTTTGTCAGCGGGAGGGCTGCGCCTCCAGCATCTTCACGATCTCCGCCTTGGGATCGGCGGCGCCGAACACCGCACTGCCGGCCACCAGCGCATCGCAGCCCGCGGCGAAAAGATCGCCCGCATTGGCCGCCGAAACCCCGCCGTCGATCTCGATCAGCACCGACAGTCCGCGCTCGTCGATCATGCGGCGCAACCGACGCACCTTCTCCCAGCTTCCCTCCATGAAGCTCTGACCGCCGAAGCCCGGTTCCACGCTCATGACGAGCACGAGATCGAGTTCGGGCAGCAGCTCCTCGAGCACTTCCACCGGTGTAGCGGGCTTGACGGAGATACCCACCTTCACGCCGCACTCCTTCAGGATGCGGATGGCTCCGAGGGGATCCTGCGTCGCCTCGTAATGGAAGGTCACGAGATCGGCCCCCGCTTCGGCGAAACGTTTGAGATACTTCTCCGGCTCCACGATCATCAGATGCACGTCGAGGAACTTCGCGCTCGCCCGGCGGATGGGTTTCATCACCGGAAAGCCGAACGATATGTTAGGCACGAAAACGCCGTCCATGACGTCGATGTGTATCCACTGGGCGGCACTTTCGTCGATCATTCTTGTGTCGCGGTCGAGATGGCCGAAGTCGGCCGAAAGCATAGAGGGGGAGATAATACGTTCCATGGCAATTTAAAACATTTGCACAAAGGTAAGGCAATTTCCGAAAAAAACGGGTAACTTTGGAGAGCTCTCCCAACGAAATAAAACCCTATGCAGATCTTTCTGATAATCACCGCCGTCATTTTCGCCGCCGCTTGCGGCATCCTCTCCTTTCTCGCGCTCTCGCTGCGCCGCAGGGAGCAGGCGCTCTCTCAGCGCATCGGGGAGGCCGAGAGCCGCACGGCCGCCGAAACGGCCCGATGCACCGAACTCGCCGACCGGCTGCGCGAACGGGACCTCGCCCTCCTTGCGGCCCGCAAGGACATCGAAGCGCTCACGGCACGGCTCGAAGAGGAGGATGCGAAACTGAAGGAGAAGAACGAAATGCTGATGCTGCGGTTCGAAAAGACCGCCAACGAGATTTTCGAGCGCAAGACGCACCAGTTCCGGGACGCCAACAAGGAGTCGCTCGACCTCATCCTCAAACCGCTCAAGGACAACATCTCCGACTTCAAGCAGCGGGTGGAGGAGATCTACTCCAAGGAGAACGAAAACCGCGGTGCCCTCAAGGCGGAGCTCAACAACCTGATGGAACTCAACCGCCGGATCACGGAAGAGACCAACAACCTCACCTCAGCCCTACGCGGCAACAGCAAGGTACAGGGCGACTGGGGAGAGATGATCCTCGACACCATTCTCGAAAGCTCCAACCTGCAAAAGGGCATCCACTACACCACGCAGACCAACGTCAAGGATGCCGAAGGCAACAACCTGCGTCCGGACGTCATCCTGAACCTGCCCGACGGCAAACGGGTGGTCATCGACTCCAAGGTTTCGCTCACGGCCTACGTCAACTATTGTGCGTGCGAAGACGAGGAGTCGCGCCGCCGGACCATGGCCGACCACTTGCGTTCCGTCCGCAGCCACGTCAACGAGCTGGGACGGAAAAGCTACCAGGAGAGCGTGCTCGGCTCGCCCGACTTCGTCATCATGTTCATCCCCACCGAACCCGCCTTTCTGGCCGCCGTGCAGCACGAAGACGGCCTGTGGGACGAGGCCTACCGCAAGAAGGTCATCATCAGTTCGCCCACGAACCTCTTCGGCATGCTCAAGATCGTGGACGACCTCTGGAAACGCGACGACCTGGGACGCAATGCCAACCGCATCGCACGGGAAGGGGCCATGATGTACGACAAGTTCGTGGGGTTCGTCAACACGCTCGAATCCATCGGCAAGAACATCGACACCATGCAGGGCAACTACGACAAGGCGATGAAACAGCTCCGCACGGGTACCGGCAACCTCGTCAGCCGGGCGCAGCGGCTCAGCGCCCTGAACATCAAGATCTCCAAATCGCTGCCGCAATCCATGCTGGAAGAGTCCGACGACCTTCCCGCCGAGGAGTGACCCCGCCGCTCTTTCCGCAGGCCTTCCGACACGCCGAACGGGAAGTCTCCCGCCGCACCATCCACGACCGGACCATACCCCGCACGGACGCAATGCCCCGCTCCACCCGCCCGACAGGCACAGCACCCGGGCCGCCGACGCAGGACACCGACGACACGACGGCGCCACAATGCTCCGACACCGACAACTCCTCCCCCTCTCCGTTGCCACTCCGTCGCCCGCTCCGCCACAGCCGTCGCCCGTCATGGAACGCACCGATCGTCACGGTACGGTCAACACGCATGCAGCGGCGACCGACACCCGCACAATAAAGATGCCCCCGCAGGTTTCCCATTCCACCGTCCGGGTCGTCCACCCAGGGCCCCGTCCGTCCTACAAAAGATGAAAGCACGACGACCACTACACGCCGATCCGACAACCGCTCCGCACTATCGACCGGCGCAACCCCACAAGACGAGAGGGCACTAACCGCCACACGCGGATACGACAAAGGCTCAACATCTTCGCCCCATGCCGGCCGACTCCGCCCCACGGCATGCACGCTTCCGGGACTCTCCAGGCGACCGAAGCCTTTCATTTCCGCTCCACACAAAAAAGCGAAAAAAAGCGGAACGAAACCCCGCAGGTTTCCCATTCCACCGTCCGGGGCGTCCACCCAGGGCCCCGTCCGTCCTACAAAAGATGAAAGCACGACGACCACTACACGCCGATCCGACAACCGCTCCGCACTATCGACCGGCGCAACCCCACAAGACGAGAGGGCACTAACCGCCACACGCGGATACGACAAAGGCTCAACATCTTCGCCCCATGCCGGCCGACTCCGCCCCACGGCATGCACGCTTCCGGAACTCTCCAGGCGACGAAGCCTTTCGTTTCCGCCCCACACAAAAAAGCGAAAAAAAGCGGAACGAAACCCGCAGGTTTCATTCCGCCTATCTTCATTTATCTTCTTCTCTTCCCCTTGTGCGCACTCCCTTCCTTCGACAATGCGACTTTGCAGCCACTTTTCCCGATCATGCAGGACATAATCTCTTCCGGAAAATGCGCCGGCGGGGCTTCGCTCCTTCTCGGTCAGGAGGCTTTCGCCGTTCTGGCATGGGGCTCCTCCGGTGCGGAGAGGCGCATCAGTTCTGCTTTCAGCTCGGTCGAGGAGAGTCCCACATTGATTTTGCCGTTGTGGGCGACGGAGATATTGCCCGTCTCCTCCGAAACGACCACGATGATGGCATCCGTCGTTTCGCTGGCCCCGAGAGCCGCCCGGTGTCTCATGCCGAACGAAATAGGCACCTCCGAACGGGTGGAAGGCAATACGCACTTCGCCGCCACAATCCGGTTGTCGGCGATCACCACCGCTCCGTCGTGCAGCGGGGAGTTCTTGAAAAAGAGATTTTTGACCAAGGGCGTGGTAATCAAGGCATCCACCCGTACGCCCGAATCGATGATCTCCTGAAGGTTTCCTTCGGTCTTTATCACGATCAGCGCTCCCGTCTTCGTGGCGGACATGTCCCCGCAGGCACTCACGATCGGATTGATATACTCCAGATCGGCCACCTTGCTTCCTCCCTTGAAATCGAAAATCCGGCCGAAGAACGAACGCTGCCGGTCACGCGACTGATTGCCCAATACCTGTAGAAAACGCCTGATCTCCGGCTGGAAAATAATGACCAACGCGATTAGGCCGATGCTGGTCAGACTCCCCATGAGCGAGGTAAGCAGCTCCATGTTCAGCGCTCGGACCACGATGTAAACGACGAAAAGCAACAGAATACCCGAAAGGATGCTCATCGCATGCGTACCGCGCAGCACCTTGTACAGGTAATACATCACCATCGCCACCAACACGATGTCGAGAATATCGACGAATGTTATCCGGATGAAGTCCATACCAGCCTCTATTTACGTACAAAACTAAATAAAAAAACGGGACCTGTCAACAACCCCCGCAGGAAAAAGAAGCTCCCGCACACCCGCCGCCGGCACCCGTTCCTCCCTTTTCCCCGCTTTCATCCCCCCTTCGGTTTCCGCTTCCGTTACAGTCGCATCCATGCTTCTTCCGTATCTTCTCTCCGGCACTTTTCCCTCCGCCCCATCCTTGTAAAAATTCCTGCCCTCGTGTTCCCGCAAAGCTCCGGTCCATCGGCTCGCCTCCCCGCCCACCAGAGCCGAACGCCTTGTCTGTCGAGCCTCTCCTCCTCCCTCCTTCTCTCAATGCGAGGTCTTCCGAACCGCTCCGGATACCCATCTCTACCCGCCCGCAACCGTTCCTGCTCCTTCCTTCGCCGTCCCGACGGCCCGATCACCGGGCCTTGCAGCTTCCCTTCTTTCCTTCCGTCATTCCCAACGCCGGGTCTCCGTTACAACCGCTTTTCACACGCCAGTCCCGCCCGGACCGCCCCACTCCATTCCTCCTTCTTCTTGCTCCTCTCTTGCCTGCGGGCCTCGCAGACCGCTTGCCGCCCCCTGCATCCGTTATCGCCCCTCCTCAGCTCCCCCACCCGGTCCGCTTTTCCGAATCGCTACTCCCGGAGGCCGAACACCCGCTCGCAACACCTGCCTGCAATCCCGCTCCCCAACCGGCGGCCCCCTGCTAAATACGGAATAACAAGAGCACCCGGCAACAAAAAAACCGGTACCGCCCGTGAGGCGGTACCGGTCGAATCGATTACCGGAATGACCGGATTATTTGGTCGCTTTCGCAGGAGCCGCACTCTTCGCCTTACGCGACATCAGGTCGTAGGAGACCGGCGTAGCGATGAAGATGGACGACAGCGTACCGATTACGATACCGAACATCAGAGCGAACACGAATCCGCGGATCACTTCGCCGCCGAAAAGGAAGATGGCGAGCAATACGACGAACGTGGTCGCCGAAGTGTTGATCGTACGGGAAAGCGTACTGTTCACCGCATTGTTGATGTTGTCGAACATCGAACGTTTGGGATAGAGTGCCGTATACTCCCTGATACGGTCGAACACCACCACCTTGTCGTTAATGGAGTAACCTATGATGGTCAGAATCGCCGCGATGAAAGACTGGTTCACCTCCATGCTGAAAGGCAGAATACCGTAGAAGAGCGAGAAGACGCCGATGGTAAGGAAAGCGTCGTGCGCGAGAGCGATGACGCTACCCGCACCCCACTGCCATTTGCGGAAGCGGATGACGATGTACAAACCGATCGCAAAGAGGCCGATGAAGACCGCGATGAACGAGTTGCGCGTAATGTCGCTCGCCACGCTCGGGCCTACCATGTCGGCGGAGATGATGCCGTAAGGATTGGTCGCCGTCGAATGGAACTCCTCGAACGTGATAGGAGTGGCGAAGAGCGGAGCGAGGGCGTCGAACATCAGTTTTTCCACCGTGTTGGTCGCATCCTGGCTGTCGTCGTCGTATTTATACTGGGTCGTGATCCGTTTCTGCATCTGGGCCTCCGAGCCGAACTGTTTCACCTCGAAGCTCTTGTATGCCGCATCACCCTCTACATCCTCCGACATGAAGGTCTGATCGAGCGCATAACGCACGTCGTTGTCCGAGATCACCTGGTCGAAACGCACCACGAAGGTACGGCCGCCGGAGAACTCCACGCCGTAGTTCAGTCCGCGCGTCATGAGCGACACGGCAGCGATCACGATGAGCAGAAGCGATACGCCGTAAGCCCACTTGCGGATACCGAGGAAGTTGAGATGCGTATTGTTGAGGAAGTTCTCCGACCACTTGTTCGAGAAGCGGATGTTCTTACCGCGGCTGAGCATACCCGTGAAGATCAACCTGGTAATGAAGAGCGACGTGAAGAGCGAGGTGAGGATACCGATGATCAGCGTGGTTGCAAAACCCTGCACCGGACCGTTACCGAATACGAAGAGCACGATACCCGTAATGATGGTCGTGACGTTGGAGTCGATAATGGCCGACATGGCGTTCTTGTAACCTTCGTTCACGGCGAGGCTCAGCCCCTTGCCGCCGCGAAGCTCCTCCTTGACGCGTTCGTAGATGAGCACGTTGGCATCCACGGCCATACCCATCGTGAGCACGATACCCGCGATACCGGGGAGCGTCAGCACGGCCCCGAACGAGGCGAGCACGCCGAACAGGAAGAAGAGGTTCGCCACCAGAGCCACGCTTGCCACCGCACCGGCCTGGTTGTAGAATATCATCATGTAGAGGAGTACGCAGCAGAAAGCGATCACGAACGAGATCATGCTCGAATTGATGGACTCCTGACCGAGCGACGGACCTACCACCGCCTCCTGCGTGATGCGGGCGGGCGCAGGCAGCTTACCGGACTTCAGCACGTTGGCGAGGTCCTTGGCCTCCTGTATCGTGAACTGGCCCGAAATGGAAGAACGGCCGTTGGGGATCTCGCTGTTCACCCGCGGTGCGGAGTAGACATAGCCGTCGAGCACGATGGCGATGAACTCGCCGATGTTGTCGGCCGTCATGCGAGCCCACGTTTTGGCACCGGTAGGCGTCATGGTCATGGACACCTCGGCCGAGGAACCCTGCTCGGCGAAATCGCCCTTCGCATCGGCTACCGCAGCACCGTCCAGCGGCGCCTTGCCGTCACGCGTATTGGCCTTGATGGCATAGAGTTCATAGGTGGTTTCGGCCGGGTCGATCGGCTTCACGCCCCACATGAGTTTCACGTCGCGCGGAAGCAACATGCGCACCTGCGGCGTGTTGAGCATCGAGTTGACTGCGGCGGTATCGTAAGACTTGGCGTAACCGATCACCGGACCGTTCATGATCTGGCCCGTTTCGGCGAGGGCCGGAGAGAGTTTCGCAAAGAGCGGGAACTCGGCTACGGCATCGGCGTCCGTCGCCAGCGCGGCGGCATCCGGATGGTTCTCCAACTGGGCCAGCAGATCCTGCTCGGCGCTCTCTTCTTCGACGGTCACCAGCGTGGTTTCGCCGTCGGTAATCTCGGTGGCATGCACCACTTCGGTGTTCGACAAGGTCTGTTCCTCGCGCTCTACGGCCACGGCGTCGGAAGCCTTCTGCAGCTCTTTCACCACCGCATTCGCCTCTTCGAGCATCGGGAATATCTCCGTATTATTATAGGTAAGCCAGAACTCCAGCGAAGCAGTTCCCTGGAGGAGCTTGCGCACACGCTCCGGCTCCTTCACACCGGGAAGCTCCACGAGGATACGCCCCGACGTCCCGATCTTCTGGATATTAGGCTGCGTCACGCCGAAACGGTCGATACGGCTGCGCAGGACGTTGAACGAGTTGTCGATGGCACTCTCGGCCTCCTCCCTCAACACGCGGACCACCTGTTCGTTGGTGCTGGTGGGGGTGATCTTCTCGCGCAGCTCCTGCGTGTTGAAGATCAGCGCCAGCGGAGCGTTGCCCGACAGGTCGGCGTACGCACGCGAGAAGAGCGTGATGAAATCCTCGGCACTGTTCTTCTGCTCGCTCCGGGCCTGCGAAAGGGCCGCATTGAAGACGGGGTCCTGGCTATCGTTGGACAGCGCCCGCACCACATCCTCGACGGAGATTTCGAGCATGACGTTCATACCGCCCTTCAGGTCGAGACCGAGGTTGATCTCCCGCTCCTTTACCTGTTTGTAGGTGAAACCCAGGAATACTTTCTGGGACTTGATCGAGTCGAGATAGGACTGCTGCTTATACTGCTGGAGTTCGGCGGGGAACTCTTCGGCATAGCGAGCCGCTTTCCTCTCGATGTTTCGTGCCACGAACGTGAACGAAAGCTGGTAAGCACATGCGATCGCCAAAATAATCGCAATGGCTTTGATTGCGCCTCTGTTTTGCATTGTGTTTAAAGAGTTATTATTTTTTTCGGTTAATTTCGTCTACGGAGTCCGCCCCGCGCTACGCGGCTTCAAGGCAGACACGCTCCCCAATAGTGCGCAAAAATAGATATTTTTTCGTAAAATACAACAGGGAATCAGGCCTATTCGCCGGCGAAAGGCAAAAAGACACCCCTCTTCCGGACCACGAACGGAACGGGGCCGTCCCTTCCGGACAGCCCCGTCAACCCGCTTTCCGCCTCCGGGCGGCCCGGAAGGATCAGTTCACCGTCTGCTCGTCGAGAATGCGTTTCGCACAATCGAGGATGGTGGTATCGTCGAGGGTGACGACGCCGCCGTCGGGACCCGGTTCAAAATGCACGCCTGCGGTATTGCCGCCTTCAAAATGGCGCCCGCCGAAGTAATTCCTCACTACTTCTACATCCACTCCCAGTTCATTGGCGATACGCTGGGTGCTGCCGCTGGGAAGCTGATCCTTGATACGGCGCAATTCATTAAAGGTTATTGTCATGGCTTTATGGTTTTAAGTGAAAACATATCCAACGATTTAAAGATAACAAAAGTTTCCGTACAAAAAAAATGAAAAGCACCTTTTTTGTCGCTTGCGCCGGCATCCGGCCACTCCCCCGCCGGCGGGAGAGTCCGCCGCAGAACGCCACCGCGACCGGTTTCGGCCGCCTATGACAGCCCCGGGTGTCACTTTTGTCAACAAAAGACTGACATGTTCGCCTTTTTTGTCAGTTTCCGCCGGCCCGAGCGGGTTGGCATAAAGATTGAAGTTCTTCGGGCTATCCGCAACGGCGGAACCACGGAAATAAACTAAAAATCAATATAGCGATTATGGCAAAGATTATCGGTATCGACTTAGGAACGACCAACTCCTGCGTAGCAGTAATGGAAGGCAACGAACCCGTTGTGATCCCCAACAGCGAAGGACACCGCACCACTCCCTCCATCGTGGCATTCACCGACAACGGCGAACGCAAGGTGGGCGACCCGGCCAAAAGGCAGGCCATCACCAACCCCACGAACACCATCTTCTCCATCAAGAGGTTCATGGGCGAAAACTGCAACCAGGTGAAGAGCGACATCGACCGCGTACCCTACAAGGTAGTGTGCGAGAACAACGTACCGCGCGTGGAGGTGAACGGCCGTAAATATACTCCGCAGGAGATCTCGGCCATCGTGCTGCAGAAGATGAAGAAGACCGCGGAAGACTACCTCGGCACCACGGTGGACGAGGCGGTCATCACCGTACCGGCCTACTTCTCCGACTCGCAGCGCCAGGCCACCAAGGAGGCGGGCGAGATCGCGGGCCTGAAGGTGCGCCGCATCATCAACGAGCCTACGGCCGCAGCGCTGGCCTACGGTCTGGACAAGGCCAACAAGGACATGAAGATCGCCGTGTACGACCTGGGCGGCGGTACGTTCGACATCTCCATCCTGGAGCTGGGCGACGGCGTGTTCGAGGTGAAATCGACCAACGGCGACACGCACCTGGGCGGCGACGACTTCGACCACGTCATCATCGACTGGCTGGCCGAGGAGTTCATGAAGAACCACAACATCGACCTGCGCAAGGACCCGATGGCCATGCAGCGCCTCAAGGAGGCCGCCGAGAAGGCGAAGATCGAGCTTTCGAGCTCCACGCAGACCGAGATCAACCTGCCCTACATCATGCCGGTCGACGGCATCCCGCAGCACCTGGTAACGACGCTGACGCGTGCCAAATTCGAGCAGCTCAGCGACCGGCTGATCCAGGCCACCATCGAACCGTGCCGCAAGGCGCTTCAGGATGCGGGCATGCAGGCGAAAGACATCGACGAGGTGATCCTCGTAGGCGGTTCCACTCGTATTCCGGCCATCCAGAAGGTCGTGCAGGAGTTCTTCGGCAAGGCACCTTCCAAGAACGTGAACCCGGACGAAGTGGTAGCCATCGGCGCAGCCATCCAGGGCGGCGTGCTGACGGGCGAAGTGAAAGACGTGCTGCTGCTGGACGTAACCCCGCTGTCGCTGGGTATCGAGACCCTCGGCGGTGTCTTCACCAAACTCATCGACGCCAACACGACGATCCCCACCCGCAAGAGCGAGGTCTTCTCGACGGCGGCCGACAACCAGCCTTCGGTGGAGATCCACATCCTGCAGGGCGAGCGTCCCATGGCACGCGACAACAAGACCATCGGACGTTTCCACCTGGACGGCATTCCCGCCGCACCGCGCGGAGTACCGCAGATCGAAGTGACGTTCGACATCGACGCCAACGGCATCCTCAACGTATCGGCCAAGGACAAGGGCACGGGCAAGGAGCAGAACATCCGCATCGAAGCCTCCTCGGGACTTACCGAGCAGGAGATCCAGCGGATGCGCGACGAGGCTAAGGCCAACGAGGCCCGCGACCGCGAGGAGCGCGAGAAGGTGGACAAGGTCAATGCAGCCGACACCCTCATCTTCTCCACCGAGAAGCAGTTGAAGGAGTACGGCGACAAGATACCGGCCGACAAGAAGGCCAACATCGAGAGCGCGCTGGCCGAACTGAAGGCCGCCCACGGTGCAGGCAACGTTGCCGACATCGACTCGGCCACCACGCGCCTGAACGACGCATGGCAGGCGGCATCGCAGGAGATGTATGCCGCACAGCAGCAGGCAGGGGCACAGGGCGCCGATGCGCAGCAGGGCGCTCCGCACGACGCAGGCAACAGCCAGAACGACGGCGGCGTGACCGACGTGGAGTTCGAAGAGGTGAAATAAATCCGTGCACACCCGGAGCCATCCGGATGCACAATCAACCGAAAGGGAGAGATCGCGAGGACCTCTCCCTTTTTTCATCACGCCCTTCCTTACTCCCCGGCCCGCACAACCCCGACACATGAGACATCAGCACACTCATCCGTCAAGCCCCACCGCACAGGAATCGTCAAGCCCTATTGCACAGCCCGACCAGGTATCCAGCCGCCAACCCCGGCCCGCATAACAGTAGGCAAATCCTTCCGCCACCCCTCCATACGAATCGCGCGACGACTGCACCGGGCCGGCCTTCACCCCGCCAACCCGGAATCCGACATCGGCACCTTTGCCGTCCGCGCGGGCAAACGACACGGCCGCGCCCAGCCCGAAACTACCCGCATGACCTCATAACAATAATCCGCACGATCTCAATCCGCCGAACAAAACATGCCATAACACGGAACCGACACCGCACAACAAAGGCTGTACACATTAACATCCGAATTACCTCCGAACTCGTTCACCCAGTCCGAGACACAGAACAGAGCCCTCCGACACTCTCCCCCTTTCAATATTGTGCAATCCACGCATCCAACCGATCCGGCCCCGCTGCACCCACTACCCGCAAATGCCGCCCGCAACGGCCAAAACCCACGCCACTCCGAAAAACAGCCGACGATTATCCCACTGCCGGCCACGTAGCCGCATACCCAGCATATCCCCGTGCGGTTTGCCCGAAGCCCCGTACTCCTCCTGCGCCACACCAACCTTTGCGCTCACGACACACCGCCCAATTCCGTAACGCGACCGGTCCGGACTCTCATAAAGAAAGTCCGGACCGATTCGTACCTACCAGGTATCTTCCGCACCGGCGAAACGTGCTGTACGAAGCATGCTGTTTCTTGCCCCTCGGACCGCTCGAAGCTCCGGGACAGAGCAAGTACGGCAATGCTTCGCCCGCCGCGCTTCTTCTCCGAACGGCAATAAAAAATCCGGACGGCACATTGCCGTCCGGATCGTTCTTCGTATAAACCGTCTCCTCTTTCGGGCCGGGCCCGAGGGAGGCTATTCCCGTCGTCAGAAGTAGAACGAGAGGAAGATGTTGCCCTGCGCCGCCGTGCGTACGTTGAAGCCGTTGGTGGGGGTCGTGGAGTCGTGACGTTTCACGGTGTTCTCCTTCACGCTGTTGCTGGCGGTGTCGAAGTACTGACCGGTGTATTCGCTCTCACCCTGGTTGACATAGGCTACGCCGAGACCGATCTCGCCGCCGATCGACATCTTGGGTGCGAAGAAGTACTCTACGCCCACGAAACCGAACAGACCTACGCTGATAATCGGTGCGCCTTTCACGTCGATCATACGCTCTGCCATCTGAGCCTGGCTACCGGTGTTGAAGTCCCAGCTCCACGGGGTAGGATAGGTCGCGTTCATCTCGTTACCGTACTTGTAGTGGGTGGTCACGTTGTTGTAGGATGCTGCCAACTGAGCACCGTAGAAACCTTGCAGACGACCGTAACCGCGCCTCCACTCGTAACCGATGTTGATGCCGAAGCCCTGGTTGCTCTTCTCCATGCGGTCGGTAACGGTAGCACCTGCCACGGTATTGCTGGTGGGGTTGCCATAATAGTAGTCAGTACCGAAGTTTACGTTCAGACCGGCACGGATGGCCTGGTTGTCGGCCGTAAAGAATTTCATGTTGAGACCTGCGCCGAGGCTGTTGAACGTGGGTGCCGTATTGGAACCGTCACGGGTGAACATGTTGCCCAGGTAGGAGAAGAACGGCGTCGTGCTGATGCCTATCGACACATCGCCTGCCTGAGGAAGAATGGGAGCTCCCTTCTTGTTGGTAAGAACCGGTTTCTCTTCAACCACGATAAGGGTCTGAGCCGATGCCGTAGCTGCCATACACAGAATGGCTGCCACTGAGATAAAAAGTCTTTTCATAATTCAGATAGTTTAATTGGTTTAACAAAACTGCTTGTTCTCTTGCCTATCAGTTTTGCAAAAACTAAACCAAAGACGCACCGTCCCCTGCATTCGGCTATGAAAAGAGAGCAAAAATCCTTTCCGCCGGTCGGCGGAAAGGATTCAATTCCATCACAATCAACTCTTTGCCCGTCAAAGATTCTCGAGGCAATAATCGACCATTTTCTGCCTTACATTGAAATGTCCGTTGGGCAACATCGAATGATTGTCGTCCGTATAGATCATCATATCGAACTGTTTTCCCTCCCGCACCAGCTCGTAAGCCATTCTGTAACTGTTCTGCGGATGGACATTGTCGTCGGCCGAGCCGTGCATCAGCAACAGCCTTCCCTGCAACCGGTCGGCATAATAGACGGGCGAGGGGATGTCGTAGCCGTCGGGATTCTGCTGCGGCAGGCCGTTCACCCGTTCCGTATAGACCGAATCGTAATAGCGCCACGAGGTTACCGGTGCGACCGAAATGGCCATCCGGTAGACGTCGGCCCCTTTCAGGATACAGTTGAGCGACATGAAACCGCCGTAGCTCCAGCCGTAGATGCCGAGCCGCGAAGCGTCCACATAGGGCAGCCCGGCCACGTAGCGGGCCAGATCGATCTGGTCTTCCGTTTCGAGCAGTCCCATCTGACCGTAGGTCAGCTTCTTGAACCACTCGCCCCGGCCCCCCGTGCCGCGCGGGTCCATGCACACCACGAGGTACCCCTGTTGCACGAGCGCATCCTCCCAATCCACCGACCAGCGGTCGAGCACCTGCTGCGACGCCGGTCCGCTGTACTGGGTGAAGAGCACCGGGTAGCTCTTGCCGGGATCGAAATCCGCAGGCTTCACGATGTAGCAGTTGAGCTCTATCCGGCGGCCGTCGCGGGTGACGGGGAAGGTAAAGAACTCCTTGACCGGATAGTCCATACCGGCGATATACTCCTTCAGCGCCGCATTCTCCTCCAGCGTGCGCAACAGTTTTCCCCGACCGTCGTGAAGCGTCACCGTGTTGGGCGTCGAGGAGTTGGAGAAGTAACTTATATAGTATTTGCATCCCTGACTCGGTGCGATGGCATGGATACCGTCCCCCCGGGTGAGCCGCCGTTTGCCCTTGCCGTCGGTCCCCACCACGTAGAAGTTGTTGCGCAGCGGCGAGGTTTCGTTGGAGAGGAACCACACCTTGTCGTCCGTCGCGCACACCAGGCTGCGTACCTCCCACTCGCCTGCGGTCAACGGATAGAGGAATCCCTTCTCCATGCTGTACATATAAAGGTGCGAGAAACCGGTGCGCGTTTCGTTCTTCACCACGAAGCGGTCGCTGTCGGAGAGGAAGGTCACCGTCCCCGGACCGATGTTGTCGATGTATTTGTCGGACCGCTCCTCGTAGATCATCTTCCGGCGCCCCTTGAGGTTGTCCACGAAGACCTCCAGATGGTTCTGAAGGCGGTTGATCCGATAGAAGCAGAGCTCCCCCGCGGGCGTCCAGCCGAAGAAAGGTACGTACTGGTCGGGCTCCCGGCCGGTATCCACACGCTCGGTTTTCCCCGTCTTCAGGTCGTAGACACGGAGCGACACCACGGAGTTGGCCTCCCCGGCCATCGGGTACTTGTAGGTGAACCGCCGCGGATAGAGGGGCGAAGTGGCATCGTCGGCCGGAGCGCTACCGTCGGGACCGTAGAAATCGAGCGAATAATCGCGCACCCCGCTCTCGTCGAAACGCAGGTAGGCGATCCGCCTCCCGTCGGGCGACCAGCGGAGCGCATCCTCGAGGCCCCACTCCTCCTCGTACACCCAGTCGGGCATGCCGTTGATGACATGGTTGGGCACCCCGTCGGTCGTGACCGCCGTTTCGCGCCCCGTAGAGAGCTCCTTCACATAGATGTTGTTTCGCAGCACGAAGGCCACGCGCTCCCCGTCGGGCGAGAATACCGCATAGCGCAGGCTGTCGCTCGCATGCAGAGGCCGGGTTTCACCCGACTTCGTATCGTACACCACGTACGACGAGTGGGCCGAACGCCGATAGAGGGGTTTGCCGTCGAGCCGGAACAGCACCTTGTCCTCGGCGGGGCTGAGCCGGTAGTCGGCGATGCGCTGCCACGCCACACCGATCTCCTCCGGCGAAGCCAACACCCCCTGCCGCTCGCCCCCGGCATAGGAATAGACGACCACCCGACCGCTGTCGAGCACCGTATAATGTTCCCCGTCGGCCATCGACCGCAGCCCGGCGACGGTACGCTGCGCGAACTTCCCGGCAGCTATATCTTCGTATGTGAACTGCGGGGTGGCGGCGCAGGCCGTCCAAGCGGCTGCGACCATCCCCAACAGCGATCCCAATTTCTTCACCATAATATTATCGATTATTCTGTTCGCAACTTCCGGTTCCGCACCCGCCGACGCATCCCGACGGGCGGCCGGACCCTACATGCACGCCTTCAGACTCATGTCCAGGCTCCGTATCTGGTGGGTCAGCGCCCCTACCGACACGTAATCCACACCGCACTCGGCATAAGCCCGCATCGTATCGGCACGGATACCGCCCGACGACTCCGTTTCGCAGCGGCCGGCGATGCGTCGCACCCCTTCGCGCGTCATCTCCACCGTGAAGTTATCGAACATGATGCGGTCGGCCCCGCCGGCGGCGAACACTTCGTCGATATCCTCCAGCGAACGCACCTCCACCTCGATGGGCAGGTTGCGGCCGGTATCGGCCAGGTAACCGCGCACGGCCCCCAGCGCATTGGCGATGCCGCCTGCGAAATCGATATGGTTATCCTTCAGGAGCACCATGTCGAAAAGCCCCATGCGGTGATTCTCGCCTCCTCCGAACTTCACGGCCATCTTGTCGAGCACGCGCATGCCCGGCGTGGTCTTGCGCGTATCGAGCACCCGGCAGCGCGTTCCCTCCAGCAGTTTCACATATTCGGCCGTCTGGGTCGCCACACCGCTCATGCGCTGCATGATGTTGAGGACGATCCGCTCGGCCTGCAAGAGCGAGAGGATACGCCCCTCCACGTAGAAAGCGATGTCGCCCTTGCGCACACGGGCACCGTCCTCGATCCGCCCGTCGAAAACCACGCTGTCGTCAAGCCTGTCGAACACCATCCGGGCCACTTCGATCCCGGCGATGATGCCCTCCTGTTTGACGAGCAACTGCATCTTTCCGCGGGCATCCGCGGGTATGGTGGCCAGCGAGGTATGGTCGCCGTCGCCTATGTCCTCCCGAATGGCGAGCTCGATAAGCTCCTCCACAAAGGGAATATATTCCTTTTTCATAACATGCTTTTTTACTTCGACATGCTGCAAAAATAATCAATACCGACGAGCCGCGCTAACCGCAGGGCCGTTTTTTCTTCGGCCCGGAGCCGGAAAGAAGCCCCCTCCCCGCTCCGGGCGGAGGAGCGGCCCGCAACGACCGCACAACCGCACGATGCAAAGCACGGAAACACGAGAAGGACGACAATACCACAATCGGACTCCATTATAATATTTTTCATATCTTTACCCGACAATTCGTCCGCATGCCCATTCCGACCATATCCCAGTACGCCGAAAGCGTTTGCAACCCTCAGGGCCGTTTCCGTACCCTCGGCGAACCGGTCTGCGAACACAATGCCTACGGGGAGCCCCGGCTCGCCGCAGGCGGCCACGCGGCGGTCTTCAGAATCATGCTCGGGGGAAGGCCCCATGCGCTGAAATGCTACATCCGCCCCGGCAAACGCAACGATGCCCTTTACGACCACCTCGCCACCCACCGCTTCCCGCTGCTCTACGAAACCCGCTACCTACCCCGGGAGCTCTACGTGTACGGCATGGACGGCAGCGGCGACTGGTACGACGTCCTGCTGACGCCGTGGGCCGAGGGCGTTTCTCTGGGTCGTGCCGTGCGCAAGGCGCTGCACGAGGGAAACGGACAACGCCTCGCAGAGCTCTCCCGCAACTTCGACGCGATGGCGGCCCGGCTGCTCGCCATGCCCTGGGCCCACGGCGACCTGAAACCGGAGAACCTCGTCGTGGAGCCCTCGGGCTCCCTGCGGCTGCTCGACTACGACGCCATGTTCATTCCCGGAGTTCCCCTCCCGAAGCATCCCGAAACGGGCACTCCCCAGTTCAACCACCCGGCCCGCGACGCCTCTTTTGTCTGCAAGGCCGTCGACGACTACCCCATCGCACTCCTTTCGGCCACGCTACACACCCTGGCGGCCGACCCGGCACTCGCCCACGGAACCGATCTTTCGGACCACCCGCTCTTCGACCCGGCGGCACTCTTCGCACACCGTTCGGCCACCTATACCGAAGCCCTGACGGCCGCAGCGAAGCGGGGCGATGCGATCACCTACCGCCTCCTCTCCCTCCTGCTCTCGCCCGTACCCGAGCTCCAGGAGCTGGGCGGGATCATCCGCCACGCCGCGGGAGACGGCAGAAAAGCCGCCGCCCGGACCGCTCCGGAACCCTTCGTCCGCGGGGGAGTCTGGGGATACGAGAGCGAGGGGACAGAGGTCATCCCACCGTTGTTCGACTCCGCCCTGCAGTTTACCGAAGGCATCGCGATCGTGGAGCTCGGCGGCTTCCGGCATTTCATCGACCCCACGGGCCGCACGGTCATCAACGGAAGCCGTTACGACCATCTGAAACCGTTCCGCAACGGAGCGGCGGCGGTGCGCTGCGGCACCCGATGGATCCACATCGACCGTTCCGGCAGTCCGGTCGAACCGCCCGCAACCTCCGCCCCGCAGCCCTCCCTCAGGCGGGAACGGCAGGACGAGCCCCGCCGGAGGCCCTCGACAAGCGGGGAAACGAAACAGGCAACAACGAAAAAACCGATACGATGTACCACGCGAAAATAAGCAGAGAACACCGCACCGCGTTCATCATCCTCTGCGACCGCTCCGGCTCCATGGCCGAAGAGTGTCTGCTGGGCGGTACGCTCATGCGGAAAGCCGATGCGGTCGCCTGCATCATCAACATGCTTCTGAGCGAGCTCATCAACCGCTCGCGCCGCGACGACGGTCTGAAGGACTATTTCGACATCGCCGTCATCGGCTACTCCGGCGAAGGGGTACATCCCCTGCTTCCGGCCGGCGGAAAGGAACGTTTCGCCGGCATCGACGAGCTGGCCCGGCAATCGGTACCCTCGCAGCCGCGTCGCCTCGTGCGCACCCTGCCCGGCGGCCGGACGACGATCGTCGAGTACGACCAACGGCAATGGATCGCACCGCAGGCCACGGGCGACACCCCCATGTGCGGAGCGCTGGCCGAAGCCGCCGCACTGACAACGGCCTGGTGCGCCGCGCCCCGCAACCGCGACAGCTTCCCGCCCATCGTCCTCAACATCACCGACGGCGAAGCCTCCGATGCCGACCCCGGGATGCTCCTCGCCCAGGCCGCCCGGATACGCAGCGCCGCCACACGCGACGGCAATGCCCTGCTGTTCAACATCCACCTGGCCGGACGGGATGCGGAAGCCGCCCCGCAGCTCTTTCCCTCCGACCGCACGGAACTCCCCCGCATCCGGTATGCCGAGCTGCTCTACGACCTCTCCAGCGTGCTGCCGCCCTGCTACGACGAACTGATCCTGGCTCTGCATCCCGGAGCGTGTCCTCCGTTCCGGGCCATCGGTTACAACTGTTCGGTCGAGGAGCTCTTCAACATGCTGACCATCGGCACGGCCAGCTCCTCGTTCGTGATATGAACGCTCCCGCCCTCTCCGCCATCATCGAAAGCCTGCTCCACCCGCAGGGAAGGTTCCGCACCCTCGTCGATATCGTCCCGCTCACGGACGCCCGGGGGATGCCCCGTTTCACGGTGTCGTCGGACAGCGCCGACTTCGAGGCGACGGTGAACGGTGCGCCCTGCCTGCTGCGGTTTCCCCTGGGCGCGGCCGACCTCCTCCCCCTCTCGCCCGGACCGCTACCGGGAGCAGCACAGAGCGCCTTCCTCGCCCCCTGCCGATACCTGCGGGAGGAGATGACGGTCTTCGACGGCACGGGTACCCCGCTGCGCACCGACCTGCTGCTCGAACGGCTTCCCGCAGGAGGCATGCGACTCTCCGATTTCGTCCGCACCCGGCTCGACAGGTCCGGTGCATCCGCCCTGCGCCGACTGCTGGAGGGACTGGCCGCGATGTATCGCACCTTCGATGCCGAGGGGTATATCCACGGACACCTGAAAGCCGGCAACATCCTCGTTACGCCCGACTCCCGCCCCACGGCCGTCCGCTGCCTCCACAGCCACGCCCGCGACGCATGCAACGACCGCACGGCCCTGCTGAGGCTGTCGCTCGCCGTCTACGTTTCGGGCTGCATACCGCCCCTTTTCCACGCCTTATGGAGCTCCCCGACAACCCACGCCTGGTTGACGGCACTCCTCACGCAAGCCGAATTCGACCGGAACGTTCCCCTGGCACGCGCCGCTGCTGCGGCCGCAGCCGGAAGCGGCCTCCTGCCGCCCCATCGCCCACCGGGACCGGAAGAAACCGCCGCCTTGCTCGACTCGCTGAGTACCCTGGCCTTCGTCCCGCTGCCCCTGCTGGCGGCCCTGATGCCAACGGAAACACCCGCCGCCACGGCCCGTGACATCACCGTACTCTACACCGCGGTGGAAACCTCCGCTCCCCAACCGGAACTCCTCGACGCCGGGCGATGCGACTACATCGGCCGCCCGGCCGACACCGTCGTACGATACCGCAAAGGCGACAGGTGGGGATATGCCGACACGGCACTCCGGCCGCTGACCGCCCCGCAATTCACCTCGGCAGGCGATTTTCACGAGGGTCGCGCCGCCGTGGCATGCAAAAGCGGATACGGGTTGCTCGACCGCAGCGGCAACTACGTGATGGAGCCTCGCTTCGAAGCTCTGGAGTGGTACGGCGAATGGAATGTGGCGGCGGCGTGCGCCGAAGGGGAATGGCACCTCTACGACCGGTGCGGCAAACGGCTGACCGCCTCCGGCTACGACTGGATGGCCCCGCCCGCAGAGGGTGCGCTGCTGGTCCGGCGCAGGAACCGATTCGGATTCATCGATCCGACCGGACGTCCTCTGACGGAGCTGCGCTACGACGAAGGGTTCTCCTTCAGCGGCGGCCGCGCCCTGGTCCGCACCGGCGACACGTCCTATTTCATCGACAGGGAGGGCGAACGGATCGAATGACTGCGCCCGGCGGCCCCACGGCCTTCGCCGGGCACGGCCCCGTGCGAGAAAGGCGGCAGCTGGCAGATGAAAATCCGCCGAAAAAGGGCCGGCAGAAAAAAGGCCGACCGTAAAGAACCGGCAGCAAGAATACCCGCCGGACGAGAAGTCGCGGGAGGGAGGGCCGCAGAACGAAACATCACGGACAAGAAGCCGCCCGGCCAGAGCCGGCGGTCCCCGATACGGTACGACTCCAAGAATAGCAAAGCGCAACGGAAGCGGAAAACCGCTCCCGCGCGACCACGGCGGCCGGGTCTTACCCCCGCCGGGCGATCAGCACCACGGCATTGGCCTCCACCCCCTCTTCGCGGCCCACGAAACCGAGCCGCTCGGTGGTGGTCGCCTTGACCGATACCCGGGAGAGCTCCACTCCCAATGCCGCGGCCAGCCTCCGGCGCATGGCGTCGATGTGGGGCCGCAACCGGGGACGCTGCATGGCCACGGTGACGTCGGCATTCACCACGCCGAACCCCTCCCGGGCCAGCATCGCCATGCAACGCTCCAGCAGCACCATGCTGTCGATGCCGGCGTACTCCGCAGCCGTATCGGGAAAGTGAAGCCCGATGTCGCCCAGCGCCGCAGCCCCCAACAGGGCGTCGCACAGCGCATGCACGGCCACATCGCCGTCGGAGTGCGCCACGCATCCCTTGTCGTGTTCCAGATCGACCCCGCAGAGCCGCAGCCGCAGCCCCGGCGCCAGGGCGTGTACGTCGTAACCGTGCCCCACCCGGAGGCAGTCGGCAAAAGTCATGTCCATATCCGTTCGGTTTAGAGGATTGCAAGTTACGGATATTTTCCCTATTTTTACGTTCCGTTACCGTCCGCCGGGAAAGGCGGAAAATCCAGAAACAACGTATTAAACATGATAATCAAGGCCCTGCACGGGAGCGACGGCCGACCGGCCCGGCACACTTTCCGGAGAACCGGCACCGCCGCATGAGGCAGCGCCGCAAAAACAGCCAAACTATGTCAGAGATCAGCAAACTCGAACCGAAGGTCGTATGGGAGATCTTCGACGAGATCACCCAGGTCCCCCGTCCGTCGAAAAAAGAGGAAAAGATCATCGCCTATCTGGAGGAGTTCGCCCGCAAGCGCGGCATCGACTACAGAAAGGACGCCATCGGCAACATCGTGATGTACAAGCCGGCCACCCCCTCCATGGAGGGCAAACCCGCCGTCGTGCTCCAGAGCCACATGGATATGGTGTGCGAGAAGAACGCCGACGTGACGTTCGACTTTCTGAACGACCCGATCCGGACCTACATCGACGGCGAATGGGTGAAGGCACACGGCACGACGCTGGGCGCCGACGACGGCATCGGCATGGCCACCGCCCTCGCACTGCTCGTGACCGAAGACGTGGAACATCCCGCTCTGGAGGCACTCTTCACGGTGGACGAGGAAACGGGCCTCACGGGGGCCTTCAACCTGGGCACCGACATGCTCTCGGGCCGCTACCTCATCAACCTCGACTCGGAGGACGACGGCGAGATCTTCATCGGCTGCGCCGGCGGCATCGACACCGTGGCGACCTTCCGCTACCGCCAGGAACCCGCCCCGGAAGGGATGGTATGGATGCGTGCCGATCTCTCCGGCCTCAAGGGCGGCCACTCGGGCGACAACATCAACGACGGACTGGGTAACTCCAACAAGCTCCTTACGCGTCTGCTGCTGGCCGGCGCGGAGCAGCTGGGGCTGCGCCTCGCCCGTTTCGACGGAGGGAACCTGCGCAACGCCATCCCCCGCGAAGCCTACGCGATCTTCGGCGTGCCCGCCGCACAGGCCGATCCGATGCGGCGACTGGCCGAACGGCTGGCCGGGGAGTTCGCCGAAGAGTATAAATATACCGATGCCGGCGTACGGCTGGAACTCAAGGAGACGGAACGGCCCGCGACGGTCATCGACGCCGCCACCCAGCACGCATTGCTGCTCTCCCTGCAAGGGGTGGCCAACGGCGTACTGGCCATGAGCCGTTCGATGCCGGGACTCGTGGAAACCTCCACCAACCTCGCATCGGTCAAGTTCGCCGACGGAGAGCGCATCGTCGTCACCTCCTCGCAACGCTCCTCGGTAGAGAGCGCCAAAGCCGATGCCGCAGCCACCGTAGGGGCCGCCTTCCGCCTGGCCGGCGCCGAAGTCGAACATGGCGAAGGTTACCCCGGCTGGAACCCCGACCCCTCGAGCCGCCTGCTCAAAGTGGCCGAGGAGGCCTACGCACGCCTCTTCGGCACGCAGCCCAAAGTACGGGCAATCCATGCGGGTCTGGAGTGCGGGCTCTTCCTCGAGAAATACCCGACACTCGAAATGATCTCGGTAGGTCCGACGCTTCGCGGCGTGCACTCGCCCGACGAACGCCTCGAAATCGCGACCGTGGAGAAGTTCTGGAAGTTCCTCATCGAACTCCTCCGCACGCTCTGACCGACTGCGACACCTTCTTTCTTTATGCCGGAGGCCCTGTAACGGGGCCTCCGGTCTTTTTCGGCCGAAAGGGTCTGTCGCGCCGGTAGAAGCGCCGTCCGGAGGAAGGGCTTCTCCGGGAGTATACGCTATTTTCGTAATTTCCGAGTGCTCACGAACGCAAAGAAACGCATAAAAGGTTATACCAATACAACCTTTTTCCGAGACTTATTATTAACTTTGCACGGGTGTAACACGAATTCCGTATGAAGTATCTCAATATCAAAAAAGCACTTGCCGCTTGGCAGAACATTCAACCCTTGTCCGAAAAGGACCGGGAGAGACTTAGCCGTCGTTTTACCGTGGATTTTAACTACAATAATAACCATATCGAGGGCAACACGCTAACTTATGGGCAGACAGAAATCCTGTTGCTGTTCGGCAAAGTAATCGGCGAGGCCGATGTGCGCGACGTTGAGGAAATGACAGCAAGTAATGTTGGTCTGCGGATGATGGAAGAGGAAGCCGCAGTTAAGGATATACCATTGACACAGAATTTTATCCGGACATTGCATAAGACCCTTTTACGCGAGGATTACACAGTCTATCGTAATTTGCCGGGTGGCGTACAGACAAGCTATGTCATACACACAGGGCAATATAAGACAAGACCTAACAGCGTAATCACAAGATACGGTGACCGATTCGAGTATGCTTCGCCGGAGGAAACGCCCGGTCTTATGGCTGATTTGGTTGACTGGTACAATACCGCTGAACAGGAGGGCAAACTATCGCCAGTTGAGTTGGCCGCGTTGTTCCATTACCGCTATATCCGCATACATCCCTTTGAAGACGGGAACGGACGTATTGCCCGACTGATGGTGAATTATATTCTCACGCGCCATGATTATCCGATGATTGTAGTCCGCAGCCGCAAGAAAAACGAATATTTGGAAGCACTACATCAGGCAGACCTCGAAGTAGGTCCTGTGCCGAGCGACGGCGCCCACGCAGACATCAAGGATATACGCACGTTTCTAAAATATTTCAACGAGTTGGTAGCGACAGAGATATATAACGATGTATTGTTTGTAAGCGAGAAAAATGAAAACGTATGGTGGTATGACGGAGAGCGTATTGCCTTCCGCACCACCAACTACACTAAAATTCTGAACGCCATGCGAACCCAGCCGACACTGACACTCGCAGACATGAAAGAAGAAACCGGAATCAGCATCACAGCAATCCAAAAATTGCTGGACCAGCTCATCTCAAAAAAGTATGTAGAGCGCGGAGAAAAAGGCGGTAGCTGGAGAGTATTTCTGACACAATAAATATACCTCTTCGCAGGTCGTATATTCACTTGAAGGTGGTATGTCTGAGGATGTCAATTAGAACTTTCAACGGTTGATTCCACCATAGAACCGTCTAAAAGCATCATTCTTGTAATAGAGTTCTTGCAGCGGCAAGGCAGTAGATTATTGAAAATCGCAGAAGCAGAGAGGTGGTCCAAGAGGGTACATTTTGCATCTTCATCAAGACAAACACACTAAACTAAAGCAAGTTAGCAAAACACTCAAAGCCTCTCCGGGACTCGCTACAGGCGAACGACATGTTTCACAAACCACTCGCCGAACATCGAAAGCGCCTCCCGGCCGTTCCGTCCGGAAAGCGTCGCGAAGCGATCCGACGGAAGCGAGTATTTCAGATCAACCCGATACGACATCCGTCTTTTCCTCCTCTTCTTTTTATTACCTTTGCGCCCTTCGAACCCAAACGGAAACAGCTATGGAAGCGTACAGGAAGATCGCCGAGGAGAATCAACGGCGAGGCCGGGAGATCATTGCCGAAACGAAACTGGTCGAAAGCTGGGAGGCGATCGGAGCGCAGGTGAACCTCATCGGCAGCCTCTCCACGGGCCTGATGATGAAGAAACTCGACATCGACATGCACGTCTACACCGACACCCTTTCGGTGCAGGAGAGCTTCCGTGCCGCGGCGCTCATCGCCTCGCATCCGGGCATCACCCGTATCGAATACACCAACCTGATCGACACCGAAGAGGAGTGCATCGAGTGGCACGCCGCCTACCGCGACCGGGACGGACGCATGTGGAAGATGGACATGATCCACATCCGACGCGGCTCGGCCTACGACGGCTTCGCCGAACGCATGGCTTCGCGCATCGGCGCCGTCCTGACCGACGAAACGCGCGACACCATCCTGCGGCTCAAATACCAGACCCCCGACACGGAGCCCGTCATCGGCGCGGAATACTACGCGGCGGTGCTCTCGGGCGGAGTGAGGGACTACGCCGGCCTCATGGCCTGGCGCGAGGAGCACCGCGGCGACAACCTCATCGACTGGCTGCCGTAGCGGGGCCAACTGCATCCGCCGTCCCTGTCGCGCCTTTCCTATCCCCGCACTACCAGACGTTCGTATGTATCCGCTCCTCGACGTCGATCTCTTTTTGTCTGGGCAGAAAGGCGTTTTCTGCGGGATAGCCCATCGTAAGCAGACAGGTGAACTCGTAACCTTCAGGAGCACCGACAATCTTCTTGATTTTTTCCACTTCGTCGGCAACGGGAATATGGAACACGGTTCCCAATCCTTCGGCCGTAGCGGCGAGCAGCATATTCTCCAGTGCGCACCATGCCGAAGCGAAATAGTTGAGCAAGCTTTGCTCCACAGGCCGCAGCAGCGGACTTTGTTTCTGACGGAAGAAGGGCAGGATCAGCAGGCCGCTCTGCATCAGCATACGCTGTTGCTTGGGCAGGGCGTCGGCGAACATCTCCATCTTGTCCTTGTCGCCCGATTCATCCACTTCATGCACCAACTTTTTGAACGCTTCCTTGTTCTTGGCAAGCGGCTCGATTACTTCGGCGATATGCTCACGTCCGCGCACCACGATGAACTCAAGCTGACGCAGGTGGTCGTTGGTCGGGGCTTTGAACGCGGCACCGATTACTCTTTTAAGGACTTCCTCGCTTACTTCACGGTCGGAGTAGTCGCGGTAGGTGCGGCGCTTCTCCAATGCTTCGTACAGTTCCATAACCAATAGTTTTGATTTCGTCCGCAAAGATAGCCCGCTCAATTGCCCTCTATTTGCACTATAATCTCAAACAATTGTCGCATATTTGCATCCGAGTCAGTCAAGTCATGCTTCCGACAAACGATACCGTCACGATGCGTGGGAATTGTATTATGTGGTTCACGGGAAGGGCAACCGAATGGCAGGCGACACATTACAGCCTTTTGCGGCAGGCGATGTGGCGTTGATTCTCCGTCGATGCTTCATCGCTGGGAATACGCAGCCGACAGTGCGGACGAGAACGGTTGTGTCCGTTATCTGATGGTGGCTTTCAGCCATTCTTTAGTTGAGCGGTGCATGGAAGTATTTCCCGAATTGCGAAACAGACTGGCGGACGTGATGTTTCCGACCGATGCGCTGAAGTTCGGACCGGAGAGCTCACGGGTTATCCGTAGGACACTATCCGAAATAAACGGTATGGACGAATTGGGACGTTTGAGCACGATGTTCCGGCTGCTTCCTGTCATCTTCACTTCGTCCGACCATACATTTGCGGGTAAACCGATGCGTATCGAAAAGGATGTACGGCGTATGCAGCAGATTTGCGCATACGTGATGAAGCACTACGTTCATTCCATCGCGTTGGACGACATTGCGGCGGAGGTGGGCATGAACCGTTCGGCGTTCTGTTCCTATTTCAAGCGGTGCAAGGGAATGACCTTTTCGCAGTTCGTCACGCAATACCGTCTGAACATGGCTTGCGATTTGCTGAAACATTCGCCCAAAGGGGTGTCGGAGATTTGCTATCTCGTAGGATTCAACGACCTGCCGCACTTCATCCGGGTTTTTCGGAAACATATCGGCGCATCGCCATCACACTACCGGAAGCAATGCCAGCAGAACGAGATTCCGACCGCCTCTTCCTGTCGTGCCATTCAAAGCGGCTTCGCCACCTTGGTGCCATATTCCGAGCAGCCTCCACGAGAAGAGTAAATCCTTACCCTCCGTCACACCCTCACGATACGACGCACGCACCCACGATTTAAAGGGAGAAAACAAAAACAGGAAATCGGGCCGAATACGACACCGACGAAAAACACCGGCGATACGGAATCCTCCGGCTACCGTTTCCGGTCGCCGATATAGTCGCAAAGCAATTCGAGCGAACGACGGTAGGCCGATTCGGGATAGGTGACGATGATGCTGCGTGCCCGGTCGAGGTACTCCTCCATCACCTTCTGCGCAGCTTCCATTCCCCCTTCGCTACGGACGAACGAGGCGATCTCCGCGATCCGTTCGGGATCGTCGCCGGCCGCTTTCACCTTTTCCACGATCCGGGCCCGCTCCCGATCGTCGCACCGTTCGAGGATGGCGATCAACGGCAGGGTTATCTTCCCCTCGCGCAGATCGGCGCAGGAGGATTTCCCCGTCTGCTCGGCGGGCGCATAATCGAGAATGTCGTCTTTGATCTGGAATGCCATGCCCAGGTCGAGCCCTATCTGGCGGGCCAGCCCCACCCCGGTCGCTGCGGCGCCGGAGGCCATGGCCCCCGCACCGCAGCTCACCCCCATCAGGATGGCCGTCTTTTTGAAAATGACCTCCAGGTACGACTCGCGCGACATGCGACGGCTGCTGTTGAGCTCGCTCTGGATAAGCTCCCCCTCCACGAGTTCGGAGATGCCGGCCGTAATGTAGGAAACGATGTCGAACTGGGCGCTCTGCATGCCCAACACATAGCTGCGTGCCAGGATGTAGTCGCCCGAAAGCACCGACACGCGTGCATCCCACCGGCTGTGCACCGTCGGTTTGCCGTGACGGGTATCGGAACCATCCACCACATCGTCGTGTACGAGCGATGCGTTGTGCAGCATCTCCACCATGAGGGCGGCAAGGTAGGCGCGTTTCCCGATTCCGTATTTGGCGTGTATCCCGGCACACAGGAAGACGAGCAGGGGCCGGATGCCCTTGCCGCGCGAGGAAACGATGTAGTCCATGATGCCTGCGACGAACTCGTTGTCGCTGTACAGCGCACGCTGCATGAACGCCTCGTACTCCCCGAACTCCCTTTCGAGCGGTTGCCTTATCTCGTTTAACCTGTCCATGTGCCGAACGAATGCCCAAAGGTAGTGGAAAATTCCGAAGAGAATACGCGTGTCGCCCCGACGCCGCGCATTTTCCTCCCATTTTTTCCGCACCGAGCGCCGCGGAAAGCAGCTCCGCCGACGCCCGGCCGCCCGGCGGCGGGACGGAGCGAGTTCATAATCTCAACTATTTTTCGTTACTTTGCGGGATACGAAAACAGACGCCCGCCATGGACAAACAAGGGAAAAACCTCCGCTGGCTGCCCTACGTAGCAGCCCCCGTCATCTTTCTGCTGGTTTCGATGCTCTATTTCGCCCCCCAGTTCCGGGGCGAAAAGCTCGACATGCACGACGTCACGCAATACGTGGGGGCGAGTGCGGACATCGAACGCCACGTGGAGCAGTACGGCGAAGATCCGCAATGGACGGGCAGTTCGTTCAGCGGCATGCCCTCCTACATGATCGACTTCAAGGTTCCGGCATGGATCATACGCCACGCCTCGAAACTGCCCGTGCGGGCGATGGGCGAACCGGCGGTGCTCATCTTCACGGCCATGCTCTGCTTCTGGCTCATGACGCTGCTGTGGAAGATGAACCCGTGGGTGGGCATCGTTCCGGCGCTGGCTTACGGCTTCTCGACCTACACGATCCTCATCATCGGAGCGGGCCACATCTCCAAAGTGTGGGCCCTGGCCTACATACCCCTGCTGATCGGAGCGATCGTCTACACCTACCGCGGACGACACCTCTGGTTCGGGGCCTCGCTGGCGGCACTGGCCGCCTCCCTCGAAATATCGGCCAACCACCCGCAAATCACCTACTACTTCCTGCTGGTCATACTCGCCCTGCTCATCAACGAATTCGTACGGGCCTTCCGGAGCCGGGCGTTGCCGCGCTTCTGGAAAGCGTCGGGCGCCCTCCTGCTGGCCGCCGCGCTGGCCGTAGGCTCCAACTTCGCACCGCTCTACTTCACGGCGCAGCACGCCGCCGACACCACGCGGGGCGGCTCGGAGCTGGCCGCCGCCGACCGCGGAACCGAGGCTGCGCAACGCGGACTCGACCTGGAATACGCCACGGCCTGGAGCTACGGCCGTACAGAGAGTTTCAACCTGTTCATCCCGAACCTCGCGGGAGGTTCGTCGGCACAACCTTTCGCTCCGGACGGCCCGGTAGCCGACGTGCTCGCCCATTTCGGTGCCCGCCCCGTCGATCTGCCCGTGGGGACCTATTGGGGCGACCAACCCGGAACGGCCGGTCCCACCTACCTGGGCGCGGTGGTGATTTTCCTCGCCGTGCTCGGCCTGTTCGTGCTGGAGGGCAACAGGAAATGGTGGTTGCTGGCGGTGAGCGTATTGGCACTCTTTCTCGCCTGGGGAAGCCACATGATGTGGTTCACGGAGCTCTGCTTCCGTATACTTCCCGGCTACAACAAATTCCGGGCGGTTTCCACGGCCCTGGTCGTGGTACAGTGGACATTCCCCCTGCTGGCCGGCCTGCTGCTCATGGAGCTCTGGCAGGGCCGGGTTCCCGCCGCGAAACTGCGGAAAGGACTCGCCTGGGCCACGGGCATCACGGGAGGCACCGCACTGCTCTTCGTCCTCTTCGGACCGAAGATGTTCGGCTTCGCCGCACCGGGCGACTACCCGCTGCTCTACAACATCGCCGCCCACGCCGGCTTCAATGAATCCGGAGCCCGGCAATTCGCCGACTACGTATCGGATGCCATGGCCGCCGAACGGGCGAAGATGCTCCGGGCCGACGCATGGCGTTCGCTGCTCTTCGTACTCGTGTCGGCCGGGCTCGTACTGCTCTACGCCAAAGACCGCATGAAACGGGGCGTACTGATCGCCTGCTTCGCCGGACTGGTGTGTCTCGACCTTCTTCCGGCCGACATGCGCTACCTCTCGTGGGACGACTTCGTGCCGGCGCGGCGCACACAGCTCTACCCCTCCGAGGCGGACAAGGCGATCCTGGAGGATACCGCACCGGGCTACCGGGTGGCCAACTTCGCGGTGAGCACCTTCAGCGACGCCACCACCTCCTACTTCCACCGCTCCGTGGGCGGCTACCACGGCGCCAAGCTGCAACGCTACCAGGACCTCATCGACCGCCACCTCGTCCCGATGAACGCGGAGGTCTACAATATGCTCAACACGCGCTACTTCATCGTCCCCGACCGGAACGGCCGACTGGAGGCGCAATTCAATCCCGACGCCAACGGCGCGGCATGGTTCGTCGGGGAGGTGACACCGGTCGATACGCCCGCCGAAGAGATCGATGCGCTGGCGCATATCGACACCAAACGGCAGGCCGTGGCCGAGAGGCGCTTCACCGACCGGCTCTCGATTCGCGGCACGGCCGACTCCGCCGCTTCCATCCGCCTGACCGACTACCGGGTAAACCGCCTCACCTACGAATACGACGCAGCCTCGGAAGGCATCGCCGTCTTCTCCGAGATCTATTACGACAAGGGGTGGAAAGCCTATGTGGACGGAGCGGAGGCCCCCTATTTCCGTGCCGACTACGTCCTGCGGGCCATGGAGCTGCCCGCCGGACACCACACCGTGGAGTTCGTCTTCCGCGCTCCCCGGTTCCGGGAGGCATCGGCCGTAACGCTTCTCTGTTCGCTGGTCATCCTGGCCGGATTCGCCGCGGCGGCGACCGGGGCGGTAAGGAGCGACCGGCGCCAAAAGAGCGGATGTCCGACCGAGGATACCCACCCGGAAGCATAACCCGACAGGAACCGAAAACACAAATAATACCTTACCGGACATGGCGAAAGCTGAAAATACGAAAAGCCTCAGGCGCAAGGTGCGCAACTCCTACATCATCTCCACGATAAGCATCGCGCTCGTACTCTTCCTACTGGGAAGCGTCGGTTACCTGATCTTCAACGCCGTCAGGGCCACCGACCTGATGAAGGAGAACGTAGCCATCCATCTGATGCTCAAGAAGGAGATCACCGACGAACGTACCGCCGAGATAGGCCGGGCGCTGGGTGCGCACGAAGCAGTCAAGGAGGTGACCTTCGTCCCCAAAGCGGTGGCCGCCGAAAACTTCAAGGAGCAGATCGGAAGCGACTTCGTGGAGTTCCTCGCCTTCAACCCGCTGCCCGATGCCTACGAGGTGAAACTCCGCGCACAATACTCCGACAAGGATTACATCAGACGGTTCGAGAAGGAAACGGCCGCCTGGGACGGCATCGATGAGGTGGTCTACCAACGGGCCGTGGTGGAACAGATCGGCACCAACATCAACAAGTTCAACCTCATCCTGCTGCTGTTCGGCAGCGCACTGCTCGTCATCGCGCTCATCCTGCTCAACAACACCATCCGGCTGACCATCTACTCCAAACGCTACCTCATCAATACGATGAAGCTCGTGGGTGCATCCAAATGGTTCATCATGAAACCGTTCCTCCTGCGCAGCATCCTCCACGGCGTCTACGCATGGCTCATCGCCGCGGCGATGTTCCTCGCCCTGGTGGCGGGGCTGGGCGAAGGGCTCCCCGAAGTGACCTTCCTGGCCGAAAGCCGTCCCGTCTACTACGTGCTGGGCGGCATGCTGCTGCTGGGCATCCTGATCTCGGCGCTGTTCACCCTGTTCGCGGTGAACAAGTTCGTCCGGATGAACACCACGAAGATCAACCTTTACTGACCACCGGAAAGGAGCTCTCCGGCAGAGAATACGACAACACTACGCATACATATATGGCACAGACGACAAGGAAAAAGGGCGGCATGCAGTCCGCACCGAAGTACGGAACCGACCAACGGAACGAGAACGAGACCGAAACCCGGATGCCGCTGGGGCGCAAAAACTACCTGTTCATGCTCATCGGAGTGGGAATCATCATCCTCGGCTTCGTGCTGATGAGCGGCGGAGGCAGCTCGGATCCGAACGAGTTCGACTACTCGATGTTCAGCTTCCGGCGCATCACCCTCGCCCCGGTCGTGGTGCTCGCCGGGTTCGCCTTCGAGCTATTCGCCATCATGAAACGATTCGAAAAGTAAAGGAAAATGTCGGTATTGGAAGCCATCATCATGGGGATTCTGCAAGGACTCACCGAGTTCCTCCCCGTGAGCAGCAGCGGCCATCTGGAACTGGCCAGCTACATCTTCGGCATCGAGGCCGAGAGCAACCTGCAATTCACCATGGCGGTCCATGCGGCTACGGTACTGAGTACCGTCACCGTCTTCTTCCGCCAGATCGCAGACCTGTTCCGGGGACTGTTCCGGTTCCGGATGAACGACCAGACCCGATACGTCCTCAACCTGCTCATCTCCATGATTCCCATCGCCGTGGTGGGGCTCTTCTTCAAGGATGCCGTCGAGGGGCTGTTCACCTCCAACCTGTTGCTGGTGGGGATCATGCTGCTGGTTACGGCCTGCCTGCTCACCTTCGCCGGTCTTGCACGTCCGCGCCACGGGAGGATCGCCCCGAAGAACGCCCTCCTCATCGGCATCGCCCAGGCACTCGCGGTACTGCCCGGCCTGTCGCGCTCGGGAGCGACCATCTCCACCGGCCTGCTGCTCGGCGTGGAACGGAGCGAAGTATCGAAGTTCTCGTTCCTCATGGTGCTCATCCCCATCATCGGAATGAACCTGCTGGAGATCGTCGGCATGCCTGCCGGAGAGAGCTCCGTGGGAGTGTGGCAGCTCGCGGGAGGTTTCGCGGCGGCCTACCTCACCGGTACGCTGGCCTGCCGCTGGATGATCCGCATCGTGAACCGGGGCAAACTCGTCTGGTTCGCCCTCTATTGCGCCGCCGTGGGACTCGCCGCCATCGGCACCTACCTCCTCAGCTAACGGAAGCCGCCGGGCTTCCCCGACCCCTAACCGTACAAAACGACCGGAATTGAAAGAACCGTTCTCGAAAAATATCGATTTCAGGGAAGGCTACGTACTCGTCGTAGACAAACCCCTCGGATGGACCTCCACCGACGTGGTGCGCAAGGTCAAGTTCATGCTCAACCGCAACGGACTGCGCAACCTCAAGGTGGGCCATGCGGGCACCCTCGATCCGCTTGCCACGGGCGTGCTGCTCGTATGCTTGGGCAAGGCCACCAAAAGAGTGGAGGCGTTGCAGGCGGAGGAGAAGGAGTACGTGACCGAAATGGTGCTCGGCGCCACGACGCCCAGCTTCGACATGGAGCACCCCGTAGACGCCACCTATCCCTGGGAACACATCACCCGCGAAGCGGTGGAACAGGCACTGGTCTCCCTCACGGGCGAACGGCTGCAGATGCCGCCGCTCTACTCCGCCAAAAAGATCGACGGCCAGCGGGCCTACGAATATGCCCGCGAAGGAGAAGAGGTGAAGCTGCGTGCCGCCGCGATATGTATCTACTCCATGGAGCTGCTCGAATACGACCTGCCGCGCATCAAGGTACGCGTGGTGTGCAGCAAGGGAACCTACATCCGTTCGCTCGCCCGCGAGGTAGGCGAGGCGCTCGGCAGCGGAGCCTATCTCTCCTCCCTGCGCCGTACCCGCAGCGGAGGCTTCACCGCAACGGACGGCTACTCGGTAGAGGAGATAATAAACACGCTGAAATAGCCGTTATCAAAGGCGGAGGAGAGAAGGCTCCGGAGCGCGGTTTTGCCGGCGGAATCGGCCTGCGGCACCGGAAAGACGCCCGCTCCGTCCGCAGTCCGCACCGGAAATCAAGCTCGGGTCGACAAAAAACGAACGGGAATGAAACAAATTTCTTTCCCGTTCGTATAATAATTATTCACCCCGTCCTCACGGCGGGAGACGTCCAACGCATACAACACATATCACTATTCTATAATCCCCGGGATATCAAAGGATGAAACTTTCACAGTACAACTACAACTTTTCGCCGGACCTGCTGGCGAAATATCCTGCCGACAACCGCGACGAGTCGCGCCTGATGGTGGTGAACCGCAAGACGGGAAAGATCGAGCACCGCATTTTCAAGGAGATCCTCGACTATTTCAACGAAAAGGACGTCTTCATCTTCAACGACACGAAAGTATTCCCCGCCCGGCTCTACGGCAACAAGGAGAAGACCGGAGCGGAGATCGAAATCTTCCTGCTCAGGGAGCTGAACCGCGACCTGCGCCTGTGGGACGTACTGGTAGACCCTGCCCGCAAGATCCGCATAGGCAACAAACTCTACTTCGGCGACGACGACCTGCTGGTGGCCGAAGTGATCGACAACACCACCTCGCGCGGACGCACCCTCCGCTTCCTCTTCGACGGCACCTACGAGGAGTTCCGCGCCGCCCTCTACAAACTGGGCGAAACGCCCCTGCCCAAGTGGATCCGCGATAAGGTGGAACCGGTGGACGAGGAGCGCTACCAGACGATCTTCGCCAGGGAGGAGGGTGCCGTCGCCGCCCCCACCGCCGGACTCCACTTCAGCAAGCATCTGATGAAACGCCTCGAGATCAAAGGCATCGATTCGGCGATGATCACGCTCCACGTAGGGCTCGGCAACTTCCGCACCGTCGACGTGGAGGACCTCACCAAACACAAGATGGATTCCGAACAGGTACGCATCTCGGAGGAGGCCACGGCCAAGGTGAACCGTGCCAAGGAGGACGGACACCGCGTCTGCGCCATAGGCACCACCGTGCAGCGTGCCATCGAAAGCAACGTGTCGACCAACGGCATGCTCAAACCGTGCGAAGGGTGGACGAACAAGTTCATCTTCTGCCCCTACGACTTCAGCGTGGCCGACTCGATGGTCACCAATTTCCACCTCCCCTGCTCGACGCAGCTCATGCTCGTGACGGCCTTCGGCGGCTACGAAACCGTAATGAACGCCTACAAGGTAGCCATCGAAGAGGGCTACCGCTTCGGCACTTACGGCGACGCCATGCTGCTGCTCTAAACGACCCGGCCGCTCCCGGCGGCCGAAACCGCAACCGTGGCGGAGCGTCAGCGCTCCGCCACGGTCTCTTTACGCCCCCGCGTGGCCGCCCCAATACGCACGGCGGGAAATCTTTTTGCCCGGACTCCCCGGTTGCATTGGAAATTAATTCGTACCTTTGTGAGTATTTTTAAGTTTCCGGTCAATGGCAGGTTCCAAAATATTGTACGTTTGTCAGGAGATAACCCCTTATCTACCAGCGAACGAAATCTCGTCCGAATGCAGGATGCTGGCGCAGGCCATGCAGGAACGGGGCAACGAAACACGGACGTTCATGCCGCGTTACGGGGTGGTAAACGAAAGGCGCAACCAGCTCCATGAAGTGATCCGCCTCTCGGGCATGAACCTCATCATCGACGACAACGACCACCAGCTCATCATCAAGGTGGCCTCGATCCCTTCGGCGCGGGTGCAGATCTACTTTATCGACAACGACGACTATTTCGCCCGCAAGGCCGTCCTGCACGATCCCACCGCAAAGACGATGTTCCCCGACAACGACGAACGGGCCATCTTCTTCGCCCGCGGGGTGCTGGAAACGGTACGCAAACTGAGGTGGGAACCCACCGTCGTACATTGCCACGGCTGGTTCTCGGCGGTCATGCCCATCTACCTGCGCAACACCTTCGCCGACGACCCCATGTTCCAGAACCTCAAGATCGCGGTTTCGCTCTACGACGACGCCTTTCCCGGCACGCTCGATGCGGGATTCCGGAAAAAAATAGAGAACGAGGGCATCAAGGACCCGCGGCTGGAGCTGCTCGACACCCCGTCATACGAAAACCTGATGAAGCTCGTTATAGAGTATGCGGACGGCGTGGTGATACGCACCGAACACCCCGCACCGGCGCTCATGGCGGCACTCGAAGGTACGGACAAGAAGATACTTCCCTGGCAGCCGTCGGATGCGGCCGATTATCTCGACAATTACCAGAAATTCTATGAAGAGCTTTTATAACAGGTCATTGGCCGCGATCGCACTCCTGACGGTCGTGTTGGCGGCAGGATGCACGAAGGTGGACGACACCCTGGGCAGCGACCTCATTCCCGGCGGCAAGGACCAACTCTCCATACGCATCGATACCCTCGGAGGACGCGAAGGCGAGAGGATACGTGCCTTCCAGACCTATACCGACTCCATCGGACTGCGTGCCTCCACCCGGCACATGCGCGGCGCGATGAATCTCAACGTGGGCTACATCGGCTCCGCCGAAGACGACTTTTTCGGGCGGACCACCACGGCTTCCGTCATCTCCGGCCTGCCGGCACAGCCCCTCACCCCCAACTTCTTCAAGAACCGCAAGTCGTCGTTCGACTCGGTCAAGTTGCTGGTGAACATGAAATACGTGTGCGGCGATCCGTCCGTACGCCAGACCTTTAACATCTACCGGCTGCGCGACACGCTCGCCTATACGACCGACACGCTCTACTACCAGTCGTTCCGTTACGAAAACCACATCGAGAGCGAACCGCTCTTCCGTTTCGAATACTCGGGCGAACCCGACCGCATCGAAGAGATCAAGCTCGACATCCTGCCCCAGGGCCGGAAGATGCTCGACGAACTGGCTGCGGCCGACACCACCCTCTTCTACTCCGGCAAGGCGTACGAGTTCCTGCGGCAGTTCAAGGGGTTTGTCATCGCGCAGGCTCCCGGCACGCCCGCCGATGCCGCCATCTATGCCAACTACCTCCCCAACTGCAACATGAACTTCTATTTCCAGCGCGACAGGGAGCAATGGGAGATGGACCTCGACAAAGATACGAAAGAGCCGCAAAAGGAGGTCACGGCCTACATGCAGTGGTACTTCTCCGATGTCGACGGACTCAAGACCACCTCGGTGGCGAGCATCCGGCACGACTATGCGGGCACCCCGCTCGCCGGGGTGAAGGACGGGGGCATGGTAGAGGCTCCGCAGACGGCCTACGTGCAGGGACTGGGCGGCGTGGCGACCACGCTGGAGTTTCCGGCAGGCTTCTTCGATGCCATGAACGCACTGAAGCCCTCGGCCGACTACGCGATCTACATCAACCAGGCCCACATGTTCGTGTGGCTCGGCGAGCAGACGGTGGAGGCCTACGACAAGGCGTTCCAGAAACTCGGCAGCTACGTCGACTACGGCCCCATGACCGTTATTCCGGACTACTACATATCCGACGCTACATCGGGCAGCGTGACCGTACCCTACGACGGCATGCTGAACCGCAATCCCGACAAGGGCTACTACCGGATGGACATCACCTCGTTCCTCCAGCATGCCCTGCAGAACGAGGGCGAGAAGAACCGACGTCTGACGCTGGCTCCCACCTATACGCCCTACGAACCCTTCGCCGACCATCTCTCGCCCCTGCTGGCGGCGGAGAGCGACCGTCCGGTACAGGTAAAGATCACCTACACCCTCATCGGACCGAACGGCAGATAAGCAACGGACCGAGAACCTAAAGCAGTCGTCTTTAGGTTCTCTTTTCATAATCTTTCACACAAGCGCAAACCTTATGGCGCAGGAAAAACAACGCAATACCGACACCAAGAAGACCCACGCGAATCTCGTCATCGTAGAGTCCCCGGCCAAGGCCAAGACCATCGAGAAGTTTCTCGGCAAGGAGTACACGGTCATGTCGAGTTACGGCCACATCCGCGACCTTTCCAAAAAGGAGCTCGGCATCGACCTCAAAAAGGACTTCGCACCCGACTACGAAATATCGCCGGACAAGAAGAAACTGGTCGAGTCGCTCGCCAAAAGCGCGAAGGAGGCCGAACGGGTGTGGCTCGCATCCGATGAAGACCGCGAGGGAGAGGCGATCGCATGGCACCTGACGCAGGTGCTCGGATTGCCCGTCGACCAAACGCGGCGCATCGTTTTCCACGAGATCACCAAGAACGCCATCATGGCCGCCATCGAGAACCCGCGCACCATCGACATGAACCTGGTCAATGCCCAGCAGGCCCGGCGCGTACTCGACCGCCTGGTGGGCTTCGAACTCTCGCCGGTACTCTGGAAAAAGGTCAAGCCGTCGCTTTCGGCCGGCAGGGTGCAGAGCGTGGCCGTCCGCCTCATCGTGGAACGCGAACGGGAGATCATGGCCTTCTGCAGCACCCCCTACTACCGCGTCACCGCACGGTTCTACCGCACGGACGACCCCGCCAAGACCCTCTTCAAGGCGGAGCTCGACCGGCGTTTCGATTCGGCCGAGGAGGCGGAAGGATTCCTGCAGGCGTGCCGCGACACCGATTTCCGCGTACTCAACAGCGAAAGCAAACCCGCCGAACGGAATCCCGCCGGACCGTTCACCACCTCCACGCTCCAGCAGGAGGCGGGCCGCAAACTCGGCATGTCGGTTTCGCAGACGATGTCGATCGCACAGCGCCTCTACGAAAACGGTTACATCACCTACATGCGTACCGACTCCCAGAACCTCTCCTCGCAAGCCATCGCTGCCGCCCGTGAGGAGATCGTCAAGATGTTCGGCGAGGAGTACAGCAACGTCCGCAAATACAAGACCAAGAGCAAAGGGGCACAGGAGGCCCACGAAGCCATTCGCCCCTCCTACCTCAACCGCCAGCAGATCGAAGGTTCGCCGGAGGAGAAACGGCTCTACGACCTGATCTGGAAACGCACGGTGGCCTCGCAGATGTCGCCCGCGAAGATCGAAAAAACGGTGGTGTCCATCGCCGCCGAGGGGACGCCCAACAAGTTCACCGCTACGGGCGAAGTCATCCTTTTCGACGGTTTCCTCAAGCTCTATTCCGAAACCGTGGAGGACGAATCGGACGAGGGACAGGAGAACACGTTGCCCGAACTGAAAGCGGGCGACGGACTGACCTACCAGGACATATCGGCTACCGAACGTTTCACCCAACCGCCCTTCCGCTACAGCGAGGCATCGCTCGTCCGCCGGCTCGAGGAGTTGGGGATCGGACGACCGTCGACCTACGCCCCGACCATCTCCACCATTATCAACCGGGGGTATGTCATCAAGCAGAACAAGCAGGGGACGAAACGCGCCTACCGCCTCATCAAACTCGAAAAGGGGAAGATCGGCTCGAAGGAGCTGTCGGAAACGGTGGGCAGGGAGAAGGCCAAGCTGACGCCTACCGACATCGGCATGATCGTCAACGACTACCTCGACAAACACTTCGAGAAGGTGCTCGACTACAACTTCACGGCGAACGTGGAGAAGGAGTTCGACGAGATCGCGGAGGGCTCGAAGGAGTGGAGCCGCATGATACGGGATTTCTACACGACCTTCCACCCCACCGTGGAGAAGGCGCTGGAGGAGCAGCCCGACCGCAGCGGCCGCGAACGCATCCTGGGCACGGACCCCAAGAGCGGCAAACAGGTTTCGGCACGCATCGGCCGCTACGGCCCCATCGTGCAGATAGGCGGCGGAGAGGAGGACGAAAAACCGCGTTACGCAAGCCTGAAGAAGGACCAGTTGATCGCTACCATCACCCTCGACGAAGCCCTGGCGCTCTTCGAACTTCCGCGCACGCTGGGCGAACTGGAAGGCAAGGAAGTAGTCGTATCGATCGGTCGTTACGGTCCCTACGTACGTTACGACGGGAAGTTCACCTCGCTCTCCAAAAAGGACGACCCCTACTCCATTACCCTGGAACGGGCCGTGGAACTCATTCACGAAAAGGAAAATACCCTCAAGGCATCGAAGGAACCCATCCAGGTTTTCGAGGGCGAACAGGAGATCAAGGTGCTCAACGGACGTTACGGTCCCTACATCGCCTGCAACGGCAAAAACTACCGCATTCCCAAGGGGAGCGATCCGGCGACGCTCACGCTGGAACAGGTAAAGGAGATCATGGCGAAATCCAAGAAATAGTCCGACGGGACCCCTACGATAACCCCGCCGAAAACGTGAGAGGCTGTCCCGAAACAAACGGACAGCCTCTCGCGTTTCCGGAAATACCGGTTCCGCCTCCGGGCGGCACAGCGGCAGGTCCGACGATTCCCCGGGTTTCCGAGGGCAGGGAGTGAAACGGAGCGTTGCCGTCAGGCGTTTCGCACCCCGTAGCAGCCATCGCATCCCGTACTTCGGACCGGCCGCCGACCGCTTCCGCACCCTCCTTCTGGGAGCGGCTCCCCGTGGCCTTTGCCAGCACCCTGTACGAGGGCAGGCAAGGCGCATGGGAAGTGTAACCGCCAGCCGAAAAGGAGAGGACAGCGGACGCACCGCCGCTCCTAATGCCTGCTCAGGTAGTCCGACACGCCTGCCCCCGTAGCGGTCATCGCGTCCCGGCCTTTGGCCCAGTTGGCAGGACACACCTCACCGTACTCCTCGAAGTGCTGCAACGCATCCACCATACGCAACCCCTCGTCCACACTGCGCCCGAGGGGCAGATCGTTGACGACCATGTGACGCACGATCCCGTTTTTATCGATAAGAAAGAGCCCGCGGTAGGCTACGGGAACGCCTCCTTCAAATACGAGTTCGTCGTGCTCCCCGGAGAGATACTCGCCCCCGAGCACACCGTAGTTCTCGGCGATGGTCTTCGTCGTATCGGCAAGGATGGGATACTTCACCCCCTCGATACCGCCCTTGCTGCGGGGCTGTCCGAGCCATGCCAGATGGGAATACTCCGAATCCACCGAGCACCCCACCACCTGTACGCCGCGGGCCTCAAACTCCTCCAGCTTCTCCTGAAAGGCATGCAGCTCCGTCGGACACACGAACGTAAAGTCCATCGGATAGAAGAACAATACCACATACTTCTCTCCCTCGTACTGTGCGAGCGTAAAGTTCTCCACGATCCGATTCCCGTTCACCACTGCCGTCGCATGCACCGACGGCGCCTTTTTTCCTATCAACGATCTCATTTTTCTCTGTTTTTTAATGTTGGAATTCGTTTAACTGCGACAAAGATAAGTCCCCAAATCATAAGCACATCAAATTAAAAACAAAAAATCAATCGTTTTTACCTATCAGAATATAAGCGAAAGAAATCCCTGTCGCAACGATACGAAAAAGGAGGCCTGCCCCGCAGACCTCCCTGAAACGATACAGTCCGCCTTACCGACCGATGATGAAGATGGCGGGGCGTTTGTTGAGATCGGGTCTCGGCCGGGAACGCCACTGGGCCACCGGCAGGGTAAGGACAAATTCCGAAGGTGAGGTAAGATCAACTGCAACCGTCAGGCGCGTATGGGGAGAGAGTACCGTCAGCATCTCCTCCAGTAACTTCGCATTGCGGTAAGGAGCCTCGATGAAGAGTTGCGATTGCCCTTCTCCCAGGGCGCGTTTCTCGAATGCCCGCAGGGCCTTCGCCCGCTCCGGCGGCTTCACAGGAAGGTAGCCGTTGAAAGCGAACGACTGTCCGTTCTGCCCGGAAGCCATCAATGCCAGCAGGATGGAAGAGGGCCCTACCAGCGGCACGACCCGGATACCCGTCCGGTGACACAGGGCCGCTATCTCCGCACCGGGATCGGCCACGCCCGGCACACCGGCCTCGGATATGAATCCGGCATCCCTTCCCTCCAGCAACGGCTCCAGCATGGGCCGAAGCTCCTCCGCACGGGTATGTTCGTTGCACTCGACGAAGGTCAACTCCTCCACCGGACGCCCCATCCCCCCGCGGCCGAGGAAACGACGGGCCGAACGCACGTTCTCTACGATGAAATAGTCGATCGCGTCCACCACCGCCCGGTTCGCCTCCGGAAGGACGCCGCACCCCTCCCCTATCGGGCAGGGAATCATATAAAGTTTTCCGTAAGAAGCCATCGCTTTCGATCAACACGCGAAACCGGCCCGCACATCGCCCCGCCCGCAACCTCCGTGCAGACGGAACGCATCCGGACCCGTCCCGGCAACATTTACTCTTTCAGGTAGATTCGTTTCACCCGCTCCGACACGGAGGTCATGATCTCGTACGGAATGGTTCCCAGCAGAGCCGCCATATCCGAAACCGTATTCCCGGGCACACTGCCGAATACGGTCACCTCGTCGCCCTCGGCCACGTTCATTCCCGTCACGTCCACCATGCAACTGTCCATGCAGATGCGCCCCACGATAGGGGCCGGCATGCCGTTCACCAGCACGCTCCAGTTGCCGCAGCCCAACCGCCGGTCGAGCCCGTCGGCATAGCCTATGGGAATGGTGGCCAACCGCGAATCGCGGTCGAGCCGACCGTTGCGGCCGTAACCGACCGTTTCGGACTGCGCCAGCTCCTTCACCTGCACGATGCGCGTCAACAGCCGGCTCACCGGCCGCAGCGCCCCCGACTCCTGCGTACAGCTCACGCCGTACAGACCGATGCCGAGCCGGCACATATCGAAACGCGCCTGAGGGAAACGCTCCATCCCGGCGGTATTCAGAATATGCCTCAGGGGGCGGTAGCCGAGTCCGTCGGCAAGCGCCTGCACCGTCCGTTCGAAGTAGTCGATCTGCGAACGGGTGAAGGTATCCTCCTCGGGCATGTCCGCCGCAGCCAGGTGGGAGAATACCGACCGTGCGGTCACGGCCCCCGCCTCGCGGCGCAGGAGGGCCGCCAGCCGGGGCATATCCTCCAACCGGAACCCGAGCCGGTGCATGCCGGTATCGATCTTGATGTGTACGGGCCAGGAGGTCTCTCCCGCATCCCGCACCGCGGCGATAAACCGTTCCAACGAACGGAAGTTGTAGATCTCCGGTTCGAGACGGTTGGCCACCATCAGGGCGAAACTGTCCGAATCGGCATTCAGGACCACGATCGGCATGGCGATCCCTTTTTCGCGCAGGGTCACCCCTTCGTCGGCAAAAGCCACCGCCAGGTAGTTTACACCCTGCTTGTCGAGCATGTCGGCCACCTCGAAATTTCCGTTGCCGTAGCACGATGCCTTCACCATGGCCATCATCTTCACCCCTTCGCCCACCAGGCCGCGGTAGTGGTTCAGGTTATGACGCATGGCGTCGAGGTCCACCTCCAGCACAGTGGTATGGCTCCGCCGGTCGAGCTGGTGAAGCATGCGGATCACTCCCGTATCGGCGGAGTTGCCGCGCAGCAGAATGGCGCTGCCTGCGATGTCGTCCTGCGAGCAGTGGGCGATGAAGTCCTCCGCCGTGCGGTAGAACTCGCTCCCGGCGCCGAATGCGTCGCGACACGCCCAGATGCGCTCGCCCACCCCCACGAACCGTTCGATCGCGGCGCTCCTGACCATGGCACCCACCCGGCCGTACAGCTCCCAGTCGGGCATGGGGCTGAAGGGAATATCCGACATGATGAGCATCTTGCGGCGGTTTCCGGCTACACCCGCCAGGTAATCGAGCGCCATCGGCAGCGAATTGGCGTCCGTATTGTTCATATCGGTCACGACAATGGAACCGGCGATCCCCTCCCGCATGCCGAGCCGGACCGCCACGGGACGCAACACCGCGAGTGCGGGCACAACCGTAGCGGGCGGCACGCCCACCGCATCGTAGAAAGCGGCCACGAGGGCTTTGTTGCGACGCGTCATCTCCTCCTCGTCCGCACCGGAGAGCAGGCACTCGTAAGGCACGGCATCGCGCAGCTCCACGCCGGGGGCCTTCGCCCGCAACGCCTCCTCCACCAGCGGTTCGCCGCCGCAATAGACGATGCTGCGACACGTTCCGAACAACTGCGCCTTCTCCCGCATCTTCTGCCGCTCGGACTGGAAGTTCTCGCCGTGTTCCGGTCCCAAGTGGGTGAAGATGCCCACGTCGGGACGGATGATGGCCGCCAACCGCTCCATCTCGCCCGGACGCGATATGCCCGCCTCGATGAGGGCGATCTCCTCGTTGCCGGTCATCATCAGGATCGAAAGCGGCACCCCCAACTGGGAGTTATAACTGCGGGGACTGCGGAAGAGCGACATCCCTTTCGGAGCCGTCTGGGCGATCCACTCCTTCACCGTAGTCTTGCCGCTCGACCCGGTAATACCCACCACCGTTCCGCTGAACGACAACCGATAGTGCGCCGCCAGGGCCTGCAACCCGGCCAGCGATTTGTCCACACGCACGAAGCCGGCACCCGGATAGTCCCGCGCATCCACCTCGCGCTCCACCATGAAGCCGCGCACGCCCCGCCGATAGAGGTCGGCGATATAATCATGCCCGTCGTGGTTGCGGCCCCTGATCGCCACGAACAACGTGGCGCCGTCCGTGGCCACGCTGCGCCGGCTGTCGGCCACCACGCTGCGGACGGTAACATCCTCGCCGCAGAACGTGCCCTGGCATATCGCGGCGATCTCGCTTACAGAATACTCCATAACAATTTCATATCTCCTTGGTCCGAAAACCGATTTATCCACCCTCCGAGCCGGCAGGAGCCCGCTCCGGCCTGTGCCGAAAGCCTCGCTGCGACCACCGTGCCGCGACCGCCCGAAGCCCTCTTCCCGTCGGGAACGCCCCCGACGCAGGCACCGCGAAAATAACACTTTTCGTGCCGCCTTATCATCCTCCGCCGCCACTTTCCGTCGCTCCGCCCGGCGAGCGCTACTGTCTGAAGCGCACCACCGTGATTCCCGCGCCTCCGCGGTCGGCATGGTCGTCCGTAGCCGAGGCCACCTCCGCCACGCTGCGCAGGTAGCGCCGTATCTCCTCCTTGAGCGCACCGGTCCCCTTGCCGTGCAGGATGGTGACCTCCGCCACCCCCACCATGAGGGCGTCGTCGATGAAATCCTCCACCTGTTCGAGCGCTTCGGCCGCCCGCATACCGCGCACGTCGATGTGGTCCCTGAAGTTGAGGCGGCGCGAGGCAATGTCCACACTCACCACCGTACGTGCCCGCTCGGGCCGCACCTGCCGCTTGTACTCCGAATTGGAGATGGCCTCCAGCCGGTCGAGCGCCACGGTGGTCAAAATCTGGCCGAAAGCCACGGTGGCCTTCTTGCCCTTGATTTCGGTCACTTCGCCGGCACCGTCCTGTCCCTTGATGCGGACCTTGCCGCCCACCTTCACCTCCAGCGTTTCGGCCGCTGCCGCGGGGCCCTCGACGACCTCGCCCTGGCGTGCCTTGCGCTCGCGGCGCTGCTGCTGGCGGCGCTCCACCTTCTCCATCTCGCGGTCGATACGCGCTTGCTGCTGGGGCGTCAGCGTGCGCCCCTCGACCTCCTTCTCGCGGAACTCGTCGAGCTCGCGACGGGCAAAACGCGTCATCTCCTTCTCCGCCTGTGCCTCCTTGATTACGCGGATGGTATTCTCGATCTGCTTGTTGGCCTCGGCCACAAGCGCCCGCGCCTCCTCCCGTGCTTCGTGCAGGATGCGGCTCCGCTCCTGCTTGATGTCGGCCAACTGGCGTGCATAGGTCTGCTCCAGCTCCTCCACCTTGCGGTCGGTGATACGAATGCGGTCGCGCTTCTGCTCCCAATAACGTCTGTCGCGGGCGATGTCGCGCAACTGCTTCTCCAGGTCGATGTGTTCGCTTCCTGCCTTCCGGGCGGCCGCGTCGATGATCGGCGCGGGCAACCCTATCTTGCGGGCTATCTCCACGGCGAACGAGCTGCCCGGTTCGCCCGTCTGCAGACGGAACAACGGACGGATGTTCTGCACGTCGAACATCATGGCCCCGTTCTCCACCCCCGGATGATTACCGGCGAAATACTTGATGTTGGAGTAATGGGTGGTGATGACCCCGTACGTTCCCGTCTCCACGAAACGTTCGAGAATGGCCTCGGCGATCGCCCCGCCTATCACCGGTTCCGTACCCGAGCCGAACTCGTCGATAAGTACCAGCGATGCGGGGCCGGCTCCCGCCAGCATGTGTTTCATGTTGAGCAGGTGCGAGGAGTAGGTACTCAGGTCGTTGTCGATGGACTGCTCGTCGCCTATATCGATGAAGAGCCCGTCGAAGACGGGGAACTCGGAATTTTCGAGCACCGGCACCGGAAACCCGCACTGGACCATGTACTGCAACAGGCCCACGGTCTTGAGACATACCGACTTGCCGCCCGCATTGGGACCGGAGATGACGAGGATGCGTCGCTGGCGGTCGAGTTTCAGGTCGAGCGGCACCACCTCCTTCCCCTCGCGGGCCAGCGTCTGCCGCAGCAGCGGATGGCGGGCCGCCCGCAACGAGAGCGTCCCCTCTTGGGAGAGCAACGGCTTCACGCAGCCGTTCTCCGCCGCCCACCGGGCCTTGGCGCGGATCATATCCATGCAGGCGAGGTACTCCCCCGCCCGGGCGATACCCGGCGCATCGGGACGGATGCCGTCGGTGAAGGCCGTCAGTATGCGCACCACCTCCCGACGCTCGGCATATTCCAGCTCCTTGAGCTCGTTGTTGATCTCGACGATCTCCACCGGTTCGATGTAGAACGTCTTACCCGTGGCCGACTCGTCGTGTATGAAGCCGTTGATTTTGCGTTTGTTGGCTGCCGACACGGGAATCACGGCCCGTCCGTCGCGTATCGACACGGCGGCATCGGCATCGGCGTAGCCATCCTTTTGTGCCTTGGAGAGAATGGCCTGCAACCGCTTCGACACCTGCCCTTCCCGGTCGCGGATGGTGCGCCGAATGGTGTAAAGCTCCGGCGACGCGCTGTCCTTTATCTTTCCGTAGCGGTCGAGAATGGTATCGATGTGGCCCGTGATCTCGGGAAAACTCTCCACCCCCTGTCCCAGGCCGCGCAGCGCCGGATAGCGCCCCTCCTCCTTCGCGGCGAAGAATGCCTCGATCTCATTGACCGCACCGAGTCCCGCCCGCAGGGCGATCATCTCCTCGATGTCGAGAAAGCCCCCCTCCACCTCGATCTTCCGGGCGATGTGCCCGATGTCGGTGTACTCCTGCAAGGGGAAACCCGATTCCAGCATCACGATGGACTGCAACTCGGCACACAGTGCGAGCCGATGCCCGATCTCGGCCGCCGATGCCGAAAACCCCTCGCCGTCGAGCAGGGCGCGTCCGCCCTCGGTAGTGCACTTAGCCCTTACCTGGGTCCTGATGCGGTCGAAACCGGTTTTAATTTCGTAATCAGAAGGATATACCATAACCATTATGCCATTAGCGTACAAAGACCCGACAAACCGCTACAGCGCTCCGCATTCCCTGCCTCACCGAAGAGCCGCCCGCCGCCACACACAGCGCACGACGGCACGCCCCCCTGCGCCCACCGGCCCCGTGGCGATGCCACCCGACCGTGTCCGGAGCGGGAGAACCGGCAGACAGTCCCGAACGGGTCCTCTATTTGTTCTTGTTGCCTCCGAAGAGCGAGAAATGCACGTACCGTTTCGGATTGTTCTGAAGGTCTTCCAGCAGCGAAGCGAGATTGGCGCTCGCCCGGGCGAGCGAATCGTACAGCGCCCGGTCGTTTATCAGCAGACCGGCACTCCCCTCCGTGGAGTTGACCGCCGCCAAGGTGGCATCCAGTTCGTCGAGGGCAGTGTTGAGCCGGGCGACGGTCTGCGCCAGATCGGCTTCGGCCAGCGTTCCGCTGACGCTTTCGAGATTGGCCAGGGTCGCCTCGATCCGCCCCGAATTGGCCGCCAGCGCACCGGTCACCTCACCGATGTCGTCGATGATGCCCTTCATCTCCTCGCCCTTGGCACCGAACGCCTCGGCCCCCTTGCGCAATCCTTCGAGCGTCCCCGCAATCGCCCCGCTGTTGTCGGTAAGGAGTTTGTTGACGCTGGTGAGGGTCATGTCGAGCGACGAAATCAACTGATTGACTTTCTGCTTGAAGTAATCGAGCTCCGACCCCGCGAGTTCCAGGAAGCTCGTTTCGCTCTCCGAACGGACGGTCGCCCCGTCGGGAAGGTAGTTCGGCGAATCCCCCAACTCCACTTCGAGCGCCTTGCCGCCCATGATGCCGTTGGTAAAGAGCCGCACCACCGAGTTGTCGGGCAGCCGGTAGGACGACTTCACGTCGAACCGCACCTCCACGCTGTTGTTCAGGTCGGGCCGGAACTTGATGCCCGTGACCGCTCCCACGCTGATACCCCGCACGATGATGGGCGAGGAGAGCTGTATGCCGCTCACGTTGTCGTAATAGGCGTAATACGTCATGCTGCGATTGAACAGATCCTTCCCCTTGAGGAAGTTGATTCCCCAGTACAGCACCGCGAGAATCGCCACCGTGAATATCCCTATCTTAACCTCTTTTTTCATCTTCCGAACCTTTTCACAAAAACCGGACCCGCCCTCTCTTGCTCAGAGGAGCATCCGGGATGTCCTAATTATACAAACCGTTATTTCCCCGACCGACGACGCGCCGTCTTCACGTCGACCTGATCGTCGCCCTTGTAAGCCACCACGAAAGCGTCGGGAAACTCTTTCCGCACCTGGGACTGTATCTTCAGTATCGCATCGTAATCGCGCACTCCGCCCACGAGGTAGCGATAACCCCGACCGGGCACGCGCTTCTCCGTCACACGGTTGCGGTACGACTTGAACACCTTGTCGTTCAACGGCTTCTTACTGCCCAAAAAACCTATCTGCACGTAATAGAGTACGCCCTCGTCGGGATTCTGCCCCACAAGCCGCGTATCGGGTTCCCCCTCCCCGCCGGTGTCCGCCGCCTCGCGCAGCATGACCACGTTGGCACGCCCCTCCACCTTGCTCTTGTACTCGCTGAACGCATTGAAAAGCGCCCGGGCCGCCTCGCTCTGCCCCTTGCCCGAGGTGATGTAGCTGCGGTCGGTCTGGTTGGAGAGGAACCCCACCTCGGCCAGCACGCTGGGCATGGAGGTGCGCCAGAGCACGAGGAAAGGCTCCTGCGTCGTTCCCCGGTCGGGCATGGGCAGGTCGCTGCGGAAATGCTTCTGGATGATCTCGGCGAACATCATGCTCTGATCCTTGTAGGCATACTGCATCAGGGAAAACATGATGTAGCTCGCCGGATCGCCCGGATTATATCCCTCGTACTTGGTGCTGTAGTCGTCCTCGTAAATGATGATGTCGTTCTCCCGCATGGCCACCTCCAGGTTCTTGCCGCTCTTGTCCATACCCATGACGTGGGTGGAGGTACCGCGGGCGCTCTGGTTCGTGGCCGCATTGATGTGAATGGAGATGAAGAGGTCGGCATTGGCCCGGTTGGCGATCTTGCCCCGCTCGGCCAGTTCCACGTACTTGTCCGTGGAGCGCGTGTAGATAACCTCCACGTCGGGATAGTTGGTGCGGATGAGTTCGCCCAACCGCTTGGCGATGCCGAGCGTCACGTCCTTCTCGTAATAATTCTTATAAACGCACCCGGGGTCCCTCCCTCCGTGACCGGGGTCGAGCACCACCTTGCACACCTTCGCCTTTTCGGAGGCAGGCTGCGAACCTCGTGCGAACGATTCTCCGCCGCTACACAACATAAACAGCACAAGCACCGTTATGGGGAAAAAACGGGGGGACGTAACCTTCATGCTTTCCGTATTTTTTGCTGTCGTTCCCGCCCGCACTTTATTCGCTGCGAATTCGGGAAACTGCTTTTTTTTACCTACTTTTGTTGGCGAAAATCCGCCCCGGAAGGGCTTACGGTGGCGTTTTGCCGACTTTGTCGGCAAAGTTAACCATTTTTGACGGAATTTGGGCAAACGAGCATTAAAATATACTGCCGCACTGCTGGCCGCGGTACTGGCCATGCAGATGGTATTCGGCGCCGGGCTGCGCAGCGGTTCGCAGACTCCGCGCACCGGCCTCTTCGGAGCGTTGCGCGACTCGGTCGCAACCCCGGGTGCGGACGACGCCGGAGCCCCCGCAGGTGTCCCGACGGCAAAAGACACCCTCCGCCCCACGGCATCCGGGCCCCTCGGCCGGCCGACTCCCGGCCGCGAGCACCCCCTGCCGGGCAACTATACCGCACTCGACTCCATGGTGCTCTTCCCGGACCGCGCCGCCTCCGAAGAGCGTACCTCGCAGGACACCGTCCGGAGCGACTCGGTCGCCGTGAACAACTTTCTGGACAACGTCATCAGCGGCAAGAACAAGGACTCGCTCGTCTACCGGCCCAAGGAGAAACTCGTCTACATCCATAACAAAGGCGACGTGACCTACGGCAACATGAACATGCAGGCCGACTTTATGCGCGTGGAGCTGGAGAGCAAACAGATTTATGCCTCCGGGGTGAGCGACACCCTGGGCAACAGGACCCGTCCGGTTTTCGTGGAGGGAAACTCCACCTTCACCATGGACACCATCCTCTACAACTTCAAATCGGGCAAGGCGAAGATCAAGGGAGTAGCTACCCAGGAAGGCGAAGGTTTCCTGCTGGGCGACGACGTGAAGAAGATGCCCGACAACTCCATCCACATCAGTTCGGGCAAATACACCACCTGCGACCAGACCGACCACCCGCACTTCTACCTGAGCCTCACCCGTGCGAAAGTGATTCCCCAGAAGAAGGTCATCATCGGGCCGGCCTACCTCGTCATGGAGGATGTCCCCATCCCGTTCTTAGGTGTTCCCGAAGGCTTCTTCCCGCTCACGCAGGGGCGCAGCTCGGGCATCATCATCCCCAGCTACGGCGAAGAGAGCACCCGGGGATTCTTCCTGCGCGACGGCGGATTCTACTGGGCCGCCAGCGACCACATGGACCTGCTGCTCAAGGGAAGCATCTACACCTACGGTTCGTGGGAAGCATCGGCCGAAAGCCGTTACGTACAACGCTACAAATACAGCGGCGTGCTCTCGGCCCGTTACGCGAAGACCGTCATCGGCGAACCGGGCGACGCCAACTACGTCAACTCGCCGAGCATGCAGCTCCAGTGGACGCACCGGCAGGACCCGAAATTCAGCCCCGGTTCCACCTTCTCGGCCTCGGTCAACTTCGCCACCAGCGGTTTCCGGCAGTACGCCTCCACCAACCTGAACGACTACCTCAGCACCACCACCGAGTCGTCCATCTCCTACGGCAAAAGTTGGGCGGGGACGCCTTTCTCCCTTCAGGTCAGCATGCGTGCGTCGGTCAACTCCCGCGACTCCACCGTCCAGCTCACGCTTCCGAGCGCCACGTTCAACATGTCGAAAGTCTTTCCCTTCCGACGCAAGAACGCCGTCGGCAAACAACGGTGGTACGAAAAAATATCGGTTTCCTACACCGGTAGCCTCACCAACTCGGTCAAGGCCAAGGAGGACGAGCTGTTTTCGCCCGATATTCTCGAGCGGATGGTGAACGGCATCCAGCACAAGATTCCCGTTTCGACCTCGTTCAACCTGCTCAACTACATCAACGTATCGCCGAGCTTCAACTACAACGCCGTATGGCTCTTCCGCGAAGTGACGCAGGCCTACGACCCCGACGCGGAAAACCACCTGCGGAGGGACACCACCTACGGCTTCCACCACCTGAACGACTACAACGTCAGCGTGTCGGCCAACACGAAGATCTACGGTACCTACGACTTCACGCGGTACGAGAAATTCCCGCTGAAGATGCTCCGCCACACCATAACGCCGACGATAAGCCTGCGTTACACGCCTGATTTCGGTGCTCCGACCTACGGCTACTGGGAACCCTACCAGGTCTCCGAAGACGGCCGGATCGACTATTACTCCCCCTACTCGGGCAATGCCTACGGCGTGCCGGGCCGCAACAGCCATGCCGCCGCGATCACTTTCAGCCTCGCCCAGACATTGGAGGCCAAAGTGGCGAGCAAGCGGGACACCTCGGGAATGAAGAAGGTGAAGATCATCGACAACTTCTCCTTCAACGGCACCTACAACTTCCTGGCCGACTCCATGAAGCTCTCCACCATCCCGCTCAGCCTGCGCATGACCATTCCGGGACTCAAGAACTTCGGCATCAACCTCTCGGCGACGCTCGACCCCTACGACATCGGCATCGGTGCGGACGGCCGTCTCACGCGCCTCAACCAATTCATGATCGCCAACGGCAAGGGACTCGGCCGCATCACCAACGCCTCCACCTCGATCGGCTACACATTCAACTCGGGCCAGTCGAACCAGACGGGCCAACCGGCCATCAACAACAGCATCAACACGCAGGCCGACCTGCTCAACCCGTTCTACTTCGACCCCGACAACCCGATAGACCCGTTGCTCAGGCGACAGATGATGAGTGCGACCTACTACGACTTCTCCATCCCGTGGAACCTGACCTTCAACTACAGCATCAGCTACTCCAACCAGCTCTCCCGTAAGAACATCGTGCAAACCCTGAGCTACAGCGGTAGCGTCAACCTGACCCCCAAATGGGGCATCACGCTCACGGGAGGTTTCGACTTCGAAACGGGCAAACTCACCACCGGCGTCTTCACCCTCACCCGCGACCTGCACTGCTGGCAGATGAGTTTCTCGTGGGTACCGACGGGTGCACGCAAAAGCTGGCAGTTCAACATCAGCGTGAAGGCGGCAGCCCTGCAAGACCTCAAATACGACAAACACAGCTCCTATCTCGACAACATCGACTGGTGATGCGGGGAAGAACCCGCCCGACGGTACGCCGTCCTCCGGCACGGCTCCGCACACGCCCGACAACGAAAAAAACCTTTCATCAACTTTATAAATGAAAAAGTCAATCATCATTCCACTTACCATCATGGCATTCGCTGCGACAGCATGTCACCGGGGCGACTCTACGGAGAACAACCCGCTCCTGACAACACCGACCACTCCTTACGGGACACCGCAATTCGACAAGATAAAGATCGAACACTACGAGCCCGCCTTCAATGTGGCCCTCGCCGAAGCGCGGTCCGACATCGAAGCGATCGTCCGGAACCCCGAACCGCCCACGTTCGACAACACCATCGTGGCACTGGAGCGTAGCGGAAGCCGACTCAACACCGTGGCGACTATCTTCTTCGCCCTTCAGGGAGCCGAAACCTCCGACGAAATGGAAGCGATCGCCGAACGGCTCCAGCCCCAACTCGTAGAGTACACCAACGACATCTACCTCAACCCTGTGATTTTCGAACGGGTGAAGAGCGTTTACGACAACCGTGCCGCCTACGACCTCGACACGCAGGACTCCATGCTGCTCGACAAAACCTATAAGAGCTTCATCCGCGGCGGTGCCGGTCTCGACGAGGCGGGCAAGGAGCGCTACCGCGCCATCACGAGCGAACTCTCGACGCTGTCGCTGAAGTTCGAGCAGAACGTGCTGGCAGCCACCAACGCCTTCACGCTCAACATCCCCACGGCAGACTCCGCCAAGGTGGCCGAGTTGCCTGCTTTCGTCAGGGAGAGCATGGCCGACGAAGCGGCCGCCCGCGGCGAAGAGGGCTGGACCATCACGCTACAGATGGCCAGCTACGCCCCGTTCATGACCTACTCCAGCGACAGGGAGCTGAAAGAGAAGCTCTGGAGGGCTTCCAACACCCGCGCCATCGGGGACCACGACAACTGCGGGATCGCCAAGCGCATCGCCGAACTGCGTCTCGAACTGGCCGAACTTTTCGGCTATCCGAACTACGCCGCCTACGTACTGGAAGAGAAGATGGCCGGTAATGTGGCCACGGTGAACGCATTCATCGACGAACTGCTGACCGCGACGAAAGACCGGGCGCTCGACGAGGTCGCCACCCTCCAGCGCTATGCCATCGAAAGCGGCCTCTACGGTGCGGACTTCCAGCTCATGCCCTGGGACTGGAGCTATGTCAGCGAGAAATACAAAAACGACCGTTACGCCATCAGCAACGAGGAGGTCAAGCAGTACCTCGAGCTGGAGAGCGTAAAGAAAGGCATCTTCAACCTGGCCGAGAAACTCTACGGCATCACGTTCGTAGCCAACAAGGAGATCCCCGTCTACCATCCCGACGTGGTGGCTTACGAGGTGCATGAAGCCGACGGTTCGCTCACGGGTATCATCTACATGGACTTCTTCCCGCGTGCCACCAAACGCGGCGGCGCATGGATGACCAACTACCGCCCGATGTACACCGAGGCCGACGGCACGGAGGTGCGCCCCATCGTCACCCTGTGCGGCAACTTCACCAAACCGACCTCCTCGACGCCGTCGCTGCTGACCTTCGACGAGTTCGAAACCTTCCTCCACGAGTTCGGACACTGCCTCCACGGCCTCTTCGCCGAAGGGAAATACGCGTCGCTCACGGGCACGGGCGTCTACCAGGATTTCGTCGAACTGCCCTCGCAGATCATGGAGAACTGGGCTACCGAGAAGGAGTTCCTCGACCTGTTCGCCGTAAACTACAAGACCGGTGAGAAGATGCCGCAGGAGCTGATCGACAAGATCGTGGCCGCCAAAAACTACCTGGCAGCCTATGGCAACGTGAGGCAGCTGAGCTTCGCCATGAACGACATGGCATGGCACACCATCACCGAACCCGTCGCCGTCAGCGTAGAGGAGTTCGAACGTACGGCCACCGAGCCTACCCGCATCACGCCCTACATCAGCGGCACGGCCATGTCGCCCGCCTTCTCCCACATCTTCGGCGGGGGCTATGCGGCAGGGTACTACGGCTATAAATGGGCGGAGGTGCTCGAAGCGGACGCCTTCTCGCTCTTCGAGGAAAAGGGCATCTTCAACAGCGATGTCGCCGGTTCGTTCCGTGAGAACATCCTCTCCAAAGGAGGCAGCGAACACCCCATGACGCTCTACGTGAGGTTCCGCGGCCACAAGCCCGAAACCAAAGCGCTCATCGACAAGATTCTGAAATAACCGGCCACAAGCCGCATCGATCGAGAAGGGGAAGCCTGCACAAGCAGCTTCCCCTTTGTCGTCGCTACGCCTCATGAAAAGCCGACCGTGCGCCTGCCTCCGTTTCGCATCCCCTCCGAAACACGCCCCGCCACCGGCAGACATCCCGCATCCCCTCCGAAACACGCCTCGCCACCGGCAGACATCCCGCATCCCGGCCGAAACGCACTCCGCCACCGGCAGAAATCCCGCATCCTGACCGAGACACACCTCGCCACCGGCACACATCTCGCATCCCAGCCTAAACGCACTCCGCCACCGGCAGACATCCCGCATCCCGGCCAAAACGCGATCTATGCCTGCGGCCAGCCAACCGGAACACAACCTTGCAGCCATTGATTCGGCCCCGAAGCGAACCCTTGCCACGTCCCGGTTCGCTCGACTTCCCACGATGCAACCATACCCCGCTACCGATCCGGTTCTCTTACGAAATGAGCTCTGAGCCCCCTATGCGGCCGTATGCGGAATCCGAGAAAGACACAAAAAGGAGAGCAAAACGAAAATCCACTTCCCGAAGCACACCGCCGCCCCCTCGCCCTGTCCGATTTCCCCGAAACTCAATACTTCCCTTTCCGGCCTCACCTCCTAAAATGCGCCCCTGCAACTCCCCTCTCCCGAAACAAAGTTTCGAGCTTCGTTGCACATAGCACCTCTATTCGTGCCGGGTGAATTACCATTGCCCTCGCCCTCGTACCTCTATCGCTCCGCGAACGTGCACCGCCCCTGCAGGCCGACAGGCACTTTCGTGCTTCTGCAAATAGAATTTTGTTATATTTGCATATATTTGACACCACCGACGCATAACGTCGCTCGAATGCAAGCCGAGCCGATGCCCGCAACCCTATTCGAGCTCGGTTGAAAATAGCGACCATCACGTCGGGTGAATTGCCGTAGCCAAACGGTTCCCCGCTACCTGCCGGATCGTTTCATCCGACCGGTGCAGACGGCCACAGCAACGGCAGTTCCTTATGTTTACGAAGAGAAAAATCGCATCGGACCGACTTCTTCAACGTACCGCGCAGCGTATCGCACCGTCCATACATACGTGTAACTACGCAAAAAACAACACATTGCGCCCCTGAGGTTGTGGTTTGATGTAGAAAGACTATAAGATACAACAGTATCATAAAAATCAATAGCTATGGATTGTTGTGGTTTGATGTAGAAAGACTATAAGATACAACAACACTCGGTAAAACAGGCGGACAGATCAGTTGTGATTTGACGTAGAAGAACAAAAACACCACGGCAGGTAGTTGAGGAAATTACCCCATTCCGGTGTGGTTCGATGCAGGTAGGAATAAGACAGAACCCGGCACTTTCGATAAGGGGTGCCGACGAAAGATGTTGATCGAGATACAAACATATGCCCTCTTCCGGTTATGGCGAAACATTCCGGTTGAGTTCGATAAATAAATGATACACACTCCCCATAGCTTCTAAAGAGGTATGATGAGTAGTTGTGGTTTGATGTAGAATCAAGACCATTTCATCTTGGGAACAAACGATGGAGTCCGCTGCAATTCGCAACAGAACCGGCCGAAAGGTCGCTGTTGCGGCACCGAGAATCCGCGACGCCCAGCTGTTGTGGCGCGATACCGTACGAGGAGAAGATCGGTAAAACGGTCTTTCTCTTCGTTCAGTATCGTGATAGTTTCCGTTCAGGCTGTTGGACGGGAATACGAATAAATTGCGGCTCGATAAAGCAGGAAAAAGCACATAGCCCGCGCGCGAGGGAGGTCAACCACCGCGATAAAAGCGCCCTAACATTCCCCGAGAAAACGCTTATTGCCAACAATGTACGCAGCTCTTGCACACCCTGCACGGAAGAAAATAACCCCAAATTTATAATTGACCGGGAATACCGCTCGTCGTCACACAATCCAATAAGCAAAAGGATTTAAGCACTCAACACAACTGAAGCCGAATAAAACGAGCGATTCCCGCATCTCCCCGCACACCCTGCACGGAAGAAACACAATCCCCAACTTATAGATTACCTCGCCGCCACGCGCCCCGAAAACCGAAAGGTTTTCAAATACTTAACACGAAAAAATCCGGATAAGAAACCCGCTCCTCCGCCAATCCGCCGAACACGCCGCTCCGGAACAATGCAAGGCACCTGGCTTTAACAATCCCCCAAAGAAATCCTCCCTTTCCGTACACCCGCGCCACCCTATGCAACAACAGACGGAGTCGAAACAACCCGATCGGAGCACCAGCAAACCGACTGGAGAGCGCCAAACGCGGCCCGATTCCCTGCGATTCATTCCACCGTCACTCGACGATAAGGCCGTCGCTCATCACAATGCGTCGGTCGCTCATCCGGGCCAGCCCGTCATCGTGTGTCACGATCACCACCGTCTGCCCCAAACGGTCGCGCAGCTCGAAAAAAAGACGATGGATCTCCTCGCGGTTTTTCGAGTCGAGGTTACCCGACGGCTCGTCGGCCAACAGCACGGAGGGCGAATTAATAAGCGCACGCGCAATGGCCACCCGTTGCTGTTCCCCTCCGGAGAGCTCCGCAGGCTTATGATGCTCCCTGTGTCGGAGTCCCAACATGCCCAGCAGCTCCTTGGCATAGGCCTCCACCTCAGCCCGGTCGCGGCGACCGATGTAACCCGGCATGCAGACATTCTCGAAAGCGGTGAATTCGGGCAGCAGATGGTGGAACTGGAACACGAACCCGATCCGGCGGTTGCGGAAATCGGAGAGCTCCCGGTCGGCGAGCCGCTCCACAGGAATACCGTCGATGCGTATGCTACCGCTGTCGGCGCCACTGAGCGTTCCGAGTATCTGAAGCAGCGTGGTTTTTCCCGCTCCGCTCGCTCCCACGATACACACCACCTCGCCGCGGCATACGCTCAACGAAACCCCTTTCAACACCTCCAGCGACCCGTAGCTCTTGCGCACGTCCGCCGCCTCTATCATCTTATATGTTTCCATGTTCCCTGTAAAAACCGAAAAGCCGCACGACCTCCACGGCCTGTGCGACATCGTGCACCCGCAACAGATCGGCTCCCTGCCGTAGGCACTCCCAATGGAGCGCCGTCGTTCCGTTCAGCGCCTCTTCCGGCACCGTATCGAGCACTTTGTATATCATCGATTTGCGCGAGATACCGGCCAGCAGCGGACAACCGAGCGCAGCGATCTCCCGCATTCCGCCGAGCAGTTCGTAATTCTGTGCGGTAGTCTTGGCAAACCCGAAACCGAGATCGAGCACCACATCGCGTACCCCCGCCCTGCGGGCCGCCTCCAGCCTCCCTGCCAGGTAGCCGGCAACCTCGCCCACAATATCGCCATAGGCGGTACGCCCCTGCATGTCGGCGGGCGTTCCCCGCATATGCATGGCGATATAAGGCACCCCGTAACGGGCGGCGACCTCCATGATACCGCTGTCGAGCTCGCCGGCCGATATGTCATTCACGATACACGGACCGAAACGCGCCATCACCCCCTCGGCCACACTCGCCCGAAAGGTATCGACCGACACGAGGGTTTCCGGATACTCGTCGCGCACAGCCTCCACCGCCAGCGAAACCCGCCGCAACTCCTCTTCGGCAGGCACATCGGCCGCCCCCGGGCGGGAGGAGTAACCTCCCACGTCGATGATCGACGCCCCCTCGGCGACGGCCCTGCGCACACGTTCGCGCACGGCACCGGCTTCCGCCGTCCTGCTGCCGGCGAAGAACGAGTCCGGGGTCACATTCACGATCGCCATCACCGCCGGACGGCTCAGGTCCAATATCCTGTCGCCGACTCTTATCGTTTTCACGTTGCTCTCCATCTCCATCGTCTTCTTTTCACTCTCCCGCACGGCGTCCCCCGAAAAGCGCATCGAGGCGCAACACCTGCTCCCAAAGCAGGCTCCTCTCGTCATTGACGACCACATGTCCGGCCAAGGCCTCCCGCTCCGCATCATCCATCTGGCTGCGGATACGGGCCCGAACCTCCTCCTCCGAACTCCGGTCGCGACGGACGGCACGCTCCACCCGCAGCTCTTCCGGCGACGATACGGCGACGATCTCGTCCACCGCACCGGCAAGTCCGCTCTCGAAGAGTACCGCACTCTCCACCACGACATACTCCGCACCGCACTCCCCGGCCCACCGGAGAAAATCGGCGATCACCGCGGGGTGTACGATCCTGTTCAGGGCGGCGAGCGCCACCGGATTGCCGAACACCCTCGATGCGAGGTATTTCCGGTCGAGCTCCCCGTCCCGATAACTCTCCGCGCCGAACCGCTCCCGAATGGCGGCGACCAACGAAGGATCGGACGACATGAGCTGCCGGGCCTGCGCATCGGAATCGTAGACCGGAACGCCCAGCATGGCCAGCAGACGACACACGACACTCTTGCCGCTGCCTATGCCGCCGGTAACGCCTACTTTCAACGGGGCGCGGCCACTCATAACTCTATTTCGGGGATCGGACCGACGGAGAGGAACTTTATATCGGTATTGCGGGCCGAGATCGCATTCTGCAACGAATAGGGCGATATGACCACCCACCCCGGATTGATCGCCGAGGGCGATACGTCCAGGTCGCTCCAACTGAGCTCCAGCGGTTTCCCTTTGGAATGGCGCTTGGCGAACAGACGCGTTCCCTGCCCCTCCACCATGCAGTTCACCTCGAACACACGTCCGTCGACATTCACGGAAACCGGAATTTCGGCCTGATAGGTGTATCCCAGCTTAATGGCATACCACAACGAAAAGGAGAGCAGCAACATGACGAGGAAAGGTACCGAGATGAACTTGCGCAGCCGTTTCCACACGGGCGCCCCGATCCTCTCCCCCCACGCGAGCAAACGTTTCCACCAGGGGGCCGTGCGTTCCGTCGCCGCATCGTCCGCCGCCCGGGCGGTCCCTTCGTCTTTCGCTCCGAACGTCCCCTCGTCGACGGGACGCTCCTCCGGTAGCTGTACACCGGATCGTATATCTTTCTCTGCCATGTCGGAAATTCTGTTAGGCCGCCTCGGCCGCCCCGCCGGACACGGAAGCGCACCCGTAGGAACCGAAGCGAAATCGGCATCTTGCCGAATACAAAAATACGAAGAAAGCGCGGAATAAAACCACCCTCTGCTCCATTTTATTCGTCGCCCGCAGACCGTCCCACGCGGCAGCCGGCTACCGCCGACCGCTGCTCACCCGGCCATTCCGGTCGCAGGAGGCGTGCGCAGCGGCGGACGGAGCCGCTGCTCGCCCGAGGAGAACACCTGCCGGGCGCCGCTCCGGATCGCCGCCGGACTCCACCCCGTAGCCCCGAAACGGACGAAGGCCGCGGAATTCCGCGGCCTTCGCATGCGCACCGGTTACCGGCTATTTCTTCTCCGCACCGGCCTTCTCCGCGGCGTAACGCTCGTTCAGGGCGGTAAGCACCTCGCGGGTAATGTCCATCTCCGGAGCGGCATGGAGGATCGGTCCCGAAACGGTCGTACTGATAATCATGGAGTATTTGTAGTCGGCATTGTACTCCTTCAGGTAGTCCATGACGGCGTAGTAGATACGGTTGTTCATCACCTGCTCCTCTTCGGCAAGTTCGCCCATCATGCGGTCGCGCGTTTCGAGCAACTGCTGCTGCTGCTGCATCAACTTTTGCTGCATCTCCTCGGCGGTCGCACGGGTAACCAACCCCTTCTGGATCTTCTCCTGGGCCTCCATCATATCCTTCTCCAGCCGCTGCGACTTGGCGTTGAGTTCGCGCTCCGCCTTGTTCGCCTTCGCCTGGAAAGCATTGCTCAGGTCCTGGGCGAGGAGATAGTCCATCATCAGGGAGTCGATCTGAATGTAGGCCACGTTGGGCACCGCACCTTTGACCGCAGCTTCCACCGCTGCCGACTCCGCACCGGCCGTTTCATCCACTTTCGTCTCTCCGTTCCGGCAAGCGGTAAAAGCCAACAGCACCGCAGCCGCTACAACTATTTTTTTCATTGCGTAGGGTTTATTTTATCCGTTTGAAAAACAAAGGTAAGAAAAATTGCGGGATTCGGTACCGCCGGACACACAGATTTGACACACAGCCCTTTTTGCGGAACGAACACCGCCCGCGGCACAACGGACCGACACCTGTATCCTACCCCTCTTTCAGATATCGCACGACCGGAGCCATCGTAATGCCGATATCGACCGTCCGGACGGCAAAGGCCCGGATTTCGGCTATCACCTGCTCTCTGGACCGACCCCCGTACACCGCGTCGTAAAAGGCCGCTATCTCATCCATATCCACCGCCACCGCATCCGACGACAGACACAGATTGTATCGATAATCCGTCCCCTCGAACACGTCGGTCATACCGGTAGCGATCGTAGGCAACCCTTTCGCCAGATACTCCCGGCTCTTAAGGGTGGAATGTATATGAATATCCTTATCCTGAGTGGCCAGCGAGATCAGCCCCAAATGGCATCGGTCGTAAATTGCGTCCAACTCGGCCCCCGTCAGGAACCCATGCAGAATCACCCGGCCGGAAAGTCCGTATCGGCCAACGAGTTGCTCCAATTCCGACGCCCCCGGTCCGCGTCCTATCAGATGGAGTACGATGCACCGTTTGCCTCCCGAAGCATAATACGCGGCCATTCCCCGCAGAAACCGGTCGTAGCCATGCCATTGCGTAAACATGGCCACTGCCGCAATATGGATAGCCCCGTCTTCCGTAGCCGGGACGATCGGACGTATCGCATCGAGGTCTATTCCGTTGACCATCGGTATGACAGGTATCCCGTAAATCGTTGCAGCCCGACCGACGATCACGATCCGGTCCACATACCTGTGCAGGTACGGCATATAAACCGCCTCCTTCCACCAAAGCGGATAATTCCACCAACGGGAGGTAAGCTCTTTTCGGAAAGGCCAGGTCGGCACTTCGTAGAGTATCTTCGCCGTCGGATTCCGGCGTCTTATCTTTCGGATGATCCGCAGACGATCCAACGACATCCCGTCACGCCGGATGTAAACGAAATCGGCCCGGTCCAACTCCTCCCGATAGCGCCACCGAGGATACAGACAGCCGAAAGGGAGGCGGGGCAGCAACCTCCGCCACCATCTGCCCGCACGACCTTGCTTATAAACCAACTGCCGGCACGACAATCCGGCCTCGTTCAACGCCTTGAGCTGAGCCGCCACCTTCCTGTCAATCCCTGTCGGCTGCCGCATCGAACCGGCCTCCTCGACCCCATACAGGAAAAATCCCGTTCTGTTCTTCTGATCCGTCACTTCGTCCATCCTCATTATCGGCACCCCGCCGCTTCTACAGACTCCAATAGTCCAGTTCGCGTATCTTTCCGCGGTACAACGCTTTCAGGTCGGCCAGCAACGCATCCTCGACCGTCAAGGCCCGGAACCAGGCCTCGTCGAGCCGGCCGTACACGTCGTGCGCCACGGCCACGGCCACCAGGTCGTACGGCGGCTCCGGATGCCCGGCAAGGGTCACGCCGTACATCCGCCGGACCTCCTCGCCGTCGGCATACGGGTCCACGACATCCACCCGCATCCCGCTCTCCGACAAGGCGCAGTACAACTCCTCGCTCTTCGTATTACGAATATCCGATACATTCTCCTTGTAGGTGAATCCCATCAGCAGCGCCCGGCATTCGCGGAGCTCCCTGCCTTTGGCCCGCAACCGGTCCGTCAACACCCGGGCTATGCGACAGGGCATCGTCTCGTTCACCCCGCGACACGTCCCGATGACGGGAAGCGCCTCTCCCAACTCCCCCGCCTTCGCCAGCAGATAGTAGGGATCGACCCCGATGCAATGTCCGCCCACCAGCCCGGGTTCGTAGGCCGCAAAGTTCCATTTGGTCGTCGCTGCGGCCAGCACTTCGCGGAATTCCGCGCCCATACGGGGAAAAAGGAGCGCACACTCGTTCATCAGGGCGATGTTCACGTCGCGCTGGATATTCTCCAGCAGCTTCGCAGCCTCGGCCACCCTCATGTCCGGCGCTTCGTACACCCCGGCCTCCACCACCTCGCCGTAGACGCGCGACACCGCACGCAGCGCCGCCTCGTCGCAGGCCGACACCACCTTCACGGTATTGGCGAGCGAGTGGAACGGATCGCCCGGATTGATGCGCTCCGGCGAATAGCCCACCTTGAAATCACGACCCGCCGCGAGCCCCGACAGCCTCTCCAGCAAAGGAATACAACGCTCCTCCATGCAACCGGGGTAGACGGTCGACTCATACACCACATAGTCGCCCGGCTTCAGCTTGCCGGCGATCATGCGCGTCGCCCGGTCCAGGGGTTCAAAATCGGGAGCCTTCGCCGCATCGACGGGCGTAGGCACCGCAACGACATAAAACGCAACCCCGGACAACGCATCGGGCGAGGCGGTCAACCGTAGACTCCCCTCGCCGGCGAGCGCCCCATCGAACTCCCGCTCCTGCCGGCGGCGCAGCAACTCCACGCGGAGCGGGTCGATGTCGTAACCGACCACCCCGAACCGCCGGGCAAAGCCGAACGCCAGCGGCGCCCCCACATATCCGAGTCCCACGACGGCCAACGTCGCATCCCGCTCAGCCAGGCGGGCATATATATCGAAATCAATCCGTCTCATGCACTCCATCCTCTCTCAAGACATATCGTTTCCCCGACTGGGGACACATCGCCACTCCCTCCCCGTCGAACTCCAGCCGATGCCCGCACGGGCTCATCCACCCCGTCTGCCGGGCCGGGGTTCCCACCACCAGCGCATAGGGGGCCACATCGCCCGTGACCACCGCTCCGGCACCCACGAAGGCATATTCGCCGATGCGCACACCGCACAGTACGGTGGCATTGGCACCCACCGTCGCTCCCCGCCCCACATGAGTGGGCAGGTACTCCGACCGGCGCGGAACGGCACTGCGGGGATTCTTCACGTTGGTGAACACGCAGGAGGGACCGAGGAAAACGTCGTCGTCGCACGTTACTCCCGCATAGACCGACACGTTGTTCTGCACCTTGACATTGCGTCCCAGCCGCACCCCCGATGCGATCATCACGTTCTGTCCGATGTTGCAGCAGGGCCCTATCCCGGCACCTCCCATGATATGGGCGAAGTGCCATATCTTCGTCCCGGCGCCTATCTCCGCGCCCTCGTCCACCACCGCCGTGGGATGTATGAAGACCTCTTCCATTCGTCGATTTCCGTTTTATTCCATTGCCCGCTTCACGCACGCGGCCACCCGATCCACCTGCCGCTCGGTAAGTTCGGTGTGCATGGGCAGCGAAAGTACGCACTCCGACAGCGCAGGGGCCACGTGCATCAGCCCGTCGCAGCGACACACGCCGCCGAAAGCGGGCTGCCGGTAGAGCGGCCAGGGGTAATAGACCGTCGAGGAGATTCCCTCCCCGGCCAGGCGCTCCCGCACCCTGTCGCGGCGACCGCCGGCAATCTTCAGCGTATACTGGTTGTAGGTATGCCGACAATAGGCGGGTTCGCAGGGCAACTCGATCCCCGCGACATCCTCCAACCGGCAGCGATACCAGGCGGCCGCCCGCCTCCGGGCGCCGATGTATTCGTCCAGACGGGGCAGTTTGACATTCAGTACGGCAGCCTGAATCGTATCGAGCCGCGAATTGAATCCCCGCTCCTCGGAGTAATATTTCCGGCCGCGCTGGCCGTGGTTGGCTATCGAGCGCACCCGCGCGGCCAACGCATCGTCGTCGGTGTACACCGCCCCTCCGTCGCCGAAACACCCCAGATTCTTGGTCGGGAAAAACGACGTGCATCCGATGTCGCCCACCAACCCCGCGGCACGGCGCGTCCCGTCGGAGGCGACATGCTGCGCACCGAGCGACTGGGCGTTGTCTTCGACGACACGGATATTCCGCTCCGCGGCAAGCCGCATGATCGCCTCCATATCCGCACAGCACCCGAAAAGGTGCACCGGAACGATGGCGCGGGTACGGGGGCCGACGAGCCGTTCCACGCTCGCCGGGTCGAGATTGAAGGTGGCGGGGTCCACGTCGGCCAATACGGGCGTACCGCCCGTGAGCAGTACCGCCTGCGCCGTCGCCCCGAACGTGAACGCCGGAAGGATCACCTCGTCGCCGGGCGACACGCCCGCCGCCGTCAGCGCCAGCACCAACGCATCCGTACCGTTGCCGCAGGGCACCACGTGCCGCGCCCCGAGGTAGTCCGCCAGTCCCTCCGCGAAACGCGCCACGGCAGGTCCGTTGATGAAGGCCGCCTGGGCGATCACCTCGTCCACGGCGGCATCCACCTCCTCCCGGATGCGCAAATACGGAGCGTAGAGCTCGGTCATTCCTATCTTCTCTTCCATCCTCTTTCGTTTCGGAACTCCTCCTCCCTGCGGCCTACGCCATACGCAGCGCCCAGGGATGGCAGTCGCCCACCGGCCCTACGGGCGTCGCACGCCGGATACCCGCCAGCGTGGCGATGGCGGCCCGGGCATCGGCGGGGCCGTATCCGCCCCCGGCAAGGATATCGCGGTAGCACTCGGTATGCAGATCGGTGAACCCGTCCGAGAAGACGAACTCCTCGCCGTCGATCTCCAGTTTCCGGTAGGCCGTCATGGGGGCCTGCGGCGGGCAGCAGGCCGGATCGATGCTCAGGAAATACCGCACACGCGCCCGCCGCAGCTGCAGGAAGCCCGCCACGCTCCCCGGGGAGGCACGGTGCACGACGCTCCGCTCCAACTCTCCGAATATCCAGTGCAGCATATCGTAGAAATGGACGCCGATATTGGTCGCCACCCCGCCGCTCCGGGCCGCATCGCCTTTCCACGAGGCGGCATACCATCGGCCGCGAGGGGTGATATAGGTGAGGTCTATGTCGTGTATCCGATCCTGCGGCGCCTGCGCCACCCGCTCCTTCAGGCGGAGTATTTCGGGATGATACCGCAGTTGCAGAATGGTGCGCACCCGACGACCGGTACGCTCCTCCAGGCGTGTCATCTCCTCCAGCTCCGCGGGTTCGAGCCCCAGGGGCTTCTCGCAGATCACATCCATCCCCCGTTCCAAACCGTAGGCGACATGGGGAAAGTGGAGATGGTTGGGGGTGCACACGCCGAGCCAATCCGCCGCACCTCCGCGCACCGCGGCATCGAACCGGTCGAAATCGGTAGAAAAACAGGTTTCCGGAAAATACCTGTCGAGAATGCCCACGCTGTCGAACGGATCGTAGGCCACGGTCAGCCGGTGCCCCAGCGCCCGAATGGCCTGCAGATGCCGAGGAGCCACATAGCCCGCCACGCCCATCATCGCAAATCGCTGCTCCTGCATGAAATCCATCGATTGTTCTGCTACCATGCCGTCCGGCTCCTTTTTCGACAGAGGAAAGATCGCGAGGAAGAGTTCCCCCGGGAGCCGCACGTCAATTTATCGCCACACTGTAATTTCCAAAATATATTATTATAGGAACAAAAATATTATTTTAGCATATTCCCATTAATAACAACATTGCAAATATAGGGAATTCTCCATATGTTTGTATTTTTGGAAAAATCAATCGTCCAGAACATGTACGACTACATCCGAGGAGAGATTGCCGAACTGACCCCCACTTACGCCGTGGTCGAAGCGGGAGGAGTGGGCTACTACCTCATCATCTCGCTCCAAACCTACGCCGAACTGGAGAACGCCTCCGCGGCCCGCGTCTACACCCACCTGGCCGTCCGCGAAGACGCGCAGTTGCTCTACGGCTTCGCCACGCGCGAGGAGCGCGAGGTGTTCCGCCTGCTGGTGAGCGTATCGGGCGTGGGAGGCAACACCGCACGGATGATCCTCTCAACCTACTCCCCCTCGGAGCTGGCCAACATCCTGACGACCGAGAATGCCGTACTGCTCAAGAACGTGAAAGGATTGGGGCTGAAAACGGCGCAGAAGATCATCGTCGAACTGAAAGACAAGGCGGCCGGCCTGGGCGGCACCGCGGCCGGCGCACCGGCACACGCCGCTGCCACCGGTTCCAACGAAACCTACGACGAGGCGGTAGCGGCCCTCACGATGCTCGGTTTCGGGAAAGCGGCTTCCGACAAGGCGGTCCGGGCCATAGCCAAAGAGTCCCCCTCGGCAAGCGTGGAAGAGGTGATCCGCCTCGCCCTCAAACGACTGTAACCCCCTCGGTCCGCCCCGCCGGGACAGCAGGTCCTACCGGCGCGTCCAAAGCCCGACACCGTTACGCCGTACGAGACGGCACGATCCGCCCCGCACCCAAATCCCACAGCACGTGTGGCGTCCTCCGGACTGGCGCAGGCAGTGCCGACCCTTACCTTTGCCCGCTCCCCACGAAACACGCTTTCCCTCGGCCCGAAGGCGCCTGCCCCGCAACCGACGCCCCCTCCCGGCCGACGGCGGGGAATCCATCGCCCCGACCGACGACAGGACACCGAGCTACCCCACTGACAGCAAAAAATCCTCACCCAGTCACCGCATCCCGAAAAAAACGACAGCGGCCCCCTTTCGGAGATGCCGCCTCTCTATTTTCAAATTTTTCCGGAGAAGAACGAATCGCCCCTCAGCCGCAGACAGGCCGGACGACACGAACGCACCGGAACGCCTGCCATAAACAACAAACGCGGCAGGATGTTCCCGCCGCGTCGTTCCTATCCATCCTTGGGGGCGAAGCGTGCCGTACCGGAATACGTCCGCCGGTCCTGCCGAACCGGCACCATGCCCCGCCGGAAACCGCTACAATGCCTGGATCGAGGTAGCTTCCACACCGGGGGCTATCTTGCCCACAAGCCCCTGAAGCACCTTGCCCGGCCCGAGCTCCGTAAACGAAGAGGCACCGTCGGCCACCATGTTGCGCACGCTCTGCGTCCAACGTACCGGGGCGGTGAGCTGCGCGATGAGGTTCGCCTTGATCTCCGCAGGATCGGTATGCGGCAAGGCATCCACATTCTGATAGACGGGGCACATGGGAGCGGTAATCACCGCCTCCTCGATGGCCTTGCTGAGCTCCTCGCGGGCAGGCTCCATGAGCGGCGAATGGAACGCACCGCCCACGGCGAGCTTCATCGCACGTTTCGCCCCCGCGGCCTTGAGCGCCTCGCACGCCTTGTCGATGCTCTCGTTGGAGCCCGAAATCACGAGCTGACCGGGGCAGTTGTAATTGGCGGGAACCACCACGCCCTCGGTTTCGGCGCATATCCGCTCCACCGTTTCATCGGGCAGGGCGAGTACGGCCGCCATGGTCGAAGGATTGATCTCGCAGGCACGCTGCATGGCGAGCGCACGTTTGGAAACCAGCTTCAGCCCCTCCTCGAAGCTGAGCGCACCGGTAGCCACCAGAGCGCTGAATTCGCCGAGCGAGTGACCGGCCGCCATGTCGGGCGCGAACGCATCGCCGAGACTCTTGGCCAAAATAACCGAGTGGAGGAAGATGGCCGGCTGCGTCACGCGGGTCTGCTTCAGCTCCTCGTCCGTACCGGCGAACATGATGTCCGTAATACGGAAGCCGAGTATCTCGTTGGCCCGCTCGAACATCTCCCGTGCCTGGGGGATGTTGTCGTAAAGGTCCTTACCCATGCCCACGAACTGGGCCCCCTGTCCGGGGAAAACGAATGCCTTTTTCATCGCGTATGTGTGTTAGATTGATAACAGTGTTACGCGGCAAAAATACGCAAAATTATCATACCCCGACACGCCCCGCCCCATCTTACAGGCAACTCACAGAAGCACAACCATTTACTGAAAACAAAAAAGATGCGGTTAGGAATTGAGGCGAATTTTTGCTAAAATTGCAAGCTAATTCCATACGTTATATATAAACCTTACCCCTCCCTTTCTGACCGAAGGAGGCAAACCTTTTTCCCTACATGCTGACAACCGTCGTATCCGTTCTATACTACCTCGTCCTGCTGGTGTGGTCGCTCGCCTACTTCGTCTTCATGCTCCTGCTCTTCGCCCTCACCGTGGCGTTCGACCGGGAACGGAAGGCGCTCCACGCAGCCTCGCGCCTGTGGGCGCGGAGCATCTTCCTGCTCAACCCCCTCTGGAGACTCCGCATACAGGGCAGGGAATACATCGATCCGAAAGGCACCTACGTGGTGACGGTCAACCACCAGTCCATGGTGGACATCCCGCTGATGTACGCACTGCCGAGGCTCAACTTCAAGTGGGTGGCCAAGAGCGGCGTCTACAAATGGCCGCTGTTCGGCGTGGTGCTGTGGCTGCACGGCGACATCACGGTGGACGACCGGGGATCGGTACGCAAGGCGCTCGGCTTCATGACCAAGGGACTCGAACACCTGCGCCGGGGCACCTCGATCATCATCTTCCCGGAGGGTTCGCGCAGCCGCGACGGGGAGGTGCACAACTTCAAGGAGGGGGCTTTCCTGCTCGCACGGGAAGCGGGCGTCGCCATCCTTCCGTGCGTCATCGACGGCGCCAAAACATTCGTCAAAGGCTGGCGATTGCAGCGCAACACCTTCACCGTGCGCATCACACCGCCCGTTCCCGCCGGGGAGGTGATGCAGACGCCCGTGCGCGAGGTGCTCGTGCAGGTACGGGAACGGACCGTCGGCACCCTGGCCGACCTACGCGGCGGGGAGAAGAAAACCCAACAGGAGCGATAACCATCCATGGCAGAGAATAAAAATACCAACGCATCGAGTTACAACGACGACAGCATCCAGACGCTGACGTGGAACGAACACATCCGCCAGCGACCGGGCATGTACGTCGGCCGCTTCGGCGACGGCAGCCAGTCCGACGACGGCATGTACGTGCTCATCAAGGAGGTGATGGACAACTCCATCGACGAATACATGATGGGGCACGGCAAGACCATCGAGGTGAACATCGAGGAGCATCGGGTCACCATCCGCGACTACGGCCGCGGCATCCCGCTCAACAAACTCTCCGACGCGGTGTCGAAAATGAACACCGGCGGCAAGTTCGAGGACAGCACCACGTTCCGCAAGTCGGTGGGACTGAACGGTGTCGGCGTGAAGGCGGTCAACGCCCTTTCGAGCGAATTCACCGTCCGCAGCGTGCGCGACGGCCAGGCCCGTACGGTCAGCTTCTCGCGCGGTTACGAGCTCTCGGACCGCTGGGAGGAGGGTGTGCAGGAGAGAAACGGTCTGTGGGTGAGCTTCGTTCCCGACGACGACGAGAAGATATTCGGCAACTACGCCTACAACTACGAGTTCGTGGAACCCATGTTCCGCCGCTACACCTACCTCAATCCGGGGCTGACGGTGAAGTTCAACGGCAAGACCTTTCTCTCGAAGAACGGTCTGCTCGACCTGCTCAACGACAACCTCTCCGAGGAACCGCTCTACCCGCCCATCCACCTGAGGGGCGAGGACATCGAAGTGGTGATCACCCACGGCAGCGGGTACGGCGAAACCTACTACTCCTTCGTCAACGGCCAGTACACCACCCTGGGAGGCACCCATCAGGCGGCTTTCCGGGAAGCGGTGGCGAAGACCGTCAAGGATTTCTACAAGAAGGACTACGATCCGGCCGACGTGCGCACCTCCATCATCGCGGCGCTCAGCATCAAGGTCGAGAACCCCATGTTCGAGAACCAGCCCAAGACCAAGTTCGGCTCGAAAGACGTGGCCGAGGGAGGCCCCTCGGTGCGCAACTTCATCATGGATTTCGTCAAGGAGCGGCTCGACGACTACCTGCACATGCACCCCGAAACGGCCGACGTGCTGGGCAAAAAGGTGGCCTCCAACGAGAAGGAACGCAAAGCCATATCGGGCGTCCAGAAGAAGGCCCGCGAAATGGCCAAGAAGGTGAGCCTCAACAACAAGAAACTGCGCGACTGCAAGATACACCTGAGCGACGAGAAGAACGACCGCCGCTTCGACACCATGATCTTCATCACCGAGGGCAACTCGGCCAGCGGTTCCATCACCGCCAGCCGCGACGTGCAGACGCAGGCGGTCTTCTCGCTCCGCGGCAAGCCCCTCAACAGCTTCGGCCTGACCAAAAGGGTGGTCTACGAGAACGAGGAGTTCAACCTGCTGCAAGCCGCGCTCAACATCGAGGACGACATCGGCAACCTGCGCTACAACAAGGTCATCATCGCCACCGATGCCGACGTGGACGGCATGCACATCCGGATGCTGATCATGACCTTCTTCCTTCAGTTCTTCCCGGACGTGATCCGCAACAACCACCTTTTCGTGCTGCAAACCCCGCTGTTCCGGGTGCGCAACAAGAAGGAAACGGTCTACTGCTACAACGAGGAGGAGCGGCTGAAGGCGGTGAACCGCCTCGGCCCCAACCCCGAAATCACCCGATTCAAGGGACTGGGCGAGATCTCCTCCGACGAGTTCAAGGAGTTCATCGGCGAGAACATGCGGCTCGAACAGGTAAGGCTGACCAAGGAGGACCCCATCCACGACATGCTCGAATTCTACATGGGCAAGAACACGTCGGACCGGCAGGAGTTCATCATCCACAACCTGCGCATAGAGGCCGACTACGTGGACGACCTGCTGTAATCCCGCTCCCGAGGAGGGAGGAGCGAAACCCGCAGCCCGCCGGCGGCCGCACCGCAAAAAAACGCCGGCACCGCTTTTCCGGCACGGTTTTTACTGTTTATCCTCGTAACGGAGCCTGCACCTGCCGGGCGCAGGGCACCGCAAGAACGGACAACAACTTTAAAAACGTACGATTATGAACGGAAAAGAACTGGACAGGAAGTACAGAGGCGACTTCCCCAACGAATGTGTAGCGGAAAAAGCGGATACCGAACGTCTGATGAATCAGACCGGATCGCTGGACGGAACGAAAAACGCAACGGAGGATTTCCGTCGGGACGAGAACGGACTCGACGACCTGGAGAATCCCAACAAGACGGGTTCGCCGGACATCCCTCCGCAGAGGTAGCGTTCGCCGCCCGCAGAAACAAATGAAAGCCTCCGGCGGCCGCAGGCCGCCGGAGGCCAACCAGATACGATGAGCGAAGAGAAAAGGAGAGAAGAGCGGGCGGCGAACGACCCGCAGGAGGAGATGATGTCCATGCCGGGTGCGGCGGACGATACGGAAGGAAACGAAACGGAGATTCCCGGCGCTTCCGCCGGGGAGGAGACCGACGGAACGGACAGTACGGCCGACGACGCTGCCGCAGAGGCGGTGCCGCAGGGGCGCAGGATGTCGGAGAAGTACGCACGCCTCACGGAAGCGGGTACGGCCCGTTACCGCCTCACGGGCATGTACAAGGAGTGGTTTCTGGACTACGCCTCCTATGTGATTCTGGAGCGGGCGGTGCCCCACGTGGAAGACGGGCTCAAACCCGTCCACCGGCGCATCCTGCACGCCATGCGCAAGATCGACGACGGACGGTACAACAAGGTGGCGAACATCATCGGCCAGACCATGCAGTACCACCCCCACGGGGATGCGTCCATCGGCGATGCGCTCGTGCAGCTCGGCCAGAAGGACCTGCTCATCGACACCCAGGGCAACTGGGGCAACATCCTCACCGGCGACATGGCCGCCGCACCGCGCTACATCGAGGCGCGGCTGAGCAAGTTCGCCCTCGAAGTGCTCTTCAATCCCAAAACCACGGAGTGGATGCTCTCCTACGACGGCCGCAACCAGGAGCCCGTCACACTGCCCGTGAAGTTCCCGCTGCTGCTGGCGCAGGGCGTGGAAGGCATCGCCGTGGGACTCGCCTCGAAGATCCTGCCGCACAACTTCAACGAACTGATCGACGCCTCAATAGCCTGCCTGCGAGGCGAACCGTTCGTGCTCTATCCCGACTTCCAGACGGGCGGTCTCATCGACGTGTCGCGCTACAACGACGGATTGCGGGGCGGCGTGGTGAAGGTCCGTGCACGCATCGCGAAGATCGACAAACGCACGCTCGCCATCACCGAGATTCCCTACGGCACCACGACCGAATCCATCAAGGAGTCGATCATCAAGGCCAACGAAAAGGGAAAGATAAAGATCAAGAAGGTGGACGACAACACCGCCGAAAAGGTGGAGATCATCGTCCACGTCAGCCCGGACGAATCGGCCGACAAGACCATCGACGCCCTCTACGCATTTACCGACTGCGAGGTCTCCATCTCTCCCAACTCGTGCGTCATCTCCCAGGAGAAGCCCCACTTCATCGGCGTGAGCGAAATTCTGCGCCGCAGCGCCGAACGCACCAAACACCTGCTCGGCACGGAGCTTCGCATCCGTCTGGGCGAGCTCGACCAGGAGTGGCACATGGCCTCGTTGGAACGCATCTTCATCGAAAACAAGATCTACCAGGCCATCGAGGGCAAACGCTCGCGCGAGGAGGCATACGAAGCGGTGGACGAACGGCTCGCACCCTTCAAGAAACTGCTGCGCCGGGAGGTGACGCACGAGGATGTGGTGAAACTGACCGAACTGCGCTTCATCCGCATCTCGAAATACGACTCCGCCAAGGCCGACAACCAGATCAAGGGCATCGAGGAGGAGATGGAACGCGTCCGTCACGACCTGGACCATCTGACCGACTATACCGTGGCCTGGTACGGCCGGATACAGGAGAAATACGGACAAGGCCGCGACAGGCGCACCGAACTGCGGGAGTTCGACAGCATCGAAGCGACGAAAGTGGTCGTGGCCAACGCCAAACTCTACGTTGACCGCGAAGGAGGATTCTTCGGCATCGGCAACGCGATGAAGAAAGACGAATACGTGTGCGACTGCTCCGATATCGACGACGTGATCCTCTTCACCCAGGCGGGCAACTACCTGGTGACGAAGGTGAGCGACAAGGCGTTCTATGCCCCGGGCATCCAGTACATCGGCGTCTTCAAACGCAACGACGAACGGACGATCTACAACGTCCTCTACCGCGACGGCGAGAAGGGCCCCATCATGATGAAGCGCTGCGCCATCAAGGGCGTCACACGCGACAGGGAATACGCCATCACCAAAGGCACCCCCGGCAGCCGCATCCTCTACATGAGCGTCAACCCCAACGGCGAGGCCGAGGTGCTGAAAGTGATGTTCAAGCAGCGGACACGGCTGAAAAAGGCCATCGTGGACCTCGACTTCAGCAAACTCGCCATCAAGGGGCGCAGTTCGCAGGGCAATCTCTTCTCCCGCTACGCCATCCACAAGATCCAGGTGAAAGAGCGCGGAGCCTCCACCCTCGCAGGCCAGAACATCTGGTTCGACGAGGACGTGATGCGGCTCAACACCGACGGACGCGGACACCTGCTGGGCGAGTTCGAGGGGGACGACAAGATCATCGTCTTCACCTCCAAAGGCCAATACTACACCACCGGATACGACACGGGACACCACTTCCCGGAGGAGACCCTCCGGGTGGAGAAGTACGAGCCGGACCGCATCTACAGCGTCGCCTACTACGATGCCGAAAGCAGGTACTACTACCTGAAACGTTTCGCCGCCGAAGCCAGCGACAACCGCATGCAGCCCTTCGTCGACGACTCCAATCCCCGCTCGCGGATGACGGCCATGACCGCCGACCGCTACCCGCAACTGGAGATCACCTACGGCGGTCCCCACCGCACGAGGCCGGCAGATCTGGTGGATGCGGAGCAGTTCATCGGCATCAAGAGCCACCGGGCGAAAGGGAAGCGGCTCACCACCTACGACGTGGCGTCGCTCCGCTTCATCCAGCCTCTCCGGCCCGACCCTGCCGAAACGCCGCAGGAAGAGCCCGAAGGCGAGGAGCCCGACAACCTCAGGGAAGAACGAGGCACGCAGCCGGTCGACACGGAGATGCGAACCGCAACCGCGCAAGCCCCCCGAGGGGAGCTCGCCGCCGACAGCACCCGCCCGGACCGGGCACCGGGCGTGCCCGCACACGAAATCCGGAGTACGCGCCGCACCGTGGTAACGACCCTCGACGACGACCTCATCATCGAACGGGAAGAGGAGACGGCCGACGAAGAGGAGACCCGCGACACCGACACCCCGCAACTCGACCTGTTCTGACAAACACCCTGCCTGCAATGACCGTCTACCTCATCGGATTCATGGGATGCGGCAAAAGCTCGACGGGCCGGCGGGTGGCGCGGGCCCTGGGATACGCCTTCGCCGATACGGACCGTCTGGTGGAGGAGGCCGCCGGAAAAAGCATCGCCCGCATCTTCGCCGAAGAGGGGGAAGCCGCCTTCCGGCAACTCGAAACGGAGGTACTCGCCGCCATTGCGCAGGACGCGGACACCGTTGTCGCCACGGGAGGAGGACTCCCCTGCAACGAACGCAACCTGACCCTCATGCGGGAGCGGGGCCGCATCGTCTACCTCTCCCGTTCGCAGGAACGCCTGGTGCAGATTCTGCTCGCCTGCCGGCGCGACCGGCGGCCCCGGATCGCCGGACTGGACGAGGCGGGCATCCGGGAGTACGTCGCCGCCACGCTCCGGGAACGTCTGCGCTTCTACTCGCAGGCCGACCTTACGATCGCGTGCGACGGCAAAAGCAACCGACAAATCACCGACCGGCTCATCCGTTTCATCCGCTCCTACGACGACAGGTCGACGGAAGAAGCGTGAAAACGACAGTCCGCCCCCTTTTGCTCCCCCCTTTCGAAGCCAACAACCACGCTCCCTCCGGCGCGACCGGCGGCCCGAACCGCTCCGCCCCGAAAAATTCTCCCCGACCGCGGCGCCTCCAACATCGACTCTCCGCCCGTAAAGCCCGCACAGCAGCCCCGACAACCGCACCCGACCTTCCAAGACTCCGCAGCGCCGACAGACTCCACCGCTTCCTATCCCCCATCGCCACAAAGAAATCTCGACACCTCCCGCGGCGCCGGAAACAAATTCCACCGGCGACAAAAACACCGCAACGGAAGATATGCGCCGAAAGAGACAAAGCACCGCAGGGCCCCCGCTACTGCCCACGCATTCCACCCGTCACCGGCGACTCCGCCTGGCCGGCCGAAAACTACCCCGCCGGCACCCCATCGCCCGGAATCCCTTCCCGCACAATCCCGTTCCATTCGCACCGCTTTTCCGGTACCACGCACGCATAAAATCCCTACCTTTGCACCGCTATGAACAACTCCCCCATAGGCGTTTTCGACTCGGGCATGGGCGGGCTCTCGGTTTGGCGGGAGCTGCGCAAGACCCTGCCCGCCGAATCCATCGTCTACTATGGCGACGGGGCTCATTGTCCTTACGGCGAGAAACCCGCCGCAGAGGTGGCGACCTATATCGACTGCGCCGTACGCGAACTCCTCGCCGCCGGCGCCAAACTGATCGTACTGGCCTGCAACACCGCCACGATGATCGCCGTCAAACGGCTGCGTGCCACCTACCCCGTTCCCTTCGTGGGGATGGAACCCGCCATCAAACCGGCCGCCGCAACCACCCAAAGCGGCGTCATCGGGGTATTGGCCACGCGTGCCTCGATAGGTAGCGACTGGTTCGGCGAACTGAGCGGCAAATACGCCGCCGGCGTACGCATCATCCCCGCCGTCGGCGAGGGTTTCGTGGAGGCGGTCGAACGGGGCGAGGAGAGAACTCCCGCCACACGGCTGCTGATACGGAACGCCGTGCGCCCCCTGGCCGAAGCCGGCGCCGACCGCATCGTGCTCGGCTGCACGCACTACCCCTTCCTGGCCGAAGCGATCGCCGCCGAGGCGGGACCGGGCATCGAAGTCATAGACCCCGCCCCCGCCATTGCTCGAAGAGTCGCCTCCCTGCTCGACCGCTACGCCCTGCAGGCCGACGAGACCCACCGCGCATGCTACACTTTCCTTTCCGCCGCAGGCACCCCCTATGCCGACCGGCTCCGGGAACGCGCTTCCCGGCTGTAAAGAGGACGCACCCGCCCAACCTCCCCCTTCCGATTCGGCCGCCCGGCCATGCCGGAAAACACCCTCCCCCTTCCGCCCGGCTCCGGGAAAACGCTCCCATCCTCCCTTCCCCTCCAAGTCCCGCACCGGAGAATCGCCGCACGAGGCAGCCGCATATCGACACAACCACATGAACCATACGCACTTGCATAATAACCGCAGGCTATCCGAGTTATTTTTCCTATCTTTGTATTTTGGATGGATAGCATCCGGGCACACCCCGCTCGGCCGGCCCGGCCGACGATACCGCGCCCGATTTGCATTATCTTTGCTGAACCGCAGAAACGCCGCGCTATGACACAGAAGGAGAAGATACGGACAAAAGGCAACGGGATAACGGCCAAACTGTTCCCGGACAGGAAAATAGGGGAGACGGAACGGTGGATATACGGTTTCCTGCTCCTCTTCGTGGCCCTCTTCTTCCTGCTGGCCGTGGTGAGCTACTATTTCACCTGGAGCGAAGACCAGGCCGCCCTGCGCGAAGGACTCAGCTGGAGTGCGGTCGACAATGTCGCCAACCATGCGGGCAAACTGGGGGCGATCACGGGATCGGAACTGGTGGGCGACTGGTTCGGAGCCTTCGCCATCTGCATCCCCATCGTGCTGCTCATCCTCTCGCTCCGCATCATGCGTGTCCGCCCCTTGTTCCTGAACCGCTCGGTACGCACCACGCTCATCATCATGATCCTCGGCTCGCTTTCGCTCGGCTACCTTTTCGGCACGCGGTGGGGCGTCTTCGGCACGGGCCTGGGCGGACAAGCCGGTATTGCCGCGGCCGACTGGCTCCGTTCGGTGATCGGGACCGCCGGACTCGGACTGCTGCTGGCGGTATGCTGGGTACTCATCGCCGTCTACATCAACCGCAGCACCATCAAGGTGGTCAACCGGGTGGGATCGTCGGTAGCCAAGGGAGCCACCGACCTCATCGGCAAGATTCCCGTCCACCCGTTCAAAGGGAAAGAGGACCCGCAACGACAAGCCGAGGAGGAGCAGTTGCGCGAAGACATGGAAGCGGTCAACTACTACTATACGCCGGAAACACCCCCGACGCCCCCCGCACCGATCATCCCCGAGGCGGCAGCGGCCTCCGTCGACGCATGGGCAACGAGCGAGGAAGAGATCGTCGTCCGCGAACCGGAGGAGGAGATCGCCGCCCCTGCGGAAGAGGAAGAGGAGTTCTTCACCGTTTTCCCTTATGAAGAGGAGATCGAGACGGCTCCCCGTACCGCCTCCGCGGAGGAGATTCCCGTACCGCCCCTTCCGCAGTCCACGACTCCGGAGCCCACGGACGACGCGGACGAATCCCCCTTCCTGGAGGACGAGGAGGACTTCGTCGTGGTGGATGAGAAAGGGGAACGCATCCTGGCCTCGACGCTGCGCCCCGACCGCCAGCCCGCGACGCTGGGTGCGGGCGGCATCGTGGTGAGCGACCAGGAAGGAATCGAAATCGTCAAAACCGACTACAAGGATACCGAAGCCGAGGAGGAGTCCGACGACTCCCGCGACCCCACCCGCACGTTGCCCCGCTACCAACGCCCCTCGTGGGTCATTCTGAAGGATCACAGCATCGGCATCCGCATCTCGGAGGAGGAGATCCGCGAAAACAAGAACATCATCCGCGAAAAGCTGGAGGACTTCGGTATCCGGATCACCGACAAGATCAAAGCCACGATCGGCCCGACGGTGACGCTTTACGAAATAGAACCGGCACAGGGAGTCAAGGTGTCGCGCATACGCAACCTGGAGGAGGACATCGCCCTCGCACTCAAGGTACAGAGCATCCGTATCGTCACCCTCGGCCAGGGCCGCGGCACGGTGGGCATCGAGGTTCCGAACAGCACGCGCGAGATCGTGTCGATGCTCTCGGTCGTGAAGTCCGTCAAATTCCAGGAGTGCCAGTACCGGCTCCCCATCGTCTTGGGCAAGACGATCTACAACGAAATCTACATCGGCGACCTCACCAAAATGCCCCACCTGCTCGTAGCCGGCGCCACGGGTCAGGGAAAATCGGTGGGCCTGAATGCCATCATCACCTCGCTGCTCTACAAGAAACATCCGGCCGAACTGAAATTCGTCCTGATCGACCCCAAACAGGTGGAACTCTCGGCATACGCCAAACTCGACCGCCACTTCCTGGCCAAGATGGAGGGCGAAGAGAGCGCCATCATCACCGACACGAGCAAGGCGGTGAACACGCTCAACTCGCTGGTGACGGTGATGGAAGAGCGCTATACCCTGCTCAACCGCGCCGGCGAACGCAACCTGGCCGACTACAACGCCAAGATTCAGGAGGGGAAACTCAAGAAACGCGACGGGCACAGCTTCATGCCCTACATCGTGGTGGTGATCGACGAGTTCGCCGACATGATCATGACCGCCGGTCGCGAGGTGGAGATCCCCATCACCCGCCTCGCCGCCAAGGCACGCGCCGTGGGCATCCACCTCATCGTGGCCACGCAGCGTCCGGACGTGAAGGTCATCACGGGACTCATCAAATCCAACATTCCGGCCCGCATCGCCTTCAAGGTGGTCTCCATGGTGGACTCGCGTACCATCATCGACCAGCCCGGCGCCAACAGCCTCATCGGCATGGGCGACATGCTGCTCTACCTCAACGGAGAACTCACACGCATGCAGTGCGCCTTCCTCGATACGCCCGAAATCGAGAACCTCACCTCCTTCATCAGCCAGCAAGAGGGCTACGAAGGCCCCATGGAGCTCCCCTTCTTCGAGCTGAAAGGCTCGACGGGAAACACAGGAGGAGGCAACAACGAGGAGGGCGCCGGTTCGGACAACATGCTCATCCAGGTGGCCCACTTCATCGTCCAGAACCAGCAGGGGTCCACCTCGGCCATCCAGCGCAACTTCCGCCTCGGCTACAACCGCGCGGGACGCATCATGGACAAGCTCGAGAAGATGGGGATCGTGGGACGGCAGGACGGCAGCAAGCCGCGCGAGGTCATCGTGACCGATATGCGCCAGCTCGAAGACATCCTCCTCTCCTACGACGACGAGGAACTGGACGTGTAAACATACCGCCGAAAGGCACAATAACCGAGCGGGAGAAGACGTTTCCACGGCAAGGTCCGCGGCATCGGACCGGAACGCCGCCCCCGCGGCACGGAGCAACCACATACCATTACATACCATGAAAAAGTTCATCCTGATAGCAGCTCTCGCGATCGCAGTCGTCTCGACGGCGAAAGCCGACGAAACGAGCGAAAGCATCCTCCGCCACATCGCCAAGACGTTCGCCTCGTACGACAACTACGAAGTACGTTTCACCGTGACGGCCAAAAGTATGGGAAGCATGAGCGGCTCCTACATCGTGAGCGGCGACCGCTACCGCATCAAACTCCAGAAGCAGGAACAGTTCAGCGACGGCACCAACCGCTACGAAATCTATCTGGCCGACAAGGAGGTGGTCATCGACAACGCCGACAACGACTCGCACAACATTCTGAACAATCCCACACGCGCCTTCGAGTTCGCCCCCGAAGCCTTCGAGAGCACCTACACCGGCCCAGCCGAATACCGGCGCAAGGCCGTGGAAACGGTCCGGCTCGTTCCGCGCAGCGACCGTTACGGCAACGGTACCGTCACGCTCTACGTGAACGCCCAGGACGGCTCGCCCGTGGCGCTGGACTACAACTACCAGGGGGAGGAACTCACCGTCGCCATCGACCGGATCACCCCGCTCAAAGAGGTGGACGCGAACCTGTTCCTGTTCGACCTGACCCTCTACGGCGATTACGAAGTGATCGATTTCCGGTAAGAGGGACACACGCGGCGGCGCACATCTGCACCCGCCTCGCCGCCCCGGCCCGCTCGTTTGCTTGCAGGCCGGGGCGCACTGTTCCGATCCGGGCCGACCGGCTGCCGGACCGGGTTATGCCGGCCGTCTCTCCCCAGCCCCGAATGAACGGCCGCACCGGCACCCCGCCGGCCCGCCGCACATCTTCGGTTGCAGCCACAAGACAGCCGGCCGCAACGTTCGCCCCGACACATCCCTGCCGAAAACGAAGCGAATCCCCCTCCGGCATCCCCATTCCCGCCGCATCTCCGTCTCGGCCCCAAGCCCCGGCACAGCGGCACTGCCCGCCCTGCCGGCGGTCGCGATTCCCCCGCTTCCGTTTCCGACCGCAATCCCCCTCTCCGCTGCGGAACGGCCCGAAGGCCCCGTACCGACCGACCCGCATCCCCCTTCCCGATGCGCATCGAAGACAAAAAGGAGCGGGGACGTTTTTTTGGTTCCCACCTAAAATAATCGTATCTTTACACGATTTATTACACGACACTTTTGAACAAAGCAGATATGTCAGAAGAGACTAAAGAAACCCCTGCCGAACCCAGGATCATCCGGATCAACATAGAGGAGGAGATGAAGACCGCCTACATCGACTATTCGATGTCGGTCATCGTATCCCGTGCGCTGCCCGACGTGCGCGACGGCCTGAAGCCCGTGCACCGGCGCATCCTCTTCGATATGAGCAACGAATTGAACCTCTATTCGGACAAGCCCCACCGCAAGAGCGCCCGTATCGTGGGCGACGTGCTGGGTAAGTTCCACCCCCACGGCGACAGCTCCGTCTACTTCGCCATGGTACGTATGGCGCAGCCGTGGGCCATGCGCTACCCGCTGGTGGACGGACAGGGTAACTTCGGCTCGATGGACGGCGACAGCCCCGCCGCCATGCGTTACACCGAGGCCCGCATGCGCAAGATCGCCGACGAGGTCATGGCCGACATCGGCAAGAATACGGTGGAGTTCGTCAACAACTTCGACGACACCCTCCAGGAACCCTCCGTACTGCCCACCCGCATCCCGTTGCTGTTGGTAAACGGCTCGTCGGGCATCGCAGTGGGTATGGCCACCAACATGCCGCCCCACAACCTTTCGGAGGTATGCGACGCGGTAGCGGCCTACATCGACAATCCGGAGATCGAGGTTTCCGAGCTGCTCCACTACGTGAAAGCTCCCGACTTCCCCACGGGCGGCATCATATACGGCTACGAAGGCGTGCGCGAAGCGCTCGAAACGGGCCGCGGACGCATCGTCATGCGGGCCCGCACCGAGATCGAGCACACCCACAGCGGCCGCGAGTGCATCGTCGTGACGGAGATTCCCTACCAGGTGAACAAAGCGGAGATGATCCGCCAGATTGCCGACATGATCAACGAGAAGAAGATCGACGGCATCTCGTACATCAATGACGAAAGCGACCGCCGCGGTACGCGCATCGTCATCATCCTCAAGAGCGACGCCGTGGCGAGCGTGGTGCTCAACACCCTCTTCAAACACTCGCAACTGCAGACCAGCTTCCCGGTGAACAACATCGCGCTGGTGAACGGACGTCCCGTGCTGCTCAACCTGAAGGACCTCATCCGCCACTTCGTGGACCACAGGCACGACATCGTGGAGCGCCGCACGCGCTACGACCTCGACCAGGCCGAGAAACGGGCCCACATCCTCAGCGGTCTGCTCATCGCCCTCGACCATATCGACGAGATCATCGCCATCATCCGCGGTTCGCAGACGCCCGACATGGCCAAGGCGGCCCTCATGGAGCGCTTCGGCCTGAGCGAAGTGCAGGCACAGGCCATCATCGACATGCGCCTCAGGGCACTGACCGGCCTGGAGCGCAGCAAGCTCGAAGAGGAGTACGCCCAACTGCTCGAACGGATCGAATACTACAACCGCGTGCTCGCCAGCCGCGAGATGCGTCTGGGCATCGTGAAGGAGGAGATGCTGGAGATCAAGGAGAAGTACGGCGACGAACGCCGCACCGAGATCGTGATGAGCGCCGAAGAGTTCAATCCGGAAGACTTCTACGCCGACGACGAGATGGTGATCACCATCTCGCACATGGGATACATCAAGCGCACCCCGCTGGCCGAATACCGAACGCAGCACCGGGGCGGCGTGGGCATGAAAGGCAGCGCCACGCGCGACGAGGACTTCATCGAACACATCTATGTGGCCTCGATGCACGACACGATGCTCTTCTTCACCGAGAAGGGCCGCTGCTACTGGCTGAAGGTCTACAACATTCCGGAGGGAACGCGCACCTCGAAAGGGCGTGCCATCCAGAACGTCATCCAGATAGAGCCCGACGACAAGATCCGCGCCTACATCAACGTACGCGGTCTCAACGACAAGGAGTACGTCGAGAACAACTACATCGTGATGTGCACGCGCGAGGGCATCATCAAGAAGACGAAGCTGGAGGCCTACTCGCGGCCGCGGCAGAACGGCGTCAACGCCATCACCATCAAGGAGGGCGACCAGCTCATCGACGCCAACCTCACCAGCGGCAAGGCCGACATCATCATCGCCGCCCGCGAGGGCAAGGCCATCCGTTTCCCGGAAGAGAAGGTACGTCCGATAGGGCGCACGGGAGCCGGCGTACGCGCCGTCACTATCGAGGGCGACGACCGCGTGGTGGGCATGATCTGCATGGAGCCCGAGAGCGCCAACGACATCCTGGTGCTCAGCGAGAACGGCTACGGCAAGCGTACCGACCTGGAAGCCTACCGCACGACCAACCGCGGCGGCAAGGGAGTCAAGACGATGCAGGTGACCGAGAAGACGGGCAAGGTGGTCTCCATCCAGTCGGTGTCCGACGAATACGACCTGATGATCATCACCCGCAACGGCACGGCGATACGTACCGCGGCCTCCGACATCCGCCTGGCCGGCAGGGCTACGCAGGGAGTGAAGATCATCAACCTCCGCGCCGGCGACTCGATCGCTTCGGTCATGGCCGTCCCCAAGAGCGAAGAGACCGAGGAAGAGATCGACGGAACGATAATTGCAACCGGGGAGGAGGAAAACAACGCGGAGGCGTGACCGCATCCCCGCAAGGAAGGCACCGCCCCTGCTGCGAGTACCGGAAAAACGAATGACAACAACACATTACGAGAAACGATAACTTAAATCATCAATTGACCATGAAACGCATACTGATGCTGGCGGCAGCCGCAATCGCCCTTTGCGGGCAGTCGCTCTCCGCACAACAGGTAACTGTCAACGAGAAAGCCCTGCTGAACAAGATAGAGCGTTCCGACGCGGATATCGTCAACCCCAAGAAATCGGGCAAGGCCTCCACATGGCTCCACCGCGGCGAAACGTTCTACGAAGCCGCAACGGCCGTTTCAAAGAACCTCTACGACGGCATCGACGCCATGACGGTGGTCGCCCTCTTCGGAGAGCCGACCGATGCCGAGATCGTAGAGCTCAACGGCCGCATGTACAGCAAGGGTATCTTCCCCTACGTAGACATCTACCTCGACGAACTGGCCATTCCGGTGTCGTGGGTCATCACCAAGGAGGTCTATCCCGGCGCTCTCTCCAAAGCGATCGAGGCGTACGAGAAAGCCTACGAGCTGGAGGGCAGCAACCCCAAAATCGCCGACAAGGTGAGCGCAGGTCTCAAGACGGTCTACGACGAATACTCCAAAACGGGTGCGCTCTACTTCCCGCTGGGCATGTACGAGGAGGCCGGCAACATGTTCGTCAACGCCTATAAGGTGGCTCAGTTGCCCGGTGCTTCGATCTCCGACGCCGATCTCTACTCGCTGCTGCACGATGCCGGTTTGGCCTTCATGCTCGCCCAGAAGTATCCGCAGAGCATCGAATACCTGACGGCGGCCGAAAAGATCAGCGCGGCGAATGCCGACATCTCCGATCCGGAGATCTACTACCTGATCTACCACGCCTACCGAGGCAACGCCATGGCCGACCCGAATGCGATACAGACCGCCAAAACATACCTTGAGAAAGGCATGGCCGCCTACCCGACCGATCCCAAAATCATCGAGAGCCTCTCGGAAGCCTATGTATTCCTCGGCGAAGACCCCGCCAAGATACTCAGCATCGTACAGACGGCGGCCGAGAACGACCCCACCAACGCCGATATGTGGAGCGCCCTGGGCGTGCTGTATGTCAGCAACAACGAATACGACAAGGCGATCGGAGCATTCAGCCGGATGGCCGAACTCGTTCCCGACAGCTACGTGGCGAACAACAACCTCGGCATCGTTTACATCAAACAGGCCGAAGCCATTCTGGAGGACGTCAACTCCCGCGCCGCCACCTTCGCCACGCAGGAGGAGTACGACGCAGAGCTCAACAAGGCTTTCCAGGTCTATGCCAAGGCCGTACCCTACCTCGAAAAGGCTTATGCCAGCGATCCGAACAACGTAGGTACCGTGGAACTCCTCAAGAACGTCACCTTCCGCATCCGCGACCTGGGCGGCATGATGGCCAAATACGAGAAATACAACGCCCTGTTCAAATCGATGACCGGCGGCGCACAGTAACCAGGCATCCGCCCTGTTTCCAAAACGAGGCTGTCCGAAAACGGACAGCCTCGTTTCATAAGGACTACTTTCAAACAGCACTCCTTGCGGGGTACCGCTTTACGCAACACCGGAGACAGCACGAAGATACGCACCTCCATCCGCCGGAATAACGGGCATCCGGGCTTTCGGACGTTACCGGCGGGGGATTTGGCACGACCGCCTTTTTGCATCGTCCGTCCCGCTTTCCGGAGGAAGCGGCCGATACATCCGATCCGCTTCCGGCTGCTTCCCCGGTCGCTCCGCGTCGGCGCATTCCCGCTCCTTTTCCGCCGGGCTCACGGCTTCACTCCCGCACGACGACCGCCCCGTCCGCGTGCAACCCGCAACAACCCGCCCCCTTCAGAAAGTATACGCTATCGTACAACTCAGGGTCCTCCCCGCGCGGTCCTGCAGGGTGATGGTAAAGGTATGTTCCTTCTCCTCCGGCTCTTCCGTAAATAGCATCCAGACCTCAGACACGGCAAAGAGCATCAATGTCTCCGGGTCCAACTCCGACAACAGTCCGGAGACCGGATGGAAACCGGGGTCTCCATTGTGCAGGTTATACACGATATCTTTCCCGTATTCCGCAGGAATATCCTCGCTCCACCAATTGAAACGATCCTTATACCCGCTGTCGAGGAAAGGCTTGGCCGACGAGGTCAGGAGCTTCACCACACCGCCCAGCGACGAACCCGCCGGAATGTCGTTGAACGGCCGGTCGCTCACCACATCCATCCGCGTGAACTCATTGCACAAGGCAATGGGAGAACCGACAAATATACGCTCCCAACAATCGGTATCCCCGTAACGGTCGCTCAATTCACGGAACTTCCGCCCGTTGGGAGTATTTTCATCGCTCGAATAGCTATATATTTTCCCCTCGAAAGTGAGATGGATAAGATTGTCGTACCATCCGACCGCTTTCGCACCCATGCGTTCCGCTTCAAAATAGCCGTTGAGATAACAATAAATCACTGAATCCCACCCGATTGGTTCTTTCCACTCGCAGGATACCAGCAGGAATGCACAGGCCACAATATATACTATCTTTTTCATCGTCTTCATCGTTTTATCTGGTGCCACATCGACATGTTAAACTGATAATAATTGCTATCCCCTTCCAAAGCCCGCGTATCGGGGCGGTCCGGTTCGTGGTTCGCATCAAATGCAGTAGGCAGAAAATAACCGTTGTATCGACCGTCCCACCCCCAGTTGCAGTGCACATAATAGCCGTACTCATAATCGGTACGCAGCAGCATGCCCCAATTATAGGTCTCTATCTTCTGTTTGTAGGTCATGACCCGGTCGCATATCCAATAATGACCGCTGCTATAGTTATATTCCATAAGAATTCCCAGGACCTTCACCGGAGTACGAATTGCATACCCGGCCACAATTACCGGTCGTCCATCGACATGAATCGCTGACAGCAAATCCGAAACGCTATAATTCGGACTCCTCACCACATTGATATCCCAAACGGGCAAAAGTAGGTTGTATCCTGTCTGTAGCCGCTCCCGTTTCCCCTTCGGAGTGAATCGTCGATTGCAGATAGTTCAGTGAATTGAGCCTTTCAAAGAGGCGGGGAAGGATATCCGGATAACTTTCTTCAAACGGACCGCCTCCTTTGTATTGCCGTATCGTATTCCAATCCAACCTATACCCATCGATACTCGCTGGATAACCGTAATGGTAGAGTATCTGGGCCACGACCACCGCCCCGCATCCGGCATACGCATGCGTATTGTCTTTTATCAACGGCATCATCAAATTATACGGTCCGCCCTGTCCCCAGTTGCAGGCGATCTGCCTTCCCGTATAGCCGGAGAACTCCCACGGATAGGTTTTGCGGGTAATGTTGTTGCCGGGACCGCCTCCGTAATCGAAATCTACATCGGTAATGGCTCCGCCGCTCCCGAAAGAACTCGTCGCAGGATACCCCGGCGAATCGGGATAGATCATCCCGCCCGACTCGTCGGGAATGGGAAGCCCGGTGGCGACCCGGTAATTGATATCGAAATCGAGCAGCACAAGCCCCGCCCCGCAACGGCCCATGCCGTCTATCTGATCGAACGTTCCGCTGTCGGTAACGCAGAAGACGGAGGGCACCCGATCGTCGGCCGTGGCAATGGCAAAGCCCTCGCCCTCGCCGAGATTGAAGAGATGATAGACGGGCGATTCCGCTCCGTCGCCGCGCGTATCGCAGGGTCCGCCAATCGTCCGAACATCAGTTACACTCCGCACCGCACCGCTCCTCGTCTCAACATCCAGCTCACCGAGCAGAGCCTCCACTGCGGCACGAGCCTGCTTTACCCCCACATAATGATCGGGAAGAAGTGGTCCGCCCGCCGGCATCTCCGCCGGCAACTCCTTCGCACAGGCAACGGACAGCAAAGCCGCCATCGCCGCCAAAATACGCATCGAGATTTTCATAGGCATTCGTTTTAGGGTCCGCTTCACCGGCAGGGGCAAGCCCGCCGGCCTCGCTAACAAATATAGTATTTTTCAAACACTTATCCTATTATTTCCAATAAAAACGAACATTTCGGTTCCGGGAGGAAAAAACCCGTCCGCGGCGATACGACCATCGGTCCGCCGAAGTTATCTTTGCAAGGATGAAAAAGATAGGGATCATTTCGGACACGCACGGAATCTTCGACGCCCCGCTGAAGAGTTTCCTGGCCGAAGTAGACGAGATATGGCATGCGGGCGACATCGGCTCGGCCGCACTCTCCGACGAAATAGCCGCCTTCAAACCCCTGCGGGCCGTCTACGGCAACATCGACGACGGTCTTACGCGACGTATATGGCCCGAAACGGCGGACTTCGCCTGCGAGGGAGCAGGCGTGCTGATGACGCACATCGGTGGTTACCCCGGCCGGTACGAAACGCCTTTTCTGCGCCGCATCGAATCGTCCCGGCCGGGAGTCATCGTGACGGGGCACTCGCATATTCTCAAAGTGATGTACGACCGGCGCCACGACGCGCTGCACATCAATCCCGGCGCCGCAGGCAAATACGGCTTCCACAAAGTACGGACGGCCATCCGTCTGGAAATAAAGGACGGCACGATCGCCGACCTCGAAGTGGGAGAATGGAAGAAATAGTCCCCGCGGAACCCGACGCTCACACGAGCTCTCCGCCGCCCTCGCGCAGCAGCTCCGGCTCGGCGGAGGTGAGATCCACCAGGGTGGTGGGCACCAGGTTGCCGTACCCTCCGTCGATCACGGCGTCCACCGCATTGCCGTACCGCTCGTAGAGCAGCTCCGGGTCGGTAGTATATTCGAGCACCTCGTCGGGGTCTTTCACCGACGCCGTCACCAACGGCACGCCCAGTTCGCGCACGATGGCCACGGGAATGGAGTTGGCCGGCACACGTACCGCCACCGTCCGGCGGCGCCCCAGCACCTTGTCCGGCATACGGCCCGAAGCCTGGAGAATGAACGTGAAAGGTCCGGGAAGGTTGCGCTTTAGAATCCGGAACTGCGCGTTATCGACCCGCGCATACTCGGCGATATGGCTCAACCCGTCGCACACGATGGTGAGTTCGTCGTCGCGCTTGCCGCGGATGGCCTTGATACGCTCCACGGCCTTGCGGCTCGCCAGCGAACAGCCGAAAGCATAGACGCCGTCGGTGGGGTAGATCACGACCCCGTCGCCGCGCAGCAACGCTGCGATGCGTGCCACCTCTCTGGGATTTGGATTTTCAGGATAGAGCTTGACGAACATGGCGGGAAGATTTTACGATACTTCGAAAGAAGAGTATCCCCGAACGGGAACAGGGGGAGCCCCTTTGCGCGGTTACCCGCGAACGACATACAAAAAAAGGGTAAGCTACTTATATCGCACCGCTACAACCGCCTACCCTTGCTCGCTTCCACGCCTGGGGGATTCAGCAGGAGCTGGTCGTATAAGACTTACCCGACACAAAGGTAAGCAATTTTTTCATAATTTTGCAAACGATTATTCAACGACACGCCACCTTTATCTCTTTTCTTCATGCGCCCTACCGCCAAACGCCTCCTGTGGACGGCCGGTATCCTGCTCCTGCTCGCCGCGGCAGCGGGAACGACCGGTTACCTGCTGCTGACCCGGAGCATCACCCCGCGAAACTCGATCGTCTTCCTTCCGGAAGGGACCACCTTCCCCGCACTCTGCGATACGCTCGCCGCCGAAGGCCGCATCGCCCGCCCGGGACGGTTCCGGACGGTGGCCCGGGCGATGGGTGCCGACCGGCACGTCCGTCCCGGCCGCTACGAGCTGCGCACGGGAATGAGTGCCCGCCGCCTCGCCTCGATGTTCCGAAGCGGCAACCAGTCCCCGCTCCGCATCTCTTTCAACAACATACGGACCATGCCGCAACTGGCGGCCGCGCTGGGCCGGCAATTGTGCGCCGACTCGGCCGCCTTCGCCGCCATGCTGCACGACGACTCCCTGGCGGCCGGCTACGGCTTCCGGCCCGCGGAGTTCATCGGCATGTTCGTCCCCGACACCTACGAAGTCTACTGGACGGTGTCGCCCGAAGGCTTCGCCGAACGCATGCACAGGGAGTACAACCGTTTCTGGAACGACGACCGGCGGGAACGCCTCCGCCGCACGGGACTCACCGAGAAAGAGGTGGCGACGCTCGCCTCCATCCTCGACGAAGAGACCAACCGCACGGACGAGATGCCCGTCATGGCAGGCGTCTACATCAACCGCCTGCGTCGCGGCATGCCCCTGCAGGCCGACCCCACGGTCAAGTACGCGGTAGGCGACTTCACCCTGAAACGCATCCTCAACAAACACCTGCAGGTCGATTCACCCTACAATACCTACCGCCACGCCGGGCTTCCGCCCGGACCGATCCGCATGCCCTCCGTGGCGGCTCTCGATGCGGTACTCGGTTACGCCGAACACGACTACCTCTATTTTTGCGCACGGGCCGACTTCTCAGGCTACCACGCCTTCGCCCGCACCCTGGCCGAACACAATCGCAACGCCCGCTCCTACACCTCCGCCCTCGACCGGCTCGGCATCCGATAGCGCACTGCCGGCCGAAACCGCCATCCGGACAGCGGCCGCTCACGATGGTCGCCTCCAGACAACTTACGGAACGGACGATCGATACCGTCGCAAACGAGGCTGTCCGAAAACGGACAGCCTCGTTTCTCGTTTTATCATACACCCGTGCGGATGCAACACTCCGGTTCTCACAGCGGAAGCGGCATCCTGCCGGACGCACTCCTGAATGTCCCCCGGACAAACGGATTCGCAGCACCCCCGGACTGTCTTCAGAGCCTCCCGCCGTTCGCACTCCTCCGGCCCCGGTCATACCGCTCCGCCCACCTGCAACATCCGGCGCTCCGGACAACCGTGCCCGCTCAACGCACCCCGCTGGGGATACGACACACCGGAATCGGTTCCATCTTGTGACGATTGGCCCGGTTGCGACGTATGAAAATGTCGTACACCTCGCGTTCGCGGCCCGACAGCAGCGAAGGGTCCCCCCCCTGTTCGGCATAGGCCATGGCCCGTTCCAACTCCGGATAGGAGGCGCCTATCTGCTGCTCGTCGGTACGGTCGTCGCCGAAAAGGCCGTCCGTAGGCGCCGCCGCCAGAATCGCCTCCGGCACCTGCAACCAGCGCCCCAGTTCGTACACCTCGGTTTTGGTGAGATCGGCGATCGGACTCATATCCACCCCGCCGTCGCCGTACTTGGTGAAGAATCCCACCCCGAAATCCTCTATCTTGTTCCCCGTACCCGCCACGAGCAGGTTGTTGAGTCCTGCGAAATAGTAGAGGGCGGTCATGCGGAGCCGCGACCGGGCATTGGCTCCGGCCAGGTCGACCACCCCTTGCGGCACTCCCCGCACCGTAGCCGGGTCGAAAGAGCCGACAAACGCATCGTATGCCGCCGTCAGGTCGGCGTCGGCCGCCTCCGCATTGGGATAACGCGCCGCAAGGCGGCGCACATGCTCCCCGGCACGGTCCACCTGGGCCTGAGCCTGATGGATGGGCAGGGTTACGCAGAGCGTTCTGCGCCCGGTCATGGCGGCCAGCGTCGACACCACCGCCGAATCGATGCCGCCCGAAATACCCACGACGAATCCCGCCGCACCGGTACCGTCGAGGTACCCCGTCATCCAATCCGTAATGTATCGCGCAACTGCTTCCGTATTCATACTTTTTCTATTTTTCCTTTTCCTCCCCGACGGGGAATACCGATCTCTTTTCGCTCCTCCGGTCCCTGATTCCGTATCCGGCCAGGCTTCCGTCAAAACAGCATTCTCACGCCCGCCAGCACGTTGGTCCCGAGGGCCGGATAGCCCAGGTAGCGGTAGATACGCCGGTTAAGCAGGTTGTCGCCCACGGCAAAGATGCTGAACCGTTCTCCGGTCTTATACTCCATATCGACCCGCAGGTTCACCGTAGCGGGTACCGTCGCATCGAGCTGCTCCACGGAGGCGAACCGACGCTCCCCGAGGAGCTCCATGCCGATCCCGACGGAGAACCGTTCGCGGTATCGGTAACCGACCCGACCCGTGACCGTGAATTCGGGAATCCCCATGCCGATCCTGCCCCCCTGACCGTTCCAGAAGTTGCTCGATGTGTTGTAACTGTCGTACCTCACGCCGGCCTGCAACCCGAATCCCATGGGGAGTTCCAACCCGACGCCCGCTCCGGCGAAAAAGAGGTTCACGGGAGCCGACTGCGGGAGGAACACATCCCCTGTCTTGAGGAAAAAGGGCAGTTCGCCGGTCATGTGCCCCACATACACGTCGTAAGTCACCACTCCTCCGGCATCGCCCCGGAAGCCGCCGCGCACCTCCGCACGCCTGCTCCCCACAATGTCGGCATCCTCCGTTATGTAGGGATTCAGTGCGCTGAGCGCGAGGTAATCGCCCGTAGCGATCTCTCCGTCGACATGCACGTAAGGGATGAAGGCATCGGCTACCCGGTAAGAGAGCCCGAGCGTGGGAAGCACATAGAAATGCCCCTCCCCTTCGGCTTCCGGGAAACGCCTCCGCTCGTAATAGGCCTTCGCACCCGCCCGCAGGGAGAAACGCCCCGTCTGCAGCCTGTACTCCGGAACCAGCCCCACATACCAGTCGCTCTGCCCCCGGAAGGACCACGCCCCCCGGAAGGAGGCGCCCACCAGGAAGGCACCGCGTCCCGCCTTCCAGCCGAAATCCGCGAATGCGGAGGTCGACGGATTGCCGAGACTCCGACGCCCCCACAGGCTACCCGTCATGCCGAAACGATAATTGAAGCGGGTGAGGTCGGTAAACCGGTCGCCGAAGGTGAGCGAGGCGACCGTCTTGTGGTATGCCACCCGCTCCATCGGCGCATTTCCCACCGGTCCTTCGCCCAGGGTACCGTAATAGTTGTATCCGTAATGGAGGTCGAAGTCGAGGCTGCGCGACCCGAAGTCCCTGCCGGCATAGACCCCGACGTTGTTCTCCGTCCACGGAGCATACTCCCTTTTCCCCCGGTCGTTCTCCAGTTTCGCCCACTGCCCCGCATGGTTGACATACACGCCCGCACGCACGTCGCGGGCCGTGGGAAAGGCGGCATAAAAGTCGAGCATGCTTCGGAGCGGATAACCGCCGCCGAGCGCCAGGTAGAACGGACGCTGCGACCGATACTCGGCGGCACTGATCGCTACGGGGGCGATGGGCTTCGTATCGAACACCGACTTCCACGGAGTGGGCGTGATGGAGTAACGGATGTCCGGTTTCAACGTGACCGTATCGATCATCCGCGGAGCGAAGTCGAGTTTCTGCGCGCCGCCCAGCTCGGGCACGTACTGCCTCGTCACCTCGATCCTTTGCGTAATGGAGGCGGCATCCTCCTGTGCCGTCACTACCCCTGCGGCCACAACGGCCGCCACAACAGTCATAACGATTCTCTTCATATCCCTGCGGGATTATAGCTTTTCAACAAATCCGTTTCCTTACTCCGTCCGAGGACTCCCTCCCCGGACGGGGAATCGCCGCCCCGAAGCGCCCCGAGGCGGCAGGCCGCCTACAACGAGGCGATCCGGGCCTTGGCTTCCTCCACCACGCCGTCCGTCGCATTGGGATAGCCGTCCACCACGCTCTGGTAGGTGGCACGCGCCTGGAACGCATCCCCCGCACGGGCATAGATGTCTCCGAGCAGGATGAACGACTTTCCGAGCCAGTAGGAGTGCGGCGTATTCTTCTCGCCGAAAGCATAGACGAGCTCCTCGACACGGGCATGGTCGCCCGCAGCATGCGCCGCCTCGATCACGCGATAGGCGCCCTCGGCCCCCTCCGGGGTGGAGACGTCGCCTCCGAGCCGCTCATAGAGCGGCAAGGCTTCGCCGCCGCGCCCCATGCGCCTCAACGCGGTCGCCTTCGCATAGACGGCCTGCCTTTTCACCGACGCGCCGGCGGCACGGGCCTCTACATCGTCGGCTACCGCCATGATCCTCGCATCGTCGCCTCCGGCCGTCACGGCCTTCATATACCCCGCAAGCGCTTCGTCGCGCTTACCCGTTGCGGTCGCCATCCGGCTCAACCGGAGGTAGGCATCGGCCGCGTCGCCGTACTGTCCGCTCTCCATGCACACGGCCGAGAGCCGCTCCAGACCGCGTACCGTAAAATCTCCGTTGGGCATCTCCGTCAGGCGCCGGTAGTAGCCGGCCGCATCGGTCATATTACGGGCAGCCAATGCGTTCTCGCCTGCGAAATAGAGCGCCTCGGCCACATGGGCCCCTTTCGGATACCCCTCGACATAGTTGTCGAGCGCAGCCGCCGCACGCACCCGGTCGCCGGAGAGATAGACTTTCTGCGCCGCCGCGAAAGCCAGCGAATCGCGCTGCACCTCGCCCAGATCGGTCTCCACCCCCACGCTCTCGGCATACTTGAAATAGGAGTCGACGTCGTTCTCCTCGACATAGATCGTACGGATACCGGTCATGGCGCTGCGCGAGGCCTCGGAATGTTTCTCCTGCTGCATCACCCGTTTGTAATAGGCCAGTGCCCTGGCATGGTCGCCGAGATTCTGGCAGGCCAGCCCCAGTTCGTTCAGCGCCGAGGCATAGCGCGGCGACATGGGATAGGTATTCACGAAACGTTCGAGTACTCCGGTAGCCTCCGAATAGCGCCGCTGTCCCATGTAGGCCCGGCCCAGTTCGTACATGGCATCGGCCACGTAGGGACCCTCGTCCTTGCGCACGATCTCCATCAGGCTCTCGATCTTGCGTTCCGGACGCTGCACCATGCCGAGCATCATCGCCCGCTGGAAAGCGGAATAGTAACGCTCCGGAGTGTTCATCGCGGCAGCCTTGTCGTAAAACTCGATGGCACGCCAGAAGGAACGCCCGCTGTATTCGATGTCGCCCCGACGATTGTAGGCGTCGGCGGCGTAGCTGTCCTTGCGTCGGTAGTCGAGCAGAAACTCGTCGAACCACTCTTTCGCCTTCTCCCACTCCTTCAGGTTGAAATAGGCGTAACCGAGGTTGTAACATGCCGACAGATGCTCCGGCTCGCTTTCGGGCGACAGGCGCACATAGGCCGAGAAGCGATCGATCGCCCCCGGCATATCGCCCCGATGGTAAAGAATTTCGCCCTGCCAATAGCCCGCCAGGGCGGTATACTTGGCATTGAACCGGTTGTCGAGCGACTGTCCGAGCAGACGTTCGGCCGCATCGTAATCGCCCGCGTTGTAATACTCCAGGCCGCGGAAATAGGTGATCTTCTGCAAGGCCGCCTTCAGGTCGTTGTCGGGATGGGGCACCTGCATGATGGCCCGGTAAGCGGCGTCGTAGTTGCGCGAATTGTAGTAGGCCGCCGCAAGGTACTCCTTGACCTGCGGCACGCGGCCCGACTGCGGATAACGGAGCAGGTAGCGGTTGAGGACGTTGATGGCTTCGTTGAAGTAGCCCCCGCCGAGTTCGTACTGCAACTTGCCGTAGTTGAACAGCGCATCCTCGCCGATGGCCTCGTCGTACCCCTCCGACGATGCCATGGCGAACGCCTGCATGGCCTGCTGCCGGCGCCCCATGCGCAGGTAGCAGTCGGCCAGGTGGTAGCTCGCGTTCTGCGACAGTTTGTCGTCGGGACCCGCCGCCCGGGCGAGGTTCCGCTCCGCGTCCCGATAATCGCCCACCATGTAGGCGGAGAATCCCAGCATGTAGTAGGCCTCGCGGTCCATCGCGCCGCCCAGCTCCCGGTAGCGTTCGAGATACTGCCGGGCCTCGCGCCAACCGCCCGTATAGAACCAGCTCTCGCCGACGATGCGGTTCAACTCCGTCAGCCGGTCGCCCGCAGCCATGCGGAGGACGGCCCCGCCGTTCTCACGGACATAATGGTGGTTGCCTTCGTTGAACTCGATCTGCAAGATATAGAAGGGCAACACCTTGCTATAGGCGGGATGGTCGGCGATCACCGTGAAGTAGCCTTTGGCCGCACGGTACTCCCCTTTGCGGTATTCGGAATACCCCATCACGTACTGCGCATGGGGATAGTAGTCGCTCGTAAAGTCGATGTGCGCCATCAGCCGCACGGCGGTTTCAAAACGTTCCTGCTCGAAACAGGCATAGCCGTATCGGAAATAGTACTCGGCCGCATCCCCCGCGGGCAATCGGTCGGCATCCACCCCGGCATACGCCTCAATGGCCGCCGCATAGTCGCCCCGGTCGAAAAAGAGGTTGCCCAGCTCGAACAGCGCCTCCCCGGCTCCCGGCCCCGCGGGATAGCGCAGAAGATAGGCCTCGAGCAACTCCTGCGCCTGTTCCATGCCGGCCTGCGCCGCACTCCGGGCCAGAAGCCGGCACAGCCGTTCCCGGAACACTTCGTCGGCACCGGCCGCATACCGTCCGGCCTTCTCGAACTCCATGAATGCCTCGCCGTATTTCTCCATACGGTAGAGTCCCTCGCCGCGCGAGAGGTGCCGTTCCAATCCTTCGCCCTGTGCACGGGCGGCCACCGGGAGCAAACCACCCAGCAGCAATGCGAACAATATTCTGCGTACCATCATCTTCCTCCGTTTATCTTTCGGCAGCCTCTTCGACGAGGGCCCTCTCCAACAGTTTCTCCATCGTGCGGCAGGGGCGCTTGTCGGCGATCACCCCGTCCGTAATCTTCACCGCCCCCGCATCCGCACGCAACAGTTGCGCCATCAGCCGGCGGTCCATACCGTAGATCACCCCGATGCCCAACTCCTCTCCGACACCGGCCGGAAGCTCCTCCGGCTGCTCCGCACCCACCACGCAGGCGACCCGCATCCCGGCGGCACCGGCCTTTCGGGCAAACGTGCGAATCCGCTCGCGGCAATGCCCGGAAACCTCCTCCGCATCGCGCACGAGCACCAGAACCGTCGTTCCCGAGGCATAGACCACCTCCGCGACCCGGTCCGTCCCGTCCTGCCAGAGGGCGAAATCATACTCCCTCGCCCGCTCCGGCAAATCGTCGTAGGGCGTGCGCGTATCGACGTAACGCCAACGCGCGGTATCATACCATGTGGTATCCGACAGGGAGAACTCCCGTTGCGCTCCCGTCTGCAGGTCTTCGTAGACGAGCACCACCGCACGGTCCATGCACCCGGTGCAGAGCACGTCTCTCCGCAGGTCGGTCCCCTTGCGGTAGGCCGAACCATCCACCGGCGGCAGGCCGTACCACGCATAGAGGTTGAGCGCCAGCGCAACGAGCACGAACACTCCCGTCCGGACCGCCTCGCGCCGGGAGAGCGCCCACCCGCGTCGCCGCTGCGCATCGCGCCACACCACCGCGGCCATGGGCAGCAGCACGGCGTTCTTGGCGAAGGTCATCCAGTTGCTCAGCCGGAGCGCATCCCCGAAACAGCCGCAGTCGTCTACCGGATTCCAGACGGCGATCACGAGCGTCAGCAGGGTGAAGAACGCCATACACAGCAAAGCGATGAAGCCGGCCAGCCGCAGCCCCGTACCGCACAGCAGCATGAGTCCCACGACGAGCTCCGCCACGCACTGCCCCACGGCCAGCGCCCCTGCTGCCGACGAAAAGCCTGCCAGACCGAACGCATCGAGGTACTCCCTTATCTTGAGCGCCGTGCCCCACGGGTCGATTCCCTTCGTAAGACCCGAAAAGACGAATACCGCACCCAGCACCACGCGGCACAGCATCGCCACCCATGCAAAACGTTCCCTGTTCTTCATATCCGTATGTTTTTACAATACACCGCCCATCTTTTCCATCATCCGGTCGAACACCCGCTGCGGCGGACACATGCCGCCCTCCTCGTCGCGACAATCGACCACCTCCAGTTCGCCCTCTCCGGCCAGGCCGAGGTAAACCTCCCGCACACGCCGCTGAAAGGAGAGCGATGCCTCGTGTATGTCGTCGGCACCGTTGAGGTATCCCCGGTCCTCGCCGCTACGGGGCGAGGTGAGGCTGCGCTCGGTAAACCGGAACGGCACGTCGAGGAAGAGCGAAACGTCCGGACGCGGGATGGCGTTATGGCCGTACTCCAGGTCGAGTATCCACCGTTGCAACGCCTGCCGGGGTTCGCTCCCTTCGATCTTGGCGCACTGGTAGGCGATGTTGGAGTTCACATACCTGTCCAGCAGGACATACTTCCCCTCCGCCAGCCAGCTCCGTATCGCGCAGGCCGCATCCGCCCGGTCGCCCGCGAAGAGGAGTGCGACGATATAGGGGTCCACGGCATCGATGCCGCCCAGCTCCCCGCGCAGGAAACGGGCGATGAGCCCGCCGTACACGGGAGCGGCGAAACGGGGAAAATGGAGATATTCGTAACGGAGTCCGCGGCTGTCGAGCCGCTCCTTGAGCAACTCCGTCTGTGTGGTCTTTCCGGCTCCGTCGAGCCCTTCGAGAACGATCAACGGCATAAGGACAATTATTTTCGCGGCGCTGCGCCGCACATTCGGACGGGTGTTGCCGGCCGTCGGCCGGCCCAGCATCCCTAACGCAGCATGCGCACGGCCCGCTGCACACCGGCGACGAAAGCGTCGGCCTCCGGCATGGTGTTGTAGAAAGCGAACGAGGCACGCACCATGCCCTTCACCCCGTAGTGCTGCATGACCGGATCGGCACAATGGGCCCCCGTTCGGACGGCGATACCCAGTTTGTCGAGTATCATCCCCATGTCGTAGGCATGTACCCCCTCGGCATTGAACGAGAGAATGCTGCACTTGTCGGACGCGGTACCGTATATGCGCACCCCCTCCACGGCGGAGAGCGCTCCGGCGGCATACTCCGCCAGCAGACGTTCGTGCGCCGTCATCTCCGGAATTCCGATGCTGCGGATGTATTCGATCGCTTCGCCCAGGCAGACGGCGCCGATGTAATTGGCCGTGCCGGCCTCAAACTTCAGCGGCACGTCGGCGAACGTGGTCCCGGAGAAACGCACCCTTTTCACCATGTCGCCGCCTCCCAGGAAGGGTGGCATGCGTTCCAGCAACTCGCGGCGGCCGTAAAGCACCCCGATTCCGTTGGGGGCATAGAGTTTATGACCGGAGAAGACGTAGAAGTCGCAACCGAGCGCCTCCACGTCCACGCCGCCGTGCACGACCCCCTGGCAACCATCCACGAGCACGACGGCTCCCGCGGCATGTGCCGCGGCCACGACCTCCTGCAACCGCGGCATGGTGCCCAGTACGTTGGAAGCCTGTGTGACAGCGACCAACTTCGTGCGCTCGTCGAGCAGCTCGGGCAGTCGTTCCACCATCAGCCTTCCCTCGTCGTCGAAAGGAAGCACGCGGATCTCCACCCCCCGTCGGCCGCAGACCAACTGCCACGGAACGATGTTGGAGTGGTGCTCCATCTCCGACACCACGATGTTGTCGCCCGGGCCGAAAGCCAATTCGCCGTAGCTGTAGGCCACGGCGTTCACGGCGGCCGTAGCCCCCGAGGTGAAGACGATCTCCTCGCGCGAGGAGGCGCCTATAAAGGAGCGTACCCGTTCGCGGGCCTCCTCGAAAAGTTCGGTCATACGCCCCGAAAGGTAGTGCACCCCGCGGTGCACGTTGGCGTTCTCCTCCTCGTACAGCCTCCGTTCGCAGTCGATCACGCGACGCGGCTTCTGGCTGGTGGCCGCACTGTCGAGGTATACCAACGGTTTACCGTAAACCGTCCGGGAAAGTATCGGGAAATCCCCCCGTATTTTTTCTACATCCAACATCTCTGAAAACTCCTGAATAATATGGTCCGGTCCCGCACTTCGCCGGCCGCCCGCAACCCGGGCGTGCCGACCGCCGGACACGCGCCGCAGCCGAACCGCCACGGAACCATGCCGTGACCGTAACCGAACCGCAACACTCCTGCCGCGCCCCGCGGACACGTGCCGACCTCCGCCACCGAACATGCCGCCTCGCCGGCCGCAATTCCTACGCCTCCTGCTAGAGCATGGCGATCTTCGCCTCGGCCATCTCCGATACCGCCTCGGCCAACGCACCCTCGCCGAGCCGCGACACGACGTCGTTCACGAATCCGGCCAGTTGCAATCCGCGTGCCTGAGCCTCGCTCAGCCCCCGCTGACGCATGTAGTAGACCGCATCGTCGTCCATCTGTCCGACCGTGGCTCCGTGGCTGCACCGCACGTCGTCGGCATAAATCTCGAGTCGGGGCGAAGTGAGAATCCGGGCCTGCCCGCCCAGGAGCAGGTTGCGGCTCTGCTGGTAGGCTTCGGTCCGCTGGGCGTCCTGCGCCACGTAGACCATGCCCCCGAAGGAACCGTACCCCGTACCGGCGGCAACGCCTTTCACCAGCACGTCGCTGCGACAATCGGGCACCAGGTGCTCCACCCGCACGTCCACCGTCTTGCGGTCGCCCGCCGCAGCCATGAAAAGCCCGGCATGCCGCACTTCGGCCGACGGCGCCGCCAACCGGGTGACGTAACGCAGTGCCGTCGCACCCGTACCCAGCTCCACAGTGACCAGATCGACCCGGGCGCCGGCTTCCAACCGCATGCTGCCCGACATCGTCCCTTCCGCGGAGAAGGCAGCCACCTCGCGGATGCGAAGCGACGCTCCCTCCCCCACGAGCGTATTCCGCTCTATCGAGGCGCCGTCCCGGAGCAGGAACAACAACTCCGCCGACGAATCCTTTCCGGCGACGATCTCCACGCGGCACGAGCCCCCGCCGACAAACGACAGGCAGAGCGGCTGCGCCGCCCGCACCCCGACGGGAATACGCACCGTCACGACGTCCGCACCCGTTCCGTCGCCCTGTACCCCCGCCTCGATGCCGGAGGCCAGCGGGGCGAACGGCCTTCGGCAGACCCCGTCCCTTATCTCCACGGTCTCGCTGCCGCAGACACCGCTCAATCCAGACGCTTTTTCCATGGCAGCAGACTATTTGTATCGGTTTATCAACCAGTCGTATCCCTCCCGCTCCAGCTTCAGGGCAAGCTCCTTGTCGCCCGAGAGAATGATCTGCCCCCGATAGAGCACATGCACGAAATCGGGCACGATATAATCCAGCAGGCGCTGGTAGTGGGTGATCACGACGGTGGCGTTCTGCGGGGTGCGCAGTTTGTTCACCCCCTGCGCCACGATGCGCAGCGCGTCGATGTCGAGTCCGCTGTCCGTTTCATCCAGCAGGGCGAGCTGCGGTTCGAGCATGGCCATCTGGAAGATCTCGTTCTTCTTCTTCTCTCCGCCCGAAAAGCCTTCGTTCACGGCGCGGCCCGTCAGTTTGCTGTCGAGCTCCACCACCTTACCCTTTTCGCGCATCAGCTTGAGGTACTCGCCCGAGGTGAGCGGCGGCAGGCCGAGGTATTCGCGGCGACGGGCCACGGCGAGCTTCATGAAGTTGGCCATGCTCACTCCCGGTATCTCCACCGGATACTGGAAGCCGAGGAAGATACCCGCACGGGCACGCTCTTCGATATTCAACTCCAGCAGATCCTTCCCCTCGTACTCCACCGTACCGGCCGTCACTTCAAAACGCGGACTGCCGGCGATCACCGAGGCGAAAGTGCTCTTGCCCGACCCGTTCGGACCCATGATGGCATGCACCTCGCCGGCATTCACCGTGAAATCGATGCCGCGCAGGATCTCCTTGCCCTCTATCGAGGCATGAAGCCCTTTGACTGTCAATATGTTTTTCATACTTCTATCGTTGTATCAACATTACATTCCTACCTCACCCGGTCCATCGCACTAAAACCTCACATACAGGCCCAAATGTCCCAGCCAATCCTGCTTGCCGCTTATCTTCATCGCACCGTTCTTCATGCTAGGAGCAAGCCCGAACTCGAACTGCGAAGGCCCTATGACCAACGGCGAGAGGGAGAGGCCGAAGTTCCGGGTTATATGGACCACCCATTCCGCACGCACCATCACATAGGGACCTACCGTCGGACGGTACAGCTCATCGGCTACATGAACCCCCAGACCCACGCCGCCACCGACCCGGAAAGAGAGCCATTTACGGACAACGGGAAGTTCCCAGTAACCTATGCCGTAGGCAGTCGTTACGAAATAATCCAGAAGGACTAATTCCGTAGACGGATCTCCCGCCATCACTTCGTATGCTTCACCCAGACGACCGCCCAGCCAGAACTTCCCATTCATATTCCGGGCGTACTCGACATATAAGAAGGTACCTATGCTACTGTTTATATCGAAGGTCGAGCCCGCACGTATCGCTACACTATTCGGACGTTCGGCTCTTTGTTCCGCAACAGGGGGCTCCGCACCCCGGACCGCAACAGTCGCAAGGGCAAGCACCAGGGTCATCGTCAACTTCTTCATTTTATTGTGTTTTAGGTTAATAGGTTCCGTATTATCACCGCTTTCCCGCACCCGAAGCTCCGTTCCTTCGCCGGAGTGCGGAGGCCGTTTGCCGTCCGCATCTTATGCGTCCGCCTCCATTCTCCCGGCTTCGCCGGCGTCAGAACCGGGCATACAACCCGATATGGCCATAGAAGTCGAAGGATACCAAATGTCCCCGTCTCCCGGTCGTTGTCGTCGGCGCCAGCGGCGTCCATTCCACCTGCGACGATCCCAACGGGCCGAACAGCAACGGCGAAAAGGTCACCCCGAAATGCCGGCCCAGGTGCACCACCCACTCCGCACGTACCATCACGTAGGGAGCCGCGCCGAGGTCCTTCACTCCCGATCCGCAGTGCATGCCTACCCCCGCACCCGCACCCGCACGGAACGACAGCCATCTCCCCGCCACCGGAAACTCCCAATACCCGATGCCGTACAACGCCGGACGGAGATAGTTTTCGGGCACATAGGAGGGCTGACACGTCGCGGACTGGCAATCGTACCGCACTCCCAGACGGCCTCCCGCCCAAAACCGTCCCTTCACGTTACGGGCATACTCGACATAACCGAACGGGCCGAACAACATATCGATATCCCCGCCGCCGATCGCCATGCCGCCGGAGAAGTTGATCGTGTGGCTCCCCGCCCGCCGCATCCCGCAGCGAGAGGGTTGCGCCGCGGCAATCGTCATCGCCGCCATCCATACCGTGCAAAACGAAAGCAAATATTTCTTCATGGTCAAAAGGTGTTACCGGTTCGCTTTTCCGGCGGAGTACCGCCTCTTTAACCATAGACGCACGGCGGGTCGTTTTCGTTGCACGACCCTTGCAAAATACTATCCTACGCTCCCCTCCAAGCTCACCGACAGCAGCTTCTGCGCCTCCACCGCGAACTCCATGGGCAGCTTGTTGAGCACCTCCCTGGCATAGCCGTTCACGATCAGCCCCACGGCCTCCTCGGTATCCAGCCCGCGCTGGTTGCAGTAGAAGAGCTGGTCGTCGCTTATCTTCGAGGTGGTCGCCTCGTGTTCCACCACGCCGCTGGAATTCCTCACGTCGATCACGGGAAACGTGTGGGCACCGCACCGGTCGCCTATCAGCAGCGAATCGCACTGCGAGAAGTTGCGTGCGTTCTCCGCCTTGGGATTCACCTGCACCAGCCCCCGGTAGCTGTTCTGGCTGCGCCCCGCAGAGATACCCTTGGAAACGATCCGGCTGCGGGTGTTGCGCCCCAAGTGGATCATCTTCGTCCCCGTGTCGGCCTGCTGGAAGTTGTTGGTAAGCGCCACCGAATAGAATTCCGCCGCACTGTTGTCGCCGGCGAGAATACAGCTCGGATACTTCCACGTGATGGCCGAACCGGTCTCCACCTGCGTCCACGAGAGCCGGGCGTTCTCGCCGCGGCATATCCCGCGCTTGGTGACGAAGTTGTAGATTCCCCCCTTGCCCTCGCGGTCGCCGGGGTACCAGTTCTGAACGGTGGAGTACTTCACCTCCGCATCCCTCATCACCACGATCTCCACCACGGCGGCGTGCAACTGGTTCTCGTCGCGCCGCGGTGCCGTACACCCCTCCAGGTAGCTCACGTAGGCCCCTTCGTCGGCCACGATGAGCGTCCGCTCGAACTGCCCCGTACCGGCGGCATTGATCCGGAAATAGGTACTCAGTTCCATCGGGCACCGCACTCCCTTGGGAATGTAGCAGAACGAACCGTCGGAGAAGACCGCCGCATTGAGCGCGGCATAGAAGTTATCCGTATAGGGCACCACGCTGCCAAGGTATTTGCGCACCAGCTCCGGATAGTCGCGCAGGGCTTCGCTCATCGAGCAGAAGACGATTCCCTTCTCGGCGAGCGTCTCCTTGAACGTGGTCTTGACCGACACCGAGTCCATGACGGCGTCCACCGCCATCCCGCTCAGCGCGAGCTGCTCCTCGAGCGGTATGCCCAGTTTGTCGAAGGTCTTCTTCAGCTCCGGATCGATGTCGTCCACCGTCGTCCCCTCCTTCCCTTTGGAGGTCCGGGGCGCAGCATAATATATGATGTCCTGAAAATCGATTTCGGGGATATCGAGGTGGGCCCAGGTGGGGAGCTTCATCGTCTGCCAGTGCCGGAACGCGGCGAGGCGATACTCCGTCATCCATTCGGGCTCGCCCTTCTTGGCGGATATGAGCCGGACGACCTCCTCGTTCAGCCCGCGCGGAATGGTTTCGGTATCGATATCGGTCGTAAAGCCGTATTTGTACTCCTGTTCCGCAATATCGCGTATGATCTTATTGCTCTCTTCCATGCCTGTCCCAAGGTAGTTTTTCATCTCAATCCACAAAATTAACCAACTCCATGCGATGTACAAAATTTATGCATAAAATAACGGGCTGCGGCCGCCGGCACCACGATCCGCCCCGCAAAGGCGAGCGGCAAGGCCATGGAGTCCACGGCAATCGAACGTTAAAATTTCATCTCTTTTCGGAATAGAATTTCGAATTAACGATTAACTTTGTCCCAAATTTTTCTATCAGGACACGCCATGGAAACTATCTACACCGTCATCGTAGTCATCTTACTGATTCTGGCAATCCTCGGTCTGGTCGTAGGGGTCTCCAACGACGCCGTCAACTTCCTCAACTCGGCGATAGGCTCCAAGGCCGCCTCCCGCAAAGTCATCTTCACCATCGCCTCGGTGGGTATCCTGCTGGGCACGATCACCTCCAGCGGCATGATGGAAGTGGCCCGCAGCGGGGTATTCTATCCGGAGATGTTCACCTTCCGCGACGTGATGATGCTCTTTCTGGGGGTGATGTTCGCCAACGTGATCCTGCTCGACCTGTTCAACACCTTCGGCCTGCCCACCTCCACCACCGTCTCTCTCGTCTTCGGCCTGCTGGGCGCCGCGGTGGCGGTCACCTCGCTCAAGATAAGCGCCGACCCGACCCTCACGGCGGCCGACATGTCCGACTACATCAACTCCGGCAAGGCGCTCGTCATCATCTCGGGCATCCTGGCCTCGGTGGCGATCGCTTTCGTGGTGGGCGCCTTCGTCATGTTCGTCAGCCGTCTCATCTTCACCTTCCGCTACCAGAAAATACTCAAGCGCTTCGGCGCACTGTGGTGCGGCATCGCCTTCACCGCCATCGCCTATTTCGCCCTTTTCAAGGGGCTCCAGGACTCCGGGATATTCAGCGAAGCGTTCTTCGCCACGCTCTCGGCCCACATGTTTCCCGTGCTGCTGGGCTTTTTCGCCGTCAGCTCGCTGATCATGTTCCTGCTCCAGCTCGCCAAGGTCAACATCCTCAAGGTGACGATCCTGGCAGGCACCTTCTCCCTCGCGCTGGCGTTCGCGGGCAACGACCTGGTGAACTTCATCGGCGTACCGATCGCCGGACTCGATTCCTATAAGATAGCCCTCGCGGCAGGAGGCGACGAGGGGATGATGATGGGCAAGCTCAGCGAACCGGTCGTGGCCAACCACCTGTTGCTGCTGGCGGCGGGCTTCATCATGATCGTAACGCTTTGGACCTCCAAGAAGGCCCAGAGCGTCAGCGAAACAGAGATCAACCTCGCCAAACAGGACGAAGGGACGGAACGTTTCGGTTCCACCATCTTCTCGCGCTCCATCGTCCGGGTGGCCGTCACCGTGAACCGGTGGTACGAGGACCATGCCCCCGAATCGTTCCAGCGGGCGATCAACAAACGCTTCATCCCGCTGCGCCCCAAGGCGGGCAGCGCCCACTTCGACCTGATACGCGCCACGGTGAACCTCACCGTAGCCTCCATCCTCATCGCTACGGCCACTTCGCTCAAGCTCCCTCTCTCGACCACCTACGTCACCTTCATGGTGGCCATGGGTAGCTCGCTCGCCGACAAGGCATGGGGCCGCGAAAGCGCCGTATACCGGATCACGGGCGTGGTGACGGTCATCGCCGGCTGGTTCGTCACGGCGCTCGTCGCATTCGTCATCGCTCTCGTGGTGACCTACGCCCTGCTGTGGGGCGGGACGTGGGCCGTCATCATCATTTCGCTCCTCTGCGTGGGGATGTTCATCCAGAGCTCCATCACCCACAAACGCCGCAAAGCCAAAGAGCACAAGACCGAGGAACTCGTCACCTCGTCGGGCAACAGCACGCAGGAGGTGATGCGCAACCTCATCGCCGAGATCAGCGGCGTCATGACCAAGACGACCGACATCTACAGCAAGACCATCATGGCGACGCTGAACGAAGACCGCCGGACGTTGCGCGAAATGGTTCGGGAATCGAACGACCTCTTCTACAATGCACGCGAAAAGAAATACGCCCTGCTGCCCACGCTCCAGAAGCTACAGGACAACTACATCGAAGCGGGCCACTTCTACGTTCAGGTGGTCGACTACGTCAGCGAGATGTCCAAGGCACTGGTACACATCACCCGTCCCTGCTTCGAACACATCGACAACAACCACAAGGGGATGAGCGAAGAACAGGTGGAGGACCTGCTGAAAATCAACGACCGGGTGTCGGAGATCTACGCCCGCATCAACGCGATGCTCACCGACAACGACTATTCGGACACGAACGTGGTGCTGGAAATGCGCGACGAACTCTTCCTCACGATCGACGACGCGGTGAAAAATCAGCTCCGACGCATCCAAAACAAGGCCACGAGCACGAAAGCCAGCATGCTCTACCTCACCATCCTGAACGAAACGAAGACCATGGTGCTCCAGTCGAGAAACCTGCTCAAATCGCAACGCTCGTTCATGGAGAACCAGGACACCACCAACGACCTGCTGAGCGGCAAAACCTCCGGGGCGACGTTCTGACCCGTCCCGGACTTGCATCCCCGAGGCCATCAGGACCCCTTCCGAACGGCCTCTATAAACTGTTCGGGCCACGGACGACAGCCCTTCTATGCACTTGCCGCATAGCCGGGACGGGCGATGTGTACCGGTACCTTGGACATCTCGCTGAGGTAGTCGACCACAATGGCCCGCCTCGATGCAGTTGTCCTTTTCGTTCCTTCTCCCGCAACGAGCCCCACGGTCCCGCAATACACGAACCGGGAAACACAACTGCCGACCTCGGCAACCGATGTGCCCCCGCAAAGCCCTTTGCCGCGAAGTTTGCAAGCCCGACCGCAACACCCCTCCGGCGACCACATCCTCCCTCAGGCATACCGGCACCCCGGATACAGCAACAGCCCCCAAGGCTCCACCGGCTGCAAGCGCCCCCTGTTCCCCGCGCATCCCCACCATCCTACCGGCTCAAATCGGATTCAACCGGGTCAAACCGAACCGCGCCGAACACTCCCAAAGCGCACCGGTCCAAACCGGCCCCGCTCCGGATTCACATACTCTACAGCCGAAGGCCGACCGGCTACATACCCGAACGCCCCGGCCGACAGCACGCAAAAAGGGCGGCCCCGCTACCGGGAGCCGCCCTCGACCGATTCGCCGTACGGATCAGGATTCGGGTTTCTGCACCACGAATTCGTAGACGAGAGGCGTATAGGGTTTTATCTCCGCCACCGGAATACTGCTCGACGAGGTCGAATAAGGCATGTAATAGGTCGATGACGCGAAGAAATAGTCGGTATCCTCTACCGTATAATCCTTGTACTGAAACGTAAAGTCGAACGAGAAAGTAGCCGAAAGGGACCACATCGAATTGCTCTTGTCGGGATACATGTACTGACGGTAGTAGCCGTATTCCGACGGAACGGCCATCCGCACGCTGTCGCCGTAGCAAAGGTCGGGCAGTACGGCATAAAAGACCTTGGCGGGCATCTGGTTGCCGTTGGTGGGCGTCGAGGACATCCTCGTCACCTGGATCGGATTGATGTTATCGCTGCTGCGCACCGATCCGAAACGGTTGTACAGCACCGAATCCACGTTGGAGTCGATCAGGTGCCCGTCCAGAAACCGGGTCCGATAGTAGATATTCGCACGCTGGTTCAGCGGCACGGTATCGCCCGGGTTGGGTCGTGCGAGCACCTCCATGTAGAGCCCTTCGCGCACGGTATCGTTCATCGGCCGGCCCCATCCGCCGGGCTGGGGAGCGGTGGCCAGTGCGACGACCGCCTGCCGGCCCTCCTGCTGCGGGTTGTCCACGATGTTCACGATACGCAGGCTGTCGAGGATGACCGGAACATCGGATTCGAGCGCCCGCTGGCCGCCGTACCCCGACGAGGTGCTGATGCCGTAGGCGGAGAAAGCCAGCCGCGAAGGGATGTAGACGCGCCACATCGCTCCCGGCGCGATCTCCGTGATGGACCGGTAGATACCTGCCGGTATGTTGCTCAGATTCTGTTTGCTGGCGATATAGAGCCGCTCGGGCACGTAATGGGTGTACTTGAGGAACGTGCCCAGTCGCCGCGCCGTTTCGCCGTTGCGGTTGTAGACGATGTCGCCGTCGAGATCGCGGACGACATACTCCACGTCCACCCATTTACCCCGCACGTCCACCTTCGTCCCGCCCTCCGCGGAAGCCTCTTCGATCACCTCGTAATACATTCCCGTATCGCCGAGCGGACGGGCCTCGGGAGCGTGATTGCTCACCCACACCGCCAGGGCTTCGTCCTCGATCGCGTTGATATCTTCGCTTCCGGCCCTGGCACACGCACCGAGGGCGCAGGCCGCCGCGACGGTCGCCAAAGATTTCAAAACATATCTCATCGTCATATTCATCACTGTTGTTAGTCGTTATCGATCACCTTCTCCACATCGATACGCCATGCGACGGGCGTATTGGGCGGAAGCTGCTGCACGGAGTGTTGGCCGAAGGCATTGCCGGAGGTCATGACAACCACCACCAGATCGCCCTCCGCACTCTCCCGGAGCGCCTCCTCCACACCTTTCAGCAGTTTTCCGTCGCCCAGCACCATCCGCAACGTGTCGCGATTCCACTCCACGCGCTCCGGCATCAGGTCGGGTTTGTTCGTGTAGACGATATCCGCCTTGCCTCGCTCGGTAAAAGAGGAGGTGAACCGACACAGCTCGTACATCAGGTACAGACTGTCGCCCCTTTCTGCCGGCACGGTCCCGCTGCCGTCCTCCGGAGGGAAAATCCCCCGGAAGACACCCGACGACACTTCGGTATAATTCGCCTCGTCGTCGTTGTTCCGGCTCTCCACCCACGCCCGGATCATATCCATCTCCTTGTCGAAGATCTCCTTCTTCCGGCCGCAGGCCGCAACCGCGAGGGCCGCAACCGCCACGGCACCTATTTTCCAATATCTGACACGCATAAGCCATCGGCTCCCCGTCCCGTTACGCAACGCGTGTGCGGGGAATGTACAAAGGTATGAAAAATTCGTTTTTCCGCAAATACGCTCCGTCCGGCAGCGCTCTCCTTAACAACGTAAAGACAGCACTTTTCATTGTCCCGCCCGCCCGAAAACGCGGAAACTCCCCGCCGTGCGGGAGCAAGCTCTGTGAAAAGAGCTATATTTGCAGTTGCGAAATGACGGCGGTACCGTGCGAGGAGGCCGCATGCGTTCATCACCCACACAGACAGGATTGAAGATGAAGAGAGTGCTTGTAACCGGAGGAGCCGGGTTCATAGGTTCGCATCTGTGCGAACGGCTGGTCGGCGAGGGCCACGACGTCATCTGCCTCGACAACTACTTCACCGGCAGCAAACGGAACATCCTGCACCTGCTGGGATGCGGCAACTTCGAGCCGGTACGCCACGACGTCATCGCCCCCTACTACGCCGAGGTGGACGAGATCTACAACCTCGCCTGCCCCGCCTCCCCGGTCCACTACCAGTACAACCCCATCAAGACCACCAAAACCTCGGTGATGGGAGCCATCAACATGCTGGGACTCGCCAAGCGGGTCAAGGCACGCATTTTACAGGCTTCGACCTCCGAAGTGTACGGCGACCCCGACGTCCATCCCCAGCCGGAAAGCTACTGGGGCAGCGTGAATCCGATAGGCATACGCTCCTGCTACGACGAGGGAAAACGTTGTGCGGAGACGCTCTTCATGGACTACCATCGCCAGAACGGCGTCCGGATAAAGATCGTGAGGATATTCAACACCTACGGCCCGCGCATGAACCCCGACGACGGCCGCGTGGTGTCCAACTTCATCGTCCAGGCGCTTCGCGGAGAGGACATCACCATATACGGCGACGGTTCGCAGACCCGCAGCTTCCAGTACGTGAGCGATCTGGTGGAGGGCATGGTCCGCATGATGGATACCCCGGACGAGGTGACGGGACCGGTCAACATCGGCAATCCCGGCGAATTCACCATGCTGCAACTCGCCGCCCTCATCCTGGAGATGACGGGGTCCGCCTCGCGGATCGTCTTCCGCCCGCTGCCTTCGGACGACCCGCGGCAGCGCCGGCCCGACATCGGGCTCGCAGGCGAAGTGCTGCACGGCTGGCGACCGGAGGTACAGCTCCGCGAAGGACTCGCCCGGACGATCGCCTACTTCGAAAGCATCATCTGAAACGACGGACCGCATACGACAATTATTTGATGTTCAGTTTTCACACAAAAAACATCTACCTTGCCGACCTGCTCGAAGGATTCTACGACATCCATTGCCACCTGGTACCCGGTGTGGACGACGGAAGTCCCGACCGGGAACACAGCGAGCAACTGCTGGAGAGAATGCACGGCATGGGAATACAGGGCCTCTACATGACGCCCCACATCATCCACGGAGCCTACGACAACCGCGGCGAGACCGAGTTGCGGCAGCGCTTCGCCGATTTCGGCTACCGGGGATCGATGGACGTCCGGCTCGCTGCGGAGTATTTCATCGACGACAAGTTTCCCGAACGCCTTCAGGGCGATCCGCTGACCATGAACGCCCGGCACATCCTGGTGGAGTTCTCCATCAACGGCTACAGCCTGCGGGCTTTCGACATGCTTTTCGAGGCCACCCTCGCCGGCTACGAGATCATCCTCGCCCATCCGGAGCGCTACATGTTCCTTCAGGCCAACGGCAAGGACAAGGTCATCAACCTCATCAAGCAGTACAAACTCCAGCTCAACCTGCTCTCGCTGGCGGGCTACCACGGTAGCGGCGCGAAGAAGTATGCCGAAAACATGCTGCGGCAGGGCCTCTACACCTTCGTGGGAACCGACACCCACTCCAACGCCTACCTCGACGCCCTTCAGCGGGCCAAAATATCGAAAAAGGTATTCGATGCGGTGACCGGTCTGAAAGAGAACAACCGGATGCTGTTCTGACGCTCGCCACCCTCCATACGAACGGCCCGCAGGAGCTTCCTGCGGGCCGTTCGATCTCTCTGCAGCCCCTGACTGCATGCACGCGTTACTTCCTGAACACGAAATAGACGGCCAGCACGATGCACACGAAGGCTGCGATGTGGTTCCAACGGAAGGTTTCGGTACGGAACACCAGCAGGGCGAACAACGTGAACACCAGCAGGGAGATCACCTCCTGAATGATCTTCAACTGAATGAGGGAAAAGGGTCCCCCGTTCTCGGCGAACCCCAGCCGGTTGGCCGGAACCTGGAAACAGTACTCGAAGAAGGCGATGCCCCAACTGGCCAGGATCACGAGGATCAGGGGCAAGGGACGTTCGCCGTGCGAAGCGTTGAATTTCAGGTGGCCGTACCAGGCAATCGTCATGAATGCGTTGGAGCAGACGAGCAGCAGAACGGTGTAGAGTGCTTTCATAGCCGGAATCACTTACTTGTTTGAAACGGCGCAAAGATACCCAATTAGAGCCTTCGCCGTACCCGCCCCTCCCAAGAAAGCGAACGACGCCTCCGGCGTACCCGAAACGCCCCCTACCCTCGGCATCTTCCCCTCTCCGACAGCACGCCTCCGCTCCTCTTACGCCGCGACACAAAGCAATGCCGGCCGACACATCGGAATACCTCGGAGATGAACAGGGTGAACACGGAGAACAGGGTGAACAGAAAAGCCCCGATGCCTCGAAACGAGCCCTCGCCCGCTCCGCAAATCCGCCACGGCAAGGCCCGGCCGCATGCACGGAAACGACCATCCGAAGAGCCCCCTTTCGACACCCGACCGCATACTTCACAGAACCGGAACCCGGCACCGGTATTCTCACCCGTCCCCGCATGCGCCGCGTAAAACGAAAGAGGCCGTCCGCAAGGACAGCCTCCCGTATCGGCGGCAAACCGCCGCACCTCTTCCGTCTTATCCGAGATAAGACTTCAGGAACTTGTTGCGCGAGCTGTGGCGCAGCCGGCGGATGGCCTTCTCTTTGATCTGCCGCACGCGTTCGCGCGTCAGTCCGAACTTCTCGCCGATCTCCTCGAGAGTCATCTCGGGGCAACCGATTCCGAAGAAGTAGCGGATGATGTCGCGTTCGCGGTCGGTCAGGGTGGCGAGCGCCCGCTCCACCTCGGTGGAGAGCGACTCGTTGATCAAGCCGCGGTCGGCATTGGGCGAATCGGTATTGACGAGCACGTCGAGCAGGTTGTTGTCCTCACCGTCCGAGAAAGGAGCGTCCACCGACACGTGGCGACCCGAAACACGAAGCGTGTCGGAAACCTTCTCCTTGGGCAGGTCGAGCACGTTGGCAAGCTCTTCGGGCGAAGGAGTACGCTCGTTCTCCTGTTCGAAACGGGCGAACGCCTTGTTGATCTTATTGAGAGAACCCACCTGGTTGAGCGGCAGACGCACGATACGCGACTGCTCGGCCAACGCCTGCAGAATCGACTGGCGAATCCACCACACGGCATAGGAGATGAATTTGAAACCGCGCGTTTCGTCGAACTTCTCCGCAGCCTTGATAAGGCCCAGGTTGCCTTCGTTAATCAGGTCGGGCAGGCTGAGGCCCTGGTTCTGGTACTGCTTGGCCACCGACACCACGAAACGCAGGTTGGCCTTGGTCAGCTTCTCGAGCGCCTCCTGGTCCCCCTTTTTGATGCGCTGCGCGAGCTCCACCTCTTCCTCGACGGTGATAAGGTCTTCCTTACCTATCTCCTGGAGGTATTTGTCAAGGGATGCGCTCTCGCGGTTCGTGATGGATTTTGTGATCTTTAGCTGCCTCATGGTCTGTTGGTTTGCAATATTACTATCTGTTGTCTCTTTCTCTCTTTCCGGTCGCACCGGTCCGTTTCGGGAAAACGGTCCCGGCGCCGCATCGACCGACCTTCCGTACGGCTCCGATCCATCCGGCATTCCGCCCGCGGGACCGCCCTACTGCACGAGGGAGTAACTGATGGCCCGCCCGTTGGGATATACGCCCTCGATGTAGGTCACCGGCCCCGTGATCTTGTCCAGATCGCTCACCGAGCGCACGGGCCGGTCGTTGAGGTGGGTAATCACGAATCCCTCTTTCACCCGGGCCCGGGCCAGTACGCCTCCCGGACGCACCTCGGTCACCCGAATGCCGTGGTCGATCCTGAGTTCCCGGCGAGTGCGGTCGTTGATATCCGCAAAACGTCCCCCGAGGGATTCGCCCGCATCCACCCATTCCCGGGGGAGCGGTTCGGCCTTACCAGCCTTATTACGCAGTGCAACCTCGAATTGTTTCGTTTTCCCATCTCTTTTTACGGAAATAATCACCTTGTCGTTGGGACGGTAGCGCGACATGATCTCCGTCAGGTTGGTATTGTTACCGAGCTGTATGCCGTCTATCGCGGTGATTACGTCGCCCTTACGGATACCCGCCGCACGGGCTGCGCCGTCGGGCACGACCTCGGCCACGTAGACTCCGCCCGCCTCGCCGATACCGTACTCCTCACCGAAGGTCTCGACGAACTCCTCGTCGATCTCCCGATAGCTGACGCCCAGCAGGGCCCGCTGCACCACGCCGTACTCCTTCAGGTCGGCCGCCACCTTCCGCACGATCGCGCTCGGAATGGCGAACGAATACCCCATATAGGTACCGGTCTGGCTCTTTATCAACGTATTGATTCCCACCAGCTCGCCTCGCGTATTGACCAGCGCTCCCCCGCTGTTGCCCGGATTCACCGCCGCATCGGTCTGGATGAAGGACTCCACGCGGTACTGGTTGGGAATCGCCCCCAGGTTACGCGACTTGGCGCTCACGATGCCCGCCGTGATGGTGGATTGCAGGTCGAACGGACTGCCGATGGCCAGCACCCACTCCCCGAGCCGCAACGCGTCGGAGTCGCCGAAGGCCAGCGTGGGCAGGTTCTCGCCCTCGATACGGATGAGCGCCACCTCCGTGGTGGGATCGGTACCGACCACCTCGGCCCGGAAGGTGCGTCCGTCGTAGAGCTTCACCTTCAGTTCGGTGGCATTCTCCACCACATGGTGGTTGGTGACGATATAGCCGTCGGGCGAAATGATGACCCCCGAACCGCCCGCCTTCACCTCGCGCGGGGCATACTCCCCGCCCCGCGAATAACCCTGCGGGATGCCGAAGAACTCGAGGAAGGGGTCCATGCCGCGCGAGGAGACCTGCTGCGTCACCTCGATATTGACCACCGCGTCCACCGCATGCTCGGCCGCATACGTGAGGTCGGGATAGTCGGCCGACCGGTATGCGGCAAAGCGGGCCGGGGGCGCCTTCTCCACCTCCACGACCTTCTCCACCACCCGTTCCTGCGGCCGCACGGTCCGGCCGTTCTCCATCATAAGATAGGTCGCACCTCCGCCGATCCCCACGGCCGCGGCGATGAGACCCGCAAACATCCATTTTCTGTTCATAACGATATTTTTGATTCGTAAACTCTTTCCTGCTCCGTACCGGATGCGGCCGGCGGACGGAAGCCCCACACCCGACGGATCGAACTGTCGCTTAATATTTTAAACCGACAGACGACTATTAAAAAACGCCTCCCGCCCCGTCATTATTGTGCAACGGGCCTTATTTAGGCGACCCCGTCCGCGGGCCGTGCGAGGGCCGAAGGGGACCAAACGTCCGCCGACGCAACGACCGGAAATACGGCCGGCGAAAGGGGAAGGGACCCGCGGAGACCGTACTGCGGAACGGGGATTTTTCGTTACCTTTGCGCAAGGTCCGCGCCCCGACGGAAAGCCCCGGCGCGAAGACTCCGGAAGAGACGACACATGGCACAGCAAAGCAACATACCCCTGGCGGAACGGCTCAGACCGCGCACGCTCGACGACTACATCGGACAGGAGCACCTGGTGGGCCCCGGCGGCGTCTTCCGCAAATTCATCGAAACGGGCAACGTCCCCTCGTTCATTCTGTGGGGTCCTCCCGGCGTGGGCAAAACCACGCTGGCCCGGCTCGTGGCGGGCGCCCTGGACCGGCGGATGTTCACCCTGTCGGCCATCAACTCCGGGGTGAAGGACGTGCGGGAGGTGATCGACCAGGCCCGCAAGCAGAAGTTCTTCAACACCCCCGCCCCGTTCCTCTTCATCGACGAAATCCACCGCTTCAACAAGGCGCAGCAGGACTCGTTGCTGGGGGCCGTGGAGCAGGGCGACATCACCCTGATCGGCGCGACGACGGAAAATCCCTCCTTCGAGGTGATCTCCCCGCTGCTCTCCCGCTGTCAGGTCTACGTACTGCGGGCCATGGACGACGCCCAGTTGCAGGAGTTGCTCGACCGCGCCCTCGCTACGGACACCGTGCTCCGGGAGCGGAAGATCGAGGTGCGCGAAACGACCGCCCTCTTCGGCTTCGCAGGAGGCGACGCCCGCAAACTGCTCAATATCCTGGACATCGTCACCGGCGCCTCGGACGGCGGGCTGACGATAGACGACCGTACCGTCACCGACGCGCTGCAACAGAACATCGCCACCTACGACAAGAACGGGGAGATGCACTACGACATCATCTCGGCCTTCATCAAAAGCGTGCGCGGCAGCGACCCCAACGCCGCCGTCTACTACCTCGCCCGCATGCTCAACGCGGGAGAAGACCCCAAATTCATCGCCCGCAGGCTGGTGATCCTCGCGGCGGAAGACGTCGGACTGGCCAATCCCAACGGACTGCTGTTGGCCAATGCCTGCTTCGACACCGTCCACAAGATCGGGATGCCCGAGGCCCGCATTCCCCTGGCCGAAGCCACCATCTACCTCGCCACCAGCCCCAAGAGCAACTCGGCCTACCTGGCCGTCGACCGCGCCCTGGCGCTGGCGGCCAAGGATACCAACAACCGCCCCGTCCCCCTGCACATCCGCAACGCCCCCACCAAACTGATGAAGGAGCTGGACTACGGCAAGAACTACAAATACGCCCACGACTACGCGGGCAACTTCGCCGAACAGGAGTTCATGCCCGCCGGGCTGGAAGGCAGACGCTTCTACGAACCGGGCGACAACCCCAAGGAAGCCGAAATAGCCCGCCGCATCGCCACGCTCTGGAAGGGCAAATACTGAGGTTCCCCACAGGCGGAGGGTCCGAATTCCGGACACACGGGCGCCCTCTCGGTCGGCGGCCGGTCGCCGACCGCCCCCGGAAGAGTCCGCAGGGAGCAGGCTCCGTTGCCCGGAGCGACGAAAAAACGCTATCTTTGCATCATCAACCCGAAAGGGACAAGATACTCGACACATGGAGATAACGAAAAAGATTTTCTGGACGGAAGCCATGAAAGGCGGAACCGTCATCGGGCTGGTCGCCGCATCGCTGCACCTGACCCACCTCTCTTTGGCACTGGGCCCCTGGATGAGCCTGATATCGATTCTGGTGTTCGCCCTGCTCATCTACGGCTTCACACGCCGGATCGCCGGCATGGCCGATGCGCGGGAGGGCTTTCCCTACGGCCGCTGCATGGGATTCGTGCTGGCGATGATGCTCTTCACGGGCGTCATCTTCGGCTTCGCCTCGGCGCTCATCAACAACTTCCTCATCAAGGAGACGATCACGGAAACGGTCGACCTGCAGATGTCCGCCGTACAGGACCTCGTACCCCAGGCCCAGTTCGACATGATCTACGACGCCACCTATTCGGCCATGTTCAATCCGCTCTTTCTGGTGGTCTGCTACATCGTCGGCTACCTCATCGAAGGAGGCATCGTCGGCCTCTTCACCAGTGCGATAGCCCAACACCGTCCCGACCTCTTCGCCGATACGGAAGATGAAACCCACGACGGACACAATGCCTGAGCGCCCCGACCTGTCGGTGGTGGTTCCCCTGCTGAACGAACGCGAGTCGTTGCCGGAACTCGCCGCCTGGATCGAACGGGTGACGTCCGAAGCCGCGCTCCGGTACGAACTCATCTTCGTCGACGACGGCAGCAGCGACGGCTCCTGGGAGGAGATAAGCCGCCTGGCCGGAACGACCCCCTCGGTACGCGGCATCCGCTTTCGCCGCAACTACGGCAAGAGCGCCGCACTCTACTGCGGGTTCGAGGCCGCACGGGGCGAAGTGGTCATCACCATGGACGCCGACCTGCAGGACTCCCCCGACGAGATCCCCGAACTCTACCGGATGATCCGGGAGGAGGGCTACGACCTGGTATCCGGCTGGAAACGGCAGCGCCACGACCCGATCGGCAAACGCTGGCCGAGCAAATTCTTCAACGCCACGGCACGGGCCATCTCCGGCATCCGGCTCCACGACTTCAACTGCGGCCTCAAGGCGTACCGGAGCAAGGTGGTCAAGAGCATCGAGGTGTACGGGGAGATGCACCGCTACATACCCATTCTGGCCCGGAACGCGGGATTCGCCCGCATCGGCGAGAAGGAGGTGCATCACCGCGCCCGCAAATACGGCCACAGCAAGTTCGGCTGGGAACGCGCCGTGAAGGGTTACCTCGACCTGATCACGGTCATGTTCCTGTCGCGCTTCGGCCGCAGCCCCATGTACTTCTTCGGGGGATTGGGTACGTTGATGTTCCTCTTCGGCGGAGCGGCCGTGGTAGCGATCATCGCCCAGAAGCTCTACCGGCAGTCGCACAACCTGGTATTCCGCGCCGTCACCGACCAGCCGCTCTTCCACCTCTGCCTGCTGGCCGTCGCGCTGGGCGTGATGCTCTTCCTGGCAGGGTTCCTCGGCGAGCTGATCAACCGCACTTCCGCCGACCGCAACCGCTACCTCATCGACGAGGAGCTGTAAGACGCCCGATACGATCCCGCACCGAACAACCGCCGTTGCACGACAAGGATCGCCGGACGGCGACCGACTGAAAGAGAAACCAAAAAACAGAACGACAAATGATACAGAGAATACAATCGCTTTACCTGCTGCTCGTCGCCATCCTGACGGGCCTCATGCTGGCCATGCCGCTGGGCAGCTTCCTCGGCGGCACGGAAGAGATGCGCCTCACGGCTTTCGGCTTTACCGATGCCGAAGGCACCCTCGTGCTGACCGCCTACGGACTCGCCGCCACGATCGTCGCGGCCGCCCTGCTCGCACTCGTCACCATCTTCCTCTACCGCAAACGCCTGTTGCAGTTCCGGCTCTGCGTGGTGGAAACGGTGCTGCTCGCGGGAGTAGTCCTGTTCGAAACCTACTACGTATGGGGCGGTGCGAGGAGCCTGACGGCGTTCGCCGTATCGGCCTGGAAACTCCTGCCCGCGGCCTTCTTCCCGCTCGTTTCGCTCGTATTCACCTGCCTGGCCCTGCGCGGCATCCGCAAGGACATACTGCTGCTGCGGTCGCTCGACCGGCTCCGCTAAGCCGTAGACCGGGAAACAAAAGGGAGCGGTGCCGCGAACGTGCGGCACCGCTCCTCTGCTTTCCGGAAAACTCACTCCTCCACGGGAGAGAAATCCTCCTTGCCCACGCCGCAGAGCGGACACACCCAATCCGCCGGAAGATCCTCGAACGAGGTGCCCGGTGCGATACCGCTGTCGGGATCGCCCGCCGCCGGATCGTAGACATAACCGCAGACATTACAAATGTACTTTTTCATAAACTTCGCATAGTTTCAATTAAACAATCTTCCCTCGCTTCTTACGCTTGCAAAATCGTTACCAAACCGCACCGGCGAGACATAAAATATGCGAAAGCGTTCCAATCCGACAGGGGCCGACAATATTTCCGGGGAAAAAGAGTTACCTTTGTATAATCGATCGGCGTGCAGCGACAACGCGCGTCGGGGAGCTGAAATTCATTCTTTATGAGAGGGGGAATAGGAACATACATTCTTGTCATACTGGTCGTCCTGATCTTGTTCGGCCTCGTTTCGATCGGCGACATACTCAGCCTGGCCTTCTACCTCGTGGCGGGATTGGCGGTGCTGGTACTCATCGGCGTGCTGGTGTTCCGCTACCGGCTCAACCGCCTGCGCAGAGAGATGGAGCAGGAGGGGGAGACGTTCCGCACCTACACCTGGGGCACCGGCGGCAGGGAGCAGCGGAACCGGCAGAAACAGGACGGCGAAGTGAGCGTGCGACAAACCGGTGTCCCCGCACAGAAGGTCGTCAGCAACGAAGTGGGCGACTACGTGGAATACGAGGAGATCCGCGAGGAGAACTCCGCCAACCCCGAATAACGCTCCGAAAATGAACATATTCAACCTCATAGGGCGCTACGTGGCGCTGATGGGCAAGGTCTTCTCCCGCCCCGAACGGACCAGCGTCTACCGCCGTCGCGTGATGGCCGAAATGGAGACGCTCGGCCTCAACTCCATCGGCATCGTGTCGCTGGTGTCGGTGTTCATGGGAGCGGTGCTCATGCTCCAGATGTGCATCAACTTCGAGTCGCCTTTCATCCCGCGCGAACTGATGGGGTACGCCACCCGCGAAACGATGATCCTCGAGTTCAGCTCCACGGTGGTGGCGCTCATCCTCGCCGGCCGCGTGGGTTCGAGCATCGCCTCCGAAATCGGCACGATGCGCATCACCGAGCAGATCGATGCACTGGAGATCATGGGCGTCAATTCGGCGAGCTACCTGATACTCCCGAAAATCGTCGCCACGGTCATCTTCTTCCCCCTGCTCGCCATCCTGAGCATCTTCGTGGGGCTGATCGGCGGTTATGCCATCACCCTCGCCACGGGCATCATCATCCCGGACACCTACCTCACCGGCATCAAACTGGATTTCAGGCTATTCTCCATCGTCTACGCACTGATAAAAATGGTCGTGTACGCATTCGTCATCACCTCCATCTCTGGCTTCTACGGCTATTACGCCAAGGGCAACTCGCTGGAAGTGGGCCGCGCCAGCACCAAGGCCGTGGTGGTGAGTTCCGTGGTGATCCTGATGATGGACCTGGTAATCACCCAAATCTCTTACCTGTGATACGCTGCGAACACATATACAAATCCTTCGACGGCAAGCCGGTCCTGGAGGATATCTCCGCGACCTTCCGTCCGGGAGAGATCAACATGATCATCGGGCGGAGCGGCTCGGGAAAGACCGTACTCATCAAAAGCATCGCCGGCCTCTTTCCCGTGGACGAAGGCGAAATCTATTACGGCGACACGCTCTTCACCTCGCTCGACTTCCGGCAGAAAAAGGCCATCCGCCGCGACGTGGGGATGATCTTCCAGGGCGGCGCCCTGCTCGACTCCTCCACCGTGGAGGAGAACGTGCGTTTCCCGCTGGACATGTTCACTGACCAAAGCATGGCGGAGAAACGGGAGCGGGTGGCCTTCTGCCTGCGCAGGGTCAACCTCGAAGGGGCCGAGAAACTCTACCCCGCCGAGCTGAGCGGCGGCATGCTCAAACGGGTGGCCATCGCCCGTGCGATCGTGATGAATCCCCGCTTCCTCTTCTGCGACGAACCCAACTCCGGCCTCGACCCGGTCACTTCGATCGTGATCGACCGGCTGATCTACGACATCACCAAGGAGTACGGCATCACCACCCTCATCAACACCCACGACATGAACTCGGTGCTGGAGATCGGCGAGAAGATCGTCTTCATCAATCAGGGCCGCAAAGGGTGGGAAGGCAGCTCGGCAGACATTCTGCATACCGACAACCAAGCCCTCAACGACTTCGTCTTCGCCTCGAACATGGCCAAGAAGGTCAGGGAGGCGGCCGGACGATAGCGTACCGTCCGCAAACGGCCCCGACCGAAAATTTAAAGCGTGCATCCCCGCACGGGCTTATTGATTTACAGCTAAAAGATTCCTACCTTTGTCACACCGCAAGGGGACGGAAGTGATACATTATACAGAACCATAAAACACCAGAATTATGTCACAGATCAAAATCGGTATCAACGGTTTCGGGCGCATCGGCCGCCTCGTTTTCCGTGCCGCCATCAAACAGGGCGGTGTAGAGGTGGTAGGTATCAACGACCTCATCTCAGTTGATTACATGGCCTATATGCTCCGTTACGACACCGTTCACGGCCACTTCGACGGCACGGTCGAGGTGAAGGACGGCAACCTCGTCGTAAACGGCAAAACCATCCGCGTTACGGCCGAAAAAGATCCGGCGAACCTCAAATGGAACGAAATCGGCGCAGAATACGTCGTTGAATCGACCGGTCTTTTCCTGACCAAGGAACTCGCCAGCGCACACCTGCGTGCAGGTGCGAAACGCGTGGTGATGTCGGCTCCCTCGAAGGACGACACCCCCATGTTCGTGATGGGCGTCAACAACCACACCTATGCCGGACAGGAGATCGTCTCCAACGCATCCTGCACCACCAACTGCCTCGCACCGCTGGCCAAGGTGATCCACGACAAATTCGGTATCATCGAGGGTCTTATGACCACCGTACACGCCACCACCGCCACGCAGAAGACCGTAGACGGTCCGTCGGTGAAGGACTGGAGGGGCGGCCGCGCCGCTGCCGGCAACATCATCCCCTCCTCGACGGGTGCCGCCAAGGCCGTGGGCAAGGTGATTCCGGCACTCAACGGCAAACTCACCGGCATGTCGTTCCGTGTTCCCACCCTCGACGTTTCGGTAGTGGACCTCACCGTACGCCTGGAGAAATCGGCTACCTATGAGGAGATCAAGGCCGAAGTGAAACGCGCTTCGGAGAACGAACTCAAAGGCATCCTCGGCTACACCGAAGACGCCGTGGTATCGTCGGACTTCACCGGCGACTCCCGGACCTCCATCTTCGATGCCGACGCCGGTATCGCCCTCAACGGCAACTTCATGAAGCTCGTGAGCTGGTACGACAACGAATGGGGCTACTCCAACAAGGTCGTAGAGCTCATCAAATACATGGCTACGAAGTAAATTTCCAAGGAACGACGAAGGGCCCTCGGGGCGCTGGCGTCGCATCCGACTTTACGAGAAGGAACTCTCCCTTTACCGGGAGAGTTCTTTCTCTTTTTCCTCCCCCTACGACCGCAGGCAGCCCGCCGGGAAGCCTCCGCCTCCTTCCGACGGACACCCACTCGCGGCCCACGGGAAGCCCCCGCGCCATCCCCGCTGACCGAAAACTGCAAACCGCAAGCGCATCCCGCGAAGCGGGCCGTCCCCGGCCGACTCCTCCGCCACTCCCACCACGCTCTCCTCCCGCGCCTGGCAACGCTGCCCGAACCGTCCGCCTCCTTCCGACGGACGTCCACTCGCAGCCCGCCAGGAAACCCCCGTCTCCTTGCTGCGGACATCTACTCGCGGCCCACGGGAAGCCCCCGCGCCATCCCCCGCTGACCGAAAACTGCAAACCGCAAGCGCATCCCGCGAAGCGGGCCGTCCCCGGCCGACTCCTCCGCCACTCCCGCCACGCTCTCCACCCTCGCCCGGCAACACTGCCCGAACCGTCCGCCTCCTTCCGACGGACGTCCACTCGCGGCCCGCCGGGAAGCCCCTCCGGTTCGCCGCCTCCCGCCGGCAGATGAGCGACACGGCTCCCGAAATCCTAAAAACCGAGACGATCTTGTCAGATTCGGAGAAAAGAGGTATTTTTGCGACATTATGAGGTATTTGGGGAACAAGGGAGTCACGAAACTGGTGCTGCTGCTGTGCGTACTGATGCAGGCGGTAGCACTCATGCCCCATCACCACCACGGCGACTCGGCGATCGCCTGCCTCGGCTACGGACATCGTGCCGAGTCCGAAGCATGCCACACGCCCTGTCCGAACCACACGTCCCACGCTACGGTCCCCTTCCCCTCGTGCCTGTCGCACAGCATCACGGCCACCCAGCCCGAGCCGCGCGCAGAGGCTGCCGAAGAGATCGCCACCGACCACTCCCCCGCATGCGGATGCCCGTTCTGCACGGAGTCCTCCGGCTCGTTCACCCTCGGTGTCCTGTTGCAGGTCGTTTTACAGACCCGCGAAGGCGGACCCCGCATCGAACCCTACCTCCGATCCTACCTGACCGACGCGCTACCGTGCCGCGCCCCCGACTTTATGTGCTGATCCCGACAACCGCCCGCGTGCGGAACTCCAGTCGCAATCCATTCACGAATTCCTCCGAGGAGGAGCGCATAAAGTTTTAATTTCCATGAAAAATATCGTATTGATAACGGCGGCGGTATCGTTCGCCGTACTGCAGGGCTGCACAGGTCGTACGGCCCGCAACAACGACACCTCCGCGGCACAGCAGACCGCAGAAACGGAACATGTCCACAACCATCCGGCCGGCACCCCCTGTCCGTCGGAAGCCTCGCACGGCACGCACGAAAGCCACGAGGAGCATGTCCACCTCCCCGGCCATGAGGGCCATGAGGAGCACGACCACCATGCAGCCCATGAAGGCCACAACCACGCCACCGATCACGAGGGCCATGCCCACCTCCCCGGTCACGAAGGACACGAGGGTCACGACCACGGCGCACACGGAGAGGCAGCGGAGAACCCCGACGAAATCGTCTTCCCCGCCGCGCAGGCCGCCCGTACGGACTTTGCCGTAGAAGAGGTGAAACGCGGCGCGTTCCGCGAGACACTCCGCTGCGGAGGCGAGATCTACGCCTCGCAGAGCGAAATATCGGTGGTATCGGCCCCCATCGCAGGCGTGGTGACCTTCGTGGACGGACGCGTCATCCCCAACTCCGCAGTGAGCGCCGGCCAGGGACTCTTCCGCCTCTCCTCCGGCGGACTCGCTTCGGGCGACGCCGTGCAGAAGGCACGCATCGCCTTTCATCAAGCCGAAGCCGATTTCCAGCGCATCGAAGCGCTCTATGCCGACAAACTCGTCACGCAACGCGACTACCTCGCCGCCGAAGCGGAATACCTTCGCGCCAAGGCGGAGTACGATCCGGTGAAAATCTCCGATGAAAAGGGAACCCTCATCAAGGCGCCCGCAACAGGCTACGTACTGCAAATGTCCGTGGCACCGGGCGACTACGTGGAGATCGGGCAACCCCTGGCCACCATCGCCAAATCGGGACGCATGCAACTGCGGGCCCTGGTATCGCAGCGCTACTTCAACCTGCTCTCCTCGCTGGACGACGCCAGCTTCCGTACCCCCGCCTCGGACACCTACTATCGGGTGAGCGAACTGGGAGGACGGCTCTACACCGCCGGCCGAATCATTCCGGACGGCTCCACCCTCGTTCCGGTGGTCTTCGAGTTCGATGCGGCGGGACGCTTCCCCGACGGAGCGTATGCCGACGTGGTACTGCTCGGCCGCGAACGCACCGACGTGGTTTCGGTCCCCCTCTCGGCACTCACCGAACAACAGGGGCTCTACTACGTCTACGTGCAGCTGGATGCCGACTGTTACCGCCGCCAGCAGGTGTGGCGGGGTGCCGACGACGGAGTGAACGTCGAGATCGTGCGCGGCCTGGAAGGGGGCGAACGGATCGTCACCCGCGGCGCCGTCAATGTGAAGATGGCCTCCGCATCGGGCGCCATTCCCCACGGACACACCCATTAATTCCGCCCCGCCATGCTGAACAGAATAATCAGGTTTTCGCTCGATAACCGCCTGGTGGTGGTTATCGCGGCGGTACTCGTCGCCGTTACCGGCGTATGGACCGCCAGCCGCATGGAGGTGGACGTATTTCCCGACCTCAATGCCCCCACCGTGGTGGTCATGACCGAAGCACAGGGAATGGCCGCCGAAGAGGTGGAACGTCTCGTGACCTTCCCCATCGAAACCTCGCTCAACGGCGCAACCGACGTACGCCGTGTACGCTCGCAGTCCACCACGGGCTTCTCGGTGGTGTGGGTGGAGTTCGACTGGAACACCGACATCTACATCGCACGCCAGATCGTCTCCGAACGCCTCGCCTCGGTAGCCGAACAGCTCCCCCCCACGGCGGGACAGCCCACCCTCGGCCCACAATCCTCCATTCTGGGCGAGATGATGATCGTCGGCCTCACCTCCGACGGCACCACCTCCCTCGAAGAGCTGCGCACACTGGCCGACTGGACCCTCCGGCCCCGCCTGCTCTCCGTAGCGGGCGTCGCACAGGTGGCCGTGATCGGCGGCGATATCCGGGAGTACCAGATCCTGCTCTCACCCGAAAAGATGGATGCCTACGGCATCACCCTGGACGAGGTGCTCGCCGCCGCACAGGAGATGAACCGTAACTCCTCCGGCGGCGTACTCTACGAGTACGGCAACGAATACATCGTGCGCGGTATGGCCTCCACGACCGACACGGAGAAGATCGCCGCGGGACTCGTCCGCATGACGGCCCAGGGCGAACCGGTGACCTTCGGCGACATCGCCGAGGTGAGGACCGGAGCCAAGTCGCCGCAGTTGGGGGTAGCCTCCGTACAGGGCGAGCCGGCAGTGCTCGTCACCGTCACCAAACAGCCCTACACGAGCACCATCGACCTCACCGAGACGCTCGACGAAACGATCGCCGAACTCAGCGCCGCCTTTCCGGCCGACGTGAAGGTTTCGACCGACATCTTCCGTCAGTCGCGGTTCATCGACAGCTCGATCAACAACATCAAGAACTCCCTCCTCGAGGGCGCTTTCTTCGTGGTCCTGGTGCTGCTGGTGTTCCTCATGAACGGCCGCGTGACACTCATCTCGCTCACGGCCATGCCCCTGTCGCTGCTCATCACCGTCATCGTCATGCGCCTGACCGGACACACGATCAACACCATGAGCCTCGGCGGCATGGCCATCGCCATCGGTTCGCTCGTGGACGACGCCATCATCGACGTGGAGAACGTCTACAAACGGCTGCGGGAGAACTACGCACGCCCCAAAGAGCAGCGGGAAGCGTGTCTGAAAGTGGTATACGAAGCCTCGCGCGAGATCCGCGTGTCGATCGTGAACGCCACCTTCATCACCATCGTCGCCTTCGTACCGCTCTTTTTCCTCGGCGGCATGGAGGGACGCATGCTGAAACCGCTCGGTATCGCCTTCATCATCTCGCTGCTGGCCTCACTGCTGGTGGCCGTGACGCTGACGCCGGTGATGTCGAGCTACATGCTCACCTCCGAACGGGCGCTCAGGCGAAGCCAGAAGGAACCGCCCGTCACCCGTTTCTTCCAACGCATCTACCGCGCAGCGCTCCTCTGGGTGCTCGGCCACCGCAATGCGGTGCTGGCGGGAGTCATCACCCTCTTCATCGGCGCAGCCGTAGTTTTCAGCACCTTCGGAAGCAGCTTCCTGCCCCCCTTCAACGAAGGGTCGCTCACCATCAACGTGGCCACGATGCCCGGCGTGTCGCTCGAAGAATCCGACCGCATGGGACGGATGGTGGAAAAAATCCTGCTCGAGATACCGGAGATCCGAACCGTGGCCCGCAAAACCGGCCGCGCCGAACTCGACGAACACGCCCTGGGCGTGAACGCCTCCGAGATCGAGGCGCCGTTCGTGCTCGACAAGCGTTCGCGCGAGGAGTTCCTGGCCGACGTGCGCCATCGGCTGGGCGACCTGCGCGGTCTCACCGTGGAGGTGGGACAGCCCATCTCGCACCGCATCGACGCCATGCTCTCCGGCACGAAGGCGAACATCGCCATCAAGCTCTTCGGCGAAGACCTCAACCAGATGTACACGCTCGCCACGCAGATCAGCAAGTCGATCGCCGGGGTGAAGGGCATCGCCGACATCAGCGTGGAGCAGCAGGTGGAACGGTCGCAGCTCAAGATAACGCCGCGGCGGGAGATGCTCGCCCTGTACGGCGTCACCATGCCCGAATTCAACGAATACATCACCACGGCACTGGCCGGACAGGCCGTGTCGCAGGTTTACGAAGGCAACAACACCTTCGACCTGACGGTGAAGGTGGCCGACGACCGACGCAACACCATCGAGAAGATCGGCAACCTGCTGATAGACGGCAACGGCGCCAAGGTACCGCTCAGCTACCTCGCCGACATCGAATCCTCCTCGGGCCCCAACACGGTGAGCCGCGAGAACGTGAAACGCAAGATCGTGGTGTCGGCCAATGTGGTGGGCGGCGACCTGGGCGGTGCGGTGGAGGCCATCCGCAAGGCGGTGGAACGCGACATCGCCCTGCCCGAAGGCTACTACGTAGAGTACGGCGGCCAGTTCGAGAGCCAGCAGTCGGCCTCGCGCACCCTTCTCTTCGCATCGCTGCTCGCCATCCTGGTGGTCTTCATGCTCCTGTTCCAGGAGTTCAAGAGCGTCCCGCTCTCCACCATGATCATGGTAAACCTCCCCTTCGCACTCGTGGGAGGCGTGGCGAGCATCTGGATCACCTCGGGTGTGGTGAGCATCCCCTCCATCATCGGCTTCATCTCGCTCTTCGGCATCTCGGTGCGCAACGGCATCCTGCTCGTGTCGCGCTACAACCAGCTCCGGGCCGAAGGAGATTCGTTGCAGGACGCGGTGGTACACGGCTCGCTCGACCGCCTCACCCCCATCCTGATGACCTCGCTCACCACGGCCCTCGCGCTCATTCCGCTGGCGGTGAACGGCGACGTTTCGGGCAACGAAATCCAGAGTCCGATGGCACAGGTGATTCTGGGCGGACTGGTAAGCTCCACGCTGCTCAACGGCTTCGTGATGCCCATCATGTACATGCTCTTCACCAGCCGGGCCGAACGGCGCAAACGCCGGCATGCGGAGGGCGAGTCAGTAACCGATAAATGCAGTCGACATGAATAGGACACTCATCATAACCCTCGCCGCAACGCTCCTGGCGGCGACCCCCTGCGCCGCACAGGACGACCTGCAGCGCATACTGGAAAGCGTGGAGCGCAACAACCTCACCCTGAAGGCCGAAGCACACACGACGGCCGGACGCACGCTGGAAGCCCGCACGGGCAACTCGCTCGATCCGCTGTCGGTATCCTACTCTTCGGCGGGCGACAGACCCGACGCGCTCGGCAAGAAGGGCGAACTGGAGGTATCGCAGTCGTTCGACCTGCCCATGCTCTACGCCACCCGGAGCCGGATCGCCCGGACCCTCGCGCAGCAGTACGAGGCCGAATACCTCGCCCTGCGCCAACAAGTGCTGCTGGAGGCCAAGGAGGTCTATCTCGAACTCTGCGCGCTGCAAGGCATCGTGGAGCTCAACCGCCCGCGTCTGACGGCGGCCGAACACATGGCGACCCTCTTCGCCGCCCGCTTCGAAACGGGCGATGCCACCTCCATCGACAAGCACCGGACCGAGTTCGAATACCTCCTGCTGAAAGAAGAGCTTTCGGCCATCGACATGCGGATGATCGAACTCTCGCAACGGTTGGCCGTGCTCAACGGCGGCGAACTGCCCGAATCGGGCTATGCGATGCCCTCTCCCGAGGCACGGATGCCGCTGGAACTGCTGCTGGCCGACTGGGAGGAATACGCGCCCGACCTCACGGCACTCCGCCTCCAGGAGGAGAGCGCCCGCTATGACGTCCGCCTCAGCAGGCAACAGGCACTCCCGAAGGTCGAGTTGGGTTACAAATACGAATACGGCCCCGGCGAATGCTTCAACGGCTTCAAGGCGGGACTGAGCATTCCGATCCTCTCCAACCGCCACAACGTGAAACGCGCCCGCGCCCTGGAGGAGGCCGCGAAAGCCAACACGGAATCGGCACTGGCCCAGAAACGCGGTGCGGTCCGGGAACTCTACCTGAAGACGGAGTACACGGGCAAACTGCTGGAGTCGTTCGGCGGCATGCCCGACGCCCCCGCATACACCGACCTGCTGGGCAGGATGCTCGAAGCGGGTCAGATCAACATCGTGGATTACTACTCCGAGCTGGCGACCTTCTACTCGGCGCTCGAAACGCGCATCCGGACCGACCTCGAATACAGGCTCGGCCTGGCCCGGCTCCACGTCATCTACCTCTAAGACCCACAAGAAGGGCGGAAGGCCCCGCCCCATGCATCGAAGGAAGCGCAGCCCTTTTCGGGCTGCGCTTCCTCATTATTTCCACGGGAAGACCCCGTCCGGTGCCGGCGGAAGGCGCCGACCCGCTCCTCCCGCCGGGAAAAACCGACCGGTCCCCCCTTACCGGAAAGAGTCGGCCGGCATCCGCCGAAAACCGCCGCCCCGTCTCCTGCCCCGAAGGAAAATCGGGCACAACCTGCGTCGGGGAGCGGATATTCCGGTTCCGGACATTACCTTTGCAGGCGAAAAATGCCGGCTATCGATGAGAACGACGGAAGAACTGAAACAGATAACGGCCTTCATCGCGGAATACGCCACCTGCCTGCTCGGCTCGGGGGTACACACCTCGCGCGTACTGCGCAACTCTTCGCGCATAGGGGAGGCCTTCGGCCTGCGAATCCACATGACCACGCTCTCCAAAACCATCGTACTCACCGTATTCGACGACTCGGGCACAGGCAGCGTACATACCGAAGTGCTCTCCATTCCGACCCTCCCCATCTCTTTCGAATACAACTCCGAACTCAGCGCACTGAGCTGGGAGGCCTACGACGACCGCCTCTCGCTCGCAGCACTCGAAGAACGGTACCGGGAGATCGTTGCGCGTCCGAAAATGCCGGCCCCGCTGATACTCCTGCTGGCAAGCCTGGCCAATGGCGCATTCTGCAGGCTCTTCGGCGGGTCGTGGGGCGCTGTGGCCACGGTGGCCGTAGCCACGCTGCTGGGCATGTTCATCCGCCAGCAGATGCAGAAACGCCGCTGCAACCACTTCATCGTCTTCATGGTGTCGGCCTTCGCCGCCTCCATGTTCGCCTCCCTGACCCTGATCCCCGGATGGACGCCCGACATCGCCATCGGCACGAGCGTACTGTTCCTCATTCCGGGCGTTCCGCTCATCAACGGAATCATCGACATTCTGGAAGGACATACGCTCACCGGCACCTCACGGCTCATCCAGGCCATGCTGCTGGTCGTCTGCATAGCGACCGGGCTCGCCGTGCCCCTGCTGTTATTCATGAAAAACCTGCTATGATAACGGACATCATTACGGACGGAGTGCTGGCGGCGGTAGCGGCGATTGGCTTCGGAGCCATCTCCTACCCGCCCCGAAAGGCATTCCTGTACATCGCCATCCTGGCGGCCACGGGCCATGCGTTGCGATATACGCTGATGAGCCATGCCGGCATGGATATCGCCTCCTCGTCGTTCTGCGCCTCGCTGGCCATCGGCCTGCTGGCGCTATGGTTCGGGCGCCTGTCGCACTGTCCGCTGACGGTACTCTACATCCCGGCCCTGCTGCCCATGATCCCGGGAATGTATGCCTACAAGAGCGTCTATGCGCTCGTCAGGCTCATGCTGAACCTCGACGACTACACCCTGTCGGACCTCTACATCAACCAGTTTTTCGTCAATGCGACGGTAACGGTCAGCGTCGTATTCCTGCTGGCGGGCGGGGCCACCCTGGTGATTTTCCTCTTTCCCCGCAAGGCCTACTCCATGACGCGCCGGAACTCCCGGACTTCGGCGAAACGGGAGTCGGCATCACCGAAATAACGGAAAGATGCGTAAATAAAAAAGGATAGAGGGGCGCCGAACGGCGCCCCTCTATCCTTCCTATTGCCTTCCTGCTCAATAGCGGTAAATCTCCGATTTGTAAGGCCCCTCGGGACTCACGCCGATGTAGGCCGCCTGTGCAGGCGTCAGACGGGTGAGGTGCACGCCGAGCTGCTCCAGATGCAGCCGGGCCACCTCTTCGTCGAGGTGCTTGGGCAGGCAGCGGACACCCGGCACGGGATGCTCCCGCGTGGCCCAAAGTTCCATCTGGGCAAGCGCCTGATTGGTGAACGAGTTGCTCATCACGAACGACGGATGGCCCGTGGCGCACCCCAGGTTCACCAGACGTCCTTCGGCCAGCACGAAAATCGCATGCCCGTCGGGGAAGGTATACTTGTCTACCTGCGGTTTGATGACACTCTTGGTCACCGCTCCGTCGCCGTCGAGCCGCGCCATCTGTATCTCGTTATCGAAGTGGCCGATGTTGCATACGATGGCCTGGTCGCGCATGCCGTACATGTGTTCGAGGGTGATGATGTCGCGGTTGCCGGTACAGGTCACGAAAATATTGCCCTCGGCGAGCGCCTCCTCGACGGTCTTCACCTCATAGCCCTCCATGGCCGCCTGCAGGGCGCATATAGGGTCGATCTCGGTCACGATCACACGCGCTCCGTAGGAACGCATGCTCGCCGCACACCCCTTGCCCACGTCGCCGTAGCCGCACACCACGACCACCTTGCCGGCGATCATCACGTCCGTCGCCCGCTTGATGCCGTCGGCCAGCGACTCCCGGCAGCCGTACAGGTTGTCGAACTTGCTCTTGGTCACCGAATCGTTCACGTTGATAGCCGGCACCATCAGCTCGCCCCTTTCCTGCATCTGGTAAAGACGGTGCACCCCGGTGGTCGTCTCTTCCGACACGCCCTTCCACTCCGCCGCCAGGCGATGCCATTTCGTCGCATCCTGGGCCAAACACCGGCGCAACGTCTGCACGACGATCGCCTCCTCCTGCGATGCGGGCTCGCCGTCGAGCGACGAGGCGTCGCACTCGGCGGCGAAGCCCTTATGGATCAGCAGCGTCGCATCGCCGCCGTCATCCACGATCAGGTGAGGTCCCGCTCCGCCCGGAAAGCTGAGCGCCATGGCCGTACACCACCAATACTCCTCCAGACTCTCCCCCTTCCACGCGAACACGGGCACCCCGCGTGCAGCGATAGCCGCCGCCGCATGATCCTGCGTGGAGAAGATGTTGCAACTGCACCAGCGTACGTCGGCCCCGAGTTCCACCAGCGTTTCGATCAGCACCGCGGTCTGTATGGTCATATGGAGCGACCCCATGACGCGGGCACCGGCCAACGGCTTCTGCGCCGCATATTTGCGCCGTACGGCCATCAACCCCGGCATCTCCTTTTCCGCGATCTCTATCTCCTTCCTTCCCCAATCGGCCAACGACATGTCGGCTACCCGAAAGGGAATCGATTCATCCAAAAACATCTTGCTTATTTTTTTAAATATTTTTATTAACGACCGTGATTTCCACTACAAATTAAAAATACACGGAGCAATTAACTCAAACCCGACGAAAACCGAACCGGAGATCGGAAAATAGCCACACTTTCTACCTCCCGTTTTCAAAATATTCCGTTACGGTGCAACGATCCTCAGCCAACTGACATCGCAGCGCTTCGAGACTTGCGAAACGACGTTCGGCCCGGAGGTACTCCAGCAGGATGACCGTCACGGACTTGCCGTAAAGATCGCCTTCGAACCCCAACAGGTGAGCCTCCGCAAAACGACCGGCACCGTCGCCCACCGTGGGCCTCGTCCCTATGTTGACCATGGCCGGGCAGGAGAGCCCCTCCACCCGCACCTGCGCCGCATAGACGCCGTCCCGCACGGACACCTCCCCGGCCAGAGGAATATTGGCGGTCGGAAAACCGAGCGTTCGCCCGATCCTGTTGCCGCGCACCACCGTGCCCGTTATCTCGTGTAGCATACCGAAAGACATTTTGCTTCCGCAAAGGTAGGAAAATATGGCTTACGCCGCCCACCGGGACAACCCGTCTGCCTCAAAAACCCCGCCTCCGCAGCCCTTCCGAAGATCCGACCGACGCCACGCGCCGTCCCGCCCGGCGCCGACGCCGGCAGGAAGCACCGCCCCACAGGCCGCCGCGCCGAGGCCCTCTCCCCGCACCGCACGAACGCCTCCGCCACAGGTGCCGGTTTCAAGGTAACGGGTTTTTTCGTAAATTGCGGCGTTTTCATCCACTACCAACCACATCCACCTATGCAGGAGATCAACCACAAAAAGGGCAAGATATACTACTCCATGGGCGAGGTGGCGGAGATGTTCGACGTGAACCCTTCGCTCCTGCGCTACTGGGAGCAGGAGTTCGACATCCTCAAACCCCACCGGAACAAAAAGGGCAACCGCCTTTTCACCCCGAAGGACGTGGACAACATCCGCATCATCTACCACCTGCTCAAGGAGCGTAAGATGAAGATCGAGGTGGCCCGCAAATACATCCGGGACTACCGCAAGGAGGTGGACCGCGACGCGGAGATCGCCGAACACCTGATGAATATCCGGGCCATCCTGCTCGAAATCAAGCAGGACCTCGCCTACGGCGGAGAGGTGGTGAACGACGATTACGACGACGATCCCCTACCCGCCGCACCTACCGCCTCCGCGAACGAACCCCGCGAGGCGACGGTCGGGATTTCCGCAGACCGCCCCTCCCTCGCTCCCCGCACGGACACGCTCCCCGGCCAGCCGGACGAGACGACTCCGGAAACCGAACGGACCTCGGAAAACGGAGAGCCCTCCGCAACCGCAAGCGACGGTCCCGCCGACAGGAAACCGCCTTTCGAGGAGCAGGTACTCTTCGAGGTGGCCGTACCGCTGGAGCTGATGCAGGCGGGCCGGACGGCGGACGACGACGGATTCGAATCGGCCCGTGCAGCCTTCACGGGCGAAGCCGCCCCGGCGGAATCATCGACCGACGAGCCCGAGCCGAAAGTACAGGCCATCGAACAGACCCTGTTCTGACCGCGCGACACCTCCGCCGCTGCCCGACACGACATACGCACCGACCATGAAAATAAAAGAGATCGCGGCCGCACTGGAAGAGGCCGCACCGCTTCTCCTTCAGGAGAGTTACGACAATTCGGGACTTCTGGTGGGCGACCCCGAGGCGGACGTCCGAAGCGCCCTGATCTGCGTGGACGTCACCGAAGAGACGGTCGCCGAAGCCGCTGCGCTGGGAGCGGGGCTCATCCTCTCCCACCATCCCGTCATCTTCCACCCCCTTCGCCACCTCACGGGCAGCACCTACATCGAACGCGCCGTAGGCGAATCCCTGCGCCACGGCATCGCGCTCTACGCCTGCCACACCAACCTCGACAGCGCCCCCGAGGGCATGAGCAGAATGCTGGGCAACCTGCTGGGGCTGCGGAACATGCGGGTACTCGATCCCTCGGCCAAGGGGATTCCCGGAGCGGGCTTCGGGGTCGTAGGCGAACCGGAACGCGAAATGCCGACGATCGAGTTTCTGCAACAGGTACGCGACAAACTGTCGGTCCGGTGCATGCGCTACAGCAATCCGCGACGCCCTACGGTACGGCGCGTGGCGCTCTGCACGGGAGCGGGAGCCTCCCTGGCCGGCGCCGCACGGGATGCAGGAGCCGACGTCTACCTCTCGGCCGATTTCAAATACAACGATTTTCTGGATGCCGACCGCGATCTCGTGATCGCGGACATCGGCCATTTCGAGAGCGAATATTGCGCCATCGATCTGATCCATGACATTATTAGAAAAAAAATACCTACTTTTGCACTTCATAAGAGTACGCGATCGGTCAATCCGGTAAACTATTTGATATAAGCACATAACGACAACTCAATATGGCAACAAGCAGAAGGACGGCAGACACTGTCGATTATTCGATGCAGGAGAAGATCATGGCACTTTACGACCTCCAGATGATCGACTCCAAAATAGATGCGATCAATAAGATCAAGGGGGTACTCCCGACCGAAGTACAAGACCTCGAAGACGAAGTGACCGGTCTTCAGACACGCATAGACAACATCAAGAGCGGCATCGACGAACTCAACCTGCAGGTAAAACAGGCCAAGGAGGATACCGAACAGGCCAAGATCCAGATCGCCAAATACAACGAACAGCAGAAGAACGTACGCAACAACCGCGAGTTCGACGCCATAAGCAAGGAGATCGAATACCAGGAACTCCAGATACAGCTCAACGACAAGCACATCAAGGAGTACACCGCCGAGGTGAAGACCAAGAAGAAACAGGCCGAGGAGGCCGCCGCCGTGCTGGAAGAGAGGAAGATCGACCTCGAATCCAAACGCGCCGAACTGGCCAGCATCGACATGGAAACGGCCGAGGAGATGGCCCGTCTGCGCGAAGAGGAGACGCGTGCGAGGGCGAAGATCGACGAAAGGCTGCTCACGGCCTATTCGCGCATCCGCTCCAACGTGCGTAACGGCCTGGCGGTAGTCACCGTCAAGCGCGACGCCTGCGGAGGCTGCTTCAACCGAATTCCGCCGCAGCGGCAGTTCGAGATCAGGCAGAACAAAAAGATCATCGTCTGCGAATACTGCGGACGCATTCTCGTTTCCGACGAACTCAACCACGAAGAGGAGGCATAGCGATCCTCCGAGCGACGATACCGACGGGACACCTTGGCGACAGGGTGTCCCGTCTGCCTTCTCCCTCTCCCCGCACCGCCTCCGATCTCCCGCCGCAAGTCCCCTCCGGACACGCCCGGGAAGCCGCTCCGGCCAACAATAAGGTGCCTGCCGCACACGTTATGCGTACACGCGGCGATGTGCGGCACGCTCCCGCACCGGGACGTCAGGCCCCACAAAACCTCCCCGCGCACCGCCAAACTCACATTAATTTATTACTTTTGTCAAGCAATCGCCGCCACATGGGTAAAGAGAAAAGCAACAACAAGATACGTACGGGACTGGGATACCTGCTGAGGAATTTCACCCAGAAACACAGGGTAAGCATCTGCGACCGCGGGATCGGACGGGAGGTATGGTACATGTACCTCAGCCCGATGCGCATCCTGCTGGCCCTGCTGGGTCTGGCACTGGTGATGTTCGCGGTCGTGGTGACGGGTGTCGTCTACACCCCCGTGCTCGACGCCCTGCCCGGCTATCCGGGCAAAAAGGCCCGGGCCATGCTGCTGGAAAACATCCAGCGGATCGACTCCCTCGAATACGAAATGCGCCTGATGCAGGCCTATAACGACAACATCGCCCTCATCATGGAGGGCAAGGTGCCGACACCGGAAAGAGCCTCTCTACGTGCCGACTCGCTTCCCCGGGACAAAAGCCTCGTTGCGCCCTCGGCGGCCGACTCGCTTCTGCGCACACAAATCGAGGGCGAAGGACGGTTCGCACTGGTCAACGCCACCCTCTCCCCTACCGGAACGGTGGTCAAACGGCTGGAATTCATTCCTCCCGTGAAAGGGAAGATCGTTTCGGCGTTCAATCCGGGCCGGAACCTTTTCGGCACGGGCATCGTCCCCGAAGGGGCGCAGCAGGTCGTCGCCTCGCAGGCCGGAACGGTGGTGATGAGCCAGTGGACCCCGGAGGACGGCAACACGATACAGATCCAGCACGGCGACAACTACATCTCCTTCTACAAACATAACTCACAACTGCTCAAACGGGTAGGCGACCGCGTAGAGACCGGCGAGGTGATCGGCTACGTGGAACCCGGCGTCGTGGACAACGCCACCCGCCCCTCCGGAGAGTTCATCTTCGAACTGTGGTCCGAAGGCCGGCCGGTGAACCCCGAGAAATACATGACATTCCAATAGTAAGACCATGAAGCAGAGGATAGCATTGCTGGGGTCGACAGGCTCGATCGGCCTGCAGACGCTCGACATCGCCCGCGCCCGCAGCGACCGGTTCGAGATCGCCGTACTCACCGCCGGCACCAACTGGCAGCGGCTGGCCGAACAGGCCGCGGAGTTTCTCCCCGATGCGGTGGTGATCGCCGACGAGCAGTGGTACGCCCCCCTGCGGGAGGCGCTCGCCCACCTGCCTATCAAGGTCTATGCCGGTGCGGAGGCCATCGTACAGGTCGTCCGCGGAGGCAGCGCAGACGTCATCGTGAACGCCCTGGTGGGCTATGCGGGCATGATGCCCTCGCTCGCCGCGGTGGAAACGGGCAAGAAACTCGCCCTTGCCAACAAGGAGAGTCTCGTGATAGCCGGCCGGCAGATCATCGATGCCGCCGAACGCAACCGCGCCGCCATCCTACCCATAGATTCCGAACATTCGGCCATCTTCCAGTCGCTGGTAGGAGAGGTATCCCCCGCCCGCCGACTCATCCTGACCGCTTCGGGCGGTCCCTTCCTGCGCACCCCTAAAGACCGACTCTGCGAGGTGACGGTCGAACAGGCGCTCCGCCACCCCAACTGGAGCATGGGTGCGAAGATCACGGTCGACTCCTCCACCCTGGTCAACAAGGGCTTCGAGGTCATCGAGGCGCACTGGCTCTTCGGGCTCCCCGCCGAAAAGATCGACGTGCTGGTCCATCCGCAATCGGTCGTCCACTCCATGGTGGAGTTCGAGGACGGAGCCATCAAGGCGCAGCTCGGCACCCCCGACATGCGTCTGCCCATCCAGTATGCGCTCACCTTCCCCGAAAGGCCCGACTACGGCGGCGCCCGCTTCGACTTCGCCCGCAGCTCCACCCTGACCTTCGAAGAGGTGGACGACGACAAGTTCCCCGCGCTGGGCATCGCCTACGAATGCCTGCGGCGCGGCGGCACGGCTCCCTGCACCATGAATGCGGCCAACGAGGTGGCTGTGGCGGCCTTCCTGCAGGGTCGCATCGGCTACAACGACATCGTACGGCTCATCGAACGCGCCCTGGAAAAGGCCGATTTCGCCCCCTCGCCCTCGGTGGACGACTACATCGCGTGCGACCGCGAAGTGAGGGCGATGGTAAGCGCCATGCTCTGACCCGGCGGCCGGCGGCCATCGGGCGAGGTCCGGCTCGGAAACATGCGTCCGCACCCCGGAATGCGGGCGACCGGTACCGACCGAGTGCCGCGGCATGCGGCACGCAACCCTTTTACGAAACCTTACGCCGTCGGGACTCCCGCCCCGGCGGAGAGGGGTCGCCCGCAAGGGCGCCCCGCACCGACAAAGACCGATCTTTATGGAGATACTCATCAAGGTACTGCAATTCATCCTCAGCTTTTCGCTGCTGGTGATCATACACGAACTGGGACACTTCCTCTTCGCCCGCCTTTTCGGGGTGCGCGTGGAGCAGTTCCAACTCTTCTTCGGACGCCCCGTGGTATCGCTCACCCGCCGGGGAACACGCTACGGAATCGGCTGGATTCCCTTCGGCGGCTATGTGAAACTCGCCGGCATGATCGACGAGAGCATGGACACCGAGCAACTGAAGAGCGCCCCCCGACCCGACGAATTCCGAAGCAAACCCGCCTGGCAACGCCTGCTGATCATGATCGGCGGCGTATTGATGAACATCGTCCTGGCTTTCGCCATCTATGTGGGCATCAGTTGGAAATGGGGCGAGAGCTACCTCTCCACCCGCGACATGACCTACGGCTACGTCTTCAGCGACCGGGGCAAGGAGATGGGTTTCCACGACGGCGACCGCATTCTCTCGATCGACGGCACGAGCTACGAAGATTTCCGCCTGCTGCGCATCGCGCTGCTGCTCGAACAGAACTACGAGGCGAAGGTACTCCGCGACGGCGACACGGTGACGTTCCGCACGCCGGTGGTTTCGGTCAACGACCTGACGCAGGACGCCAACTTCATCGCACCGCGCTATCCCTTCCTCGTGGGCGAGGTGGCCGCAGGGGGCGGAGCGGCCGAGGCCGGCATCCGGCCCGGCGACCGGCTCGTGGGACTGAACGGGGAAGCGATCGACCGTTTCGACCAGTACATCGAGCGGCTTCCGCATCTGAGCGGCAGCACGGTCGACATCGACGTGGCCCGCGACAGCGCGGGGAACACCGTCGTCCGCCGCCTGCCCGTACGCATCTCCGACGAGGGCAAGATGGGAGCGACGGTGGACATGCTGGCCGTCACCCCCATCCACACGAAAGACTACACCTTCCTGCAGGCGATCCCCGCAGGCACGCAACGCCTCGGCGAAGAGATCGGAAGCTACTGGAAACAATTGAAGCTCATCTTCCGTCCCAAAACCGAAGCCTACAAATCGCTGGGCGGACCGTTGTCGATAGGCAACATCTTCCCCGGACAATGGAACTGGCTCGCCTTCTGGGAGATCACCGCGCTGCTCTCCATCATTCTGGCCGTGATGAACATCCTGCCCATTCCGGCGCTCGACGGCGGGCATGTGCTCTTCCTGCTGGCGGAGGTCGTCACGGGTCGCAAGCCGGGCGACAAGTTCCTGATGTATGCCCAGATAGCGGGCATGCTCATTCTCTTCACGCTGATCATCTACGCCACAGGCAACGACATCTACCGGCTGTTCATCCGATAGCATTCCGCCAGGACCGAACCCGAGCGGATTCCCGCGGACGAAATGCCCCACCACCGACGATTCGCCGGCCGCGAGCCGACCGGCGGTCGTCAAACGGAAAGCCGGCCGATCCCTGCCGGCATCGTTCACCGACACACATTCCATCCCATGGCAAAGACTAAAAAGGCATATTTCTGTACGGCATGCGGACACGAAGCCCCCAAGTGGCTCGGCAAATGCCCCGCATGCGGCGAATGGAACACGTTCGCCGAGGAGGTAATCAGCCGTGGCGAGGAGCGCTCCTCCTCCGGCTTCGCACGGCCCCAGGCCCATCCCGTTCCCGTAGGCGAGATCGAAGAGGTCAACCACCGCCGGCTCGACGTGGGCGGAAGCGAAGTAAACCGCGTGCTGGGCGGCGGCATGGTAAAGGGCTCGCTTATCCTGTTAGGCGGCGAACCGGGAATCGGCAAGTCGACCCTCGCCCTGCAACTCGCCCTCGGCAGCCGGGGGTTGCGGACACTCTACGTATCGGGCGAGGAGTCGCCGCAGCAGATCAAGATGCGTGCGAACAGGCTCGCCGGCGGCGACGGAGAGTGCCTCGTCTATGCGGAAACCCTTCTCGAAGAGATCATCCGACAGGCCGAGGCCGTCCGGCCCGACCTGATGGTGGTGGACTCCATCCAGACGATCTACAGCCAGGTATTGGAATCGTCGCCCGGCAGCGTGTCGCAGATTCGGGAATGCGCCGCCATGCTGCTCAAATACGCCAAAACCACGGGCACCTCCATCCTGCTGATCGGCCACATCACCAAAGACGGCACCATCGCGGGCCCCAAGGTACTGGAACACATCGTGGATGTCGTCCTCCAGTTCGAGGGCGACGGCAACAACGTCTACCGAATCCTGCGGGGTATCAAGAACCGTTTCGGCGCCACCTACGAGATCGGGGTGTTCGAGATGCGCAACGAAGGGCTCGCGGAGGTCGCCAACCCCTCCGAGATCCTGCTCACCCATTACGACGAACCGCTGAGCGGCATCGCGGTAGGCGCCGCGGCCGACGGCATCCGGCCCTACCTGATCGAGGTGCAGTCGCTCGTGGGCAACGCCACATACGGCACGCCCCAGCGCTCCTCCACCGGATTCGATCTCAAGCGGCTCAACATGCTGCTCGCCGTACTGGAGAAACGCGTGGGCATGAAAATGTACCAGAAAGATGTTTTCCTGAACTTTGCGGGGGGATTCAAGGTAGCCGATACGGGACTCGACCTTGCGGTGGTGGCGGCGGTCATCTCCTCCTATTTCGACCGGCCGCTGGCCTCGGGGGTCTGCTGCGCGGGCGAAGTAGGGCTTTCGGGCGAAGTGCGCCCCGCGCCGCGCACCTACCAACGCATCCTCGAAGCCGCCCGGCTCGGTTTCGACCGCATTGTGGTGTCGGCCTACTACCGCGACAAATCCGAAGTGCCCGGCAACATCCGCATCGTGCGCGTGGGCCGCATCGAGCAACTCCCGAAGGCCATCTTCACCGACGACGAAGAGTAACTCCGCAAAAAAAACCGACTCACGACCATGCCTGTCCTACTCATCCTATTCGGAATCGTCCTTATCGGCTGCATCATCCGGTACGCGACCGAGGGTACCTGTTCGGCCTATCCCGCACCACGCCCGGATCCCGCGACGGCTCCCGGAAAGAGCATGACCGAGATGAATACCGAAGAGTTGCAAGCCTTGCTGCGCAAGGCCCGGACGGATGTAGAGATAGCGAAGATCAAGTACCAAAGCGCCCTGTCCAATCCGTATTGCTGGCCGGCCACCCGAGATATGGTCAGATACAACCTCGAGCAATCCATCCAATACCAATTGACGGTGGAAGCCGAGCTGGATAAACGCCAGCAAGCAACGGCGGAGGGCGACTGACAGCCGCTCCGGAGCGAACGAGCGCTCTCCCGCTGCCGACCGCAGAGTCGCCCCGCCCCTTTCCGCACGCCGACAAGCAGAGCGATACGGCACGCACGGCCGACCCCACCAGGAAAAGATACCGAGAGGATAAATAGCTCCCTCGCAACGCCCGCGACCGATTCCCGCCCCTCCGGGACGAACAGCAGCCGCGGCAAGAGAATGCCCCGAAGGCCACCCACCGGCAACCTCCTCCCCGCGCAACGACGGATTTTCACAGTCCGCAGTGTTCTCCCAAACTCCTTACCTGCGCCCCCGAAAGCGCAAAAAGGCAGCCGCGACACACCGCTTCGCGCCCGCACCTCTCCCGCGAAGTGCATTCCGAAACGCAAAAGAGGCCGTCTGCCGCAAAGCAGACGACCTCTTACATATCTTCCTCCTCAATCCGATAAGAGAATAAAGGATACAGGGAACGGCACCCGCTACTCGCCCAACCTCGAGGCGTCCAGATTCTCTTCCTCCTCGAAATCGGGTGCATCGAACTCGCTCCGCCCGCCCAGGCTGAAACGCAGGTAGGTAATCGGCAACCCCTGTTCGCGGAACTTGCGCTCGTAAGCGGTCTGAATGGAGAGGTCCGTATCGGCCATGCCGGTGCCGTATATGTCGGACCCGCAGGCCAGCAGCGGCAGCGCGTTACGCTCGATGACCGCTTTGGTATATTCGTGCAGGTGGCGCGAATCGGTCTTCAGGTGGACGAGGCCGTCGGGCTTCAGAAATTTCGCGTAATATCCCAGGAATTGCGGCGAGGTAAGACGTTTTTTCACCCGCTGCTTCTTGAGCTGAGGATCGGGAAAGGTGATCCATATCTCATCCACCTCGCCCGGCGCAAAACAGGCGTTGATAAACTCGATACGCGTGCGCAGGAACCCCGCATTGGTCATTCCCCTCTCGGTGGCCGTCTTGGCGCCGCGCCACATGCGGGCTCCCTTGATGTCGACGCCGATATAGTTCCTGTCGGGATTGCGCTCGGCCAGCGCAACAGTATACTCTCCTCTGCCGCACCCGAGTTCGAGAACGATCGGATTCGAGTTACGGAAAAAATCTTCGTGCCAACGCCCTCTGAGGCGGTATTCCCGCCCGAATACCTCGTCGAACTCGGGCTGCACCATATTGGTGAAGGTGAGGTTCTCCTGGAACCTGCGGTATTTATCTTTCCCCATGATCGGTTTTCGTTATCTCTATGCCTACGGCCCGCACCCCGCGCAGGGGACGGTCCGACGTATGCCTCACTGCAAACCGGTAAGGTCCCTCTTTCGACAGCAGCGCATGCGACCGGAAGATACGGCGAGTCACCGAACCGTACTCCTCCCCGAACGGCAACACGACCCGCTCGGTCAAGCGCAGCAAATCGGGCGTACACACCGTCACCTCCAGGCGAAGCGAATCGCACCGCGCCACACTCCCTCCATCGGTCAGGGCGAACACCGCGATCTCCCGCAGGGCAACGGTATCCGCATTGAGCAGCACCATCTCCCGCACCCCGTCGCGCTCCCAGCCTCCGGGGTCCACCGCCGTCGACACACTCTCCTGCGGACCGGAACATCCCGCTGCCACGACCGCGGCCGCCAGCACTCCTACGAACCTTGAACGTCCGGTAGCCATTCTTCCATTTATCAAACCACGCCGTGCAACCGACGATAATCCGCCGGCCGCACCGCCATTCACGAACTCCTCCGCTTCGTTCCCGCCCCTTTAGGACAGGCAAAGGCATCGGCCTTATCTCCTCCCGGCCACGGCTGCGGGACGGACGGAACCGCCCTGCCCCCTTTCTCCGAACGACCGGATACCGACGCACGAACCGGAAAAGAGAAGACCGTTACTCCTCTTTCCGACCGGCCGCCTCGCCGGCACCATCTCCCGCCGGACGCGGGGAGCGGTTCTGACCGCCGGAACGGCCGTTATTTCCTTCGCGCCGACGGTTATTCCCTCCGCTGCGGCCGTTTTCTCCCTGAGGCTTTTCGGCACGCGGACGGGAAGCACCTCCTTCGGGAGTACCCTCGCCGCCTTTGGGCGGACGCGGGCCCTCCGGTCGCTGACGCTGCCCCTGCTGCCGTTCGGAGCGCTGCGAGGGACGACCGCCCTGACGCTCACCGCCACCGGAAGCGGGCTTCGCTGCCTGAGGTTCTCCCTCCTGGCGCATGCCGGCCGGACGATCGTTGCGACGACCGTCGCGATTGCCCTCCCCGCCGTTCGAGGCCTGACGCGGCGGACGGTTCTGGCCGCCGGAACGACCGTTGTTTCCTTCGCGCCGGCGATTGTTTCCACCGCCCTGACGCGCATGCTCGCCCCCGGCCCCTTCCGTGCCTCGTTGCTGCGTGGCGCCTCCTTCCGCAACGGAACCGCCGCCCGCATTGCCTTTCGGCTGCCGAGCACCTTCCGGCCGCGACCGCTGTCCTTCGCCGCGCTGCTCCTCCCGGCCGCGACCGCTGCGCGACTTCTTCTTTTTCCGGTTGTTGTCGAAACGGGTGATGCTGTCCTCCCCGATGACGTTCACGAATCCGGGGTCGGCCTCGACGCGTGCCGCACTCCCGGCCGCCTCGATGCGGTCGGGCTTGATCCCCTTGGCGTTCATCTTCATGATCTCGCGCACCCGCTCGACAGGCAGCGACACCAACCCCGCCATGGAACCGGGCACGCTGCTGAAGCACATCGTACGGGCCAGAATATCGTTCTTGACGAAGTAATAGTCGCCGTCCATGGCCTGCAAAGGTTCCGACACCCGCGGGAACTCCCGCCGTGCATCCATGTAATCGTCGTATTCGTAAACCAGGCAACATTTCAGTTTGCTGCACTGCCCGGCCAACTTCTGAGGGTTGAGCGAAATATCCTGGGTGCGGGCAGCGTTGGTGGTCACCGACATGAAACTCGATATCCACGACGCACAGCACAGCTCGCGCCCGCAAGAGCCGATACCGCCGATACGACCGGCCTCCTGCCGCGCACCGATCTGCTTCATCTCCACACGGATATGGAACACATCCGCAAAGACCTTGATAAGCTCGCGGAAATCCACCCGCTCATCGGCGATGTAATAGAAAATGGCCTTGATCTTATCGCCCTGATACTCGACGTCGCCGATCTTCATGTTGAGATTCATCTCGGCGGCGATCTGGCGGGCCTTTATCATGGTGCCGTGCTCGAGGGCGATGGCCTCCTGCCACTTCTCTATGTCGTAAGGTTTGGCCTTGCGGTAAATCTTGCGGAACTCGCCGTTCTGCGGATTGAAGCCCACGCGACGCATCTGCCTGGCCACCATATCGCCCGACAGGGATACGATGCCTATGTCATGCCCCGGAGCCGCCTCCACGGCCACGATATCGCCCTCTTTCAGCGAAAGGCCGTTCACATTCTGGTAATAACCGCGCCGGGTATTCTTAAATCTCACTTCGTAAATATCGGAGGGCAGGGTGTCGGGGTACTCCTTCAGCCAGTCCGTTACATGCAGCTTGAAGCACCCTTCGCTCACGCCGGCCGCGAGGTCGTCGCCTCCGCAGCCGCAAAACTCGCAGCCGCGCCCCACGTCGAGCGTGCAGTCCTTCTTATCTTCCTTATCTCGATACAGTTCCATCGTTTTTCGTTTTATTATTGGGAAACAGCGCACCCCGACGGAGTCGCCCGCCGGCCTACGGATCGCGCCGTATCAGGCAAAGATACGGAAAGTCGAGTGCAAAAACGAATCGCATGCGAGTTTTGCCGAGACAGAGTATCCAAGACAAAGTCAAAGATACGGAAAGTCGAGTGCAAAACCGAACAGCATTCGGATTTTGCCCAGACGGAGTATCCAAGACAAAGTCAAAAATACAGAAAGTCGAGTGCAAAAACGAATCGCATTCGGGTTTTGCCCAGACGGAGTATCCAAGAGAAAACCGAAGATACCTCGGAGGCGGGGGAACACCGCCCTCCCCCGCCCTTTTCGAGCGTTTTACCGCGCTGCCGCCCCGCCGCAACGCCTCATCTGTTTGCGGTAACGGGCATTGTAAAGCACCGCGGCGATGCCAAGTCCGACGATCAGCCCCACCCAGAGCCCCGACGGCCCCAGGCCGCTCCCGAAAGCCAACACGTATCCCACCGGCAGGCTGATGACGATGTACGACACGAACGAGATCCACATGATGCTCTTCACGTCCTGTATACCGCGCAGAATAGCCACCGAATTGGCCTGCAGCCCGTCGGATATCTGAAAGACCGCCACGAAGACGAGGAAGTGGGCAGCCATGTCGATCACCTGCGGATCGGAGGTGAAAAGCATCGGAATGTAGTCCCGCAGGGAGATGAACAGCAGCGCCGTCACGGCATTCCACAGCAGCCCCAGCCGGTAGGCGGTACCGGCATAACGTCTGATCTCGCGCCAGTCGCGCTGACCGTAGGCGTGGCTGACGCAGATCGTAACGGCGGAACCGATCCCCACGATAATCATGAAGGCGAAGTTGGATATGACCGTAGCGACCTGGTTGCCGGCCATCTCCACCGTACCGAACCACCCCATCATGATCCCCGTCAGGGCGAACGCGCTCCCCTCCATGAACATCTGCAGGGAGATGGGCGCCCCCACCCGGATCAGCGAACGCATCGTTTCCCACGAGAAATTCTCGCGGCGGAAGAGCGAGAAATAGCGGTAGAAGCTGTCGCGACGATAAAAATAGAGGATGATCAGAATAGGCGTCAACACACGGGAGATCAACGTCGCCAGTCCGGCCCCCGCGGCCCCCATGGCCGGAAGTCCCCAGTGGCCGTAGATCAGCAGCCAGTTGAAGAGGATATTGATGAGATTGGAGGTGATGATGATCGCCATGGCCACCTTCGTATTGCCGATCCCCTCGAGGAACTGTTTGAAAGCCGCGAAGATCATGAAAGGAATGACCGACACGGCCACATAGCTGAAATAGGGCACCGCCTGGACGATGACCTCCGGCTCCTGCCCCATATACCCCATGAAGGGACGCACCGCCATGGCCATCAGGAAGATGCAGACACCCATGACCCCGTAGAAAAGGATGGAGTTCTGCAAGTAAGCCGCCGACTTGCGGTGATTGCTCACCGAATACATTTCCCCCACCAGCGGAGTGAGTCCCAGCGACATACCTATGCCGAAGACGAAGAGCATGAAGAAAACCGAGTTGGCGAACGACACCCCGGCGAGCGGAACGGCCCCCAGCCGCCCCACCATGGCGTTATCCACAAGCTGTACGAGAATCTGTCCCGCCTGCGACAGGATGACAGGGAAAGCGAGCCCCAACACCCTTCGGTAATATCCCGAACGATCGAATCTTTCCATCTTTCCGAAATTTTTCCGCCGACCGTCCCGACGGCACCTCTCCGCGTGCGGGCCCCTCTTTCCGCCTCGCGTCCGGGGACGCGCCGCACGGAAAGACCGAAAACCGCATATGAATCACAGGGAAATCGCTGCCGGACAACCGACGGACCCGCCCCCGGAGCGACCCGATGCGCTTCGGCGAACCGGCACCCGCATCCGCCCCCGGGAGGGCCATAAAACAATCAAAACCCTGCAAAGGTATTGAAAATTTTCGCGGCGACCAACCTCGGTTGCGGGCGGCGCCCACGGGAAACAGGCAGGGGCCGCATGCACGGTCGTGCATGCGGCCCCTCACCGCTTACCGCCTCCGAACGCTCATCGGAATATCCGGTCGAGCTCCCGGTCGAGAGCATTCAGAAACGCCTCTTCCTCCCGGGGAGCGAGCCTGTTGTGATAAAGGAGCAACATCCCGGGCAAGGCATAGCGAAGTTCCTCCATGACGGCGGCCGCCTCCGCCGGATCGTAGCTCCCCTCCGCCACGCACGCCTCCAGAGAGGCGGCGCACAGTCCGTCGAGCAGCCCCGTAATGCGGCCGGCCGTCTCGACGCGGCTCTCCAGTTCGCCCAGCCGTTCGAGGAAGAAGAGTTCGAAAACCCCCGGATGCCCGGCGAGATACTCCGCATAAGCCCGGGCCGTCGCACGGAGCCGTGCCTTTCCCCCCTCCGCATCGCGGCTGCGCTCCTGCACGAAAGCCTCCGCTTCCCGACAGAAATCCTCCACGCAACGGAACAAAAGCTCCTTGATATCCTTGAAATAGTTATACAACGTCGCATACGAGTAGCCGGCGAGGGAGGCCACGCTCCGCACGCTCACACCCTGCAACCCTTTCGTCCGGAGAAGGTGCTTGGCCGCATCCAGAAAATAGCCCTTGATCCTCTCCTCCTGAATCTGTCTGTTATTCATGTTACTCCTCCTTTCCGCTTTTTACGTTAATGACCCCTGCCCCGTGGCATAGCGCTCAGGCGCTGCGGGAACACCGCCCCTCGCTCCGGCGTACCGGCATCACCCGGTCTCCGACGAGCTCGACCGACACTTCGTCGCCGGCCGACACCTCCTCGCCGACGATCATTCCGGCCAGAGGCTCCTCCACATACTCCGTCAACAGCCGTTTCAACGAACGCGCGCCGTACCGCGACCGGAAGCCGAGCCCGGCAAGATCCTCCCGCGCCTCCTCGGAGAGCGTCAGCACATACCCCATGGCAGCCGCCCGCTCCGCGATCCGCGCGAACTCGATGTCCACGATGCGTTTCGCATCGTCGGACGACAGCTCCTCGAACACCACGATGTCATCGATGCGGTTGAGGAACTCCGGCGCGAAGGTATCCTCCAGCGCCTCCCGGTAATCCGCCTCGTCCTGCTGCCGCTCCACGGATTCCGTCTCCGCAGCACCGTACCCGATTGCGGGAAGACGCTCCGCCACCCGCCGCGACCCCACGTTGGAGGTCATGACAATCACCGTATTCCGGAAATCCACCTTCCGGCCGAGGCCGTCGGTCAGGTGCCCTTCGTCGAAGAGCTGCAACAACACGTTGAACACATCCGGATGCGCTTTCTCCATCTCGTCGAACAGCAGCACCGCATAGGGCCGGCGACGCACCGCCTCGGTCAACTGTCCGCCCTCGCCGTACCCGACATAACCGGGAGGCGAGCCGACCAGACGACTGACGTTGTGCTTTTCGGCATATTCGCTCATATCGATCCGCACCAGCCCGTCGCGGTCGCCCGAAAGCCACCGGGCGAGCTCTTTGGCGAGAAGCGTCTTTCCCACACCGGTCGGTCCCACGAACAGGAAGACGCCGATGGGCTTGCCGGGGTCGTTGAGCCCGGCCCGCGAACGCTGCACGGCCTTCGTCACCCGCTCCACGGCGGCCTCCTGCCCTACCACACGGGAGGAGAGGTGGGCATACATCCCCCGCAGCCGCTCCTTTTCGTTGCCGGCAAGGCGTTGCAGGGGAATCCCCGTCATGGAGCCGACCACCTCCCGTACGCTCTCCGCAGTGACCGCAGCAGGGGCCAGGCGCGCTTCGCGCCGCCAGTCGGCACGCACCCGCTTCATCTCGCCCGCAAGCGCTATTTCCCGGATGCGGGCCTTCGCCGCCGCCTCATAATCCATGGCCTGCGTCGCCGACCTTCTCTCTTCCCCTACGGCACACAGCGCCCGGTCGAGCTCGACGATGGACTCCGGTTCCCGCGAAGCCGCCAACCGCACCCGCGCACCCGCCTCATCGAACACGTCGATGGCCTTATCGGGGAAACAACGGTCGGTCATGTACCGCGCCGTAAGCTCCACGCAGGCCTGCAACGCGTCTTCCGAGTAGTGTACGTTGTGGTGCTGCTCGTAACGCTCCCGCAGGCGGCGAAGCATCTGCAAGGTGCTCTCCTTCGAAGCCGGCTCCACGAGTATCTTCTGGAACCGCCGCTCCAACGCTCCGTCGCGTTCGATGCTCTCCCGGTATTCGTCGAGGGTGGTAGCCCCGATACACTGCAACTCGCCGCGTGCCAGAGCCGGCTTGAGAATATTGGCCGCATCGAGTCCGCCCTGCGTAGCGCCGGCCCCCACGATGGTGTGGATCTCGTCGATGAAAAGAAGGGTATCCCTGTTCTTCTTCAACTCCTCGACCAACTCCCCGATGCGCTCCTCGAACTCGCCCCGATACTTGGTACCGGCCACGAGCGAAGCCACATCGAGCGAAAAGACCCGTTTTCCGTAGAGGGAGGGAGGCACCTCGCGCGAAACGATACGGAGCGCCAGCCCCTCCACGATCGCACTCTTGCCCACACCGGCCTCGCCGACGAGAATCGGATTGTTCTTCTTGCGGCGGCCGAGCACCTGGACGAGCCGGTCCGTCTCCGCATCGCGGCCCACCACCGGATCGACGGCACCGGCCGCCGCCGCGGCAGTCAGGTCGGTACCGTACCGCTCCAGCCCCTTGGGCACCGGCGCACGGAAAGCACCGGATTCGGTGCGGAACGCGGATTCGGCCCCCTCGTTCCGCCCGTCGGACGCACGCTTCTCCTCCCCTTTCGGGTCGATGTGCAACATGCGCATGTTGCGCAACGCATTCATCTCCGCATAGTAATCCTCATCGGCCGGGAGGTCGGCGACCATCTCGGCCACCTGCCTGCGCGGAATGTTGAAGCCGGCCAGGATACGCGAAGCGACGAATTTGCGGCTGCGGAGCAGGTAGAGCAGCAGATGCCCCGTATTCACCGTCGGGGGCGTATCCTCCTGCCGGAATTCGGCACACACCTTGCCGAGTGCCTTCAGCAGGGTGTCGTATATCTTCGTATCGGCGACGCTCTCCCGCGCCGCCTCTTCCGTCTCTTTCGCGATCCTCATCCTTATCTGATAGGCTTCCCAACTCTTGACGAATTTCCCCAGAATGTGGGCCGCATGACAATTACCCTCTTCGAGCAGGAAAAGGAACGCCCGGTCGACGGGATTCCCGCCGCCATCCCTCTGCGCAGCGAGCATGCCGCGGGCAAGAGCGGTTTCGAGTGTTTTTGTCTGGTTGAGTTTCATGATAAATCGTTATTAATTGTCGAATAAATAACGATATACACCATCTTCATATTTCACACGCTCTATTTACACAAACCCGAACCGTTCACTTTCCGAAACCCACAGGCCTCGGAAGCAAGGAGATGAACACTATTAAAAAATTTTAATAATTATTGAATCCGGCGGGAAACACCTCCCGCCACAGCGGAAAAATACAAAAAAAGCATCTCCGCGGCGGAGATGCTTTGGCATGGTTCGGCGCGTCCGGGCCGCCGGATGCAGCGGTTTCGGCCTGTACGCGAAAAGGAGCAGGGTCGCTCGCGGGGAAAGGCCCCGGAAAACACCGGATGATCCGCAAGCGCAGGACGGAGGAGGTGCCGGACAGCATCCCCCGCCCGTCGGGCCGCCTGCCGACCCGGAACTTCAGTCGGCCCGCTGAAACTCGAAGGGGTCCGCGACAGCGAACAGCGAAGCCGTATTGCCGGCATACGTATCGCCGCCCACCAGGTCGAGCATCCGCACCGGTGCCCCCTCCGTGAAGTCCACATCGGCGAGCTCCACCCAGAACACATTGGGATAGAGGGTGGATTCAAAGTAGTAAATCCCGTGCTTCTGGTCGGCGACCGTCCGCCAGCGGGTAGAGGAGATGTTGGGCTGGTCGGGCACGCTGATCCCCAACGGAACGGACACATTGCGTATCACGCCGAAAATCCCCGCCAACGCCTGCCGTCGGTCGGATGTCTGCGGCAGGACGCCCGCATAGAACGAGGCACGCACGAAACGGTCTGCGGCGCGGTTCGTACCGGGGAGGAACGTCAGCCCGCCTATGTTCTGCCAATAGTCGTCCAGGGCAAGCTGCTGCTCGAACACCGGCGAATTGGTCATTACCCGATAAGCGGGACTGTGGTGCACGACCAGCCGTCCGTCCACATATTCGAAAATGGCACTGTCGCCCGACGCATCCGACACCGAAAGGTGCAACGTCGCCATCCGGGAACCGTCGGGCATCGGGCCGGACACCACCTGGAACCGTCCGCTCTCCATCGCTTCCACCGCTTCGTCCACCGTGGCGCAGGTATCGAGCAGATATTGCACCCAAGCGGCGATCGACAAGCCCGGTGTCGTACCGTCCCACTCCGGATAGACCGACTCGGCCAGCCACAGCAGATTGGCCACGAATCCCGCTTCGTTCAACCCGTGGGTAGTGCACAGGTCGTAGGCCGAGGTCGCCACACTGCCGTAGCGCGAGGTCCACGTCAGGGGATTCTCGCCCACCGCACCGCTACGCTCCATCCCGCGCGGGAAAATCCACAGATTGCTTTTACTGTCCTCTTTCCAGTCCATGGAACGGGCCGTGAGTACCGTTCCGGCCGGGCCGACATACATCACACGCGTACAGGCCTCCGTCCTTGCAGGAAATGCCGCAACCAACGCTCCGGCAAAAAGCGCCGCACACAAAGTTCCGATTTTCATATCGCATTCGATTTACGTTTAATACATCAAGTCCCTTTCGGAAATGCACATTCCACGCCAAAATCGACGGGACGGTGCGCACCCGCTCCCTGTCCCGAAAGAAGTGGACGAAGACACCCATACCTCCCGCCACCCGCACCCACGATACGCAGAACCCCGCTTCATCGAAATACCGCAGGCATTAAAAGCAGACCGCACCTCATCCGGCAGTCACATTCCACTGCGCATCTACGTTGTTTTGGACACACAACCCACGGTTATGTTCCGGACTCGGCGGCAGGATAACCGACAGCAGGAACCCTTCTTCAGTGCAAAGCCACTCCTTATGAAGGATTCGCATTCATACACTGGAGCGATAGCGGAAAATCACCACCGCCAATACTTCTTTTACGCGGACCATGCGAGGAGATTTTCGCGTCCGTGCTGTATTCCGACGTCTCGGAACAGGTGGATTTACTCCGATAGGCTAAATACAGAGAACGGGGTCGCAATTGTTGCGACCCCGTTCTCTTCGATCTCAAATTTACTCCGGCAAATTGTATGGTTTCTTATTGTTTCGGGAGATAACTTCCAAACATATATATTAGTTATGAAAGGTATCGTCACTGGTTTGATCCAATTCGCATCGTGCGAAAATTACATATTCATAGCCCTCTGCGAATTGCAAATTCTCAATCAACGCACCTTTCCATTCATCCGAAACTTTGGCCTGTTCCGTTTTGACATAATACCAGTCAGACGCCCCCCAATAGGCACCTGTACCACCCGTCGGGGAACATTTGCCTCCGACAATCAACAGTTCGACATCCTCATTCGCAGCATATTTACACAACAACTCATCCGAGAGAAGATGGTGACAGTTGCAAGAATGCTTGCAGGCATCGTAAATAAGCGGTTCGTCGAGACATTGGTCACAAACGACCGATTCCGGTTGCCTTTTATTCTCTCACGCAACAATGGAGAAGAATACCAGCACGAAGATCAGCAGTTTTTTCATGGCACGTAAAATTAAGACCTCTTTCAAAGGTAACGATTCTTGGAACAATTTACAATCATAACCGTTTGATGACGCGACAGGAAAATATCCAACACCTACCCGTTGAACCATGCAGGGGCTCGCGGCTTCCCTGCAGTCGGCAATTCCTCATCGCACTCTGCCGGTAGCGTCCACTGCTCGCAGCTCTTATCGAAGAAACAGGCCGGTCACAAGAAAGCGGCACATCAAATACGTTTCCCAATGATTTTTTGATTCCGACCGTCCGTTCCACCAGAGTGCCGTAAATAACTATTTATACACTTGTAGTCGTACGATTGCCGCTCCGCGACCGCGACCGGCCACGGCCCCCTCTACGGGAGGAGCGCCGGAAAAGCAGGGATTAACTTCGCTGCGCTCGTTGATCCCCGCAGGGGGAAGCGCTGCAAAGCCGAACTCCCCGTAGGGGAGGTGCCTTAACAAACAGGAGCAACTCGCAAGTAAAATTGCTGTCGTCACTCGGGGCTGAAATCCCTCGGAAATGAACCTCTGCTGAAAGGAAAGCAGGGATTAACTTCGCTGCGCTCGTTGATCCCCGCAGGGGGAAGCGCTGCAAAGCCGAACTCCCCGTAGGGGAGGTGCCTTAACAAACAGGAGCAACTCGCAAGTAAACTTGCTGTTGCTCCTGTTTGTTAAGACCCGTACCTTGCGGTACGATTCGGCTTTGGCGGAAAGAGAGGGATTCGAACCCCCGGAGCCTTGCAGCTCAACGGTTTTCAAGACCGCCGCAATCGACCACTCTGCCATCTTTCCGAGGACAAAAATACAATCTCTTTTCGACTTATGCAAACCGCCACCGGACCGGCAAGATACCCTGTCCCGCCACAGCGACAACCACTTCGGACGCCTTCTGTCGACGGACACGCCCCCTGCGCAGCACGCCCTTCCCGGGGAAGGGAACGACGACCGGCACGGGCAGGGTCACTCCACGTACAGGACAAGTCCCTTCAAATACTCTCCTTCGGGATGATAGATGTTCACGGGATGGTCGGCCGGCTGTGTCAACTGATGGAGAATCCGGACGTTACGCCCCGCGACGGCAGCGGCAGTGAAGACCGTGGTGCGGAACAATTCGCGGCTTACCGCCTGCGAACAACTGAACGTAAAGAGAATCCCGCCGGGAGCTATCTGCGAGATGGCCCGCGCGTTGAGACGCATGTAGCCTTTCGTCGCATTGCCCAGCACCTTATGGTGTTTCGCAAAGGCCGGCGGATCGAGAATGACGAGGTCGAAACTGCGGTCCATCCCCTTCAGGTATTCGAACGCATCGACCGCTACCCCCTCGTGCGGGGCATCGTCGCCGAAATTGAGCGCCACGTTCCGTTCCGCAAGACGCACGGCGACCGCCGAACTGTCCACCGACACGACCCGCTCCGCCCCGCCCGCAAGCGCATAGACGGAGAATCCGCCGGTATAGCTGAAAGTATTGAGCACCGTACGGCCGCGGCTGTAACGCCTGACCAGTTCGCGGTTCTCGCGCTGGTCGAGGAAGAATCCCGTCTTCTGCCCCACGCCCCAATCGACGTAGAAGCGGTTGCCGTTCTCGGTAACGATACGTTCCGTAGGACCTTCGCCGCCATACAGGAAGCCGTCGCACGCCCCCGTATCGGCCTTGTAGGGCAACGTCTGCGCACTCTTGTCGTAGACGGCCGCAAGCGCTCCGCCGTAGACCGTCCGCAAGGCGTCGCATATCGCTCCGCGCGAGAGGTACATACCCACGCTGTGGGCCTGCACCACTGCCGTATCGCCGTAAATATCCACCACCAGCCCCGGCAATCCGTCGCCTTCGCCGTGTACGAGACGGTAACAATCGGTCTGCGGAGTGCCGACCAGTCCCACGGCCCGCCGCATCGCCAACGCGGCGCGCAGCTTCTCCAGCCACCACCCCTCGTCGATCTCCTCCCGGACGAAGGTAAGCACCCGTACCGTAATGGAACCGATCTGGTAATGGCCTCGGGCCAGGAACTCGCCCTCCCGCGAACACACGTCCACCACATCGCCCTCGGCAGGCTCGCCCTCCATCCGGTCGATAGCCCCCGAAAAGACCCACGGATGTTTGCGGCCGAGCGACTCCTCCTTGCCGCGTTTCAGGAATATTCTCGTCATTTGGGTTCTTTCATCAATCTGTTATATATCTCCAGACACACCCACGCGTCGGTGGCGGCATACCCCACCTGCGCTCCGGTAAGGCTGACCGCTTCCCAGTTGCTCAACCGCTGAGCCTTGGAGACCGAACTCCCCAGGACGATCGCCGCGAGCTTACGCACGCTCTTCTCGCCGATCCCCCATTCGCCCGCGATCCCCTGCAGGTCCACGAAGCCCTGGGGCCGGAACCACCGGAGTTTCTGCAATCCTTTGATGTCGTCGCGTACGGCCGCCCCCACTTTCAATACGTCGCCCCGCTCCAGTACGCAGGCCACCTCACGCACGAGCTTCATCTGCGAAAGGCGGAAAAGGAAACAACGGTCGGAGGAGGAGAGCTGCAAGAGCGCCGTCCGGTTCGACACACCCGCCCGGAACGAGGGACGTGTTTCTGTATCGAAACCGAGCGCCGGCTGCGTCATGAGATAGGCGCATGCCGCCACGGCTTTCTCCTCCGTGTCGACGATCTCGACCGTACCGGGGAAAGCGCACTTCGGCATTACCGCTATCTCTTCGTTCGTTATGCTGGGCTGGAAACAACTCATCGTACAAGCCGCGCACGGCCCCTGCAGGAGCGTGGCGATGCGCAAAGTTACCTATTAATCACGATTAATCCCTCCGGGCCGACCGAAATTTTACCCTCCCCGGCCAGCGAATCGACCGCAGCGGCCACCCGGTCGGGCGGCAAGGCGAACTTTCCGGCCAGCTCCCGCGCCCCGATCCCCTCCGGGGGAATCGCTTTCAGCACCTCTGCGGGAAGGTGCCGGTCTTCGGCATCCCGTTTCCGCCGGGCGAGGCAGATGTCGCACACGCCGCACGGCCGGGCATCCTGCTGTCCGAAATACTCCTGCAACACCACGCTCCTGCACCGCTCCGTATTGTCGACGTAGGCGAACACGGCCTCCAGCCTTTTGGCGGCCATCTCCTTACGCACGCGATAGGTAGCGGGCGAGATATAGACGTCGGTATCGGGCAACCGGTTATCGGACAGAAAAACCATGGGACTGCGGTTCTTGGGCACGAAACGGATCACATGCAGCCGCCACAGCGTTTTGAGGAGCTCCATCACGCGTTCCTCGGTGTATCCGGTATAGATGGCCATCTCCTGCACGTCCACCGGCCGAAAGCCCGTGAACACGCCCGTATAGAGTCGCAGGATGGTACGCAGGATGTTGTCCAGATCGCTCCGTTCGACCCGCAACGAATAGAGATCGTCGCGGCTGACACAGAACATCAGGCGGGCGGGATTCTCCTCATCGTCGGAGAAGACGAGATAACCGTTCTGCTGAAGGATCTTCAGCGCATTCTGCACGGTCCCTCGGAAAAGCCGGTTGCGGGCACAGAATTCGTACAGGTTCACCGCCATCGAACAAAATTTCCCTTCGCCTACGGCCACCCCCAGATAATTCATCAGCCGGCCGTATATATCTTTGATCTGTTCCACGGTGGGAAACTCCGACGAAAAGCGGCGCGTCTGGCGCTCCCGGTCGTCCGAGGCGACGATCAGCACAGCATAGGAGCGGCGGCCGTCCCTTCCGGCCCGCCCCGCCTCCTGGTAGTACTCCTCCAGCGAAGCCCCCAGCCCGTAATGCACCACGAAGCGGACGTCGGGCTTGTCGATCCCCATGCCGAACGCATTGGTCGCCACCATCACGCGGGTCTTCCCCGACGTCCAGTCGTTCTGCCGCAGAGCCCTCTCCCCGTGGGGGAGCCCCGCATGGTAATACTCGGCGAAGACCCCCTCCTCTTTCAGCTCGGCAGCCAGCAGCTCGGCGGCATCGCGCGTACGCACATAGACGATCCCGCTGCCGGGCACGCGATCCAGAATCCGCATCAACTGCCCCTTGCGGTCGTCCGTACAACGTACCGAGAACGAGAGGTTCGGACGGGCGTAGTCGCTGCGGATGACATGGGGCTCGCGGAACCGGAGCTTCTCCATGATGTCCTGCGCCACGCTGTCGGTGGCCGACGCCGTCAGCGCAAGGACCGGGACTCCCGGCAGAATCTCGCGCATGCGGGCGATCCGCAGGTAGGCGGGCCGGAAATCGTAACCCCACTGCGAAATGCAGTGGGCCTCGTCCACCGCGATCAGATTGACGTTCATCTTCGCCAGACGGGCCGCAAAGAGCTCGCCCGCCACCCGTTCGGGCGAAACGTAGAGGAACTTGACATCGCCGTAGACGCAGTTGTCGAGCGTGATGTCGATGTTGCGGGCGCTCATGCCCGAGTGGATGGCCACCGCCGAAATGCCGCGGCGGCGGAGCGAGTCGACCTGGTCCTTCATCAACGCCACCAGCGGCGTCACGACCACGCACACCCCCTCCATCAGCAGACCGGGCAGCTGATAGGTCAGCGACTTGCCGCCCCCGGTGGGCATCAGCGAAAGGGTATCGCGCCCCTCGAGCACGCAACGTATCGTCCCGGGCTGCGTGCCGCGCAGCGACTCGTACCCCCAATACCTGCGCAACGCCTCCGTTACCTGCTCCTGCGTGATCTCCTTCCCGTTCATCCCTGCAAAATTAAGCAGAAAGCGCCGCATATCATAATCGGCCCGACACGCCGCCGACCTTTACACCCCCGCCCGGAGCCCCGATACGCTCCGCATCCTCCGAGTCGCCCCCGATCCGCTTCGCCCCGGCTTCTACCGCATCCGCCCGGCGGCATCCGTCCCGGGCTCCGGTTCCCTGCGAAGTCTTTCCGCACCAAGGCTTCTCCCTCACCGGACAGGTTCCGCCCCCGCCGCAGAAAGTCCCCCTGTAAACACGGTGCGGGACGGCGATCGCCGTCCCGCACCCAATTTCCGTCCCGACCGCCGGAGCGTGCCGGATCGCCTCCGGCACCGTCACTCGCCGCCCGAAGCCGACCGGATCTTCTCTTTCAGTTTCGTCAGCAGACCGCGCGTATGGCGCTCCACCTTCTCCGGGTAGATATCCTTGATCCGGATGAGGATGCCCGTCTCCTCCACCTCTCCGAAATCGGGATTGTGCACGGTGCTGAAGACCGTCATCGACGGCGAAAGGCTCATGTAGGAGTTGATCATCGGCGGGATGAACTCCTCCCGTTTGCGCAGCTCCTTCACCAGCGTCCGGTAATCCTCCTTGTAATCCGCCCCCGTAAAGATGCGCTCCATGGCGGGTACATCGATGTTCATCTCCACCGGATAGAGAGGCTCGAGCAGTGCGTCCCGATCGGGGAAATATTTCTGCAGAAAATACATCAAGGTGTTGCGGGCCTCCTTGTCGTAGTGGCCGTACATGGTCACCTTGCCGAAAAAGTACTGCTGCTGGGGATTCCCCACGATCAGCGCCCCCAGACCGTCCCAAAGGTTATCGAGCGCATACAGGCTCTTCGCATCGCGCGTACGCTGGTAACGCGGCTGTACGAACGAACGCCCCAGCTCGATGGTATGGGGCAGCACCTCCCGGCGGAACTTGTCGCTGAAACGGAAGTAGTGCTCCGTGGAGAGATGCTTCGGATAGGGCGAATCGCAGATGATGTAGCGGTAACCGCCCAGGATCTCCCTGGCCACCGGGTCCCACACCAGGAGTTGCGTATATCCGTCCGGCGCAAGGTCCTGTTCGTCTATATCCACCTCGCAACCCGTACCGCCGCCCGCCTGACGGAAAGCGAGCTCCCTCAGGCGCCCTATCTCCCGCATGACGGCGGGGGCCTCGGAGGCCTTGACCGTATAAATCAAGTTCCCCGCATTGTTGGTCGCACGCAGCAGGCGTTCTTCGGTCAGCTCTTTTTCGAGGAGCTCCCTCGGTACGGCTTCGATGATCTGTTCCATGATATCTCTTTATAACAACAAACGGACTCCGCTACCGGGCCCACCCCGCCGCGCCGTCCGTATTCCGACAAAACATCAGCGCCTCCCCAGCGCATATACAGCCCGCTTGACGTAATCGGCCGCCTGGCGCGGCGTCCGACCCTCCAGCAGGGAGGCATAGGGTATCGGCGTACCGATCACGATCTCGAAATCGCTGCCCGCCTGGCGGAACATCTCGTCCACCAGATAGAGCATCTCGATATTGGCCCGGATACCGAGCGCAGTACGCAGATTCGACAACCTGTAAAAGAAGTCGGAGAGCTTGCCGTTGAAATAGACCGGCACCACGTCGCGCCCGTAGGCGACCGCCTTCTTCACGAAGTTGGGTTTCCACTCCAGGTCGCGGACCACGCCCCGGTGGCGCCGCGAGCAAAGCCCCGCGGGAAAGGTAATGATGGGCAGGTCGGATGCGAAAGCGTCGTTGAACGCCTCCACGCTGCCGGCCCCCTGGCGGCCGTGTTTGTTCACCGGCACGAACAATCCCCGCAGGGGATCGAGGTGCATCAGCAAGTCGTTCACCACCACCCGCGCATCGCCGAAACGGGAAACCACCTCGTCGGCGAGCATCAATCCGTCGAGCCCCCCGAACGGATGGTTCGAGGCGAAAACGTATCGTCCATTCGGATCGAGCCGCTCCATGCCGACCGAATGGTAACGGACGTTCATGGCACCGAGCGCCGCACGGACGAACTCGACCCCCTCCAGATGGCCGTATCGGGCGAGGATGTCGTTCACCTCGCGCTCGTGGATGGTATGCCTGAGGTAGTCGACGACAAACCGCGGCATCCGGCGGGCGAGCCGGGGATTCTTCCCCTCCAGCACCTTATATACGTCTATCTCCTTCATCGCGGCGGTCGGTTCAGGCATGGCGTTTCAGCACGCTCCCGCGAAGGGTATCTTATCGATCCTGCGCTGGTGGCGTCCGCCCTCGAACTCCGCGCCGAGGTAGGCGTCCACGATGGCCACGGCAGTGGTATTGTCGATGAACCGGGCCGGCAACGAGCAGATGTTGGCATTGTTGTGCTTGCGGGCGAGCTCGGCCAATTCCGGGGTCCAGCAAAGGGCCGCACGGATACCCTGGTGTTTGTTGAGGGTCATCGAAATGCCGTTGCCGCTGCCGCAAAGCGCGATTCCCATGGGCAGTTCGCCCTTCTCCACGGCACAGGCAAGCGGATGGGCCGAATCGGGATAGTCGAAACTTTCGGCACTGGGAGCGCCGAAATCGTACACTTCAAACCCTTTGCTTTCAAGGTACCCCGTAAGAAATTCCTTCATTTCATATCCCGCATGGTCGGATGCGATGCCTATCTTTTTCGTTTCCATAATACGTTTATTTGTAGGGCTAAAGTTAAACAAAATTTACCAATGCGCACGCAGCAATTTGACCGCCACGGAAAAAATACGTAAAATTGTTAGGCGGATGCAACAAAACGCACCCCCGCTGCATCTATATAAACGAATCGCAGACCGTCGTTGACACTGGAAGAAATCATAGAGGGTTGCCGCCGTGGAGAAGCGGAGGCTCGCCGCGAACTGTATGTGCGCTACGGCAGTTCGATGTATGGCGTCCTCAAGCGTTATGTCTGCGACGCAGCCACGGCCGAAGACCTGCTCCACGACGGTTTCGTGACACTCTATACCCGCATGAGCGACTACCGGGGCGAAGGCCCTTTCGAGGGGTGGTGCCGGCGGATATTCGTCAATACCGCGATGTCCCACCTGCGTCGCCGCTCCCCGCTGAAGGATGCCGAGGATGTGGAGACGCCCCGCCTGCACGGTTCCGTACCGCCCACTGCCATCGACCGTCTTTCGCTCGAGGAGCTCAAGGCCTGCGTGGATACCCTGCCCGACGGCTACCGGACCGTCTTCAACCTCCATGCGGTGGAGGAGTACGGTTACGACGAAATCGCGCGGATGCTCGGCATCAGCGAGGCTACTGCCCGGTCGCAATACCTGCGGGCCCGGCAGAGGCTGGGCGAGGTGATCGTCCGAAGGCTCCGGCACGACCGGGAGACGGAAGGACACGGAACGACGATCGGGAGCGACCGGTTCCCGGTCCCGCATCGCGGACGAAAAAAAGGAAACGAATGAAAGAGATGACCGACGACAGAAAAGAACTGGATAGAAAAGTGGGCGACGCCCTGCGAAGCTACAGGGAAGAAGCGCCCGCCGAACTCTTCGCGCGGATCGAGCAGACGCTCGCCACCGGCGGGGCGGACCGGGGAGCGGCGGCGGGCAAGCGCAAACGCCTGCATCGCTCCCGGGGCTACGGCGTGGCCGCCGCCCTGCTGGCCGGGGTGCTGGTAACGGCGCTCTACCTCGGCCGCCCCACCGGCGTCCCCGAGGATGCAACAGCCCGGGTCACGTCTCCCTCCGTCACGGAAAAACCGCTCGTCCCCGCACCCGGTACAGCGGTCCGGGAGGCATGCACCGCCCCTGCGGAAGGTCCTGCCGGGGCGCCACGCTCCCGCAACGCACATCCGCAGAGAGAAGCCCTCGCAGCGAACGGCACACCCGCGGAGGCAACCGTCCGCCCCGACTCATCCGCCGGCAACGACCGAACGGACGCAAGCGAAGGGCAGCCGGACGGCCGGAAAGAGGAAACGGCACCGCGGCCCGCCACGCCAAGCGCAACGGCCACCGCACCGCACCCCGATCGCAGGCGGCCCTCCTACCGGCCGACCCCGCCCTACTCCGGCGACCGCCCCCATCGCATTCCTGCGGCCGACCGGGAGCGACACTTCGCACAGGCCTACCGCCGGACGAACGAACGGAACGAGCGATTCTCCGGATCGCTCTACGCAGGCAATTTCGGCACGTTGGACGGCCACACCGTAACGCACGATCCGGACCGGGTGGCCTCGGCGGGCATGCTCATCAAACAGGCTCCCGACGGGGGCATGACACTCCAGTCGGGGCTCCACGAGGAGAACGGCCGACCGATCCTCGCCCCCACCGAACCGGCGATGCAGGAGGTGCGCCTCCAGCACCGCATGCCGCTCACGGTGGGCGTGTCGCTCTCCGTTCCGCTGAACGAACGGCTCGCACTGGCCACGGGGCTCAGCTACTCCTACCTCCGCTCCTCCTCCGACCTCTCCTCCGCGACGGGCGACACCCACATCACGCGCGAACTCCACTACATCGGCATTCCCCTGGGACTCACCTATACCTTCTACCGTACCGGACGGTTCGGCTTCTACCTCCACGGCGGCGGAATGATCGAAAAAGGGGTGGCATGGCGCGAAACGCATGGATTCGCCAACGCGGGCGACAGCAGCCGGGAATCGACGCTTCGCAGCATCCGGGGCATACAACTCTCGGTCAGCGCCGCGGCGGGCTTAAGCTACGATATCGGCGACCGCATCGGACTCTATGCGGAGCCGGGCATCGGCTACTACTTCGGCCAGAAAGACCAACCGGCCAGCTACCGCACCGCCCACCCGACGAACTTTTCGCTCCGGGTAGGCATCCGGTTCGGCCTCTGATGCAGCCGAGCCGGAACCCGGACCCGGAAAAATAGTTTTTTTTGCCTGCCGTGCAACAAAATATTATATATTCGCGTCATTACAAAAACACATACCGGCCGGGCGGCCGCAACGACAGAAGATGAGAAACCCGACCCGACTCATAAGGATACTCCTGACCGCATGGACAGCGGCCGCGCTCCTGCTCGCATGCAATGCGGCGCCGGTCGAGTATTCGTCCGGAATCGTGTACAACGGCTTCGGCGAAGTCACGTGCATCACCTCCTACGGATATTTCGAGATAACGAGGGACGACGGCGCCCTCCTCCGCGTGACGGAGTACAACGGCACCAAGGAGATCGTGCAGGGCGAACGGGTCTACTTCAAATACAACATCCTCTCCGGCGACGCGGGCTACACGGGGCACGGCACGGCACAGGCGACCTACGACATCCGTCTGCTCGTCTTCAACAACCTCCATACGGCACCCATCATCCGGAAAAGCTTCCTGCAGGCCGACGACCCGCACCGGAGCGACAGCCTCGGCCACGACCTGATCCGCGTCGTTACGGCCGCCTTCTCGGGCAACTACATCAACATCGGCTTCGAGTATTTCCGCTATGAGCACGGAGTCGAGCACACGGTCAACCTCGTGTGGGACGACACGCGTCCGGCGACCGACTCCGTCTACCTCGAGCTGCGCCACAACGCCATGGGCGAGGTGGAAGGCAACGGGGCCTATGTGGTGAGCGCCACGGGGCTCTCCTCGTTCCGCATCGCCGACCTGGTACCCCCCGGACGACAGGAGATCGACATCCGGCTCAAATCCAACCTGGACCGCAAAGACGGCGTCGGGGAGTACATCGAAACGGACAAATACTACACAGGCACCTACGAACTCGGCTCCACGGCCAGAGACTACATCGTCGGTAGCGAACTCTATCCGCCCGAAAACACCTCTTCATCGACCAACCGTTAGGAAGCCGAGCAGGCCGATCCGGCCCGAAAGGCCGGCCGAACGCGGCCCCGCCCCCGACGAGGCGGGTGCGTCCCCCTCGGGAACCGACCTCCCGCGTCCCGATTCTTACCGAAGGTCTCCCCCTCGAAAACAGAGAAGAGGTCGTCCCCTGCCGACGGGACGACCTCTTTCGTATTCGCTCGTTCTTCACACCGCCCCTTTCCTGCAAGAAAGCGGACCGCCCTGCGGCCGAGGCTCTATTTCCGGCAGGAGCGCTGCGGGTCGTACGGCCCGCGACGGCACTCCCGGCACGACGGCAAAACCGCGGCATACTGCCCCGAAGGGAACCAGCCACGTGGGGCAACCGCATCTCAGAGGTTCTGCACACCGGGCTGCGACGCATCGCCGCACACCTCCCGCACGAACGAGAGGAGAACGCCGGCCACCTCCGCAGGCTCCTCCACGAACCCCATGTGTCCGGAGTTCTCAAGCCACACCGCACGGGCCTGCGGATGGCTGCGGATCACCTCGTCGGCCACCTCGGCCGTTACATACTCGTCGTACCGGCCGAAGAGCATCAACTGGGGGACGCCGCAGGCACGCATCGCATCGTTCAGGTCGCGCCGTCCGGCAAGCCCCCGCAGCACCGCCACGATGCCCGCATCCTCCGTCAGCGCGATCTGGTCGGCAAGCTCCTCCACCGCCCAGGCCAACCGCTCCCGGTTCTGCGGAGCGAATCCCACATGGGGAAAACTACGGGCGATCAACTCCTTCTTTCCCCCCTCCACCAGACGGATCTCCCGCAGGCGATCTTCCCGCTTCTTCTCCGAATCGGCGTTCGGCGTGGAGTGAAGCAACACGAGTCCCGCCAGCGTCTCCGGATATTTCCGCAACATCTCCAGCGCCACGTAACCGCCCATCGAGTGGCCGACTACCACGGCCCGCCCCACGCCGAGGGCCTCCATCGCGGCATGCACCGTATCGGCCATGAACTCCATGGTATGCACTTCGCCCTTCACCTCCGAAATACCGTGTCCCGGAAGGTCCACCGCCACCACCCGCACCTGCGGCGCGAGCAGCTCCGTAAAGCCGTCCCACACATCGAGCGACTCCAGATAGCCGTGCAACAGCACCACCGTGCAGTCGCCCCGCTGCGTATCGCTGACCCGGACCGCGCAACCGCCGGCCATCATGAATTTCTCCTCCCTGCTCATTCCGTTTCCAAATTTATGTCCATCGGACTATTTGTCAGAGAAAAGCGAACAGAAACCCTGCTTGTTGAACTGGTAGTACATCTCGATGCGTTCCGGCGTATCGTTCGCAAGCACCAGCAGAAGTTCTCTCGCAAATTCGAGCGCTGCGGAGCCGTTGGCCGTCACCATCCCCTTATCGCTCACCGCCTGCGCGGAAACATATCCGTCGGCATTGGTATAGTTCTCGCCGCCCCAGAGTTTCAGTTGCTCCAAACCGTTGCCGGTATGTTTCACCGAATTGAGAAATCCGTGCTTCGCCATGAACGAAGCGCCGTTGCAGATCGCACCGACGACCCTGCCCTTTCCGACGGCCTGTCCGACAATCGGCACCACCCGTTCCGCGAGCGGCGTGCTCCAACCGAAACCGCCGATCAACACCAGCGCTGCATAGTCGTCGGGCAGCGTATCGAACGAATAATCGGGCAGCGTGCGGAAACCGCCGATCGACCTGACCGGTTCCATCGTCGGGGCGACGACCTTATTCACATACTTCGGGTTCTTTTTCAAGGCGAATTCATCGGAGGCGATCGCCTCCGAGAGATACACCGCCTCATGCGCGGCATAGTCCGGCAAAAGGATATACAGAATTTCGTTGCTCATCCGTCGTTATCGTTGTTATAATGTTTAATTCCACAAATAGATACCCCGCCGCAGGGTCGGGGCTGCCTCCTACGGTCGGAAGCGCAAAGTTTCATGCGGGTCGCGTTTGCGGGCCCCTCGGGACGTCCCGTGCGAACGGCACCCCGACCGATGCGGCGCAGAAGTTCGCCAGGCGGCAATCCGTCGAGGCGGTCCGACGGATGCACGCAACGTCCGATCCGCAGCACACCCCGGCAACATCCCCGCCGAAAAACCTTCACACGCCGTTACCGGTCGGGAGCCTCCCCGACCGGTAACGGCCACTCAGAAATTCTCCGTATCCAACACCCCGGCAAACACCCTGCGGGCGGGTCCCGTCAGCCGGACGTCGGCAAAGCCGCCGCCGGCAGCGAACGCCACGTTGAGCAATCCGCCGCGGGCCTGCACATCGAAGTTCCGCACCTGCGGGAACCGGGCCCGGGAAGCCGCTACGGCCACCGCCACGGCGCCCGTACCGCAGGCAAGGGTTTCATCCTCCACCCCGCGTTCATAGGTACGGACCTTCAACCGGCCTTCGCCCGTCACCTCGACGAAGTTGACGTTCACGCCCCCCGTCCCCGCAAAAGCGGGGAGGTGCCGGATGCGACGCCCCTCGCCCCGCACATCCACCCGCTCGGTATCCTCCACGAAACGGACGTAATGGGGCGACCCCGTATCGACGAACCACCCCCCTTCCGCCTCGGCCAACCCATGCGGCTCGGTCATGCCCAGGGCGATACGCCCTGCATCGCCTCCGCAGGAGAGTACCTCGGCCCGGTGCGGACCGTCCACCGCCACGAACGACATGCGCTCGCCGGCCGCCCCGACATGAAAGGCGAAAAGCGCGATACAGCGCCCGCCGTTGCCGCACATGGTAGCCTCCGGACCATCGGAGTTGAAATACCGCATGCGGAAATCCGCACCGCGCTCCTCTTCCAACAACATGAGCCCGTCGGCCCCTATCCCGAAACGCCGGTCGCACAGGGCCGCCACAAGGGCCGGCTGCGGCTCGAAGCGTTTCTCCCGATTGTCTATGATCACGAAGTCGTTGCCCGCGCCTTCGTATTTTCCGAACTCTATCCGCATAGGCACAAATGTACGATTATTCCCGCGTACGAAGGCTCCTTCCGTAAAAAATCCGTTCGGCCGCGGGGTCGCACCCGGCGACGATCGCAGCACCGAACGAAATAACCGCCACGCGGAGCGAAGAAATGCACGGAATTTGCTCTCTCCACCGGTCGCACCGCCCGTACGGAGAAAATCGGATCGGGCGGAGGGGCATCCTCGACAAGATTTGCTACCTTTGCGTAATGTCCCATCACAAACAGTTGCAATGATCAGAGAGATACAGGAACACCGATCCATCAGGCGCTACCGCCCCGACTCCATCCCCGCCCCGGTGATGGAGGAGATCCTACGAGCCGCCTCCCGGGCATCCACCGTAGGGAACATGCAGCTCTACAGCATCGTGGTCACCACGTCGCGCCCGCTGCGCGAAGCGCTCGCACCGCTGCACTTCAACCAGCCCGCCGCGACCACGGCACCGGCGATCCTGACCTTCTGCGCCGACGTCCACCGTTTCAGCCGATGGTGCGAACTGCGCGAGGCCGAACCGGGTTACGACAACTTCTGCTGGTTCATGAACGGGGCTACCGACGCCCTGCTCGCCTCGCAGAACGCCTGCCTGGAGGCCGAGGCCCACGGACTGGGTATCTGCTACCTGGGCACCACGCTCTACCATGCGGGCGAAATCGCCCGCGTACTCCGGCTCCCGAAAGGGGTACTGCCGGTGATGTCCGTCGCCATGGGTTATCCGGAGGCTGCGGCACCGCTCACCGACCGGTTGCCGCTGGAGGCCGTGGTCCACTACGACACCTACACCGACTACACCCCCGAAAGGCTGGAAGCGCTCTGGCGCGAACGCGAAGCCTCGGAAGAGACGCAGCGGCTCCTGCAGGAGAACGGCCTGCCCAACCTCGCCCGCATCTTTACCGAACGACGCTACGCCAAAGGGGACAACGTGGCCTTCTCGCGGAAATATTTCGACGAGATCGCGGAATACGGATTCTTCAACCAATAGCACCACAGACGATGACAGGCATGAAGGCAATTCTGCGACGATACGCGCTCGCGCTCGCATGCGCTGCGGCGACGTGCTCCTGCTCCGTGACGCGCCATCTTCCGCCCGACACCTACATGCTCACCCGGAACAAGATAGAAACCGACCGCACCGTACCGCGCGAGGAACGCATCACGGCCGGCGAGATCGACAAGTACATCCGCCAGAACCCCTCCAAGAAGTTCATCGGCACCAACCTCCCCGCCTGGCTCTACAACCAGGCCGACCCGGCCAAGGAGAACGGCTGGAACAACCTGTTGCGCAGGCTGGGCAGCGAGCCGGTCATTCTGGACACGGTACAGACCGCCGCCTCGAGCCGCAACATCAAGCTCTACATGAACTCGCGCGGCTTCTACGAGTCGACGAGCCGCTACGAGATCGCCTACAAACGCAACCGGAAGGCGGTGGTCACCTACTCCGTACGCCAGGGGGAACCCTACCGCATCCATTCCCTCGCCTACGACTACCAGGACACCTTCCTGGAGCAGGTACTCCGCCAGGACACCGCCTCCACGCTCATCCGGCGGGGCGACATCTTCGACCTGACCGTCCTCAACGAAGAGCGGCAGCGTATCGCGAGCTACCTCAAGGATCGCGGCTACTACCGATTCTCGGTCAACAACATCAGCTACATAGCCGATACGCTCGCGGGCGACCACCTGGTGGACATCACGATGATCATCCGCCAGCAGCTGGAAGGCTACACCCCCGACGGCGAACCGATCTACGACAACAATGCCGTCTACCGCCTGGGCAACATTTTCGTCTACCCCAACTACGACGCTACGGCAGCGGCCACCGACCCCGACTACCTGCGCAGCATGGACACGACCTACTACCGCGGGCTCTACATCGTCCGCTCGGGCAAGGCCAGGATAAAACCGCAAACGCTCCGCCGGGCCATCCCCATCTACTCCGACTACCTCTACAGTGCCGACGACAAGCAGCGCACGTCGAGCAACCTGCAACGGCTCAACTACTTCAAAAACGCGAGCGTCACCTTCTCCGAACCCGAATCGGACAACGAACGCTACATCACCTACATCGGCACGACCGAAGACGGCACGCCGGCGCAAACGCTCGAAAAACAGCTCGACTGCGACATCTACTGCACCCCCGCCATGCGCCAGGGCTACACGCTCGATTTCGAGGCCACCACCTCCTCGGCATTCTACGCGTTGCGCCCCACCATCAGCTACCTCAACCGCAACCTGTTCCGCGGGGCCGAACTGCTCAACATAAGCCTTTCGGGCGGTTACGAATTCAATACGGACGAAACGGCGGCCAAGAACTCCTACGAGGTGGGAGTGACGGCGTCGGTCACCTTCCCGCGCTTCCTCGCCCCCTTTCCCATCGACCGGGCGGGCAAGCTCTTCCGCCCCCTCACCCGCGTGGAGGTGTCGACCAACCTGCAACACAAGTCGAAATACCACCGTACCATCACCGGTGCCAACATCGGCTACTCGTGGAACAACGGCCGCAACACCACCTACACGGTGCGCCCCATCGACTTCAACCTGGTGGACGTGAGTTTCATCGACACCGACTTTCTCTGCTCCATCCAGAATAGCTACCTGCGCGAGAGCTACCGTTCGCAATACATCGCGGCCATCTCCGGCTCCTATCTGTTCAACAACCCCAATACCGCCAAGGGCAATTCGCTCACCTTGCGCATCAATGCGGAAACCGCGGGCAACCTGACCGACGCCTTCGCCCACTGGCTCACCTCGCCCGTCACCGAGCAGGTGAACGTCGACGACTGCGGCTCGGGCGGCCAGACCCCGCCCAGGGAAGAAACCTTCTATAAGGTATTCGGCATCCGCTACTCGCAATATTTCCGCGTGGACGCCAGCATCAGCAACACCATCCCGATCGGTTACCGGTCGGCAGTGGTCTACCGCTTCTTCGGCGGCATCGGGCTCCCCTACGGCAACTCCTCCACCCTCCCCATCGACCGCATGTTCTACGTGGGAGGCAGCAACAGCATGCGCGGTTGGCCGGTAAGGGCACTCGGACCGGGCGACTCCCCGAAAGGGCGCGAATCGGGCTTCAAGAGCCAGCTCGGCAACCTGCGGCTGGAGGCCAACCTCGAATTCCGCTTCCCGATATGGAATGCCCTCCACGGGGCTGTCTTCTTCGACGTGGGCAACGTCTGGCTCGCCGGCATTCCCGGCGCCGCCAGCGACGAGGTCTTCCGTTTCGACAGTTTCTACAAGGAGCTGGGTTTCAACACCGGGTTCGGCCTGCGCTACGACCTCGACCTGATCGTCATCCGCCTCGACTGGGGCGTCCGGGTGCACGACCCCAGCCTGCCGGTAGGCCAACGGTGGCTCACGGCATTCAAATGGGGCAATACCTCCCTCAACTTCGGTATCGGCTATCCGTTCTGACGCCCCCTTTCACGACATTTTCCACCAGTGGCCCCGTTCCTCCCGCGAGCGGGGCCGCATCATTTTTACCGCCGAACGGATTCAGAATATGGGCAGGCTTCCCGCGACCTCCAATCCGGACCGAACCGGCTTTTTCGCTCAATATCATTTGATTAAATACAATAACTATATTGCAAATGTATTAACAAGTCCAAGATTTTACTGACCGCTGCAATAATTACATTATTCAGCTCCTGTGCCAACGACACACCCCACTAAGATACTCGGCAACCGCTTTAGCACAAACATTGGCATTCTGGACGTTCCAGCCTTTATCCTAATAAAGGCTATACTTTCGATTGAAAACAAATCACCAAGCACATGAACACCGCAAATGGCAATCCCCGCCCAAATCCTGCCGCCTACACGCAGATTGCCCGTCTGTTCCAACTCATCAGCACGCCGGACAATCTGGACATGACATGGGGAAATGAAAGCGGAGCATACCTTGGTCAATATTATCAGTACATTACAGAATCATGAAACATGCAATACACACCACACTGCTCCTCGCCGGCACGCTCCTTTGCGGATGCCACACCGGTTCGTCAACGGTCCCGCCGCCCGACGGTTCGGTATTCTCGGAGAACTTCGTCCAGATCTATCTGATGAACGAAGCGATGACGCTCAGCCAACACGCCGAACGGTATATCCGCATCGACTTTCAGGGCGACCTTATCAGCAATACCGGCCCGACGCTCCGTCTACGACGAGCTGAGCCTGTACTACGACGACCGCACCTACAACGGCCTGCTGCTCGCCAATCACAACTACGCACTGGCCTACGCCCTTTACGGATTCGACCTGTCCTGCCTCGACGACTTCGACGAGCGCCATCCGCGGGGCTCGTCGCTGAACGACCTCGTCGAGCTCCGGACGGTTTCCTGCCGGGAGTACATCCGCAACGGCTACCGGTCTCCGACATCCGGCAGCTCATTCCCCGCCGACTTCGACGGCCTGATGCTCAACACCTCTCCCGGCTACACCCCCGTCACAACACGGCTCGACCGGCTCGGCTCCGACACGATCGTACTCCCCGACAAGGTCTGTTATCTCTATTTCACCGAGCTACCGACACCCGGAGAGTACACCTTCGAGCTTTCGCTCCATGCCGACGGACGAAGGCTCTCGCAACAGCTCTCCATGCGCTTTTAAGCTCCGGAATAGCTCTGCAGATACATAAGGCACGCGAGGCGGGGATGTCCTTCTCGTGCGCTTCAGCGACTTGCTCTGCCGCAGATGCCGCGGCCGCCCGAATCCCCTGCACTCCGCCCCCTTGCGTCACGACACAAGGGGGCAGAGTGCATTTTCCGGCAGGTCCACCACAGCCGAATCCGTATGCCGTGTACACCGTAACGATTTTTTACCTACCTTTGTGTACTGAACAGACCGGCAACGTCCGGCAGTGGAAAGATTTGGCCGCTTGCAAACCACGTAAAAAAATAGCTAAAGAAGCAATCCGTTTTTCTTTAGGAGCCCCAGCCGGGGTTCGTTACTTTTACAACAGCCAAGAATTTCCATTTTAAAATCATTGTCCAACGGGCCGCGCCGTGCGCCGCCCCCAAAAGCGTTTTAAAATGGCATTTTTATTTACGTCGGAAGCCGTTTCGGAAGGGCATCCCGACAAAATCTCGGACCAGATATCCGACGCGATCCTCGACGAATTCCTCCGCCGCGATCCCGAATCGAAGGTGGCCTGCGAAACCCTCTGTACCACAGGTCTGGTGGTCGTTGCGGGCGAGGTACGTTCGGAGGCGTACGTGGACGTACAGAACGTCGCACGACGCGTAATCAACCGCATCGGGTACACCCGGAGCGACTACATGTTCGACGGCAACTCCTGCGGCATTCTCTCCGCCATCCACGAACAGAGCCCCGACATCAACCAGGGCGTGGTGAAGAGCGACGACGAGCAGGGCGCCGGCGACCAGGGCATCATGTTCGGTTACGCCTGCGACGAAACGCGCGAATACATGCCCGCCACGCTGATTCTCGCACAGGTCATCATGAAAGAGCTCGCCGTCCTGAGGCGCGAGCACAACGAGATGCCCTACCTCCGCCCCGACGCCAAGAGCCAGGTGACGATCGAATACGACGACACGGGCTGTCCGGTGAGGGTGCACACCATCGTGGTTTCCACCCAGCACGACGAATTCGTGCGCGCCGGCGACAACGTGACGGAGAAAGAGGCCGAACGGCAGATGGGCAAGCGCATCGAAGACGATGTGCGCAGCATCCTCATCCCGCGCGTGAAGGCTCGCCTGCAACGGGCGGGCGACAAACTGGCCGACCTCATAGGCGACGACTACCTGCTCTACGTCAACCCGACGGGCAAATTCGTCATCGGCGGTCCCCACGGCGACACGGGCGTCACGGGCCGCAAGATCATCGTCGACACCTACGGCGGCCGCGGCGCACACGGCGGCGGCGCCTTCTCCGGCAAGGACGCCTCGAAGGTGGACCGCTCGGCAGCCTATGCGGCCCGCCACATCGCCAAGAACATGGTAGCTGCCGGCATCGCCGACCAGGTCCTCGTCCAGCTCTCCTACGCCATCGGCGTCGCACATCCGCTCAGCATCTATGTAGATACCTACGGCACGGCACGCGTCGCGGAAACCGACGCCGAAATCGCCGATCGGATCGGTCGTTTCTTCGACCTGCGCCCCGCCTCGATCGTGGAACGGTTCGGACTCAAGAACCCCATCTTCGAAGCGACGGCCTCCAACGGCCACTTCGGCAACCGCCCCTACCGCAAGGAGGTCACCCTGTGCGACCACGGCAAGGAGGTGACCAAAGAGATCGAATTCTTCAGCTGGGAGAAACTCGACGAGGCGGACAACCTGCGCCGCGCATTCGGTATCCTGTAACCGGCCCCGGGACGCCCGGTCGGTTGCCGGGCATCCTCCCCGGCGACGCCTCGCATCCGAACGACGAAGCGGAAAGGCCCTGTGGTCTTTCCGCTTCGTCGCCTTTTCCGGCCCCCCGCAACGGACGCCTCGTCGGAACCGCCGCCGGACAGCTTCCGCACCCCGCCCCGACGACATGCGCCCCATTATCCGCAAGGCCTTCCCAGCCGGCCGCGGCCATCCTCCTCACCGAAGCCCCCTCCCCCGCAGATCGTCCCCTCTTTCCGCCCCGCCGGGCGCCGCCCGCTCTTTGCATCCCCGGGCGAACCGAAATAAACGCGATCCGCGACCGGTCGCCTCTCCTTCCGCCCCGCTCCCTTCCGGCTACCGGCCCGAACAAAACTGCCGGCAAGCCGCACGACGACACAATATACTGCCCGAAAAGACGTTGCTTTACTAAGCACGGGGAGAAAGCATCCCCCCTTGCCGACGCAGCCCTATCGGCGAAGGTTACAACCAAATAGAATGAACGGTATTCACTCCTTTCCAAAGTTTTTTGTTACTTTTGCGAACCACTAAATCTTTGTTCTGAAATAAAAATTACACTCATGAAGAAGCTATTGAATGCAGCGGCTATCACCGCTTTCATTGCTACGCTCGGCCTTGCGGCGGTTTCCTGCACCCCGAAAGAACCCGTGCGTCCGGCAGAAAAGCAACTGGGCGTCAGCATCGAGGTCAAATCCGCTACCGAAAACACGGTGACGGCAGAGATCGTTGCCGGCAAGGACGCGACGAGCTACACCTATGCCATCGGCGAAGCCGGAAAACTCAACGAATTCACCAACGGTACGATGGAAGGCATCACGACCCAGAACGACCCCTCGATCAAGGAGGTGACCTTCGAGGGCCTCTCCAAAGCCACCGACTACACCATCTATGCACAGGCTTCCGAAGGCCAACTGAAAGGCACCGTAAGACAGCGCGTAGTAACCACCGAAGGCCAGCCCGATATCGATCTCTCGACCTCGGCAATCTTGGACAATGCCACCGAAGACTCGTTCGTAATCAAAGTCGAGTTCGGCGCCAACACCCGCACGCTGGTCTACGGCTACGGCAATGCGGACGACCTCGAAGCCTTCGAGAACGGCTCTCTGAACACCATCACCAAAGTCAACAACCCCACCTCCGGCACCATCATCGTACGGGGCATGGAGCGCGGCACGGAGTACACGGTATTCGTACAGGCCGTTGCCGGCGACCAGAAAGGCAACGTTTCGATCGTATCGGGCAAGACGCTGCAAATCGATCTGGAGCTGGTCCTCGTAGAGGAGCTGTCAACCCCTACCTCGGCAACCGTAGAGATGCGTCCGGACGGCGACACCGTCAAGTACCGCTATATGCTCGGCGCCATGGAACTGCTCGAATACTTCGAGAACGGCACGTGGCCCGACATCCTGTGGGTAGACGATGTCACCAAGCCGTTCCAGACCGCAGTCACCGGCATGGCTCCCGGCGAGAGCTACTGCATCTTCGCACAGCCCTTCGCAGCGAACGGAACGCGCGGCGAAATCGAGATTATCGAAGTCTCCGGCTCCGCACCGGAAGAATAATCCGCCGACAGGGAAACATAAGGAAGGACGGCCGCTGGCCGTCCTTCCTGCTTCGTACCCGCTCCCAAAAAGAGCGACCGGTTTGATTCTTCGTAAAATATCGTTATCTTTGCGGGCTGTTTAACCATTTGTGCCGCCCAACCGGAGACCGTTCCGGAGAGGTGGCCGTAACTACTTAAAGTTTATCGCAATGCCAAAAATGAAAACGAATTCCGCGGCCAAGAAGCGTTTCGACTTCACCGGCACCGGAAAGATCAAGAGGAAACACGCTTACCACAGCCACATCCTCACCAAGAAAACCACCAAACAGAAACGTAACCTGGATTACTCGGCTATCGTTTCGTCCGCCGATGAGGCGAAAGTAAAAAGCCTGCTCGTAAAATAGCATCCGCTGTTTCGCGAAAGGACGGTCGCCTACGGCCCAAGCGCTGCCGCAACATGCAGCCCCGTCGGCACCGGAACATGTAAAACCAAGAGTGTGCCAGCCCCCAAGCGTATGAGGAAAACATACCGCTGGCCGTTCGTAAAACTTTAAAATTATGCCAAGGTCCGTAAATGCAGTAGCATCAAGAGCCAGAAGAAAAAAAGTTTTAAAACTTGCCAAAGGTAACTTTGGTTCAAGGGGAAATGTGTGGACAGTAGCGAAAAATACTGTCGAAAAAGGTCTGACCTACGCCTATGTGGGTCGCAAGGACAAGAAGAGGAAATTCCGCAGCCTGTGGATCCAGCGTATCAACGCCGCTGCCCGCAGCAACGGAATGACCTATTCGGAACTGATGGGCAAGCTCAAGGCTAAGGACATCCGCCTCGACCGCAAGGTACTGGCCGACCTCGCCATGAACCACCCCCAGGCATTCGAACAAGTAGTTAATACGGTAAAATAACGGCTGCGGTACGCCGCAAACGAAAGCGTCTGCCCTCCCGGCAGGCGCTTTTCATATACCCTCTCCGCCGAAACTCCCCACGGGAGGGGACACGGAAGGCCGGGACAGCCGGCACAGGACAAGAAGTGCATGGAGTGAAACGCGACGGCACAGGGTGCCCGGCATGAACCGGGTTGCGGATTTCCGGACACCGCCCGCAGGGCAGACAATTTTTGAGCTATCTTTGCGTTATTTCGATTAACGACTCAAGCTATGACAGAAACAGAAGGAAGATCCATTTTCGAACACGAATATGTTCAGGTTTACGCGAACGGTTACGGCCATATCGTACTGCTCTTCGAGGACGAAAAAGAGAAACCCCTCGCCGTAGGACAAAAGATGTATGAGCTCAATGAAGAGGCGTACATGAACGGCTACAATTGGGACGCTTTCCTGAATTATTACCTCGCACAACACGCACCGGATATCCTGGAAAGCCTCGACAGCGACCCCGAAGCCGGAACGTATGCCGCCTACTTCGAAGAAAGCGAAGAAAACGAGGAGAAAGCGCGACGCTTCGCCGACATCATCATATCCCTGATCGAGAACGAAGAGGAGACCTATGCGATTCTCCGGGAAAGCGGGGATGAGATCGAATGGGACTGACCCTCTCCGTAATCGGAAGTTGCGTCAAGAGATAGATAAACAACCCGAACGGGGTACGCCCCGAAGCCCGTCATCAGTAAAACCAGAAAAACCATGGAAGAGAAAATCCTGAATCTCCTCACCCGGCCCATGAAGGCCGGCGAGGTGGCCGCAGCCACCGGCATCGACAAAGCGGAAGTGGACAAGATCATCAAAAAGCTCGTCAAGGAGGGCAAGGTGGAGTCGCCGAAAAGGTGCTACTACGCTGCCGTGAAATAACCCGACGGGGCCCTTGCGGAAAATCGCGTCCGCACCGCATATCGCAAATTCCGCCCGCCCTCGGGGTGCATCGGAATTTGCGATATTTTTCCGAAAGCCTTTACCCAGGGCGAGCGCATGACAACGGCTGCCATTTTCAGGCACATGCCTGCCACCAGGCAGAATGCAATATCTATTTAACAAACAAAACATTGCATCCGAAATCCGCCAACCAACTGCCACACACCCCTGCCAAATGGCAGTTCCCCGGGGTATGGCATTCCGTTTGAGACCTTACCCTTCGCACGATGAGGAGAAAACCGTGAACCCGGCGACGGATTTTGGAATCCCGGAAAAAATCCTTATCTTGTACCCGTAAATATTTTCTAACGTCTAAAACCTATCGCCTATCGCATAAATCTACTCCACCAATTTAAAGAAGGAGAAGACAATGAACAAAAAGGTATCAGCGCTTAGTGACCAGCAGTTACTCGGTGCCTATCTTGCGGGCGATAAGAATGCAATCTCTATACTCATCGAACGTCACTCCAAACGGGTTTTGGACTACATACGCATGATGGTCAAAAACAACGAGGTTGCCGACGACATCTACCAGGAAACCTTTATCAAGGTTGTTCGGTTCATCGACGACGGACGCTATACGGACAACGGCAAGTTCCTCTCGTGGGTGCTGCGTATCGCACACAACCAGGTCATCGACCACTTCCGGCAGGCCCGACAGCAGAATAACCTGACGGAATCCGATGCGGGATACGACATCCTCAATACGCGAAAATTCGCCGACGCCACCGTAGAAGACCGGATGGTGACCGCACAGATCGAAGACGACCTGCGCAGACTGGTGAACAACCTGCCCGAAGAGCAGAAGGAAGTGGTGATGATGCGCTATTTCGGCGAGCTGAGTTTCAAAGAGATAGCCGAACAGACCAACGTGAGCATCAACACGGCCCTCGGTCGGATGAGGTATGCGCTCATCAATCTTCGGAAAATGATCCGGGAAAACCAGCTCGCCCTCACCTGAAGCACAATATAATTCGACAGGCACCGTTTTATTGGAAAATTCAGAAACGAAAAAAACGGAAATAAGCCTATGGAACAGATAGACTATGCTTGTGGAATCAATTGTCCGGAAGGGATGGATGACGAACAGATGCTAATGGAACACGTCATCCGGGAAGACTGCGAACTGTGCTACCTCGACACCTACCTGAGGGAGACGTTCGGAAAACAAAAGACACACGTTGCAAACGAAGAGTAAGCAAATTTCATAGGTTAGGTTATTTATTCGCGGGAAGCTGCTGGGAAGTCGCTTCCCGCCGTGGTTTTCCGGCATCAGCGCAACGCCGCCGGAACAAGGATTGCGGGAGGGTCGGCACATGCCGGGCCGCCCGTAGCCGCAAACAGGACAAGGGGCAGCCCATCTTCAGATGGACTGCCCCTTGCATATACACCGAAAGGGATATTCGCTCCGTCGGGACTCCTCGGCAACTGTCCCGCTACGCCCTCTTCGCCGGACGTCCGCCCACGCTCCGCGCCTCGCGCGGCAGCCGCACTCCGACCGATTCCGCGCCACTTCTACTCCCCAAGCGCGGGGCTCCCTCTCCAATCCAACGCGATCCGAACCTATTCGGCCACCCCGAACAACGTCGCCGACGTGGAGCCGGTAATCCGCACCCGCACGTAATCGCCCGGCACGAGTTCGCCCGCCGGATCGAAAACGACCATTTTATTCTGCGACGTACGCCCGCATAATTGACGGTCGCTGCGGCGGGAGGGACCCTCCACCAACACCTCGAACACTTTCCCCTCGTCGCGTTCGTTGCTCCGGGCCGAAAGCTCGTTCTGCAACGCGATGATCTCGCCAAGACGTGCCGTCTTCTCCTCCTCGGAAACGTCGTCGGTCATGGTGCGGGTCGCCAGCGTACCGGGACGCTGCGAATATTTGAACATATAGGCCGAATCGTATCCCACCTCACGCATCAGTTCCAGCGTTCGGGCATGGTCCTCGGGCGTCTCTCCGCAGAAGCCGGCAATCAGATCCGTCGTGACCGCACAATCGGGCATGCGCCGGCGAATGGCCGCCACCCGCTCCAGATACCAGGCCCGGGTATATTTCCGGTTCATCGAGGCGAGCATCCGGTCGCTACCCGACTGCGCAGGCAGATGGACCGCCCGACACACGTTGGGATGCGAAGCCATCACCTCGATCAACCGATCGCTCAGGTCCTTGGGGTGCGATGTGGCGAAACGCACCCGGAGCAGCGGCGACACGCCCGCCACCCGTTCCACGAGTCCGGGAAAGTCGACTCCCTCTTCGGTCCCCTCCATCCAACGGTAGGAGTTGACGTTCTGCCCCAGCAGCGTCACCTCCCGATAACCGGCATCGAACAGCTCCCGCGCCTCGCGCAGAATGGTCTGCGGATCGCGGCTGCGCTCCCGGCCCCGCGTATAGGGCACCACACAATAGGAACAGAAGTTATTGCATCCGCGCATGATGGAGATGAATGCGCTCACGCCGTTGCGGTCGAGGCGCACGGGTCGTATATCGCCGTAGGTCTCCTCCTGCGACAGTTGCACGTTCACTCCGTGACTGCCTGCCGATGCCATCGCCACCAGCCGGGGCAGATCGCGATAGGAGTCGGGACCGGCTACCACATCCACGATGGTTTCGCGTTCGAGCAACTCCTCCCGCAGCCTTTCGGCCATGCACCCCACGATGCCCACCACCAGTCCCTTGCGGGCCCTTTTATAACGGTGGAACTCCCGGAGCCTTCCCCATATACGCTGCTCGGCATTGTCGCGTATGGAACACGTATTCACCAGAATGACATCGGCCTGCGCGATCTCTTCGGTATAGCGATACCCCTCGTCCTGCATGATGGAAACGAGAATCTCGCTGTCGCCGACATTCATCTGGCAGCCGTATGTTTCTACATAGAGCCTCTTCCCGTTACCGGAAAGAGGCCTTAAATCTTCGAGTTTCATTTGTCCTTATCGAATTGATATCTTCGCGGCGGTCCTGTCCCCCGCGACCGGCGGCGGAAACGCTATTCCGGGAAAGATTTGAATCCCTCGCCGAAGGTATCCTGCGCATTGACGACCACCACGAATGCGTTGGGATCGACGTTCTTCACCTGGTCCTGCACTTCGGAGATCTGCCTTTTGTTGACCACCACGAAGATCATGTCGCGGTCCTTGCCCGTATACATCCCGCGGGACTTGATGTAGGTGCCGCCGCGTTTGAGGTCGTTCATCACATAATCCTTCATCTCCTCCTGCTTGTCGGTGATGATGAAGAGCAGTTTGTCGTAGCTTGCGCCGTCCAGCACGAAGTCGGTCACCTGTGCCGCCACGAAGATCGAGATCAGCGCGTAGAGCGGCATGCTCCAGTCGCGCAGAATGATCATACCGATAATCACCACCGACGACTCCACGATGAACATGGCCGTGGAGAACTTCATCTTCATGAACTTGGAGAGGAGCATGGAGATGATGTCCGTACCGCCGGAGGTAGCACCGAACTTCACGATGATACCCACGCCGGCACCGATCAGCACACCGCCGAAGATGGCTGCCACCAGCAAGTTGTCCGACAGATTGAGGAACTGGCTGATGAAGGAGGTACCGTCGGCGGGATTCTCACCCACCAGGTCCGTCATGCCGTTCATCACGAGCGGCGTGATAAGCGCCGCGAATACCGTCTTGGCACCGAACGTCCTTCCGAATACGAAAAGACCGATAATCATGAGCGGAATATCCATCATCAGACCGAACGTACCGGTCTGTATCGAAGGCACCAGATGGTGGAACACACGGCCCAGACCGTACACTCCGCCGGGGATGATCTTATACGGGTTGGTAAAGAGCACGAAACCGGCCGACATGATCACCGCACCGACCATCACTCCCACCCACGAGAACCAAAATTGCTTGGAGCGCAAATCGCGCATTGCAGCACTGAAATCCATAACTTTATTCTTTTTTATATGCGGACCGACCCCCTCTCTCCACGGAAGGAAACGCCGGGCGCCGACGTTAATATCTCTCCGAAATGCACTACTACCCCCTTCGAGGCACGCAAAGATAATGATAGTTTCCATGCCCCACAATTTGTTTGATATTAAAAAGGAAGGAAAAACATCACTATCCAGAGGCTTTTTCGGGCGTATTTTTTCAGAAAACTGTTTTAAAATAACTTAAGAGCAATAACGAACATGTTGCCTCTAAAAATAACAGGCCACCCCGCTCCCGCAAGGCAAACCGCAGGCGGACCAAGCGGGCGGACCAAGCGGGCAGGCACACCTAATAAAATAGGTACGCAAAAAGAGATACGCCGCAGGTCACATGCCCTCGCCAGCCGCAAGCCACTATCCGCCGGCGCCCCACCGCACAAGAATGCCCGCCGAGGATTCGTCGGACGCCGCTCCGCTCCTCCCCGCAGCGGCTCGACTACGAGCCGACCGAATAGATTATCGAAAGACCATAAGTTCCTTTTATACCATACGCCTTATCTTTGCGGCGTTCATCGCCCTGCCCTCCTACCCGGAGAGCGGCATCCGACAACGACATGACAACTACACTGCTCATCGCCCTGCTGATCCCGGCAGCCTACCTGCTGGGCTCCGTTTCCAATGCCGTATGGATCGGCAAAACCTTCTACGGCACCGACGTACGCGAACACGGCAGCCGCAACGCCGGCGCTACCAACACCATGCGGGTGCTGGGACCCAAAGCGGGCATCGCGGTCTTCGCGCTCGATTTTCTGAAAGGCTTCCTCGCCGTATCGCTGGCAGCGTTTCTCCCCTACGGAGCCGGAAGTCCCGCCCTGTTCAACATGAAGTTCGCCCTGACCGCCGCCGTGGTCCTCGGCCACATCTTCCCCCTCTTCGCGGGCTTCCGCGGCGGCAAGGGAGTGGCTACCCTCGCCGGAGCGGTACTCGCCGTCTACCCGCCCGCCGTACTGCTGTGCCTGGCCTCCTTCGTCGTCGTTTTCATCCTCTGCCGCTACGTGTCGCTGGCCTCGATGACCGCCGGCATCCTGCTGCCCGTCTACACGGTATTCGTATTCGGACAGCACTACCCGCCCCTGGTGGCATTCTGCTGCGCCATCTCGGTACTGCTGCTCGTCACCCACCGCAAAAACATCCGACGGCTCCTGACCGGCACCGAGCCCCGCACCTACTTCCGCAAGCATCCCGACCGGAGGGAATAACCCGACATCCCGGCCCACAGAGCGGAAGGAGCGATTTTTGCTCCTTTGCTTTTTTATTTTATCTTTGTGATTTAACCGAATACGTTATGATGCAGGAAAACCTTATCAAGATATACGAACAGAGCTTCCGGGAGAACAGGGAACTGGCGGCTCTCACCGACTACTTCAAACAGGAGACCTTCTCCTATTTCGAGATGGCCAGAGAGATAGCCGGGCTGCACCTGCTCTTCGAGGAGTGCGGCATCCGGCAGGGCGACAAGATCGCGCTCATAGGACGCAACAACACCCGCTGGGTGATCGCCTATCTGGCCACCGTCACCTACGGCGCGGTCATCGTGCCCATGCTGCAGGACTTCCCGGCCAACGATGTGAACCACATCATCAAGCATTCCGAATCGAAACTGCTCTTCTTGGGCGACAACTTCTGGGACATCATCCAGGAAGAGGAGCTGGATACGATACAGGCAGCCTTTTCGCTCACCGACAACCACTGTATCTACGAAAAGGAGGGCAAACGGATCACCGATTTCCAGCGCAACATCCGCCGGCACTTCAACGCCCGCTATCCGAAGGGGTTCCGGGTGGAGGACATCGTCTACCCCGACATTCCCAACGAAGCGCTCTGCCTGCTCAACTACACCTCCGGAACTACCGGATTCAGCAAGGGGGTGATGCTCTCGGTCAACAACCTGACGGGAAACGTGGTTTTCGTCCGCCAGCACGACATCCACACCCGGGGCAGCCGCGTCCTCTCGTTCCTGCCCCTGGCCCACGCCTACGGCTGCGCCATCGACATGCTCGCGCCGCTCGCCGTAGGGGCGCACGTTACCCTGCTGGGCAAAATGCCGGCCCCGAAGATACTCATCGAAGCCATGGCGAGTGTAAGACCCAACGTGGTAGTCACCGTACCGCTGCTCATCGAGAAGATCGTCCGCAAGCAGGTGTTCCCGAAGATCAGCAGCGGCGTCGCCAAGGTGGCCGTGAGGATACCGGGCGTCAACACCAAAATCTACGCGGGAATCAAGGAGAAGCTGCTGGAAACCTTCGGCGGCGAACTGAGCCACGTCATCATCGGCGGAGCCCCGCTGAACGCCGAGGTGGAGGATTTCCTCACGCGGATAAAATTCCCCTTCTGCGTCGGCTACGGCATGACCGAATGCGGTCCGCTCATCAGCTACACCGACTACTGGGAGTTCATCCCGCGTTCGTGCGGCAAGATACTCGCCCCCATCATGGAGCTGCGGATCGACTCGCCCGATCCCTGCAACATACCGGGCGAGATCCTGACCCGGGGCGAGAACGTGATGATGGGGTATTACAAGAATGAAAAAGCCACGGCCGAGGTGCTCGAACCCGACGGATGGCTCCACACGGGCGACATGGGAACCACGGACGAGATCGGCACCATCTTCATCCGGGGCCGCTGCAAATCCATGCTGCTGGGCTCCAACGGACAGAACATCTATCCGGAGGAGATCGAAGCCCGTCTCAACAACATGCGTTGCGTGATGGAGAGCCTTATCGTGGATCGCAACGGCAGACTCGTGGCGCTCGTGGTACCCGACTACGAACAGGCCGACAACGAAGGAGTGGACCATGCGAAGCTGCAGGAGATCATGAACGAGAACCTCAAGGAACTGAACACCCAGGTAGCCGCCTACGAACGGATCGCGGAGATCATGCTCTACCCCACCGAATTCGAGAAAACGGCCAAACGAAGCATCAAACGCTACCTCTACCGTTGACGGTGCCGCCTCCCTTCGTCCCCGACGAACGCACGCGATACCTCCGCGGAACAGGAGCGGAACAGGAGCGGGGAGCATCTATATGCAGATGCTCCCCGCTCCTGTTTTTCCACCCCGCCAATCGCCTGCGGCCGATGACGGCCGCAGGCCTGCCGGGAGCCGTCTCCGGCAATCTGCGCCTCGGCCGGCCGGACCGCCGTTCCGCAACATTCCGGACGCTCCTCGCCGCAAAGCATGGACGCTCCGCGAACCGCACAGCCAGCCTCCCGTCGCCAATCGGCCTCCGGCTCCCGGAACCGACAGATGCCCGTTCGCCGCTCCGGCCACCCGCCGCCCTCAAAGGCGCCCCTCGGGGCGGAAAGTGAGTACGGCGGCATCCTCCACAGTCAGATAATCGTCGTCTCGGGCCACGATCGAACACACCCTCAACGGGTTGTCGCCGGGACGGAGCGTCACCCCTTCCCACCGCATCACCCCATCGCCGGCCGTACGCGTACCGAGCGAAACGCCGTCGAGATAGAGCTCCGCCACCGAAAGGTTGGTATAGACCGTAACGGTCTGCACGCTGTCGCACCGTACCCCGTCCCGGGCCGAAACGATATGCAGGAAAGGCTCCGTCGCATTCCAGTTGGCCTTATAAAGCCAATAGGCATCCTTGCGCACCTGCCTGTCGTACGTCACCAGTCCGCAGTCGCTCACCCCCCGCAACGTAGCCGGCTGGACCCGTGCGGAGCCGTGATCGAACATGTCGCCCACGAACACGCCCCAGAAGGCTCCGTCGCGGGCCAACGCCGCAAGGTGTACCTCGTGGACATATGCCTGCCAGTTCTCCGGATGCCGGCCGCGCACCGGGTCGGGTCGGGAAAGCTGCGCCGCATACTGCCCCGCCTCGCCGCCCGCGCGGTAGCTCACCGCCGAACGCACCGTGTTCCACACCGGATCGCGATGGAGTTGGTCGCGCCAGATGGCTATATCGGCCGGCATTCCCGTTTTCCAGCCGAACGCATGGTTCCACACCACCAGGTCGGTGATCCGGTTCACCTCGCCGTCCTGGCTGCTGACCCCCACCGTCAGGCGCACCGGGTCCAACAGTTTGACGATTCCGTTCATCTCCCGGATAAAAGGAATCGGATCGTCGCCCAGCAGCTTGGGCTCGGCAAAAATACCCCAAAAGAGCACGGAGGGATGGTTATACCGCTGATGAACCAACTCCCGGAACTGCTGCGCGGCATTGCGCCGGAACTCCGGCGTAGCGAAATAGCCCCGTTCGTCGAGCGTCGCAACGCCCGCGAAAGGCCCGTCCGCCAGCACCACGATCCCCTCCTCGTCGCACAGATCGTAAAAGGCGGGGTGGTGCGTTCCTCCGGCCACCCGGACGGCATTGGCTCCCATCTCCCGGATAAGCTCCACATCGCGCCGCAGCTCCCGCACACCGCACACCGGCCCGCTTCCCGCCCGGTCGCGCCACACCACAACGCCTCGCAGCGGATAGCGCTTCCCGTTCAGAAAGAATCCCTGCACGGCATCGGCGGAGAAAGCACGCAGCCCCGTACGGAACGTGACCGAATCGGTCCGCGGACCGTCCGCCAGCGCCACCGTCACGGTATAGAGGTAAGGATCCTCGGTACCCTGCCACAGATGCGGACGCTCCACCTCGAAGGGGAGCTCCGCCACCGACACGCCGGTCGGGGCACGGTACTTCGAATGGCCGGCGAACACGACGCTGTCGCGGGCGTCGCGGATGCTCAGGTCGAGCTGCACCGGCCGCCCCTCCGGAATGTTCACCGCCACCGAAGCGACGCCCGAAGCACAAAGGCTGTCGACCCGCTCCGCCGTGAAGCGCACGCCGCACCCGCCGTAACCGTCGAAACCTATCGCCGCCGGCTCGGTCACGACGATCTCCACCTCGCGGAAAAGGCCGCCGTAGACGTTATCCTCGCCCGCCGTCGGCAACACGTCCAGCCGGACGGCATTGTTCACCACTACCCACAGGAGGTTCTTCCCCCCGTAGTCCAGCAGGCGGGTGATCTCGAACTCGAAGGCGTTGTTGCCGCCGCGATGCTCCCCCGCATGGCGGCCGTTCACCATCAGGTCGGCCACCGTACCGGCTCCGTAGAAGCGGATGAACACCCGCTTGCCGCGCCACGCCGCGGGCGCTTCCAGATAACGGAAATAGTTGCCGGCCCCCCGGTAATAATCCCTCCGGCCCACGGCCGCATCCGCAGTGTTCCACGTGTGAGGCAAATCGACCCACGCCGAATCGCGCCGGTCCACGGTATAGAACTTCCACCCGCGACCGATGTCGTACACTTCGCGGGACCACGCCGCAGGAGCCGCCAGCAGCAAGGCCAGCAAGACGAAGAAAAACCTTTTCATAAACTGCTTTTCGGAATGAACGCTGCGACGGCTTCCGGCAGACCGCCGCAAGCCGTGCCCCGCCTCGGGAACCTCCGCCCGGATGCGGGCACCCCCGCCGCAACGCAACGCGGGTTAAAGGTAGCGATTTTTTTACTACTTTCGTGACATAATCCCATTCGCAGATGAACACACTCGACATCATACTGCTCGTCCTGCTTCTCATCGCCGCCGCGGCAGGATGGCGCAAAGGCATCATCGTACAGGCGTGCGGCATCGCGGGCCTGGTGCTGGGCATCCTCTTCGCCATGCGTTTCAGCCGGACGATAGGCCGATGGCTCGGTGCGGGCGACACGGTTTCTCCCGTACTGGGCTTCATTCTCATCCTGGCGGTGAGCATCCTCGTGCTGGCCCTCGTGGGGTATCTCTTCCAGAAGGTGTTCCGCCTCACCGGATTCGGCATCCTCGACCGCATGGGAGGCCTCGTCCTGAGCGTGGTGAAAATCGGACTCCTGCTGGCGGTGCTGACGGGATTCTTCGCCAGGATGAACGACGAGTACCATTGGGTCGAACCCGCAGCCATCAGCGACTCGGTCGTCTATCCCCCCCTGCGGAAGATGACCGACACGGTCTTTCCCTTCCTGCTCAAGGCCAAGGAGAAGCTCTTCGACCAGACGCCGGCACCGAAAGAGAACGAAGAGGGGGATACCCGGCTCCAATCGGCCTAACGAACAGCGAACACCATGAAGACAGGAATCGTCATCGAGAGTACCGGCAGCCACTACGTCGTCCTCACCCCGGAGGGAAGGACGCTGGAGACCAAGCTGCGCGGCAAACTTCGCCTCAACGGCAGCCGCACGACCAACCCCGTAGCCGTGGGCGACCGCGTCCGCTACGAGGAGACCGCCGGCACCGGCGCCACGATCACGGAGGTGGAACCGCGCCGCAACTACCTCATCCGCCGCGCCTCCAACCTCTCGAAGGAGGCACACGTCATCGCCTCGAACCTCGACCGGGCCCTGATCGTGGCCACGCTCTTTTCGCCCGTCACCAACACCGAGTTCATCGACCGTTTCCTGGTGACCTGCGAGGCCTACGCCATTCCGGCCGCCATCGTCCTCAACAAAGTCGACCTGGCCGCCCGACGCCCCGAAGAGCTGGAGGAGTTCACGGCGATCTACGAAACCGCGGGTTACCCGGTCTATCCCGTATCGGCCACCGAGGGAAGCGGTCTGGAGGCATTGCGCGAGCTCATCGCCGGGACGACCACCCTGCTGACGGGTAATTCGGGCGCAGGCAAATCCACCCTCATCAAGGCCCTCGTCCCCGGGGCCGACGTCCGCATCAACCGCATCTCGGACTACCACCACAAGGGGATGCACACCACCACCTTTGCCCGCATGTATCCGCTGGAGGGGGGCGGCAGCATCATCGACACCCCCGGCATCAAGGGGTTCGGACTGGTGGATATCGCTCCGGACGAGGTATTCCGCTACTTCCCCGAGTTCATGCGCTACTCTCCCGACTGCCAGTACTACAACTGCTCGCACACCCACGAGCCCGGCTGCGCGGTCACGGCCGCCGTGGAACGGGGCGAGATCGCACCGCAACGCTATATAAGCTACCTCAAACTGCTCGACGAAGATGGCAAATACCGCCAATAACCTCCCGCACGACCCCCTGTGGTACCGGTCGCGGATCGACTATCTCTCGCAATTCCTACTTCCCGAAAGGCTCGACACGCTCCGGGAGGTACTCTCCATGCGTACCCGCTGGATGACGGTGTGCATGGAAAACACCTTCCATCCGCAGAACGCAAGCGCCATCATCCGCACCTGCGAGGCATTCGGCATCCAGGACCTCCACACGGTGGAAACGCTCTGTCCCTTCAACCCCAACCTCCACATCGTCAAAGGGACGGACAAATGGATCGACCTGCACCGCCACGCCGATACCGCCGCCGCGATCGCCGCCCTGCGCGGCGCGGGTTACCGGATCATCGCCACCACGCCCCATAGCGGCGACACCTCCCCGGAGGAGTTCGACGTAACACAAGGGCCCTTCGCGCTGGTGTTCGGCACGGAACACGCCGGAATAAGCGACGAGGTAAAAGCGGCGGCCGACGGATTCGTCCGCATCCCGATGTGTGGTTTCGTGGAGAGCCTCAATGTGTCCGCCTCCGCCGCCATCCTGCTCTACAGGCTCTCCTCCTCGCTGCGAACGCGCGACATCCCGTGGCGACTGACCGACAGCGAGCAGCAAGCGCTGCTGTTGCGCTGGCTCATGGAGAGCATCCGCGACTCCGAACGCATCCTCGCCCACGGCTTTCCCGAATAGTTCGCAACAAGACCGAAGGGAGTCGTTCCTTTCGTCCCACGGCCCGTGCGGATGGACCGCATCTTCCGGACGAAGTCCTGCCGCCTCCGCGCACATCCATCTTCCCTCGCACGGTCGCCCGCTCCGCATCGGGATGCGACCGTCTCCTCTCGCCTCGGAGGGCTGCCGCACCCATACGATCCCGCCGTCTGCGGCAGAAGGCACACCCTCCTGACTCCTCCCCTCTCCCCCTCGCCCGAAGGCAAACTCCCCGCGCATCGGAACCGCATCTCCGACCCGCCCCGGAGCCTCCCGACGGCAACGCACCGACCCTGTTTTCCCGTCGTCCCCGTTACACGGTCGCCCGACGGAGCCTCCCGCCGAAGATTCCCGTTCCACAGCAACAACTGCCGCCCGTTTTTCCTAATTTTACCGCCGGATAAAACCATACGGAGACATGAAAGCAGAGATCATCACCATCGGCGACGAAATCCTCATCGGACAGATCGTCGACACCAATTCGGCATGGATCGCCGCAAGGCTGAACGAAGCGGGATTCACCGTGGTACGGAAACTCACCGTGGGCGACGACCGGCGGGAGATCGGAGAGGCCGTAGAGGGTGCCCTGCGCACCGCCGACGCGGTGATCGTCACCGGCGGCCTCGGCCCCACGAAAGACGACATCACGAAACAGACGCTCGCCGGAATCTTCGGCGGCGACATGGTGCGCGATTCCGCCACCTACGAACGCAACGAGCGGATACTCGCCGCCCGCGGCATCGAATACAACGAACTGAACCGCGAACAGGCGATGGTCCCCTCCTCCGCACAGGTGTTGCAGAACATGCACGGCACGGCCCCCGGCATGTGGTTCACCCGGGGCGGCAAGGCGGTCGTTTCCCTGCCGGGCGTCCCCTTCGAGATGAAAGAACTGATGGAGGCGGAAGTGATGCCGCGCCTGGCCGCCCATTTCAACCGGAGCAAGGTCGTACACCGTACCGCCATCACCTACGGACTGGCCGAATCGGTACTCGCCGCAACGATCGCCGAATGGGAGGAGGCCCTGCCCGATTACCTCCGCCTGGCCTACCTTCCAAGTCCCTCGCAGGTGAGGCTCCGCCTCTCGGCCTACGACATCGAAGGCCGCCGGGAAGAGGAGGAGATCGACCGGCAGTTCCGCTTGCTCGAACGACTGATCCCGGAATACTTCATCGGTTACGGCGAGGCCACCGTAGCCTCCGCGACGGCCGACCTGCTGCGAAGCCGCCGCGCGACGCTGGCCGTGGCGGAGTCGTGCACGGGCGGCGCCCTGAGCGCCTCCTTCACCGCCCTGGCGGGAGCCTCCGACTACTACCTCGGCGGCGTGGTGTCGTACAGCAACGACGTCAAAGCCTCCGTGCTCGGCGTCTCTTCCGAAACCCTGCGGCTGCACGGCGCAGTCAGCGAACAGACCGCCTGCGAGATGGCCGAGGGGGCCCGCCGCCTCTGCGGCGCCGACTATGCCCTCGCGACCACAGGCGTGGCCGGGCCCACGGGCGGCACTCCGGAGAAGCCCGTCGGCACGGTATGGATCGGACTCGCCACGCCACGCGGAACACGGGCATGCAAATCGGTGTTCGGACGGCTGCGGACACAGAACATCGAACGGGCAACGGCCACGGCGGCCAACATGCTCCGACTGGAACTGCTGGAGCGATAGTCCGCCTACCGGACCGTTCCCCCGGCGGAAAGCGCCCGCCGCTGCGGTCATGCATTCACCCGGCGTTCATACGATTGCCGCATAACACTTTCCGGGAGGCATTGCATTTCCTGAAAAAAGTCGTATATTTGCGAGCCTTATTGCGAAACAAGGCTTAACGAAATCAAAACAACAGAATGAAAGCTTGCGAAATCACCGGCAAAACCGCCGTTACCGGGAACAACGTTTCCCACTCGGTAAGGCGTACCAAACGCAGATTCAATCCCAATTTGAAGACGAAGCGTTTCTGGTTGGAGGAGGAAGGTCGCTGGATTACCCTGAAAGTATCCGCCGCCGGAATCAAAACGATTAACAAAAAGGGCCTCAAGGCCGCCCTCAAAGAGGCGAAGGCTCCCAAGAACGTCTACTAAATCATCGACTGAACAATGGCAAAGAAAGGAAAAGGCAACCGCGTCCAGGTCATTCTGGAGTGCACCGAGCAGAAGGAGAGCGGCGTACCGGGCATGTCGAGGTACATCACTACCAAAAACAAAAAGAACACGCCCGACAGGCTCGAACGCAGGAAATACAATCCTTACCTCAAAAAGGTAACCGTACACAGGGAAATTAAATAAGCAGACATACCATGGCAAAGAAAGTAGTTGCAACGCTCAAAACAGGTTCGGGCAAGAACTTCACCAAGGTGATCAAGATGGTAAAATCCGACAAGACCGGTGCTTACGCCTTCAAATCGGACATCGTGCCCAACGACCAGATCAAGGACTTCTTCGACAAGAAATAGTACGGAGGACCTTTTGCGCCGCATCCCGCGGATACGGCACAAAAAGCGCGGCCTGAGTTGTCAAGCCGCGCTTTTTGTATCGTCCCCTTCGCCGGCCGCCCAACCGGACGGACGGCTCCCCTCCGCCCCTGCCGGCGGAAACATGCCGCAACCGACCCGGACCGGTCCTCCTCCCCATCCCTCCCCCATCCGACGAAAACCGGCAGGACCTATCGAGCGGAGTACGACGGGAAACGCATCGCCCGTACATCCGTATCCGTCGAATCACCGCACGACCCCGCCCCCAGGCCAAAGCCCAACGGCAGCTCCCGACTTTCAGCGAATATAGTTGCTTCAAACGAATCACCGCACGACCCCGCCCCCAGGCCAAAGCCCGACGGCCGCTCCCGACTTTCTGCGAATATATTTCATATCTTTGGCTACGCCTTAGATACTCTCGCTCGGCAAAATGCGAGCAAACTCGCTTTTGCTCTCGCTTATTCGTATCTTTGCGGAGTTATTGAAGTTACGGAAAAGATGTTCATATCGCTGATCATACCGGTCTATAACCGCCCTCAGGAGGTCCGGGAACTTCTGGAGTCGCTGGTGCGCCAGACGCGGCGCGATTTCGAGGTGGTCGTAGTGGAAGACGGTTCCGCCCCCGAGTGCTCCTCGGACGAGGTGGTCCGGGAGTATGCCGATAGGCTGGATATTCGTTACGTCCGGCAGCCCAACGGGGGGCCGGCAGCGGCACGGAACACCGGTGCGGCCAATGCGCGGGGCGATTTCTTCGTCATCATGGATTCCGACTGCCTCGTTCCGGCCGACTATTTCGAAACCGTGTACACCGAGGTGGAGGCTTGCGGCATCGTCTTTTACGGCGGTCCCGACATGGCGGCTCCCGACTTCAGCCCCTTGCAGAAAGCGGTGAGCTACTCCATGACCTCGGTCTTCACCACGGGCGGCATCCGGGGAAACAGGCACAGCATCGGCAAATTCTCACCCCGGAGTTTCAATCTGGGTATCTCGCGCTCCCTTTTCGTGGAGGTAGGCGGTTTCAGCGACATGCGCATCGGCGAGGATATCGATTTCAGCATGCGTGTCATGGCCACCGGTGCCCAGGCCCGCTTTCTGCCCGATGCGAAGGTCTGCCACAAGCGGCGGACGAGCATACGGCTCTTTTTCAAACAGGTTTTCGTGTTCGGCACGGCGCGAATCAACCTCGACATCCGCCATCCGGAATCGAGAAAAGCGCTCTTCGCACTGCCTTCGGTCTTTACGGTGGGATCGGCGGCGCTGCTGCTCGCAGCCCTCTGCGCAGGTCCGTGGTTTCGGCTCGCCTTCGTTGCGGTGGCGGTTCTGTGGGCGCTCGGCACGTCCGTTCAATGGGGCGGACTGCTGTTGCTCCTCTTCGGCATCGCCTATGCGCCGTGGTGGTTCATCCTCCCCTTCGGAACGCTCATGGCACTATGGTTCGTCGATGCTGCGGTGCGCAACCGCAGCGTGACCATCGGCTGGCTGGCGGTGTGGACCTCGTTCATTCAGCTCTACGGATACGGACTGGGCTACCTCTACGGCTTCTGGTTGCGCCGCATCCGGGGCCTCGAGGAGCGCGATACCTACAAGGTGACCCGCTTCTTCTCGCAGAAGACGCGGTGATGCGCCCGTCCTTTCTGCCGGATTCTCTTTTCGTTTTCGGATCTTCGTCGTAACGCGCAGGCGGCCCTCTTTCAGAGGTGTTTCGCCCGAGGGCGGTTGCCGCACGGCTTCGTCCGCACGGACGCCATCGTTGCGGCATGGTATCGTTTTTGCCTCTTCGTGTTCCGAAGCACGCTTTCCGCAGCGACGGTTGGTCGGCGGGCGTGAATACTTGTCGAACAAAAAAAACGGACAGTTATGGCAGAAATAAGAGTACATTCGGACAGGACGGTGGACTCCACCGACAACAACGGCTTTGCGGACGGAACGCGCGACGAAACGAGAATCGACGCCGATCTGCTGGAGGAGATCTCCGTGGACGAGGAGATTCCCGAAGCGTTGGACGAAGCGGGCGTGGGCAACCGGCCCTTCTACGACGAAACCGGATTGCGCGGGAACGAATAAACGTATCGGCAACTGTTTTTCTCCGGCGGCACGACGATGCTGCGGAGAGAACACGTTGCCCGGCTCCGTTCCGTGCGAACGGAGCATGTCGCGCCGTGCCGTTTCGCTTCCTGCGGAGAAAATCTCCGCAGGAAGTACGGGCATGAAATTGAAATGTGAACAACAAGACAGACACGAAATAGGAACAACAGGCAATAAATAAACGACTTACAAGAAACGACAAAATTTCGTCGCGATCGCTTTCGGTGACTACCGTAACGCCGTATCCCGCCTCCCGGAGGTATTTGGCGTACGCCTGGATGCGGAAAGTGGCGACGGATTCGCAGAGATGGAAAAATTGCTGATAATCAGCATCTCCATTGCTGGCCGAATGGTGGTGAAATGACGCCGCGAATAAATAGACTCCCTGAAGGTCGAGAGCGGTCATCGGACTCCGGAGCGGCCGGCAGTCGCGTAGCGATTCGGTTGATGCAACTGTATTCCTTGAAAATCGAGAGTCCCCATCGGCCCGAAGGACCGGTGCACGGTCGTGCCATCCGACAACGCCGCCGACCGACTGCCGCACAAAAAAAGGGCGGCCGATCGGCCGCCCCCGTTCGTCAAGCGGGTATCTCACTCCGCATGCTTGAGGTTGTCCACCACCTGCAGGGCAAGGTACTCTTTGCCGTACTCTTTCGAGTTCTCCATCTCCAGACGATACTGGTCCATGTGCGACTCCTCGGTGGCGAGGATCTCCTGGAACAGCTTGTGGGAAACGGCGTCGCCGAGAGCAGCCACCTCTTTCGCCGACGCGTTGTAATGCTCGATGGTCTCCTTTTCGAGCTCGCGGGCATAATCGAGCATCGCGGTAACCTCCGTCACATGCTTCACGCCTTTGGCAAGCCCCATCTTCACCTCGCCCTCCAGGAACAGGATGCGTTCGGCAAACTCCTCGGCATGCCTCATCTCCTCGATGGCCGTTTTCTTGAAATACTGTGCAAGGGGACGATACCCTTTGTCCTCACAGATGAAGTGGAAATACATGTACTGCAGGGACGCCGTATTCTCCTCCGCGAGCGCGTTGTTGAGCAGTTCGATGCTGCGCCCATACTTGGTGTCGGTTGCCATAATCTTTGAAATTTAAGGATTGTGAGTGATGCAATTCAATAACAATTACCTTGTCACTTCGCAAAATCCATACCGACACGCCCGTTCCGTGAAAATAATTCGCGGCCTCCGGCCGGGAAACCAACCGGCGCTCACTCCATGCGGAACGCAAGGCGGCAAACGGCCTCGCCGGCTTCGCTTCGTATCTCGAACAGGGACTCGTCCTCTGCGGAGACCACGATGCGCAGCCGCTCCCCGTAACGCGCCTCGCGGATGAAATTGATGTCCGTCCGGGCGAAACGCCCCCTCTCCACCGCCTCCAGCGGCAACGTATCCACTGCCCATTGGATATACTTCACGCTGTTGACGTGGCAATTGAAATCGAGATCGCTGTAAACCACCGTATGCCCCCACTCCCGACCTCCGGCCACGGGACCGAGGCGACACGGCAGCGGTGCCGGCAGGGGAAAATCCTGCGTCATGGAGTCATAGGCCGGCAACGTATGCAGGTCGAGCATCCGCCGGGCCGAAAGGTCGATCATGGCCCAGTTGGTGACCGCACACGCCAACAAGGTTCCGTCGGCTCCGAACACCTCGAAATTACGGGTGGTCATGGCACGGGTAACGGCGCTCACCCATGTCGTCACCCGGACCGACTCGTACTCCGCAGGCATCCGCACCACCTCCAGGGCCATACGCGTCAACACCCAGGAGGCATTGTGCAGGTTGAGGTCGCGCACGCCGAAACCGTTGCGGTCGGCATCCTCCCCCGCCGTGTGGAGGATGTAGTCGGCGAGCGCCATGAGAGTGGCCCGCTTCATGAAATCGACGTCCCGCGGCTCTATTCTGTAATCATACGTCCTTTTCTTCTCCATAACCCGATAATAATTATTAACTTGCCGGAGTCCGCCGCCCTCCTCCGCGGAGGCGCGAACACCGGCGGCGTTGCGCCAAGGTACGCATAATCCCCCTCAACCGCAAGCGCAGGAGGAAGCAAGGGTCGATTTAAAAATAAAAATATATCGAAAATCAATAAATAACTATTGTTTTTACAGAAAACAATTGTATATTTGCATATCGCAAAACGATAAATCGTTATTGAGTCATGAAGTCCAAGAAGATCATACTCCGCCGCATCACCACCCTCTACGTCATCTTTTTCGTGGTGATAGCATTCGGTGTCATCCGCACGGTATCGCGCTTCTCCGGCGAAGACTTCTATACGGGCAGGAACGACGCACGACGCATGATGGCCGCCGAACGCATGGTGACCGGCCGCAACGTAGAACTGATCTACGACCTGCGGGTAGCCACCAGCAACACGGGATTCGACATTCCCATCTACCGCGGCGCGGCCGACAGCATCACCGTGTACGCCCGTCCGTCGCTTCTCGACCTGGAAGCCATCATGCCCGAAGGCACCGCCGACGAAGCATCCGCATTCGGCTCCTTCAGCATCGTGTACGGTCTGCTGGCCACGCTCACCTACGCGGCGATCTTCGTGATCCTGTTCATCATCATCGGCTCGCTCCGCAAAAGCATCCGCAACGACGACCTGTTCCGCAAATCGAACATCGCCCTCACGCGGGCCATCGGCATCCTGCTGATCGCAGCCTCGCTGCTCTTCTCGTTGATGAGCTGGCTGGAGGCCCGGGCCGCCGCACCCTATTTCGCAGGCAGTCCCTTCGCCATCAACACGGCTTTCCCGTTCAACTTCGGGGAGATCATCATGGGCGTGCTCATCTTCCTGATCGCGGAGATATTCTCCATCAGCTCGCTGCTGAGCGAAGAACAAAAACTGACCATCTGATCCCGGCTCAATGATACGTACGAACCTAAAAAGCATCCGAAAGGCATGGCGATCATAATCAACATAGACGTGATGATGGCCAAGAGGAAAATGTCGCTCAACGAACTTTCCGAGCGAGTGAACATCACGCAGGCCAACATGTCGATCCTCAAGACCGGCAAGGCGAAGGCCATCCGCATCTCGACGCTCGACGCCATCTGCCGCGTACTGGAGTGCCAGCCGGGAGACATCATCGAGTACCGCCCGGACTCCCCGGAGAGGGAAGTCCCGCAGGAAGAGCAGTAACGACAGACAACACAAATATTCATCAACCCTTTTAATGTTAATCTCATGATTAGGAAAATCTTTTTAACGGTAGCCGCGACGCTCGTAGCAGTTACGGGGCTGTTCGCACAAGAGCTTCCCGATGATCCGGACGTACGCAAAGGCGTGCTCGACAACGGGATGACCTATTACATCCGCCACAACGCCAAACCGGCCAACCAGGCTGAGTTCTGGATCTTCGACAACGTGGGCGCACTGCAGGAGGAGGACTCCCAGCAGGGTCTGGCACACTTCCTCGAACACATGGCCTTCAACGGGACGCAGAACTTCCCCGGGAAGAGCATGATCAACTACCTGGAGAGGATCGGCGTGAAATTCGGTGCCAACCTGAACGCTTTCACGGCACAGGAAATGACATGCTACAACATGTCCAACGTGCCCATCAACCGCGAGGGCGTCATCGACTCCGCTCTGCTCATCCTTCACGACTGGGCCTACTACATCGCCCTGGAAGGCGATGAGATCGACAACGAGCGAGGCGTGATCATCGAGGAGCTCCGTACCCGCCAGAACGCAAGCTGGCGCGTGCAGGAGAAACTCCGCCCCTTCCTCTACGGCGACACGCGCTACACGCACCGCAACATCATCGGCAGCGAGGAGGGTCTCCGCAGCTTCGAGCACAAGGAACTGCGCGACTTCTACCACCGCTGGTACCGCACCGACATGCAGGCCATCTTCATCGTGGGCGACTTCGACGTGGACATGATGGAGAAGAAGGTCGTTGCCCTGATGTCGGGTATCCCGGCCGTAGAAAACCCGGAGGCCAAGCAGCAGATCGCATTCGTTGCGAACAACGAACCCGTGGTGGGCATCATCACCGACCCCGAGCTCACCTCCACCAACGTAACCCTTTACATCAAGAGGGAACCGATCCCCACCGAGTACAACAAGACGCCGGATGCCGCACTGCTCGACCTGCTCGACCAGTTCATGATGACCATCGCCGACGAACGCTTCAGCGACATCGCCCGGCAGCCCAACGCGCCGTTCGTATCGGGAGGCATGTACAGCGGCCACATGAACAACGTCATGGAGGTGACGCTCGTGCAGGCCAACGCCCGTGACGGCGAAGCCCTGAGGGCATTCGAGGCCATGTACACCGAGGTAGAGAAGATGATCCGTTTCGGCTTCACGCAGTCGGAATTCGACCGTGCCAAAACCGAAATCGAGCGCCAGATACAGCTGGCTTACGACCGCCGCGACGACCGCCGCAGCGACGAATTCATGTGGCCGTTCATCTACAACTACATGCTCAACAAGCCCTTCATGAGCGCACAGGACGAATATGAGTTCAACAACTACCTGCTCCAGGTAATCAACCTCGACCTGCTCAACCAGTTCGTACAGCAGATGCGTCTTACCCCGACCAACCAGGTGGTGATCGTACAGGCTCCCGAGAAGGCGGATGCGACCATCCCCACCGCTGCACAGATCGAAGAGGCGATCGCCAAGGTACGCGCATCGGAACTCGAAGCCAACATCGCAGACTTCGTAGCCGAGCCCCTCATCCCGGCCCGCACCAAGCTCAAAGGCTCCAAGGTGGCGCAGACCGAGACCGACAAGTTCGGCGCAACGATATGGACGCTCAAGAACGGCGCGAAGGTCGTAGTGCTTCCCACCGACTTCAAAGCCGACGAGGTAACCATGCAGGTGATCTCCAAAGGCGGTAAATCGGTACTCTCCGAAGACGAGATACTCTCGGCCAACGTACTTCCCGACTACGCCACCATGGCCGGTCTGGGCAAATTCAACGCCAGCGACCTGCGCAAACAGCTTGCCGGCAAGATGGCCAGCGTAAGTCCCTTCATAGGCAACTACAGCAACGGTTTCTACGCTTCGGCTTCGCCCAAGGACCTCGAAACCATGCTCCAGCTCCTCTACCTGTCGTTCACCGCACCGCGTTTCGACCAGAGCGACTTCGACGTGATGATGGACCAGCTGCAGTCCGCTTACCTGAACATGGCAAGCAACCCGATGTTCCAGTTGCAGGATACGCTGAACAACACCCTCTACAACCACAACCCGCGTCGCGAGATGCTCACCTACGACAAGCTTTCCCGGATCGACTTCGCCAAGATGCAGCAGATCTACCGGAAGCTCTACGGCAACGCCGACGACTTCACCTATATCATCGTGGGTAACGTCGACCTCAAAACCTTGAAGCCGCTCGTAGAGAAATACATCGGTTCGCTTCCCAAGACCAAGGAGGGTTATTCGTGGGTAGACGACGGCGTACGGTATCCGCAGGGCAAGGTGGTGAACCACTTCTCGACCGCGATGGAGATGCCCAAGACCAGCGTACTCACCATCTTCACCGGCGAAATGCCCTACACGCTGGAGAACATCCTCGCCATGGATTTCCTCTCCCAGATTCTCGACATCCGCTACACGGCGACCCTGCGCGAGGAGAAGGGCGGTACCTACGGCGTACAGACCAGCGGCGACACCTCCTTCGTACCGGTACAGACCTACATGCTCTTCACCATTTTCGACACCGATCCGAGCATGGCCGACGAGCTCAAGCAGGATATCGTGAACGAAATCCGGAAACTCTCCGAAGAGGGCGTGAAGGAAGAAGACCTGAGCAAGATCAAAGAGTACTTCACCAAGCAGTACCCCGACCAGATCAAGCAGAACGGTTACTGGCGGAGCATCCTCGTTTCCTACCACCTCTACGGGTATGACCTCGACGAGAAGTACATGGAAACGGTGAACGGCTTCACTTCCGACTACTTCAAGCAGCTCGCATCGAAGATTCTCGCCGACGGCAACGTGATCGAGATTCTGATGACGCCCGAAGTCGCAGCGAAATAGTCCGCAGCCTCGACAAATAATATAACAGGGGGTCCCTCGATGAGGGACCCCCTGTTATATTATTCTATACTGCGCTCGACATCTGTCGCACGTAGCTACTCCGCACCGACCGACCGCAAAGGTCGAAGGAACAACCCGCACGAGAAACGGTACCCGAAATCCGTCACGGGAAACACGATACGCCCCGCACGCCCCATCCCTACCGACCGAAATACGGCTGCCGTAAATGCCGTCCGAAAGCAGGCACTCCGATGCCTCCTTCCCGCGGGGGCATACCTTCCGTGCGCTCCTTTCGGAAAACAGAAAGGGGGCCCCGTGTATCACGGACCCCCGAAAAAACTCTGCGAACGACCGCCCGAGGCCTACATGCGGAACGAGAAGCCGCCCGTAAAGTTGACATCCGCCAGTGCCGGGTTCCAGCTGACGGCGGTGAAGATGGCGAATTCCAGCCCGGGCAGTCCCTTGACGGGCCAGCTCCGCTCGGCATTGAGGAAGAGGTCCTGCACATAGAAGTCGCGGTCGATGCCGTACACCCCGTAGGCGTTCCACGGCACGATGCCGATTCCCGCCTTCAGGTCGATCTCCTTAAAGGAGAAGGGATACGACACCTCGAAATAGGAGGCATAGACGCGATTGCCGCCGACCGTATAGTCGGAACCGCCGAAGAGGGTCGTATACCAGGACAGGGTGAGAGGAACCTTTTGGGAGATGCACCACTTGATACCGGCCTCTATCCGATGGGGCGACCCTTTGCGGTAGTTGAAATAGCCGTAATTCTCCTTTTTCACGCCCGCCGGCGACACGCAATAGATGTCGGCTACCGACAGCATCACCGGTCCGAAATCGTAGGAGATCGAGAGATCCATCTCCCGGTACGCCTCCGATGCGAAGGCGCTCGACCCCCATGCTTTCAGGGCAAAGCCGCCCGCCGAAAGCGACATCTGGGGCTGGATGCTGATCCCCGCCTCCCGCAGACCGCGCCACATGTAGTTGCTTACGATATCGGCTCCGCCGGAGAGCTCCACCCGGCAATGCTTCTCCTGTGCATACACACCGCTCGAAAATACCACGGCCGCAACGACCGCCATTCCTTTTACCCAACGCACCATAACGTTTTCTTACTCTGATTTTTCCTTTAGACAATTGCAGCCCCGCACAAGCGCCGGCCGTCACGGTCTGTTCCGTGAAGCCGCAAAAGTAAGCAATCCCGCGCTCTCGGACAAATACAATCACCCGCATCCGCCGCTTCTCCGGTCAACGGCGTCGCGGCCTTCCGTCCCGGACCGTCGCCCTGCATAGAATACGATACCGCCCGCGGGCCTTGCCCCGACGAGCGGTATACGTAACTTGTGTTCCGTCCTGTTCCGGTTCGGTCCGGCATTCCGGTGCGCCGCGGTCCCCCGCCGCCCGGCCGAAGAGCTCCCGGCACGCGTCCCGGCCCCTACAGCAGATCGAGGCACGCGGTGACGATCCGGCACACCTCCTCCACCTCGCCGTCGGTGATGACCAACGGCGGAGAGATCCGGAACGCCGTATCGCAGAAGAGGAACCAGTCGCTCAGGATGCCGTGCTCCTTGAAGAGCTCCATGATCCGGTAGAGCTTTTCGCTCCGGCCGAGCTCCACGGCCAGCAGCAGCCCGCTGCGGCGGATCTCCTTCACCGCGGGATGGCCGCCCAGCAGCGCCTCGAAAAGCGTCCCCTTGCGTTCGACCTCCGCCAGCAACCCTTCCCCGATAATATACTCTATGGCGGCAAGTCCCGCCGCACAGCAGACGGGATGCCCGCCGAAAGTGGTGATATGCCCCAGAGCCGGATCATGGGAGAGACACTCCATGATGCGTCCCGACGAAACGAACGCCCCCAGCGGCATTCCCCCGCCCAGCGCCTTGGCCAGGCAGACGATATCGGGCGTAACGCCGTATTTCGTCATGGCGAACATCTCCCCCGTCCGGCCGAAACCGGTCTGTATCTCATCGAAGATCAACAGTGCCCCCACCTCGTCGCAGCGACGGCGAAGCGCCTCCAGATACCCCGCCTGCGGAAGACGGACCCCCGCTTCGCCCTGCACGGGCTCCACGAGTACGCAGGCCGTTTCCGGAGTGATGAGGGAGAAATCCTCCGTTTCATTGAAACGAATCCACTCCACACCGGGTAGCAACGGCCCGTAGGCATCGGCAAACTCCCGGCTCTCCATGACGCTCATCGCCCCGTGCGTGGAACCGTGGTAGGCGTTGCGGCAGGCCACCATGCGTCGGCGGCCCGTAAAACGCTTGGCGAGCTTCAGGGCCCCCTCCACCGCCTCCGCTCCCGAATTGACGAAGTATACCGCGTCGAGCGGAGCGGGCAGGTACTCGGCGATACGCGCGGCAAAGCGCACCTGCGGCCGCTCCACCAGTTCGCCGTAGACCATCACGTGCATGTAGTCGCGGGCCTGACGGCACACGGCCTCCGTGACCGCCGGATTGCCGTGCCCCACATTGCTGACCGACACCCCCGCGATGATGTCGTAATACCGCTTCCCTTCGGGTGTGAAGAAGCACACCCCCTCGGCACGCTCCACCTCCACCAACATGGGCGAGGGCGAGGTCTGGCCGATATGTTGCAAGAACTGCTTTCTCAGTATCTCCATCTCCCTCACTCCTCCTTCCTGCGAACTGCCTGCAACGTCCGGCGCGTCCGCTGCACCAGATAGACATCCTGCGCCCTTTCCAGCGACGCGAGCTGTTCGGCCGTGTAGTTGCGGATGGTGATAAGCTCCATATCCGTATTGTAACGCGTATAGTACCCCTCCTGCCGGAGCCGCTCGGTGAGCTCCTCCAGGTGACGCGTGCGGTCCATGCACAGGTCGAGGTTCACGGCGGAACTCTGGATGAGGTTCACCTTCACCATGTACTCGTCGAGCAGGGCGAATATCTGCGCGAAACGCTCCTCCAGGATAAAGGAGAAGTCGTTGGCCCGCACGGTCAGCAACACCTGCGCCGGCTTGACGATGAGTATGGGCAGTTCGCGGTTCTTCTGCACTCCGGCGCGGATGACGCTGCCCGGCAGCGAAGGATCGACGAAACAACGCACATGGAGAGGGATGTTCCTGTTCTGAAGCGGTTTGATGGTCTTGGGATGGATCACCTGCGCACCGCTGTAGGCCAGTTCGATGGCATCGAGATAATTCATCTCGGGGATCAGCCTTACGTCGTCGAACCGCTTCGGATCGCCGTTCAGAATCCCCTTCACATCCTTCCAGATGGTCACGCTCCCGGCGCCGAGAATATATCCCACCGCGGCGGCCGAATAGTCCGACCCCTCGCGGCCGATCGTAGTGGGCGCCCCGTCCTCCGTCGCACCGATGAAGCCCTGGCCGACATAAACGCGCGAGTCGGTGGCCTCCACGAGCGGAACGAGCCGCTCGGCCGAGCGCTCCAGATCCACATTCGCATCCTTATGGCGGGCGGTGGTCACGAAGCACTCCCGCATATCCACCCAAGTATTGGCCACCCCTTGCGCGGCGAGGTATTCCGAAACGATGGAGGTGGAGATGAGCTCTCCGTACCCCACGATCCGGTCGTACCACACCTCGTAATCGCGCACGGCGGGATTCGACGAGGCGACCGTCTCCTCGAGCTCCATATAGAAACGGGCCACGCGGTCGGGCAGGAAAGGCCTGCCCCACAGCTCTTCGATGATGCCGTTATGGAAATCCACAATCTCCTGCAACCGCTCCAACGCCTGCGCGGTCTTGCCATCATAGAACGTACCGAGCAACTTTTCGAGGGCGTTGGTCATCTTTCCCATGGCGGATACGACCACGAAGAGTCGCTCCTCTTCGGCCCCCACGATCGAGGCGATGTTGCGCACTCCGGCGGCATCCTTCACCGATGCGCCGCCGAACTTATATACTTTCATCTTGTCAATCTTGCTTTCTGCATATTACGATATTTTCTCCCTGCCGGCAGCACCGCCGGGTCTACCGCACGCCCCGCGCCGCCGCGCCTTTAACGAAATACTAAGTCCCCCGCCGGGCGGAAGACTTAGCATTTCACTCGGAAGCGTCGCCGCCCCAAGGCGGCACGTTCCCTACGCCCTATTCGTTCATCGGCCGATAGTCGGTATCGGTGTTCCAGAAGAAGAACGAGAGGATATCGGCCGCCTCGGCGATACGCTTGGCCGTGGGCTTGCCGGCACCGTGGCCGGCATTGGTGTCGATGCGGATCAGTACCGGTTTGTCGCACCCCTGTACCTGCTGGAGCGTAGCCGCGAACTTGAAGGAGTGGGCCGGCACCACACGGTCGTCGTGGTCGCCGGTGGTGACCATCGTCGCCGGATAGCAGGTACCCTCCTTGATGTTGTGGAGCGGGGAGTACTTGTAGATATACTCGAACTGTTCGGGATCGTCGCTCGAACCGTACTCGACTACCCAACCCCAACCAACGGTGAAGAGGTGGTAACGGAGCATGTCGAGCACGCCCACCTGCGGGAACGCCACGGCGAAGAGATCGGGACGCTGCGTCATGCAGGCGCCCACGAGCAGTCCGCCGTTGGAACCGCCCGCAATGGCGAGCTTCCTGTTGGACGTGTATTTGTTCCGCACGAGGTATTCTCCCGCGGCGATAAAGTCGTCGAAGACGTTCTGCTTGTTGGTCAGCATTCCCGCCTTGTGCCATGCCTCGCCGTACTCGTTACCCCCGCGCAGGTTGACCGATACGTAGATGGCTCCCTGTTCCATCATGGCGATGTTGGTGGGACTGAAGCCGGGCGTCAGCGGCGCATTGAAACCGCCGTAACCGTAAAGGTAGACGGGATTCTTGCCGTTCTTCTTCAGGTCTTTCCGATAAGAGAGGAACATGGGCACCTGCGTGCCGTCCTTGCTGGGGAAGAAGACCTGCTCGGTCACGAAATCTTCCGGATCGAACTTCACCTCCGGACGGGCGAAGAGGGTGGACTCGCCGGTGGTCAGGTCGTAACGGTAGATCGCGGGCGGAGCGGTGAAGGTGGAGAAGGTGTAGAACGTCTCGGTCGCATCGTCCTTGCCTTCGAAGCCGGCCACGGTACCGATACCCGGAAGCGCGACTTCGCGCACCAGCTTCCCGTCGAGGGTGTATTGGTAGACGCGGCTGGAGGCGTCCTTCATGTAGATGGCGAAGATATAGTCCCCCACGAAACGCACCGACTGCAGGAACATGTTCGGGTCCTCGGGCAGAATCCTCTCGGGCGGCGAGGGCAGGAAACGCACGTCCATGCGGAGGAGGTGGTAGTTGGGTGCACCCTCGTTGGTGTAGAGGTAGAGCATGTTGTCCCGGACCTTGGCCACGGAGTACTCGTGGTCGAATCCCTTGAGGATGATGCGGAAGGGCTCGCGCACACCCGTACGCTTGTACATCAGCTGCGTACCGGAGGTACCCTCCGAAACGCTCACGAAGAGGTACTTGCCCGTATCGCCGTCGTCGAATCCGTCGTAGTAACGGAGCGGATGCGTGGGATCGGCGTAAATGATCTCATCTTCGGACTGCGGCGTTCCCAGCTTGTGGTAATAGACCTTCTGGAACTGGTTCTGGCCGGAGAGTTCGGACCCTTTGGCCGGCTCCTCGTACCCCCGGTAGTAGAAGCCCTGCGAATCGGCCGCCCAGTTGGCGCCGGAGAACTTCACCCAACGGATCACGTCGTCGAGCATGCGCCCCGTGGGCACCTCCTTGACGAATATCTCCACCCAGTCGGAACCCGACCGGGCGATCCCGTAGGCCATGTATTTCCCGTCCTCGGAAAAGGCTACGCTGCTGAGCGCCGCCGTGCCGTCTTCCGAGAGCGTATTGGGATCGAGGAAGACCTCCGGCTGCGGGTCGTCGAGGCTGTCGAGCATGTAGAGCACGCTCTGGTTCTGCAACCCGTCGTTGCGGAAATAGAAGTAGCGGTCGCCGACCTTCGTGGGAGCGCCTATCTTCTCGTAGTTCCACAGCTCCGTGAGGCGGGCGTCTATCTGCGGGCGATAGGGAATCTGCGAAAGATAATCGAACGTCACCTCGTTCTCGGCCGCCACCCAGGCTGCCGTTTCGGCGGAATTGTCATCCTCCAGCCAGCGGTAGGGATCGGCTACCGAGGTGCCGTGATAGTCGTCCGTCACGTCGACCTTCGCCGTCTGCGGATAGGGTTTGGTCTTGATCTCCATTCTCTTTTTTGAAGTACAGTCTGTCGTCGCAAGGCACAGAAGCGCCAGTGCGGCATAAAGCGGAAGTTGCTTCATCGGTTATTTGTTTTAATATATGAAATGCGTCCGAAATGAGGCCGGTACGGCTAACAAAGTTACGAAACTTATCGGGAATCGTGCGCTTCCCCTCCCCCTCTTTCGGCGGAAAAGGGATGCGACATGGAAAAAATAGCTAATTTTACCCCCGTCATTCCGTTCGAATACTATATATATACCGATAAACTATGGAAAACTCGATCCATGCAGAACTCAGGGAGCTGATCGAAAAGGTATGGGAAGACCATACCCTTCTGCGGAATCTCGAAACGCAGGCGGCGGTAAACGAAGTCGTCGAGCTGCTCGACAAAGGCGAACTCCGCACCGCCGAACCCGACGGCGAAGGAGGATGGAGGGTGAACGACTGGGTGAAGAAAGCCGTGATCCTCTACTTCCCCACGCGCGAACTGCGCCAGACCAACGCCGGCGAAATGGAATACAACGATAAAATGGACCTCAAGCGCAACTACCGGGAGCTGGGCGTACGCGTCGTGCCTCCGGCGGTAGCCCGTTACGGCGCCTACCTGGCCCGCGGCGTGGTGATGATGCCCTCCTACGTGAACATCGGCGCCTACGTCGACGAGGGGACGATGATCGACACCTGGGCTACGGTGGGCTCCTGCGCCCAGATCGGCAAGGAGGTCCACCTGAGCGGCGGCGTGGGGATCGGCGGCGTGCTGGAACCGGTACAGGCCGCACCGGTCATCGTCGAGGACCACTGCTTCATCGGCTCGCGCAGCATCATCGTCGAAGGTGCCCGCATCGCCCGGGAAGCTGTCATCGGCGCCGGTACGGTCATTACGGCATCGACCCGGATCATCGACGTGTCGCAGTCCGAACCCGTGACCTACAAGGGGTATGTCCCGCCCCGCTCGGTGGTCATCCCCGGCAGCTACACCAAACATTTCCCCGCAGGCAACTACGGCGTCCCCTGCGCACTCATCATCGGCCGCCGCAAGGAGAGCACCGATACCAAAACATCGCTCAACGACGCCCTGCGCGACTTCGACGTACCGGTATAGCCGCCTATGCGGCGACCGGTGCCGCATAGGGCAAACTCCTTACCAACAGCTGCTACACGTATGAAAAACCTGCGCATTCTCCTCTTCTCGCTCTGCGTGCTGCTGCTCGCCGCATGCAGCGACATCGACGGGCTGAACGACTACAACGCCGTATTCTCCTTCGCAATCACGGAGCACAAGGGCACCGACGGCGAAATCGTGATCGGCGAACCGGTCATGGCGAGCAACACCATCCGCATTCCCGTCCTGTACGGCATCCACCACTTCCCGCTCTACTTCAAAGGAGAGCCCCGTTTCGAGAACCCGATAGACCGCGTCACCGGACTCGACTTCAACGACTGGATCGAGATAGACATCCAGCGGGGCGGCGAGAACGGCGACGAGCCCATCCTGGACGAACACGGCAACTACCTCTTCCAGGAGCCCAAATTCTATGTCCAGGCGCTCAGCGGCCTGCCGCGGGAGTATACGTTCAAGATCGACTATACGGCCAGCAGCAGCGACGCCGACCTCTTTCCGCCGGTATCGTTCGCCGATCTGCCCGCCCAAAGCGTGGTGGCCGATCTGCTGACCATCGTCCGGAGCGACGTCCCCGAGGAGGGGTATCTGGCACTCGCGAATGTCGTCGACCCGCGGTTCCCGCTGACGCTCACGCCCGAATTCACCCTCAGCGACGGCGCCACCCTCGAGGGGAACGGCTCGACGACCTACGCGTTCGGCTCGGCCGGCGAACGGCACCGCATCACGGTAGTGGCCCGCGACGGCACCAAAAAGCAATGGACGTTCGGCCTCGCCCTGCTTCCGACGGTCGACGCCGACTCCGCCGACATCGACCCCGGCACCCTGGCCCCCACCGATCTGACCGGATTCTCGGCCGAGCCGGGCAGCAAAGGCTTCTCGATCGAGGAGCACCGCTTCACCGCCTCGATAGCGGACGACGCGCCCGCCGACACCCTCACGCTCTACATCAACACCCTGGCCGGCTCGCCGCCGTACCCGCTGAAGATCGACATGGAGATACCGCTGCCCGACGGCGTATCGCTGGTAGGGGATGCGGGCGAGCTGTCGTTTCCCGACCCGGAGAGCATCCGCTCCTTCTGGTTGCTGGACACGGCGAACGGCATCGCCCGGCACTGGATCGTACGCCTGCGGGAGTACGACTCGCCGGTGGCCTCGGTGCTCGCCTTCTCCTACGACTACACCGCCTCGGAAGTCCGGGAGAACTCCCTGCGGGACGAACCGGTACCGGCCATCGTCATGGATGCCGACCGGACGGCCGAGATCGACCCCGTGAACCGCTGCATCTACCTGCGGGCGGTGGAGATACACAATCCCAAATACCCCTCCTTGGACCCCTGGAAGCTGAAGCTGACGGTCGACATCCGCATCAGCGCGGGCGCCACCCTCGTCGATCTCAGCAACTTCGACTGGGAGGGCACCGACTCGTGGAAGAATCCGAAAACCTTCGGGGTGGAGGCCTCCGACGGCAGCCTCTACGAATGGAAGATCGTCATCCGCGACTGGCGCGAAGGCTCCCCGGAAGCCTCCGACGAATGTGCGCTCTACGGCGTGACGCTCAAAGAGGTACGCCCCTACACCGTGGAACTCGAGGCGGAACCGCTCACCATCGACTACGACAACCGTACCGTCACGCTGAACCTCACCGAAGACGACAACGGATACCCCATCACCGCAGCCGTCGACTACCGGCTCTCGGAGTATGCCCGCATCGCCACCCAGAACGGCGGCCGCGATCCGCTGGTATTCGACTCCCCGGAGGCGACCGACAAGGTGGAGATCGTTTCGGAAAGCGGACGCAACAGCGAAGTGTGGACCTTCAGGCTCCGTCCGCCGCTGAAAGAGACCGGAACCGACGTCACCTCCTTCCGCATCCTCTCCTTCTCCGACCCCAACTTCCGGGCCGAGCTGGTGGGAATCGACACGGAGAAGGGGATCGTGACCGTGAACTTCGACCAGACGGGGCGCTTTCCCGTCAAGATGAACATCCGCATGGGTCTCTCCTACAAGGCCACCTGCACCCTGACCGATCCGTACGGCTCCGGTGCGGTCGAATTCGACCGCGTGGAGGACATCCCCTTCACCGTGACGGCCCAGAACGGCGAAACGCGCGAATGGAGGCTGCACACCACCTACATGCCGCAGTTGCGAAACGCCGACTTCGAGCAATGGGCCGACCTGCGGACGCCCCTGCCCAAAGGCATCAAGGGCAGCCCCTACTGGGCCTCGGCCAACATGACCTCGCCCGTGGTGGTGGAAGGCACCACGCAGACGACAGGCGCCCCGGGCCAGGGCAAAGCGGTGCAGATGGAAACCAAGAACACGCTGATCGGCAAACTCGCCGCCGGCTCGCTCTTCCTGGGCTGGTTCGACGACTCCAACCCCACGGGCAACATGAACGACCCGACAGTCATGATGCACTACGGCATCCCCTTCTCCTCCAACCGCCCCCTGAAAGGCATGCAGGCAGACGTCCTCTACCATCCGGGCAACGGTCCGTCGAGCGACTCCGGATCGCTGGCCATCGAGCTCATCCGCCAGCACGACCCCTCCGAAGTGCTCGAATACCACGGCATGCGCCCCGACGGCACCTGGCATCCCCGCAACAACGCCGACAGGGTGGCCCGCGGCCACTCCGTAGTAGCCACCCGGGCGGGAGCGCTCGACAACGGCGACACGGCCGACCTCATCCTCCCCGACAATACGTGGCAGACGGTCTTCGTCCCGCTGAAGTACGAGGGCGCCTATCCGTCGTACACCCACATGACGGTCACGTTCTCCTCCTCCTCGAAAGGCGACACCTTCAAGGGGGCGGTGGGCTCCGTACTGAAAATCGACAACATCCGGTTAATTTATGAAGAGTAAGCATCTCATACGATACACCGCACTCCTGCTGGCCGTAGCGGTCGGCACGGATCGCACCTGCGGTCAGTCGCCGGAACCGGCCGACATCGTGCGGACATGCCCCGCGGTACGCACCGCACCCCTTCCCGCAGCCCCGGAAGCACAGGAACCCGCTCCGGCACAGAGGCAGAAAGAGGTACGGACAGAGCTTCCGCCTCAGCCGGTCTCCGCTTCCCTGCCCCTCCCGAGCAAAGGAAACACGGCAGGCAAACGTCTCTCCGAAGAGGCGAGATACGCGTTCGGCGTACACATCGGGCTCGACCTGGGTGCCGCCGCGCCCTGGCCTCCCGCCCACCTACGGGGCGGAGCCATGAAGATGAGCGCCGTACCGAAGCTGAGCCCCTCGCTCGGCCTCTCCTTCACCGCCCACATGCCCTACCGCCTCTCGCTCACGGCGGAACTCACCTACAAGCAGGTTGGCATCGACGCCGAAGCATGGGTATCGGGCCAACAGTTCCGGCTCCCGAACCCCGACGGCGAGGATCTGGTGACACGTTTCCGGGGAACGGCCAATGTGATGATGAACTTCTCCATGCTGGAGCTGCCCGTCTATGTGGGCTACAGCTTTGGCGGCGGCCGCAACCGGGTGTACCTGGGAGCCTATTACAGCTACATCCTCAGGAGCCGGTTCAACACCACGCCCCTGAAGGGACTCGTGGAGACCCCCGGCTCGCCCGCCAAACCGCCCATCCTGGTGACTCCCGACACCCCCGTACCGCCGGAGGCGATGCCCGTCTTCAACGACTACCTCGGCAAGTGGGATGCCGGGCTGCTGCTGGGATACGAGTGGCAGATCGTGCCGCGCGTCAGGATGACCGCGCGTTTCTCGATGGGCTTCAAGGACATCTTCCGACGAGGCAGCAACTACCTCGAATACAAGATGCTGCACATGCGGGGAACAGTGGCCGTCAGCTATGCCTTCCTCCGTTACGACGAACCTCCTTTCCGCAAATAACAACATGCTCCGGGGAAAAACAACGATATTGGCGGAGTGCGGCTCGACCAACACCGAGGCCGCCGACCGCAACCGCTACCGCCACGGCGATGCGATCATCGCCGTGCGCCAGACCGCAGGCCGGGGACAGCGCGGCCACCGCTGGGAGAGCGTCCCGGGCGAGAACCTCACCTTCAGTCTCGTCCTGGAACCGACCTTCCTGGAGGCTGCCGAACAATTTCTCCTCTCGGAGGCCGTCGCACTCGCCGTCGCCGACACGTTGCGGGAGTACGGCGTCGAGGCTGCCATCAAATGGACCAACGACATCTACGTCGGCGACCGGAAGATATGCGGCATCTTGCTGGAACACAGCCTGGAGGGTTCGCACCTCGTCCGCACGATCGCCGGCATAGGCCTCAACATCAACCAGGAGCGTTTTCCCGAATGGATCGCCAACCCGTGCTCCCTGCTCACCGAGACGGGCGTCCGCCACGAAACGACCGCGGTATTCGAGCGTCTTTACGCCCGCCTCGCGGAACGCTACGGCACGCTCGAAAGCGGCGGAGCCCGGCAAATCAGCGACGACTACAATGCACTGCTCTACCGCCGCGGAAAACCCGCGCGTTTCTTCCTGCCCGACCGGGGCGAGGTGATCGGCACGATATGCGGCGCGGCACCCGACGGCAGGCTGACGGTAGCCATCGACGGCCAGGAGCGGAGCTTCCTCTTCCGGGAGATCGAATTCATCATCTGACCCCGGACGCAGACGCTCCCGCCCCGGTTTCATCCACGATATTCAAAAGACGACAATGAAGATAGTAGCCGACGACAAGATCCCCTACATACGGGGCGTATTCGAACCCTATGCCGAGGTGGTCTACCTGCCGGGCAGGGAGATTACGGCTCCGGCGGTGAAAGAGGCCGATGCACTGCTGGTGCGCACGCGAACCCGCTGCGATGCCGCACTGCTGGCCGGTTCCACCGTCCGCATGGTGGCCACTGCAACGATAGGGACCGACCACATCGACCTGCCGTGGTGCGCCGCCCACGGCATAACAACGGTCTCCGCACCGGGCTGCAACGCCGGGGGCGTGCTCCAATGGGTAGCGGCCGTCCTCGCCCGGACGGTGGGCAGGGAGCTCCCCGAAGAACGGACGCTGGGCATCGTGGGTGTGGGCCACGTGGGGCGGCTGGTGGAGCGGTACGCCACGGAGTGGGGCTTCCGGGTCCTGCGCTCCGACCCGCCGCGCGAAGCGGCGGAGCACCTGGGCCGGGCGGAAGGCTATGTGCCGCTCGAAGAACTGGCGATCCGGTCGGATATCGTCACCTTCCACGTGCCGATGCGCAGGGAAGGTCCCTACCCCACCGCACGGCTCGCCGGCGAAGGCTTCTTCGCCGCTCTCAAGCCGGGTGCCCTCCTGCTGAACTCCTCCCGCGGAGGCATCGTGGACGAAGAGCTGCTCGGGCGAGCGATCGCGGCAGGACGTTGCTCCTGCTGCATCGACACCTGGGAGCACGAGCCCACACCGAACCGGGAGCTGCTCGAAGCGGCACTGCTGGCTACACCCCACATCGCAGGCTACTCCGAGCAAGGAAAGGCCAATGCCTCGGCAGCAGTCGTCGCCGCGGTGGCCGAAGCGTTCAGGCTGCCGCTGACGGGATGGTATCCGACCGGCGTGACGCGAATCGCACGCCGACCGATCGGCTGGGCGGAGATGCGTGCGACCGTAACGGCCCGCTTCGACATCGAGCGCCAGTCGCAAGCACTGAAAACGGCTCCCGAAAGGTTCGAAGCCTTCCGGGAGGAGTACGAGTTCCGGCAGGAGTACTTCTGATCGAGCGCCGCCGGGAAACGGAAACAATTCAGGAGGGCGTCCCATTTGCGATGGGACGCCCTCCTGAGTTGCACTTCATCCGGCTTTCAAGGCGTTTTAGGTCGCCGAAACGACAGGAGGCACACCGGCGACCGACCGTTTCTCCGGCCGACCGGCACCGAGTACTTTTCCGCCTTCCTTCCGCGTTCGGCACCTTCCGCAGCGACGCCTTTACTGCGCCTTGCGGGGCGTATAGACGCGATCGAAAATCACCTTGCCGTCGATCTCCTCCACAACGAGCGTCAAGGTATAGGTGTCGCTATGGAAAACGGATGCGATCTTCGCCTCGCGGGCAATCAGACCGGCGTCGATGCGTGCCTGTTTCTCCTTGTCCTTGTTGTCGGTCTCGGCAGCGGGCGTCTCCTTCGTACCGTCGGCCCACTCGATCACGGCGCTGTCGCAGGCGAGCATCAACGCCGGACTCGTCGTGACCCGGTGATGCAGCAGCAGGTAGTGCATGTAGAAGCCGCTCCCCTTGGCCGTCTCCACCTCTTCGGTCTGCAAGATACTGGAGAGTTTTCCGTCGGTAAACCGGAAAGCCGTCGCGATGGCGGGGAGCCCCGACTGAAGCGGATCGTAGATCATTCCGCCCAACCCATCGGTATAAACGCTCACCCCCGGATAGTTGCGTTCGGTCTCCTGCATGCTATCGCCCCAGAAGGAGCGGAGCACATCGCAAGGTTCGACACGTACACGCACCTCCCCGGTCACATCCTTATACGCATTGCCGTCGACATCGGGTGCGCCGAACACATACCGCGCCGTACAGCTCACCACATACTCACCGGCCGTCGCAGGAGCGGTAAACTGCTTCTCCTCCACATGGGGCGGCACGGGCGAAGTACGGGTAACGCCGGGAGCCGACGCCTGCTCCGCAGCCGGACGAATTCCCCACAGATACTCCACCGACGCGATGTTGTGTGCTCCGGCAGGCACAACACAAGTCGCCGTAAAAGGCTGCTCCGTGCCGATCCTGTTCCGATCCACGGTCAGGGGACCTATGTTTGCAGGGGCACGCCCGTGATCGGTCAAATCCACGGTACCGCAACCGACAAATACCACGGCCGCCGCAAGGGCGGCCACACTGAACCACTGTTTCATATCGATGATTTTTAAACAATTCCCTTAGGGATCGCGCAAAGATATGCAAACTTCGACTTTTCTACCAATATATTAATATCCGCTCCCCGCGGGAGGAGAAGAGGGAAAAACCGGAGGAGGAGGAGGAGGAGGTGAGGAGGTGAGGAGGTACGGGACCCCGTTGACGCAAATCGGCCGGAAGTTCCTATCTTTGCGGCGTCTTACTTACTTAAACGGAAAACTATGTCATACGATCTGCTGAAAGGGAAGCGCGGTTTGATATTCGGCGCCCTCAACGACAAATCCATCGCCTGGAAAGTGGCCGAACGCGCCCGCGAGGAGGGTGCGAAGCTCGTGCTCACCAACACCCCCGTCTCCATCCGCATGGGTACGATAGACGAACTCGCCGAGCGGTGCGGAGCCGTCGTGATACCCGCCGACGCCACGAATGTGGAAGACCTCGAAAACCTCGTGACGAAAGGGATGGAACACCTGGGCGGCAAATTCGATTTCGTGCTGCACTCCATCGGCATGTCGCCCAACGTGCGCAAGGGACGCACCTACGATGACCTGGACTACGACTACTACCACAAGACGGTGGACATATCGGCCATTTCGTTCCACAAGGTGATACAGACCTGCCGCAAGTTCGACGCCATCGAAGAGTGGGGATCGGTGGTGGCGCTGAGCTACATTGCCGCCCAGCGCACGCTCTACGGCTACAACGACATGGCCGACGCCAAAGCCATGCTCGAATCCATCGCCCGCAGTTTCGGGTACATCTACGGTCGCGAGAAGAACATCCGCATCAATACCGTATCGCAGTCGCCTACCCCCACCACCGCCGGCAGCGGCGTGATGGGACTCGACAACCTGATGGATTTCGCCGAACGCATGTCGCCCCTGGGCAACGCCACGGCGGCCGAATGCGCCGACTACATCATCACGCTCTTCTCCGACCTCACGCGCAAAGTCACCATGCAGAACCTCTATCACGACGGAGGATACTCCAGCATGGGTATGAGCATGCAGGCGATGCACATCTACAACGAAGGGCTCGAATACCGCGACGTGAAAAACGACAAGTCCCGCCGCAAATAACCGAATCGTTCCGCAAGGTATGCGCGGGGAGGACTGAGGTCCTCCCCGCGCATACCTTTTCCCCCTCCGGTCCGGCCGTCACACGCGCCGTCCACGCATCGCGTTCCCATCCCGGCGCCCGATGCCCCCTTGAACCGCCGCGCCGCAAGACCGGCGAAACCGTCCCGTCCGCGCAAACCGACGGCACCGCCCGGCGCCCGACTCCAACCGCGCCCCCTCTTTCGGTCCGGAACTACGAAGTACGATCGCAATGCCCGGACGCAGCGGACGCCTACGACCGACACGCCTCTCCGCGAAGGCGCACCAGTCGCCGCGAACACAAAAAAAGCAGCCCTCTTACACAGAGAGCTGCCACCTTTCGTCGGGATGACTGGACTCGAACCAGCGACCTTTGGTCCCCCAGACCAACATTCTAACCGGACTGAACTACATCCCGCCTTCAATCGAGGTGCAAATATATTTTCTTTTTCATAAAAAAGCAAAAAAATAAAAAATATTATCCCGCACCGCCTGCCTCCTTTTGGAGCAATTTTTGTTCCCACCCCCGTATCGCAGCCGCGAACACCAAAAATAAAATACTGACAAACAGAAAATTAAACACCAAAAACCATCTAACATCGTCGACCTATGGCAGAATTAGACGAAACCATCCGTAAGAACAATCTTTTCTTCCGGCAACTCCTCTTCCTGTCGGTACTGATCTTGATCGGGGTCGTCATGCTCCGGGAGCTCTCCTTCATCATCGGTTCCTTTCTGGGGGCCATCACGCTCTACATGGTCTTCCGCCCCTGGCAATACAAGCTCATCGAGCGATACCGCTGGCGGCCCTGGCTCGCCTCGCTGCTGCTCGTCGCCCTGGCGCTGATCGTACTGGGCGGACTGTTGTTCGGGGTCTTCCGGGTGATCTCCGCCGAAATCATCAACATCGATTTCAAGAGCCTGCTCTCCGGACTGGACGGCATCGTGGAGAAGATCAACCGTCAACTCCCCTTCAACCTCATTCCGGCCACCTACCTCTCCGACTCGTCGGCCTACCTGACCAAAGCGGCAGGCTCCATCATCAACACCACCTACAGCTTCGTCATCAACATCCTCTTCACCATCATCATCCTCTACTTCATGCTGGCCAACGCACGCAAACTCGAACGACGGCTGGGACGCTACAATCCGTTCAAAGGCGACAACCGCCAACTGGTGAACAAAGAGGTATCCGACATCATCTACAGCAACGCCCTCGGCATCCCCATCATCATGCTCGGCCAGGGGCTCACGGCCGCCCTCGTCTATTGGCTGTTCGGCATCCAGCACATCGCCTTCTGGGCCTTCCTCACCGCCATCGCCGGACTGATACCGGTGGTAGGCTCGGTCATCGTAAGCATTCCGCTGGGCATCTCCGTCATCATGCAGGGCCACGTGTGGCAAGGCGTCCTGCTGATGCTCTGCGGCATGCTGGTCATCGCCAACGTCGACAACCTGATCCGCATCTTCCTCAACAAGAAGATGACCGACACCCATCCGCTCATCGTCATTTTCGGTGTCTTCATGGGTATCCCGCTCTTCGGATTCTGGGGAATCATCTTCGGTCCGCTGCTCATCTCCCTCTTTCTGCTGCTCGTCAAGATCTACTACCACGAGTTCAAACTGATGACTCCGCAGGAGATCAAGGAGGAACGGCTCGACGACATGGCCTCCCGCAGCAGGAAAGGAGGCATGCGGCTCGGCAAGCGCAAACGGTAGGCACCGCCACGACACCGCAAGACACAGGGGGAGGGCGTATGCCCTCCCCCTGTGTCTTGCCCCTTCCGCAGCCGAGCGCGTCAGGAGTTGATCCGCCGGTAGGAAACCAGCCAGTAATCGTCGTCGTACCCCACCCGGCTCACCCGCACGGTAGCCTGCGTATAGGTCAGGTTGTCGATATAGTCCCGTTCCTGCCGGTCGTCGTCGCTCAACTGCAGGTAACGCTCTCCGAGGAAATCGTCGAGTTGCAACGTCTTGTCCCTCGCGACGGTGATGTGAGCCGCAACGAGTCTGTTGTGCTCATCGAAGTCATACGACCGGAACGAGTTGACCGAGGAGTCCAGGCGGTAGGTCAGCACGTTCTCCTCCAACCTGTCGGGCAACCCGAAACGAGCGACGACCTCCTCGCGCAGCATACCCCATCTCAACTCCTCCATGGGTTCCTCGTACAGGCTGGAACGCCCCGTGACCGTCACGGCCACCGAAGCGTTGTTGGCCGTAATGCGCGTCTTGCCGATACGACACCCCGAGATGCGCCCGTTGCGGACGGTCGCCACGAACTCGTTGTCGCTGCGCCACACCGTGCGGTCGGGGTCGCCCGTCAGGATATAAACCGTCTGCGTATCGCCCGTACGCATCTCCAACGCATACCTGTCCAGCGTCACACTGTCATGATCGCTCCTCTCCCGGCATCCGGTAAGCGCCGCCGCGGCCAACACCGCCAATGTCCACACAACTCTTTTCATTCCTGAGTAGATTTATCGCTCCGTTTCCTTTAAAGACGTGCGGCACCGCCCTTTTGTTGCACGGGAGTCCGCAAAAACGTCTTTTGCAAATTTACCATAATTCGAGCTGAATCGGAACGTTTTTCCCGAATAATCGCCGGCCTCTCCCGCCCCATCCGCCGGTCCCGGCAAAAAAAACGGACCGGGCCGGACGCATACGCATCCGGCCCGGCATCGCTCTCGGGAACAGGCCCTCCCGCTGGCCGAAGGATTATTTGGCGTAACGCTCCTTGTGTTTCTCGATCTGTCGCTTCAGTGCATCTATGGCATTGTCCACCGACTCCTCAAAACTTTTGCTGCGCGCCTCGGCCACCAGTTCGTCGCCGGGGACCTCTATCCGGATGATCGCCACCTTGTTTCCCTTCTCGTTATCCTTGTCGAGTTTAAGGCTGACTTCGGCTCCGGTCGCACGCTCTATGAAACGGTCGAGTTTCGCCATCTTTGCCTCTACGAATTCGATGAGCTTCCTGTCGGCATCGAATTTAACTGCCTGAATCTGTACGTTCATAACTAATCCTCCTTTACTTTAAGGCGCCCTCCGGCGCCGTTTATCGTTTACGCGGCAGGCCCCGGGACTCCCGCCCCTGCTCCGGCCCGCGTCACTTCTCCTTTCCGCGGGGATGCGCTCCGGCATAGATCTCCTTCAGTTTCGCGATGCTGTTGTGGGTATAGACCTGCGTGGCATCGAGCGAACTGTGCCCCAGCAACTCCTGGATCTCGCGCAGATCGGCGCCGCTGTTCATCAGGTGGGTGGCGAAGGTGTGCCGCAACACGTGCGGACTCCGCTTTCCCTGCACTCCCAGTGCCGTCAATTGCCCCCGCACGATGCGGTAGACCTCCGTCCGGGAGATACGTTCTCCTTTCTCAGTTAAAAATAGCGCTTTTTCTCCGGATCTGCAAATATTTTCACGCTTTATCACGGAGATATATTCGGTCAGCCGGTGTTGCAGCTCGGGTACCACAGGCACCATCCGCTCGCGGTCGCCCTTCCCCGTCACATGCAGCTCCCGGAAACCCTTCTCGAAATCGGTCCGGTCTATCGCGATCAGTTCGGCAAGCCGTATTCCCGTAGAATACAAAAAGAGTACCACCAACGCATCGCGCATGGTACGAAAATCGGTCGCCTCGTCCATCTCGGCGGCAAGCTCGTCCACCAGCGCCGCCATCCGCCCCTCCGGAATGAACGAGGGCAGCAGGGCGGGAGTCTTGAGCGCCGAAACCTTCCGGAAAGGATTCCCCCCGACCGCTCCTTCGCGTTGCAGGTAACGGTAAAAAGAGCCGCACGCGGAGAGCATGCGGTTGATGCTCGACGGCTTCAGACCTCCGTCGGAGAGGGAAACGATCCATTCGCGGATATCGTCGGCCTCCAGCCGCGCGGGCTCGAACCCGTCGGCATCCGTACCGAGAAATTCGAGCAGCATCCCGATATCGCGTGCGTAGCTCTTCACCGTATTGGGCGAATAGCGCCTGCCGCTCCCGATGTAGGTGAGGTATGATTCGACGTAATTGGCCATTTCAAGAGAAGATTCGGACCGCGCCCCGCGAGGCATCGGCGGAACATGGATATATCCAGATGAACCCGATTCGGCGCACACCGCCGGAACCGTGGAAAGGGCGATCGCCGGAAAGCGCCCCTCCCGTCTGCGCCTCAGGGACGCGCGGCTACGGGACGTATCCTTCGCAACCGCAGCTTGACGACGCCCCAAAAAGCCTCTCCGAAGATGCCGCTGCTCATCTTCGACACCCCGGCGGTGCGGTCCATAAAGACGATGGATACCTCCCCGATCCGGAAACCCAGCCGCCAGGCGGTATACTTCATCTCGATCTGGAAACCGTAACCTTTCATCCGCACCGCATCCAGGTCGATGGTTTCGAGCACCTCGCGGGAGTAGCAGACGAATCCCGCCGTAGCATCGCGCACGGGCATCCCCGTCACGGTCCGCACATAGGCGGAGGCGCAATACGACATGAGCAGTCTCGACATGGGCCAGTTCACCACATTCACGCCCTGGATATAACGCGAGCCGACGACGACATCCGCCCCCTCCACCGCCGCCCGGTAGAGCCGCAGCAGGTCGTCGGGGTTGTGCGAAAAGTCGCAGTCCATCTCGAACACGTAGTCGTAGCCTTCGGCCAGCGCCCAGCGGAACCCCGTCAGATAAGCGGTCCCCAGTCCCAATTTTCCGGGACGCTCCAGCAAAAAGAGCCGGCCGGGAAACTCCGCCTGCCGCACACGCACGATATCCGCCGTCCCGTCGGGCGAGGCGTCGTCGATCACCAGCAGATCGAACGGTTCGGGCAACGAGAAGACCTTGTCGATCATGGCCGAGATATTCTCCCGCTCCAGATAGGTCGGTATTATTACGAGTTTTCGCATCACGGTAGAAAAGATAACTGTCCCCGAAGACAAATTTACGGAAAATCGCCGGAATAAAAGCACTCCGGGAGCAGGAAACGACAACGGAAAAGAGCTGCCGGGGTATCTCCGCAGCGTCGTCCCTACGAAGCGGAAGCCTCGCCCCCGCCCGAGTAAGCGGTCCGGAAAGCGCCCGCAACCTGCCGGCCATCGCTCCGCAAAACGCGGAGCGCAAAAATAGCAAAAAAAGGGAGGGCAAAACCCGCCGCGCCCCGCATCCGGAGCCACACCGCATGCCGATTTGCTGTAAATGGGAGGGAATTGCTTACCTTTGGGGACCAAAACCACAGCCATCTCAAAACAGCAATGACTTTCGAAGTGGAACACAGGGCGGCGGGAAGCGCAGCCCGGGCGGGACGGTTCACCACCGACCACGGCACCGTCGAGACCCCCGTCTTCATGCCGGTGGGGACGGCCGCGAGCGTCAAGGGTATCTTCCACCGCGACCTGGCCGATGCGGGCGCACGCATCATCCTCGCCAACACCTACCACCTCTACCTGCGTCCGGGCATGGAGGTGATCGAGGCGGCCGGCGGCGTCCACCGCTTCTGCACCTGGGACAAGCCGATGCTCACCGACAGCGGAGGTTTCCAGGTGTTCTCCCTGGCCCAGTGCCGCAAACTGACCGAAGAGGGATGCCGCTTCAGCTCCCACATCGACGGTTCGCGCCACCTCTTCACTCCGGAAAACGTCATCGACACCCAACGCACCATCGGGGCCGACATCATGATGGCTTTCGACGAGTGCCCTCCGGGCGACTCGCCGCGCGACTACGCCGCCAAATCGCTGCGCCTCACCCACCGCTGGCTGGAACGTTGCTTCGAGCGTTATGCCGCCACAGCCCCCAAATACGGCCACCGGCAATCGCTCTTCCCCATCGTACAGGGGTGCACCTATCCCGATCTGCGAGCCGAATCGGCACGGTTCGTACAGCAGTTCGACGCGGACGGCTACGCCATCGGGGGACTCGCCGTAGGGGAACCCGCCCCGGTGATGTACGAAATGATCGAGGTCGTCAACGACATACTTCCGCAAGACAAACCCCGTTATCTGATGGGGGTGGGAACACCCGTCAACATTCTGGAGGCGATCGACCGCGGAGTGGACATGTTCGACTGCGTGATGCCCACCCGCAACGGGCGCAACGGCATGCTCTTCACCTCGGAAGGCATCATCAACATCCGCAACCAGAAGTGGCGCCGGGACTTCTCGCCGATCGACCCCATGGGGCACTGCTTCGCCGATACGCGCTACACGAAGGCCTATCTGCGCCACCTGGCCGTATCGGGCGAAATGATGGCGGCGCAGATCGCCTCGCTGCACAACATCGCCTTCTACATGTGGCTCGTCGACGAGGCCCGCAGGCAGATCGCGGCGGACACGTTTGCGGAGTGGAAACGCGAAATGGTTGTAAAATTGACCCGGAGGTTGTAACTTTGGCTTGCCTCCGGCGGAGGCTTTCGACAACGGCATGGCAAACAGAAAAAAAATAAAGTTCCCCGGCTTCAAGATACTCGACGGGTACATCACCCGGAAGTTTCTGGGCACTTTCGCGTTCGCCATCGCGCTCATCATCGTCATCGTCGTGGTGTTCGACGCGGTGGAAAAGATGGACGACTTCATCACCACCAAGGCGTCGCTCCAGTCCGTCGCCGTGGACTACTACCTCAACTTCATCCCCTACTTCATCAACCAGTTCAGCGGACTGTTCACCTTCATCGCCGTCATCTTCTTCACCTCCAAGATGGCCTATCAGACGGAGATCATCGCCATTCTCTCGAGCGGCGTGAGTTTCCGCCGGCTCATGTGGCCCTATTTCCTCTCGGCCCTGCTTATCACCCTCTTCTCGCTGAGTCTCAATCTGTGGGTAATCCCCAACGCCAACGCCAGACGGGTGGAGTTCGAGCGGAAACACCTCACCAAAAACACCTACATCCGCTACGACCGCCATATCTACCGCCAGGTCTACCCGGGGACGTTCGCCTACATCCGCAGCTACAACGGTTCGGGAAAAGCCTCCTACCTGGCCATCGAGAAATACGAGGAGAGCCGCATGGTGGCCTCCCTCGAAGCATCGGACGTGAAGTTCGACCCCGACACGAAACACTGGACGGCAGAGAAATACCTGATGCGCACCTTCGACGAGAACGACATCGAGCGCCTCGAAAAACGCGAGAAGCTCGACACCATGATCAATCTCGACGTGGTGGAGCTGGGCAAGCTGGAAGACATCATCCAGACCATGAGCATCGGCCAGCTCAGCCGCTTCATCGAGGAGCAGCGGGCCAAAGGGTCGGACATGGTATCGATGTTCGAGGTGGAACGGCAGAACCGTTTCGCCTATCCGATGGCCACCTTCGTGCTGACCGTCATCGGCGTATCGCTCTCCTCACGCAAGGTGCGCGGCGGAACGGGACTGCACATCGGTATCGGCATCGGTCTCTGCTTCACCTACATTCTCGTGTGCAAGTTCGCCGCCGAATTCGCCAAGAGCAGTTCGTTCTTCTCTCCTATCCTGCTCGTCTGGCTTCCCGACATCTTCTACGCCCTGATCGCTCTCTATCTCTACAGGAAAGCGCCCAAATAGCCGGCGGAGCCGCACCGCTCCAGCCCCCCCCGAAAGTGTTAAAATGACAGTTTCCGAGGGCTTTTTGTAAATTTTTGTAGCTTAAAAGGATAACCACACGTAAAAATAGCTACATTTGCGGAATTAGGGCCTTGTCGGCCCGTCTATTTAAAACGAACTAAAAACAAACATACAACCTTATTCAGTTATGGATATCACGACTGCCCAACTGTCGGGCAAAACACGAGAGGAACACGACCTGATCGGTTACATGCAGGTTCCGGAGGAGTACTATTTCGGCGTGCAGACGATGCGCGGCATGGAGAACTTCCACATCAGCCGCGTAAGGCTCAGCTTTTTCCCGGAGATCATCAAGGCGCTGGCCGACGTGAAGGAAGCCGCAGCCCTAGCCAACCACGATCTCGGCCTGCTCGACAAGAAAACCACCGACGCCATCGTGGAAGCATGCCGCCTGGTACGCGAAGGCAAGTTCGACGACCATTTCGTAGTGGACATGGTACAGGGAGGTGCGGGTACCTCCACCAACATGAATGCCAACGAGGTGATCGCCAACATCGCCCTCGAACAGATGGGTTACAAGAAAGGCGAATACAAATACTGCCACCCCAACAACCACGTCAATCTGTCGCAGTCGACCAACGACGCCTACCCCACGGCCATGAAGATCGCCCTCATCCGCAGCATCTCCAAGCTGGAGGAGTCGCTCAAAGAGCTGGTGGAGGCTTTCCGTGCCAAAGGTGTGGAGTTCTCCGACGTCATCAAGATGGGCCGCACGCAGTTGCAGGACGCCGTGCCGATGACCCTCGGCCAGGAGTTCGAGGCCTATGCCGCAAACCTCTCCGAAGAGATGGAACGCCTCGAGCAGAACTACAAACTGTTCTATGAGATGAACATGGGCGCTACCGCAATCGGTACGGGTATCAACGCCGATCCGGACTATCCGGCCATCTGCGAGAAGTACCTGCGCCAGATCACCGGCCTGCCGATGGTGGTCGCATCCAACATGATCGAGGCGACGAACGACACCGGTGCCTTCGTGATGAACTCCTCGGCGCTGAAACGTCTCGCCGTGAAGCTCTCCAAGATATGCAACGACCTGCGTCTGCTCTCCTCCGGTCCGCGTTGCGGTCTGAACGAGATCAACCTTCCGCCCCGCCAGCCGGGTTCCTCCATCATGCCGGGCAAGGTGAACCCCGTCATTCCGGAAGTGGTAAACCAGGTGGCTTTCCGCGTCATCGGCAACGACCTGACCGTGACGATGGCCGCCGAAGCGGGTCAGCTCGAACTGAACGTCATGGAACCGGTTATCATCCACTGCCTCTTCGAGAGCATCGAAATGCTGGTCAATGCGATGAACACGCTGCGTGAGAAGTGCGTGACCGGCATCACCGCCAACAGGGAGGTTTGCCGCGACATGGTGTACAACAGCATCGGCCTCGTGACGGCGCTCAACCCCTACCTCGGTTACGAAACCTCGACCATGCTGGCCAAAGAGGCACTCAACAGCGGCAAGGGTATCTACGACCTCGTGCTCGAACATAAACTCATGAGCAAGGAGGAACTGGACAACATCCTGCGTCCGGAAAACATGGTGAAACCCAGGAAATTCCTCAAGAAATAACATTCCAGGAAACGCTTACGAAAGCGGGTGCGGAAAATAATTTTCCGCACCCGCTTTTTCTATCTTACCGCACCCCGGCCCATCGCCGGCGCCAAAGCGGATCGTCGCCCCGGACCGCCGCCGGAAAACGTGCCGCACAGCCGATTCACCCCCCTACTCGCTACCGTCCGCAGGACCCGCCCCTCTCGCGCCATCCCCCGCTCCGATGCAACCGCGTATACAACTTCTGAAATAGCCGGAGAAGCGGCACTGTCCATCATAATCCAAATGCATTCCATCCGTGGTAAGATAAGCAGCGGTATCCCGCGGAACATACGCATATCGTGTCCTCGGGAAGCGTTCCTCCACCAACTCCCGTACCTGCCCGAAAGACGCCAATCCCTCCAGCCGCGGATGGACCGGCATCTCGAAAAAAACGAGCCGGGTCCCCTTCGCCTCGATCCCAGAAAGCAGAGAAGCGACACGCTCCATCCGTCCGCGGGCTCTATCGGGAGGAGACACCGTATCGGCCGCCAGCGCGTCTTCTATACAACGCTCCAGGAATTCGCGATTCACCGTCGCGGCACCCTGCTGCGGATTCACTCCGGTCGCACCCAACATGAGATCCGCAAACAGGCATATCGGCTGATACTGCTCCCGCAACGAAGGCACCACACGTTTCACCGCATAGGGAAACGGCGCGAGGGCCCGGTCGATGAAGCCGGCATCGCTCTCGCGCAGCAACAGGTTCGTCTCCACGAACAGCACGCGAGGAGCCTCCGGTTTGAAGAGCACCAACCGAAGACCGTTTTTCACCGAACTACCCCCGAAGGCGATCGACGCGACCTCCGGAATGCTATCCTTCAGAATACGCGCAGAGAGCGACGTTCCTACGAGTGCATAGGGACTCTCTGCATAGAGGAACCGCTGCACCTTCACCACGTTGTCCTGAAACTGATGCGTAGGCATTCCCCGGTCAGGAAACCGTGCCACCCACGCAGCATGCAGGCACAAAAGTACCGCACACACCAAAATCGACTTCTTGATCATGACCTCAGAATTGAAAATAAACGAAATCGGCCGCACTGCCACTATTGACGACAATAAGAAACAGCATCGCACCGGCGAATACCGGATCGTATCGGCGCAACACCTTCACAAACCTCCGGTCCCGAAAATACCACACGAGATGATAGATCACCACGGGCAACACATACAGGACAATGGGCAATAGCTTCGGATCTAGAAAAACCGCGCTGCCGGGAGAGCATATATGCCGCAAGTACAGCAGCACATGCGAAAAATCGGGCAGCACGAAAAATAGCCACCCCATCGTCACCATGACGAGCACGAACCCGATACGGAGGACCTGCTTCAGGACCGCACCGCATCCGTGCGGAGCCACCCCGCCGACGCCACCTCCCCTTCGCCCGCCGGTCAGCAGCCTTTCACCCGCCAACAGGAGTCCATGGTACGTTCCCCAGGCGAGATAACTCCATGCCGCACCGTGCCACAAACCGCCGAGCATCATGGTAAGCAGCAGGTTGAGATAAGTTCTCACACGTCCATGGCGATTGCCCCCGAGCGGAATATAGAGGTACTCCATAAGGAAGGAAGAGAGCGATATGTGCCATCGTTTCCAGAACTCACGGAACGACGCCGATATGTAAGGAAAATAGAAGTTGCGCGGCAGGCTGTAGCCGAATAATCCCGCCACGCCGATCGCGATGAGAGAATAGCCGGCGAAGTCGGCAAAAATCTGGGCGCCGTATCCTATCAGCATGAGCACCAGACTCCCCGTTCCTCTGTTTTGAAAATAGGGATACGCCATCCAGAAAGTGAAATCCTTCAGGTTGTCGGCAACGACCATTTTCAGGAAATAGCCCAACACCAACGCCCGGAAAACCGTCCCCCATCGAATGCCGCGCACCGACTTGCCGCCTATCTGACAAAGAAATTCGTGTGCCTTGACGATCGGCCCGGCGACAAGCTACGGGAAAAAGGTGATATAGAGCATCGTACGCTCCAGATGACGCGCAAACGAACGCGGTACGACGATCCCCTTGTCATGCGTCCGTCCGCGCCAGACATCGACCACGAGGCTAATTCCCTGGAAAGTATAAAAAGAGATGCCCACAGGCAAGGGAACGCTCACGAGAAAGGCTCCGATACCATCCGACACATCGAAAAACGAGCCGCCTATCAACGAGCTGTATTTGTAAAACGCCAGCATGGAAAGGTTCACCACGACACCTGCCACGGAACACCATCTGGGATAACGTCCATACACGGTAAAATAGCTCGCTACAGCATTAACCAGCGCGGAAAACAGGAGGAGCAGCAACAGCCAAGGATTACTGTAAGCATAAAATACCAGGCTACTGGCTATCAACACATAAACCTGTCCCGTTCTAAAAAAGGGCAAATAGTAGACGATAAAGGAACAAAGGACCAAAAGGACGAACGGCCACGAATTGAAAAGCATACCGGAGATTGTGTACCTACAGACTCCCCGGTTTAGGCAAAACGGTTTGGATGAAACAAAAAAGGCGCGGGAATCTGTTCATGCCTATCCCGCATACCAGGCTCTCGCATCGCCCATCCGCCAAGATAAGCAACTCAGTCAGCCCACGCCCATACCATACGACAGCCCCCCTCTTCCCGTTCAAGAGTAAGAAGGGGCTGTCCATACGACATCGTACGCGGACGCCTCGTTGCTTTATCTTCCGGCGGATAACAAATTTGCGAGATTCGGTATGCCGAAGATAACGCTGAAAACGTCCTTCAATAATATTGTCCCGCCAGCCCTTCGGGCCGACTGAAACGGTACGAAATTATAAAAATTAATCGGTCTTCACAACAATGTATTTTATCCGACATCCGCACGGCCGACAATCCTTTCCGAAAGCAGGTACCGTCCCGCACCGACGGCGCAGAAACGGGGACAAGCGCTCCTCTTCCCTCCGCGCAATCCTACAAAAAAGCGGGACGGCTCTCCACGATGCCGTCCCGCCTGAAGCGTGTATGTAAAAACCGTCTTATTTCAACTTCGGACCTGCAGCGACGAGCGACTTGCCCTCGGCATTGCCGGTGAACTTCTCGAAGTTCTTGATGAAACGGCCGGCCAGGTCTTCCGCCTTCTTGTTCCACTCCTCCTGTGCGGCATACGTGTCGCGCGGATCGAGGATCGCGGGGTCTACGCCCGGCAGCGCGGTCGGCACGGTGAAGTTGAAGTAGGGAATCTGCTTGGTCGGAGCCTTGTCGATCGAACCGTCGAGAATGGCGTCGATAATGCCGCGGGTATCCCTGATGGAGATACGCTTGCCCGTACCGTTCCATCCGGTGTTCACCAGGTAGGCTTTCGCACCCGATTTCTCCATGCGTTTTACGAGTTCTTCACCGTACTTGGTGGGGTGCAGCGAGAGGAACGCCGCGCCGAAGCATGCCGAGAAGGTCGGAGTCGGCTCGGTGATGCCGCGCTCGGTACCTGCGAGTTTCGCGGTGAAACCGGAAAGGAAGTAGTATTTCGTCTGCTCCGGAGTGAGAATCGATACGGGAGGCAGCACGCCGAAGGCATCCGCCGACAGGAAGATGACACGCTCCGCAGCAGGACCCTTCGAAACGGGCTTCACGATGTTGTTGATGAAGTAGATCGGATAGGATACGCGGGTGTTCTCGGTCACGCTCTTGTCGGCGAAATCGATATGTCCCTCCTTATCCACCGTCACGTTCTCCAGCAGTGCGTCGCGCTTGATGGCGTTCCAGATATCCGGCTCGCTCTCTTTGTCGAGGTTGATCACCTTCGCATAGCAGCCGCCCTCGAAGTTGAACACACCCTGGTCGTCCCAGCCGTGCTCGTCGTCGCCGATGAGCAGACGTTTCGGATCGGTCGAAAGGGTGGTCTTACCCGTACCGGAAAGGCCGAAGAAGACCGCCGTGTTCTTGCCCTCCTTGTCGGTATTGGCCGAGCAGTGCATCGAAGCGATGCCCTTGAGCGGCAGCAGGTAGTTCATGTAGGAGAACATACCCTTCTTCATCTCACCGCCGTACCAGGTGTTGATGATGACCTGCACCTTCTCGGTGAGGTTGAATACGACAGCCGTTTCGGAGTTGAGGCCCAGCTCCTTGTAGTTGGTCACCTTCGCCTTGGAAGCGTTCATCACCACGAAATCGGGTTCGCCGTAGTTCTCGAGCTCCTCCTCGGTCGGACGGATGAACATGTTCTTCACGAAGTGTGCCTGCCATGCCACCTCCATGATGAAACGGATCTTGAGACGGGTGTTCTCGTTGGCACCGCAGAAGGTATCCATCACGAAGAGCTTCTTATTGGAAAGCTCGTTGGTCGCGATCTTCTTGAGCTCCTTCCATGCCTCTTCGCTCACGGGCTTGTTGTCGTTCTTGTACTCGTCGCTGGTCCACCAGATGGTGTCGCGGGTGGTATCGTCCATCACGAAGAACTTGTCCTTGGGCGAACGGCCGGTATATTCGCCGGTCATCACGTTCACCGCACCGGTATCGGTCAACTGGCCCCTCTCGAAACCGGTGAGGGCCGGGTTCATCTCCTCTTCGAAAAGCTGTTCGTAGGAGGGATTGTAGAGGATCTCCGGCGTACCGGTGATGCCGTACTTGGTCAAATCGATCTTCTTTGCCATAATTGTTCTGTATATTTGTGTGTTATACTGCGCTTTGTTGCGGTTTCCGCCGCCGGACGACCTGCTCGGCTCCGCCGGGGCTCCGGACATATAACTATTTTTCGCCGGAATTATTGTTATCGAGCTAACAACAGCGCAAAGATATGGAATAATTCCGTCTTGGCGCACTAAATCCGCCTTATAAATCGACTTTTTCCCGCTCCTTTCGGCCGGGCAGCCGCCTCCTGTCCGGCGCATTCCCCGGCGGACATTTCCCGGTTATCCGTTTTTTTACTACCTTCACACGTTTTTTGTAATCAACATCTTACGCCGTCCTACCGCCATGTCCGCACTCTACATCCACGTCCCGTTCTGCAAAACCCGCTGCAACTACTGCGACTTCTACAAAAGTACCTCCCGCGCCGAAACGGAGGTCTACATCGAAGCATTGGAACGGGAGATGGAGTACCGCCACGCCTACTTCGGCAGCGATCCGGTGGAAACGATATTTTTCGGCGGCGGCACCCCGTCGCTCTACCGGCCCGCCACGCTCCAACGCCTCATCGACAAGGCGCGTTCGCTCTGGAGGGTGGCTCCCTCCGCCGAGATCACCGCCGAGATGAACCCCGACGACATCACCGCCCCCTTTCTCGACGAACTCGCCGCCACCGACATCAACCGGATCAGCTTCGGCGTACAATCCTTCGTAGACCGCGACCTGCGGCTGCTGGGAAGGCGCCACGACGCCCGGCAGGCGGCGGAGGCCATCCGGCACGTGCAGGAGAGAGGATTCGACAACATCTCCCTCGACCTCATCTTCGGCATTCCCGGCATGTCGGCCGTCGAATGGGAAGGGAACGTCCGCCAGGCCGCAGCCCTGGGCATCCGCCACCTCTCCGCCTACTGCCTCACCATTGCGGAGGGTACCCCCTTCGGCAAGATGGTCGACGCCGGAAAGCTCGTTACGGCCAGCGACGAAACGTGCGAAGAACAATTCCTGCTCTGCCACCGCATTCTCGCCGACCACGGGTTCCACCACTACGAAATCTCCAACTACGCACGAGGCGAGGCCTTCCGCTCGCGGCACAACTGGGCCTACTGGAACGGTACGCCCTACCTCGGCCTCGGCCCGTCGGCCCACTCCTACGACGGCGACCTCCGCATCCACGCGGTCGACGACCTCGGACAGTACCTCCGTCTGGCGGGCACCGAACACATCTACGAGACCGAACGCCTCTCCCCTGCCGACAAATACAACGAATACATCATGACCGCCCTGCGCACCGACCGGGGCGTCAGCCGCGCCGCACTGGCGCGACGGTTCGGCCCCCAAGGGGTGCAACACTTCGAAGCCTCGGCCGAACAGCATATCCGTACCGGCGACATCATCCGCGAAGCAACAGGCTACAGGATACCGCCCCAAAAATTCATGATCTCCAACCGCATCATCAGCGATCTCTTCTACATCGAAGCGTAACGGCACGGAGAAGACCGCCCCGTTCTGCATACCTTCCGACCGAGCGACACCCACGCCCCGCCGGCTGTCGAACCCGAAAACACGTGCGGCAACCGCCTTGGAGGCAGCGCCCCGTCGGGGTCGCTCCGCTCCCTATTCCTGCATCAGGACGCCCCGGCCGCCATCCCGATCGACCGCGAAGTCCCTATCCCGGGAGTTTCAACCGTTCTCGCCGCCCCAAGCTCCCGAAACCGTCCCACAAGGCAAGCATGGCAACCGCCTTGCAGGCAGCGCTCCGTCGGGGTCGCGCCGCTCCCTATTCCTGCATCAGGACGCCCCGGGCGCCATCCCGACCGACCGCGAAGCCCCTTTTCCCGGAGTTTCAACCGTTCTCGCCGCCCGAAGCTCCCGAAACCGCCCCCGAAAGAAACCCGCTCGCAGGAGTACTTCTCCACAAGGGAAATTATTATCCCGAGCCCGTCCCGCCACGAAAGCGCCGCTACCGACCGCCCTGCCCCGGCGGACAACGAACGCACTCCCGGCAATCCGGCGGCAGGCACGCCCTCTCCGGTTCCCTCCTGCCCGGCCGAAGCACCCACAAACGGCCCCCGCAGGCCGGGAAACCCCTCGCCACGAAAGCGCCGTTACCGACCGCCCTACCCCGACGGACAACGAACGCACTCCCGGCAATCCGGCGGCAGGCATGCCCCCTCCGGGTCCCTCCTGCCCGGCCAAAGCACCCACAGCAAACAGCCTCCGCAGGCCGGGAAACCTCCCGCTACGAAAGCGCCGCTACCGACCGCCCTGCCCCGACGGACGACGAACGCACTCCCGGCAATCCGGCAGCAGGCACGCCCCCTCCGGGGCCCTCCTGCCCGGCCAAAGCACCCACAGCAAACAGCCCCCGCAGGCCGGGAAACCTCCCACCACGAAAGAGCCGCTACCAACCTCGTACTTCGGAACGGAAAACACCGGGCACAAAAACGAAAAAAGAGGTGCGGCCTGCAGGCCGCACCTCCGTAACAGATACCAATTCCGGCGTTACTCCACCGAATCGTTGAGCACGGCCTTGTAGAGGTCTATATCGCCGCAGCAGGAGTTCGCAATGAACTCGGCTGCCGCCTTGTTCTGCGCCTGCGCATACTTGATATAAGCCTCGGCGGGCACGCGATACTCTTCGCTCTCTGCGGCCTGACGGAGCAAAAGATGCGAAAGCACAATGTGACCGGTCATCTCCACGAGCCGACGGGCATGGAACTCGATCTGCTCGCTGTCACCGCCCGTCACACGGGCGATCGCCTTCTCGTACTCCTCGCGCAGGGCCACGAGTTTGTCGAGCTGGAACTTGAACTCGGCCGGATGGCCGGCATTCTCGTACTCCTTCATCTGGGCGACGAACGTGCCGGTGGTCACGTGGCGGATGGCCGCCACCACCTGCAACTGGGTCGTACCCTCGTAGATGTTGGTGATACGGGCGTCGCGGTAGATGCGCTCGATGGGATAATCCTTCATATAGCCCGATCCGCCGTGAATCTGGATGGATTCGTAAGCGAGCTGGTTGGCATATTCGCTGGCGAACATCTTGCAGAGCGGCGTGAAGGCGTCGGCGAGCTTGTTGTAGAACTTCATCTCCGTCTTCTCCTCCGCCGTCAGCGGCCGCTCCTTGCCTATCTCGGCCCAACACTTGTAAATCTCCACGAACCGTGCGGTCTCGTAGAGCATGGCACGCGAAGCGTACAACTTCGCCTTCATGTTGGTAAGTATCTCGTAGATCGCCGGGAACTGGATGATGGGCTTGCCGAACTGCTGACGCTCGTTGGCATACTTCAGCGCCTCGCGGTAGGCGGCCTCGCAAAGGCCGGTGCCCTGTGCGCCGATGCCCAGACGGGCAGCATTCATCAGCGACATCACGTACTTGATAAGTCCGAGCTTGCGATCGCCCACGAGCTCCGCCGGCGCATTCGTATAGACGAGTTCGCAGGTAGGCGACCCCTTGATACCCAGTTTATTCTCGATACGGCGCACCTTCACTCCTCCGTCGCGACGGTCATAGACGAACATGGAGAGGCCGCGGCCGTCCTTCGTTCCCTCTTCCGAACGGGCCAGCACGAGCGACACGTCGCCGTCGCCGTTGGTGATGAAGCGCTTCACGCCGTTGAGCAGCCACTTGCCGCTCGCCTCGTCGTAGTGGGCCTTGAGCATCACCGCCTGCAGGTCGGAACCGGCGTCGGGCTCGGTAAGCGCCATCGCACAGGTAGCCCCGCGCGACACCAGCGGCAAATATTTCTGTTTGATCTCCTCGCTGGCAAACTCGTTGATGGTTTCGGCGCAGTCCTGCAACCCCCAGATATTCTCGAATCCGGCGTCGCCGCGGGCCACCATCTCGTTGGCCATCACGAAGCAGATAAGCGACATGTTGAGCCCCTCGTATTTCCTGGGCAGATGGATGCCGCCCAATCCGGCCTTGCGGATGGCATCGAGGTTGGCCTGCGTACCGCGGGCGTAGACCACATGGTCGTCCACCACCTTCGGACCCTCCTTATCGACATCCTCGGCGTTGGCCGCTATCACGTCGGCACAGATGCCGCCCGTTATCTCCAACACACGGCGGTAGCTGTCCATCGCATCCTCGAAATCCGCCGGCGCGTAATCGTACACATCCTTATCGGCGAAGTTCTTCTCGCGCAGCTCCACGATCTTCTTCATCAGCGGATGATTCAGGTGGAACTGCAGGTCTTTATTATCTAAAAAAAAGTTTCCCATATCTTATCCCTTGCTGGCAGGTCCCTCACGGAGCCGCACCGGTCTTACCCGGCCTCCCCGCGGAAACGGTACCCGCTTATTTGGAGTTTTGTTTATAGAACTTGATCATTTTGGGTACGATCTCCATGGCGTTGCCGGTGATCACATAATCGGCGAACTTGTTGATCGGTGCCTCCGGATCGGTATTGATGGCGATCACGATGGAGGACTGATCCATTCCCGCCGTATGCTGTATCTGCCCGGAGATGCCGCAGGCGATGTAGAGCTTCGGACGCACCGTCACACCCGTCTGCCCTATCTGGCGGGCATGATCGGCAAACCCCGCATCCACGGCGGCACGCGAAGCGCCCACCTCGCCGCCGAGCAGGTCGGCCAGTTCATGGAGCAGGGCGAAGTTCTCCTTCGACCCCATGCCGTAACCGCCGGCCACGATGACCGGGGCACCCTTGATGTCGATTCCCCGCTCCTCGATCTGACGGTCGATGATCTTCACGACCAGGTCGCTGTCCTTCACGAACTTCGCAACGTCCACCCGTTTTACCTCCGGCTGCCGCGGCTGCGCCAGCTCCTCCTTGCGCATCACGCCCTCGCGGACGGTAGCCATCTGGGGACGGTGGTCGGGATTGACGATGGTGGCGATGATGTTACCGCCGAAGGCGGGACGTATCTGATAGAGCAGGTTCTCGTACGACTGGCCGCTCTTGGCATCGGTATGGTCGCCTATGACGAGGCTGGTACAGTCCGCGGTCAATCCGCTCTGCAACGTGGACGACACGCGCGGCGCCAGGTCGCGCCCCACCGGCGTCGCCCCGAAGAGCGCGATCTGAGGCTGCTCCTGCCCGAAGATGCCGCAAACCACCGCCGTGTGGGGCAGGGTGCGGTACGGAGCGAGTTCCGCATCGTCGGCCAGCCAGAGCGTATCGGCTCCGTAACGTCCGACGATCTTGTCCATGTCTTTCATTTCGTGGCCGATGGCGAGCGCTTCCAGTTTGCACCCGAGGCGGTCGGCCAGTTCGCGGCCCTTGGTGAGCAGCTCGAGGCTGACGTCGGCCACCTTGCCGCCTTCCGTTTCAATATATACGAATACGTTGTTCATCTTGCATTCCTCCTCTATCCGAGCGTGTGGCTGGAAATAAGTTCGACCATCAGTGAATTGATATCCTCGTCCGAGGCGGTCAGCTTACGCGACTCCTTGGCCTGGAACACCACGTTCTCGATCTGCTTCACCTTGGTGGGCGAGCCGAGCAAGCCGAGTTGCCGGGCATCCGCGTCGATGTCGCCGACATTCCACTCGGTAATCTTCAGGTAGCTCTTGGTCTCGAGCAACTGCATATAGTAGTCCTCACCCAGCTCCTGCAGTTCGCTGCGGGTACGGGCATGTTTGTATTTCATCACCCGCTTCGCATTCTGCGGACGGCACTCGGGAGCCGAACCGTTCACCGTCATCAACATCGGGAAAGGCGCCGAAACGGTCTCCACCCCATGTTCCAGGCGGCGCTTGATGACGATCTTGTCCTCCTCGATGGAGAGGATCTGCTCCGCGTAGGTCACCTGCGGAAGCCCGAGTTTCTCGGCCACCTGCGGACCCACCTGCGCCGTGTCGCCGTCGATGGCCTGCCGGCCCGCCACGATGATGTCGGGCTTGATCTCGGCCAGCGCCCGCGAAAGGGCATAGGAGGTGGCGAGGGTGTCCGCTCCGGCGAACGCCCGGTCGGTGAGGAGATAGCCGCCGTCGGCACCGCGGAACATCGCGTCGCGTATGATATCCGCCGCACGCAGCGGTCCCATGGTCAGGACATATACCGTGCTCCCTTCGCACATGTCCTTTATGGTCAGCGCCTGTTCGAGCGCATTCAGGTCTTCGGGGTTGAAGATGGCCGGCAGGGCGGCACGGTTCACCGTACCGTCGGCCTTCATGGCATCCTTACCCACGTTGCGCGTGTCGGGAACCTGCTTGGCGAGTACAACTACTTTCAACTGTTTTCCCATTTAGCTTAATTTTATTATATGTAACCGGGCCCTGCGGACGTACCGTACGGGGCACCCTCTGTTAGTTCGACATCCCAACGTCCCCCGCGGCGAAACGAAAGCAGACGGGCTACACAGCACATGAAAGCACTAACGAACTGCCTTTCAGACGCATCGTTCCAAACCGGGAACAGGCTTACGTACACCGTTCCAAATTAGGGTCGGATGCAAATTTACTGTTTTTTCCGAGAAAGGGATAAAAACCGCCCCATTTTTACGACACCGCACGCCTCTTTCCCCTGCCGCGCCGCGACAAAGACGCACAACTCGCTACTTCACAACACATTACTCCGCAACCGACCGATGTCTCCATCCCGAAAATCCCCGCCAGCGCCTCCGATTTACAATTATAATCGCTATATTAGCAAGCTTAAAATCCGGGAATGCGTAAATTCATTGGGGTCATACTGTTCCTTGTGTGCATCGCAGCACACGACGCCGGAGCGCAGGTCAACAAACAGTACTTCGTGTGGGTGGGCCGCGACATGGTCATGGACAACCGCTACCGGGAAGCGATCGAAACGCTCAACATCCTGCTGCGTGCCGACCCCGACGCCTACGAAGGCTACTTCTGGCGCGGCATCGCGAAATACAACCTCGACGACCTGCCCGGAGCCGAACGGGACTTCACCCTCACGCTCGCCAAAAACCCGGTCTACACCAACGCCTACCAGTTCCGCGCACTCACCCGTTCGCGGTCGGGCGACTACGAGGGGGCGATGGAGGATTTTGCCGAGGCCATCGAGCTGCGTCCCGACTACCCCGCCCCCTACTACAGCCGCGGGGTGACCAACCTCCTCGCGGGCCGCTACCGCGAAGCGGTGGACGACCTCGACATGTACATGCGTTTCAACCGGCGCAACGCCGACGCCTACGCCAACCGGGGCGTGGCCTACCTCAACCTGCAGGACACCGTCTCCGCCCGCGACGACTTCGACCGGGCCATCCGCACCAACCGGGAGTACCCGCGCGGCTACCTCGAACGCGGCTCGCTGCACATGGCACAACACCGGTACGACGATGCGCTCGCCGATTTCGATGCGGCCGTCCGGTGCGACACCTCCTGCATACCGGCCTACTTCCACCGGGCCATGGCCCACTACCGCAAACACGATCTGCGGCAGACGCTCGCCGATTTCGACCGGGTACTGGCACTCGACCCAGCCAGTGCGGTGACCTACTTCAACCGGGCGCTGGTGCGTACCGAAACGGGCGACTACAACCGCGCACTGGAGGACTACGACCGGGCGGCCGCCTATTCGCCGGAAAACGTACTCGTCTATTACAACCGTGCCGGCCTGCGTTTGCGGCTCGGCGAGCTGCAAGGCGCACTCGACGACTACGACCGCGCCATCGGGCTCTACCCCGACTTCGCCAGCGCCTACCTGGGCCGTGCTTCGGTCAGATACCTGCTGCGCGACAGCGAAGGCGCACGTCGCGACCGCTCCGCGGCCGAACAGAAGATCGCCGCCTACCGCGCAAGGCTGAGGAACGACGGCGAGCCCTCCTTCGCCGACACCTCCCGCCACTTCAACCGCCTGCTCTCGTTCGACACGCCGCTGACGGCCCGCAACGCCGCCGGCCGACGGAGCCAGGCGAGACTGCGCCCCTCCTACGGCTTCACCCTGCGTTCGGACGCGCATCCGGGCGAACACGCCATCCTCCATCCCGGCCAAGACGAAGCCGCGGAGTTCATCGCGGCGACGGGCGATCGGTGGATCGTATTCGGCTGCGAGGGGAGCGACCTTCCCGCTGCAGGAATCGTCGAAAAGGACGAAGCCGCCTCCGCAGCCATCGCGGCCCACGGCGGGCGCTGGCAGGACCACTTCATCCGGGGCATCACCCGTTCGCTGCTGAAGCAGTACACCGCCGCGATCGGCGCCCTGTCGAGCGCCATCGAGCTCTCTCCGCGCGATCCCTTCCTCTACATCGCCCGCAGTGCGGTGCAGGCCGAGATGACCGACTTCATCTCCTCCATGGACAACGAATATTCGCACATCTCGCTCGAGGGGGACCCGTCGACAACAAAACGCGACGAGGCCCGGACCTACGACTACCACGAAGCCATCTCCGACCTGAACAAGGCGGCCAGGCTCGGCCCGCAGCTCCCCTGCATCTACTACAACCGGGGCAACCTGCTGGCCCTTTCGGGGTGCTTCCAGGAGGCGTTCGACGACTATTCGCGTGCCATCGCCCTCGACCCGCACCTCGCGGAGGCCTATTTCAACCGCGGACTCGTACAGCTCTACATGAAAAAGAACCGCGCGGGCCTGCTCGACATCAGCAAGGCGGGCGAACTGGGCATCGGCGAAGCCTACGACGTACTGCGGCTCTACCCGGAGGAGGAGCGGGAGTGACGGAAAGAACGACAACCATAAACCACAAAAACAAATAATGAAGAAAAAATGACACAGACAATTCAAAGAAAGCTCAACGACTCGGTCGTGGCAAGGTGGGGGGCGCTGATCCTCATCGCCCTGATGATGTTCTTCGCCTACATGTTCGTGGATGTGATCTCCCCGATCTCGTCCCTTCTGGAGACGCAGCGGGGCTGGTCGCCGGACGTTTACGGTACGGTGGTAGGCTCGGAGTACTTCCTCAACGTATTCGTACTGTTCCTGATCTTCGCAGGTATCATCCTCGACAAGATGGGGGTACGTTTCACGGGGCTGCTTTCGGCCGGCCTCATGATCGTCGGTGCCGGCATCAAGCTCTACGGCATCAGCGACTATTTCGTCGGCGGCGGCTTCGGCTGGGAGTTCTTCAATTCGTTCTGGCCCTCGATGCCCGGTAGCGCGAAGGTGGCCTGCATCGGCTTCGCCATCTTCGGATGCGGCGCCGAGATGGCCGGCGTCACCGTTTCCCGTGCGATCGCACGCTGGTTCGACGGCAAAGAGATGGCACTCGCCATGGGCGTGGAGATGGCGATCGCACGCCTGGGTGTGACGGCCGTCTTCTTCCTCTCGCCCCGCATCGCCGACATGGCTCCCGTCAGCGTGGTACGCCCGGTAGCCCTGGTGGGCGCCCTGCTCTGCATCGGGTTCCTCACCTTCCTGGTGTTCACCTTCATGGACCGCAAACTCGACCGGCAGATGGGCAACATCGCCGAAGTGGAAGAGGATCAGTTCAAGGTGAAGGACCTGGGCAATCTCTTCGGAAGCAAGACCTTCATGATCGTGGCTTTCCTCTGCGTGCTCTACTATTCGGCCATCTTCCCCTTCCAGAAATTCGCCGTACCGATGCTCCAGAACACCCTGGGCATCACCAGCCAGGAGGCCTCCGACCTCTTCGCATGGTTCCCGATCGGCGCCATGGTGCTCACCCCGCTGCTGGGCGCATTCCTCGACTTCAAGGGCAAGGGCGCCACGATGCTCATCCTGGGCGCCATCCTCATGTGCGCATGCCACCTCACCTTCGCACTCGTTCCGCTGACCAAACCCATCGCCTACCTCGCCATCATCCTGCTGGGCGTATCGTTCTCGCTCGTACCGGCCGCACTCTGGCCCTCGGTACCCAAACTGGTGGACGGCAGGTACCTGGGTTCGGGTTACTCGGTGATCTTCTGGATACAGAACCTCGGGCTGTGGGCCTTCCCGCTCATCATCGGCAAGACGCTCCAGGCCACCAACCCCGGCGTATCCGAACAGATCCAGGCCGGCGTAGAGGGCGTTACCTACAACTACACGGTACCGATGCTCGTCTTCGCAAGCCTCGGCGTGCTGGCCTTCTTCCTCGGTCTGTGGCTCAAGCGCCTCGACACGAAAAACCACTACGGGCTGGAACTTCCCAACGTCAGGAAGTAATCCTCCCTCCGAACACCGACGACAAGGGGCTGTCCTGGATAGGACAGCCCCTTGTTTTTTAGCTCTTTACAAAAGCGATCCGGCAAAACGCCCCGATGCAGGGCCCCACGACTCCGAGTCGGAAAAGGAGAGCACGCCCGGGCGACGAATCGACGGAGAAAAGAAGCCCCGACCGCCGTGACAGGCACGGTCTCCTTCGCTCCGTTCCGCCGGCATGTCCCTTGGGAAGACGCCTCCGGCGGCACGTCCTTAGCGACGGCGTTTGCGGCGCGATTTTCCCTGCCGTCTCTCCGGCTCGCGGTCGGGCTTGGCGGCGGGAGCCTGCCCTATCGGATGCAGTTTCCCGGTACCGAACTCGATGGTTCCCACCAGCTCGAAATCCAGCAGTTTGCGGACGAGGTCGGCGTTCTTCACCCGGATGCGCACATTCTCCCCGAGGGTGAGAGTGCGTCCGGTGCGGTGCCCCCGCAGGGCGTAGTTCTCCTCGTCGAACATGTATACGTCGTCGGCAATATCCCTCACGGCGACCATTCCCTCGATGTGCGTGGCATCCAGCTCGACATAGACGCCGCGGTCGGTCACGCCCGAAATGACGCCGTCGAACTCCTGCCCGATCTTGTCCTCCATGAACTCCACCATCTTGTACTTCACCGAGGCGCGTTCGGCTTCGGCGGCCACCACTTCCATATCGGAGGAGTGCTCGCACTGCTCGTTGTAGAACGCCACGTCGGCCGACTTGCCTCCGGCAAGGTAACGGGCCAGCAGGCGGTGCACCATCATATCCGGATAGCGGCGGATGGGCGAAGTGAAATGGGTATAGTAGGGAAATGCGAGCCCGTAGTGCCCGATGTTGTCGGTCGAATAGTAGGCCTTCGCCATGGAACGGATGGCGAGGGTGGAGATGACGTTCTCCTCGCTCTTACCCTTTATCTCCTTGAGCAGTCGGTTGATCTCGCGGGAGATCTCCTTCCCTTTCGCATCGGACTTGAAGTAGTAGCCGAACTTGAGGATGAAATTGCTGAAACGCGCCAGCTTGTCGGGATCGGGCTTGTCGTGCACGCGGTAGACGAACGTCCGTTCCGCATTGGCGCCCTTGCCCCGCTTCCGGCCGACGAACTCGGCCACCTTGCGGTTGGCCAGCAGCATGAACTCCTCGATCAACTGGTTGGCCTCCTTCTGCACCTTGAAGTAGACCCCCGTGGGTTTCCCCTTCTCGTCGAGGGTGAACTTCGCCTCTTCGCGTCCGAAGGTGATCGCACCGTTGCGGAAACGCTCCGCACGCATCTTCTGAGCGAGCATGTTCAGCGTGAGAACCTCTTCGCTGAAGTCCCCTTCGCCGGTCTCGATGATGCGCTGCGCCTCCTCGTAGGTAAAGCGGCGGTCGGAACGAATGACGGTACGCCCCAGCCACTCGCCCGTGATATTCAGATCGGCGTCGATCTCGAACACCGCCGAGAAGCAAAGTTTCTCCTCCAGGGGACGCAACGAACAGAGGTAGTTGGAGAGCTTCTCCGGCAGCATGGGGATCGTGCGGTCCACCAGATAGACCGACGTGGCACGCTCGCGCCCTTCGGCCTCGATGATCCCCTCCTCCTTCACGTAATAGGTGACGTCGGCGATATGCACGCCCACCTCCCACTTGTTCTCACCCACGGAGCGTACCGAAAGCGCATCGTCGAAGTCCTTGGCATCGGCCGGGTCGATGGTGAAGGTCGTCACGCCGCGGAAATCGCGACGCCGGGCGATCTCGTCGGCGGGTATCGCCTCCGGAATGGCATCGGCCGCCTTCTCCACCTCTTCCGGATACTTGTAGGGAAGGTTGAATTCGGCGAGTATGGCGTGCATCTCGGTATCGTTGTCGCCCGCCGGACCGAGTACGTCGAGTATCTCGCCCGTCGGCGACTTGGTGTCCGCCGGCCACTCCTTGATCTTCACCACGACCTTATCCCCGTCGCTGAGCTCCATTCCTTTGGTGTACACGAAGATGTCGTAGGGCATCTTGCGCGAGTCGACCCGCACGAAAGCATGGTTGCGGGTGAGTTCCACCCGTCCCACATACTGTTTGTCGGCCCGGCGGACGATCTCGGTGATCTCCCCTTCCGGGTCGCCGTTGCGCTTGCGGCGGACGATCACCAGCTTCACCAGGTCGTCCTGCAACGCATGATTGGTATTCCGTCCGTCGACGTAAACGTCCTTGTCGAACCCTTCCACCTTCACATAGGCCGCCCCGGAAGGCACGAGGTCCACGACACCCTCGTAGACGGGCATCTGCGAGGTACTCAGCCGGTACTTGCCGGGCAGAGCCTCCACCACCGTTCCCTGCCGGAGCATGTCGTCGACGATCTCCCGGGTACGGTAACGGCCCTCCTTGTCGTTCCCGCCGCTGGCCGAGGCGAGGTTCTTTATCGTATATTGCTTGCCCGGAAACGAGCGGAACAACTCCGCTATCGCCGCGCTGCGGTCGGTTCCACGTTTTGGCGAGAGCCCCTTCGGCCCTCCTTCGGTCTTCTTCTTAGACATATCATCTCATAATTTCTCGTTCCAAAGGTACACATAAAAAACCGGTTATCACCACCGTATTCCCCGATCGGGGGACAGACGTTCCCATTTTGGCGCTCCCGGCGAGCCGGGCGGGCCGGGATTCGCCGCCTGCCGCACGACAAAAGGCAGAATAATTGCATAGTTCTGAAATCCGGAAAACGACATCATCGCCATGAAGAACATACGTATCAAACGCCTCTCCCGCAAAGGACGGCTGCTGCTGAGCGCGGGCATCGTCCTGGCCGTTCTGCTGGGCGCCTGGTTCGGCGTACAGGCCTGGCTGGGCCATGAAGTGACACGGCTGCTGGAGAGCGAGCCGATCAACCTCGACGGAAGCGCCTACACCACCGATATCAAGAGCGTACGGGTAGACCTCGCACGCCGCAGCATCACCCTGCGCGGCGTGAGCCTGAAGAATCAGAAGGGAACCCGGACCCGAAAGGACGGCCCCATTCCCCTGCTCGAAGCCCGCGCGGCACGGGTGAGCGCCTCGGGCATCCATTTCCGCAAGGGGAAAGGCGACAAGCCGGGAATCCTGCGCATCCGCACCATCCGGATCGACACTCCCGACATCACCTTCGAAGGGGTACCCGGTACCGCATGCGACACCTGCGGCACACCGAACGCCGCCCTGCGGAAAATGAGGCTCTCCGTCGAACGCTTCGCCGTAACCGGCGCCACGATCCGGGCGGGGGTGTGGCAAGAAGGCGAAAAACACACCTTCGCCGCCACAGGACTCGATGCGACCCTGCGCGACATCGCGCTCGGCGATACGCTGTCCGGCGGGAAGACGCCGAAGGCCGCACTCTCCGCCCTTTCCCTCTCCGCCGGACAACTCGCCTACACGCTCAAGAACGGAGCGCTGAAGGTCGAGGCGGACTCCCTCGCGGTCGATTCGGAAGCGGGAACGTTCGCGGCGGCACGGCTGGCCCTGCTGCCCCAGTACGACAAATACCAATACGCGCTGCGGGTGGGCGACCACACGGACTGGCTGGCACTCGATGTCAGGGAGGTCGCGGGCACGGGGTTGCGGCTCCCCTTCCCGGGCAACGACCAATTGCTGCATGCCGATTCGGTCCGGGTGGGAAGCGTCGCCATCGCGAGCTACAAAGACCGCAACCAGCCCCAATCGCCTGCCGTCCGTCCGATGCTCTACACCTCGGTACAACGCATTCCGGCGGGCTTCGATATTCCGTTCATCGACGTCCGCCACATCGACATCCGTTACGAGGAGGTGTCTCAGGGGGCCACTCTGCCCGGAGTGATCACCTTCACCGACATGGCCGCCCGGATCACCGGCCTGACCAACCGCCCCGCCCGGGAATCGCAACAATACCGGATCGATGCCGAAGGCTATCTCCTGGGCGGAGCACGCGTCCGCTCCACCCTCGCGCTGCCGGCCGACAGCCGCAACGACTTCTTCGCGCTCGCGGCAGAAGTAGGCCCCATGTCGGCCACAATCGCCTCGCCCGTCACCGAACCCATCGCCAACATCCGCATCGTGTCGGGCTCCATCCACTCGGTGACCGTGGCGCTGTCGGGCAACTCCCGCGAAGCGCAGGCCACAGTGGAGATGCCTTACGACGACCTGCAGATCGCCATCCTGCACAAGAACGACCCCGACCGGCAGCGGAAACTGCTCACCACCATCGCCAACGACATGGTGCTGCACCGCAGCAACCCCGAAGGCGACAGGCTGCGCATCGGCCACGGCCGCCACGAGCGCGATCCCTACAAATCCTTCTGGAACTACCTCTGGAAGACCTCTTTCGTCGGCGTAGCCGACATCGTGATGTAGCGCACGGCACGAGGAGGCCCGTTGTCACGAAGACGCAAGACGCCGTCAAGGCGGGATGGGAACGTGCGTTCCCATCCCGCCTTGATGCATCCGGCCACGCCGCTACGCAGCAGCCGGTATCCCGACACGAGCTCCCCGCCCGCAGACGGCGCCTCACATTGCCGAAAGGGGATAGACGATGTCCTTCACCTGTTCGATCACCTTCCGGGCCGCCTCGTAGCCGATATCGAAAATCTCCCGTCCCTTGTCGAGCTGCGTATTGCCGTAGACGGCAAGACCGTCGGGTTCGATCAGCATATCGGCGTTGCGCCGGTCGTGGATGACGTTGCAATGCGACATCAGGTGATAGGTGCGCAGCAGAATGCCGAACACATTGTGGCGGTAATCCCGGTCGGGGACGATCCTGCTGAGGTTGACGGCCACCACCTTCTCGCATTTGCCCCGAAGAAGCGACACGGGCAGGTTCATCAACACCCCGCCGTCCACGTAGCGGTCGCCATCGATTTCAATGGGAGTAAACAGGCCGGGGACGCAGCAGGAGGCCGCCACGCGGGGAGCGATCTCCCCCTCCCGGAAGTGTACGCTCAACCCCGTATCGAGGTCGGTCGCCGTCACCACCAGCGGCAAGGCAAGCTCCTCGATGCGCTTCACCGAAAGGGTTTCACGCAGAAACCCGTAGAAATTGTCGAGATTCATAAAGCCCCCGCGCGAGCGAGTGAACCCCGTAAAACTCCGGAACTCTTTGCTCATGAAGAGTTCCAACACCTGCTTCGGTGTCTTGCCGTCGGCAATGAACACCCCCGCCACCGCGCCGATGCTCACCCCCGCGATGATATCGGGCCTGATGCCGTACTCGAAAAGCGCCTGAAGCGCCCCCAGGTGGGCATATCCTTTCACAAAGCCGCCGCTGAGGGCAAACCCCGTTCCGTAACACTCGTCCGCCATATATCGATCCGTTTTTCTTTTCACCGCCGCCCCGCTCCGGAACGCCCGGAGCTTCCCGACAGGCGGCAGCGCCACCGCTAAGATACGCAATAAAACCGCGCCGCCAACAGGTCGCAGGACAATCGCCCGCCCCACTCCATACCGCCATCGCCCGTTCCGAACTCCCGCTGCGGCTCCGCTGTTTTCGTTCATATGCAAAAATAATGAATAAAAATTTCACCGCTTCGGAAAAAGATATTATATTTACAACCGAAACCAATATTTTAAAACTCAAATCAGGTCTTATGAAAAAATTCCACTTGATCGCAACCCTCTGCCTGCTCGGGCTGTTCGCCTGCGAGAAAGAGCCCGTACAACCTCCCGTTCCCCCCGGACCGAAGCCCGGCCAACTGGAGATCAGCATCGCGGAAAAGAGTTTCAATTCGGTAAGCTATACGGTCACGACCGGCGAAAACGGCGAAACCTACCTGCACACCATGTACGACAAGAGTTTCTACGACGGCGTGGTGGGTGTATTCTACAAGCCCGAAGAACTGCTCAAGAAGGATGGCACGAAGGGCTCCGGCACGGCCACCTTCACCGTGAATCACAACCAGCCCTATCCCGACGGCACCACGATCTTCATTCTCGGCGAGGCCGACTACATCATACTCGCGGCCATGTGCAACGACAAGGGAGAGATCACCGGCGAGATCGTGACCCACAATGTCCGTACCGACGACGTGACTCCCTCGACGGCCCGCATCGCCCTGGCGCTTGACCAGGACAAGACCACCTCGACCACGCTGGCGGTCAAACTGACGCCCGACCCGGAGGTGGATTACTACTACGCCGTACCTTTCCAGAAAGACGATTACGACACCAACTATGCACAGACGCCGAAGGCCGAAATGATGAAAATGCTCCTGCGTTACAGCGATGAGCTGGAAGGCGAGCAGACAAGGGAGTGGTCGAACCTCACCCCCGCCACCGATTATTACGTGGTCGTTTACGGAATGGCCGACGGTCTTCCCACCTCGATCGAGGCTTTCCCGTGCCGTACGCTGGAACCGCAACTGGCGCCTCCCACCATCGAGCTGGCTGCCGGACCGGGAACGGGCGAGAACGGCTATGAAGCACACAACAGCCTGATCGTCCGCCTGAAAGCGACCGGTGCCGTGGCCGGATACTACTATTTCGACACCGTCAGCGGCTACGAGGCCAACATCTCCTACGGCTATACCGACGAGACCCTTCCCCAATCGTACGGCAACCCGATCGACTCGGAAAGCATCGCCCTCATGACGAGTGCCGAAGGTACCGTGAGCGCCCACCGGAAGCTGCTTCCCGACACCGAATACATCGTGCTGGTCGCCATATCGAACGAAGAAGGCACCACCGTGATCGGGAAAACGACGGGCACGACCGGCACGACACCGCTGATCCCGCCCGTGGAATCCGACCTGTTCGACATCCTGCCCGGAGAGTGGACGGCCATGATGACCGGACAGATCGGAGGCACCGGCGAAGAGCAGACCATCCTGTTCCCCGTCACCATCGCCCCCGGAGCCGACAGCCAGACGGCTCTCGAATACCGGGCCTACAACCGCCTCGTGTGTCTGGGCTTCAATTACGACGGAGAGCTTCCCTACTTCTCCCCGGAAGCCCTGCTCGCAGGGCAGGTACCCGGCCTGGACTATAACCCCTGGGAAGGCAACGAAACCGCCGCACGGAAGGACTACGGTCCCAAGTGGTTCCTGGAGATCGCGGCCGACGGCACGGTGACCGTTCCCGCCGACGACGAAACCTCGTTCCACTACCTCAAGAACTACCAGAACTACTTGCTGGGCATGTCGGCCAGCGGAGCCTACTACCTCTTCGGAAAGGAGTTTGAGGTGGAGATCGAACCGGACGGAAACACCCTCACGGTGAAGGGCTACGAGGCGGACGGAGAAACCTACTATCCGAGCGTACTCTTCGACAACTACGGCGACTTCGGCATCGACTTCAAGGGCACGTCGGACATCATCCTGAGCCGTAACGGCGGCCCGATGCCTCCGATAGAGACTCCCGTGTCGTTCCGCAGCAACCGTACGCAGGAACGCCCGGCGGCACCGATAACCTTCACGCAAGGCATCGCACCCCGGTCGGCAATCCGTTAACCGCACGGGACAGACATCCCCCCTTTCGGGGCAATCAGGGAGGCCGGTCGGCCTCCCTGATTCATTTCGTCGGAGGCCGTCCTGCGGCTCCGGCAAGAGCGAACGGAGCGGCACCGGCTCGGCCCCCGAAACAAGAAACCGCACCATACGCCGCACGCCGATCGGACACGCCCCACCATCGCCGAACACCGTGCGGCCGCCTTTTGCCGGCCGGAACGACCGCCGGAGGCCCCGTACCGCACGCTGCACCTCCGAAAGCCACCCTCACCCTCCGCCGACCGAAGGGTACCGGAGCAGGTGCCCGGCATGCCGAAAACGGCCCGATGATAAGTTGTTGCGTTTTCCGACCGGAATGTCTACCTTGCGAACGACAAACAGGGCCGCAGGCTACCGGTCCTACAAAACTACCGAACGCATGATGAAAAGATTGTTATTACCGCTCATGGCAGCCCTGCTGGCATGCACGACGATCAACGGACAGGAGGTGACGGGCGACTGGTACGGCACCCTGACGATCGGTTCTCAGAAACTCGCACTGGTATTCCACATCGCCGAAAACGAAGGTGTCTACACCACCGTCATGGACAGCCCCGACCAGCACGCCGAAGGGCTGACCACCACCGCAACAACCTTCGACGGAACGACTCTCACCGTCACGGCGACCACCTTGGGCATGACCTACGAAGGCTCCCTCGTCGCAGACTCCCTGACAGGGACTTTCCGTCAGAACGGGCTCAGGCTGCCGCTGACTTTCACGCGCCGCAAGCAGGAACGCGCAAGACCGCAGACACCCCGGCCGCCCTACCCCTACACCGCGGAGGAGGTGGTGTTCGACAACCCCGCAGCAGGCATCGCCCTCGCCGGCACGCTGACTCTGCCCGCCGGAGAGGGGCCCTTTCCGGCCGTCGTACTGGTGACCGGTTCGGGTGCTCAGAACCGCGACGAGGAGCTGTTCGGCCACAAGCCTTTTCTCGTGACGGCCGACTACCTGACGCGCCGCGGAATCGCCATCCTGCGTTACGACGACCGGGGGACGGCCGCATCCGAAGGGAACTACGCCTCGGCCACGTTGCAGGACCTCGCCTCGGACGCGGCATGCGCCCTGCGCTGGCTCGCCGCCCGTCCCGAAACGGGCGCCACGGGGATCATCGGTCACAGCGAGGGCGGCGTCATCGCCTATATGCTGGCCGGCGGCGGCGAGAGCCCCGACTTCATCGTTTCGATGGCCGGCCCCGCCGTGACCGGCACGGAATGCTTGCGCACGCAACGACACCTCATCTCCCGGAAACTGGGCCTTTCGGAGGAGGCGTACCGACAGAACGAACTGCTGGTGGAACGGGTGACGGAGCTCACCGACCGCTACGCCGGCGACTACATCGAGACCCACCTCGACTCGCTGGCGGCTTCGCTGCTCCCGCCCGCCATGCACACCGATCCCGCCGCCCTCGAACAGATGCGCACGGTACTCGCCCAGGCGGCGGCACCCGAAATGGTATCGCTCCGGCGTTACGACCCCGCCGCCGACCTGGCCCGTATCGCCTGTCCCCTCCTGGCCATCGTGGGAGAGAAAGACACGCAGGTTCCGCCGTCGGTCGTCGAGGGGCCGCTGCGCGAGGGCATCGCCCCCGATACGGAACTCACCATCAAGGTGTACCCCGGGTTGAACCACCTCTTTCAGCACGCCGCGACGGGGCTTCCCTCCGAATACGGAGCGATCGAAGAGACCCTCGCTCCGGACGTACTCGCCGATATGGCTGCATGGGTCCTACGGGTAGCTGAGCGCCGCTGACACCCCGCTTCGCACGCGATAAGGGGCACAAGGCGTACAGGGCCTCAAGGACGGCCCGTCCGCGCACAACCGGCACGGCGCTCCCGCCCTGCCGCACGCTTTGCGGCAGGAATCCCGCAAAAAGAAGAGCCGCAAGGAGAGGCCTGTCGCCTCTCCTTGCGGCCTTTTCGTATCCTCGTCCCTGCGTTACCGCTGCGGACGGTAGCGGACTTCGATAATCTCCTCCTCGCGAAAAAATCGAGAGGCCTCGATGCGGGCGTTCTCCACGCTGTCGGACGCATGCACCGCATTGCGGGTGACGCTCTCGCCGTACATCCGGCGCAACGTCCCTTCCTCCGCCCGGGCCGGGTCGGTATCTCCGACGAGCCGCCGCAATTGGGCCACGGCATGCTCCCGCTCCAGCAACAGCACCACGCAGGCCCCGGAGGTCATAAAGTCTACGAGTTCGTCGAAAAACGCCTTGTGCCGATGCACGGCATAGAACTTCTCCGCATCGTTGCGGCTCATGCAGACCAGCCGCATGGCGATGATCCGGAAGCCCTCCCGCAGGAAAGCGTCCACGATCCGACCCGTAGCGCCCGCCGCCACGGCATTGGGTTTAATGATGGTGAATGTCCTCTCCTCCATACGCATCCTCGATTTCAAAGGCCGGCACCATGCCGACCGTTTCCTGCAAGGATACAAAAACCGTTCCCCGAAAGCGCCGTACAGCCCCGGCGACTCCACCTCCGACAGGCGCAGGTGTAGAAAAGCCCCTGCCCGGCCGGGGCAGAGGCAATACGTGAAACGGCAACAGGGAGCCTACTCCTCCTCGGCCGGACGAGCCGTCGTATAGGTTTCCCACTTCTCGAGCACGGCGCGGAAATCGGCGGGCAACTCGCTGTCGAACTCCATGCGCTGCCGGGAGGAAGGGTGCTCGAAGCCCAGACTCCGCGCATGCAGCGCATGCCGCGGCATGGTGGCGAAGCAGTTGTCGATGAACTGTTTGTACTTGGCGAACGTGGTACCTTTGAGGATGCGGTCGCCGCCGTAACGCTCGTCGTTGAACAGCGGATGCCCGATGTATTCCATGTGGACGCGTATCTGATGGGTACGCCCCGTTTCGAGGCGGCACTCCACGAGCGTGACGTAGCCGTAGCGCCTGAGCACCCGGTAGTGCGTCACGGCATGCTTGCCCTCGCTGCCGTCGGGAAAGACGGCCATGCGGAGCCGGTCGCGCACGCTGCGCCCGATATGACCGGTCACGGTACCCTCGTCCTCCTCGAAATTGCCCCACACGAGGGCCACGTAACGCCGCGAGACCGTATGCTCGAAGAACTGACGGGCCAGGCGGGCGTGGGCCCGCTCGTTCTTGGCCACCACCAGCAGACCGGAGGTGTTCTTGTCGATGCGGTGCACCAGACCGGCACGCATGTCCCCCTCCTGAAACAGGGGAAGATCCTTCAGATGCCACGTGAGCGCATTGACGAGCGTACCGCTGTAGTTGCCGTGTCCCGGATGCACGACCAGTCCGGCCGGCTTGTTGAGCACGATGAGGTCGTCGTCCTCATGAACGATGTCGAGAGGAATATCCTCGGCGATGATCTCCACCTCGCGCTTGGGATAGGGCATCACGAGGGAGATGCGGTCGAGCGGCTTCACCTTGTAACTCGCCTTCACCGCCGTGCCGTTCACCAGGATGTTTCCTCCGTCGGCCGCCGCCTGCACCCTGCTTCGCGAACAGTTTTCGAGTCTCACCGTCAGGTATTTGTCTATGCGGAGCATGGCCTGACCCCGGTCTACCGTGACGGCGAAATGCTCGTACAACTCATCCTGCTGGTCTTCCAACTCCTCCGGTATCCCGTCGATATATGCTGTCTGGGTATTCTCCACTGAACAAAAGATTTTTACGTATGCCTCGCTCCGGTCCGCAACGTGCGCCCCCGACGATCGGTCCGCGCACCGACGCCCGACCGAGCCCTCTATTCAAAAAATTCGCTGCCGTCGTCCTGCCGTATCGTGCCGCCGTACTCCTCCAGCGAACGTTGAATGGCATCCTCTCTCGCACGGCTTCTCTCCTGCGGCCTCGCCTCGCCGTTCTCTATCCGGATCGCCCAGTCCAGCTCCCGCTGCAACTCTTCACCCGCATATCCCTGTGCCGACAGGCTGTCGCGCAGCGCCTCTTCGCGGGCCGCAACCCGGTCGCCGTAGCGGTCGGAGCGCGACACGCCCGATGCCACGGTCGTCGAATCGAGCGACAGTCCCAGCGCGACCCCCGTTCCGAGCGCCACGCGACGGCCCTGATCGGGCGTCTGCTTATACACCCGGGCGAAGCGGGCATTCATCCGGTCGATATCCTGCTCCATGGCCACACCGGACACATTGAGTCCCGCCTCCCACAAGCGGCTCTTGGCCTCCCGCAGGGGCAGTCCCACCACCCGCGGCACGGCCACCGGATCGGCTCCCGGCGCACGCCCCACGGTGAGCACCACTCCGCTCCCCATGCGGGCACGGACCCGGCCGTCGGCCGTCACCGTCTGCCTCCCCACGCGCTGTTCGAGGACGTTGTTGGTGGCGATATCGTTCACATAAACGAGTTTCTCGATCTCCAGTCCGGCTGTTTCGAGAATGTTCTTGGCCTGCCGGAGCGAATATCCCGCCACATAGGGTACGTCCACCATGCGCTGCTGCGAGGAGTTCACCGTCACGTAGATGCGGCGTCCGGGCTTCACCTCGGTACCCGCCGCAGGCCGCTGCTCCAGGATGACGCCGGGATCGAAAGCCGGCATATAGAGCGAATCGTTGATCTCTATCCGCAATTTGTCCCGCTCCGAAAGCGCCACGGCCTCGCCGAGCGTCAGGCTGACGAACTCCGGCACCCGGACGTGGCGGTTGTGGCGCGTAAAGCGATTCAGCAGGAGGTTCGCCGCAAACAACACGATGACGAGCAGGCTCACCGCCAGCACCACGTTACGTACCACGTAATTGTTCCACAACCTGCGGACCTGCTCCCCGGCGGAACGTTTCCCGTTATTTCCCATTTTCCGATTCCGATTAACCGACAGGACGACGCCTACCGGACGATTTCATTATAAAAAGTATCTCGTTCGACCGCCCGCAGCCCGGCCGATGCGGCCATGGCATGCATATCCTCCACCGTAAGGCGGGGCTTCTCCTCCGCACCCGCCATGGAGTAGATCCGGGTCGAATCGTCTATCGTACCGTCCATGTCGTCGGCACCGAAACCGAGCGCCATCTCCGCCGTCTGTTTCCCGTACATCACCCAATAGGCCTTGACATGCGGAAAGTTGTCGAGATAGATGCGCGACATGGCCAACGTACGCATGTCCTCCGTCACGGGCACCTCCTCCAGCCCCTCGCCGAGGCGGTTGCCCGCCCGACGGAACTTGAGCGGAATGAAGGCGTCGAAACCGCCCGTCTCGTCCTGCAACGTACGGAGCCTGTCGAGGTGATCGATCCGCTGAGCGACGGTTTCCACATGGCCGTAAAGCATGGTGGCGTTGCTCCGGATGCCGAGCCGGTGCGCGGCGCGGTGGAGGGAGAGCCACACCTGCGCACTCCCCTTCTCCGGACAGATCCGTGCCCGAAGCTCCTCGTCGAAGATCTCGGCCCCTCCGCCGGGTATGGCCTCCATGCCGGCCTCCCGAAGCAGCCGCAGCCCCTCGTCGTAGGCCATTCCCGCCTTGTCGATCATGTAGGCGAGCTCGATGGCCGTGAACGCCTTCACGGCTACCTGAGGCATGACACGCTTCACCAGCCGTATCATCTCCGCATAGAACCAGATGTCGTGGTCGGGATGGACGCCCCCCACGATGTGCACCTCCGTCACTCCGCTGTCGCGGCGTGCCCGCACGATCTCCTCGATCTGAGCGAGCGAATGGTTCCACGCTCCCGGCTCGCCCGCCCCGCGACGGTACGAACAGAAACGACAGTTGAAGAGGCAGATGTTGGTGGGCTCGATGTGGAAATTGCGGTTATAATAGACCACATCGCCGCTCTTGCGACGCCGTACGCCGCAGGCCAGTTCGGCGAGCAGCGACAGCGGCGCATCGTTCCACAACACCTGCGCCTCGCTGCGGGATATTCTGCCTCCTGCGGCCACCCGCTCCGCAATCCCGCTGCATGTTCTCTCCTTATCCGACATAGCTTTCAAAGATATGCAAAAAAAGTATTTTGACGATCCGTACCTTCCTCCGGGCACGGCAAACATAAACAGCCGCCTTTAGGGCGGCTGTACGTATCTCATCTACCGGCAAGCGGGATGAACGCTACTTAATGCGCGTTTCGTCCGATACGGTCAGTTTCTTGCGGCCTTTGGCACGACGTGCAGCCAGCACCTTGCGGCCGTTGACGGTCGACATCCTCTGACGGAAACCGTGTTTGTTGATCCTCTTGCGACGGGAGGGTTGGAAAGTCCTTTTCATGGCTATCTATATTTTTTATTTTTGTCTACTCTTTGCGGAGTGCAAAGGTAAATCATTTTTGCGATTTACAAAAGAAATCCGACAAAATAATCGGATGCATATCAAAACGTAGGAAGCGCTTCCGCAAGGTTTCGACGACATAAGGTCGGCCCGCGGGCCGCATGCACCGCTCCGGATAAGGAGAAAAGACCGCCGGCCGAACGCTCCCGCGCCACGTTCAAGATACAATCGACTGGATACTAATCGGTTTTTCACCTCCTCCGCTCCACCGATTGAAAAATTGCCGTATATTTGTACCCGCAAACCTCTCCCGAAGGCCGGGAACGGACCTCCCGCCCGACAAACGCCATACGGCATTTACGAAAGCAGCCGGTGCGGCGGAGTTTGCGGATTGCGCCGAAGCCGGAATACCATTGAGAACCCCCAACTTTCGGCCTTGCCGGTCCGGAGGGCGGAACTTTTTCCGCTCTCCGGTTTTTTTATCCGGGCCGCCTCGCCAACCGCAGCATCAGGGCATCCGATACATTCCGTCGCAGCAGCCGACGGGCTTTCGGAACGTCGCCCTCTCCGCCGCGACCCCGCCCGCGCGCAGCACCGTTTTTCCCGCACGCCGGAGCCGGCACGGAATCCGGTCGGCGTTCCGCCGCGGGCAGACGCAGTCGGGCCCGATAGCTCCCGGAAGATCAACGGGTCTGGTAGACCACCTTCTTCGTTGCAAAGAACTCCTCGTCGAACCACTGCGCGATGTCGAACACCTCGTAACGTCCGCCCGCGGCCGCAAGCTCCTCGGCCAGATCGCCGCCCTTCAGCACGAGCATCCCGTTGGGAAGCGTCCCTTTCCGCCCCGGTACGATCTTGTTCCACATCCACCCTTTCAGCACCGACAGCTCCGTAACGGCCCGGCTGACCACATAGTCGTATCCGCCCGGCAAGGTCTCCGCACGGACATTCACCGCCTCCAGGTTATCGAGACCGAGTCCGGCGGCCACCGCCCTCACCACCGCAATCTTCTTTCCGATGGAGTCGGCCGCCGTGAAACGCACGCAGGGAAACAGGACGGCCAGCGGTACGGCCGGAAATCCGCCGCCCGTGCCCACATCGCACACCCGCGCCCCCTCATCGAAACGGCACACGCGTGCAATGGCCAGCGAATGGAGCACGTGTTTCAGATAAAGACTGTCGAAATCCTTGCGCGAAACCACGTTGATACGTGCGTTCCACTCCGCATAGAGGTCGTAGAGCCGGGCGAAGCGCTCCCTTTGCAGGGGAGTGAGTTCGCCGCCGAAATATTTTTCGATAAGTTCCATAACAATCCGATGCTAAAAAAATGCGTACTCCCCACCGCCGGTCAGCGGAGGTTGCGCACGATGGCGTCGGCGATCCGCTCGCCGTCGAGAGCCGCCGAGATGATGCCGCCCGCATAACCGGCCCCTTCCGCAGCCGGATAGAGCCCGCGCACGGCCACATGCATCAACGTGAGGGGATCGCGCGGGATCCTCACCGGCGAGGAGGTACGCGACTCCACCCCCACCACCTGCGCCCCCTGATCCAGGAATCCGCGCATGCGACGACCGAACACCGAGAACCCTCCGCGCAACGCGCCGCAGATGAACTCCGGCATCCATTCGGAGAAGCGCGAGGGTACCGTTCCCGGCACATAAGAGGTCACCGGCAGGTCGGTCGAACGGCGGTCGGCCACGAAATCGGTCAACCGCTGGGCGGGAGCCTCCTGCGCCAGTCCCCCCGCACGCCGGGCGGCCTGCTCGAAATCCCGACGGAACTTCAGCCCGGCCAGCTCGCCCCACTCCGCACGCAGGTGCTCGAAATCGGAGAGGCGCACTTCGGTCACGATGCCCGAGTTGGCCCACCGCGAATTGCGGCCCGAAGAGGACATGCCGTTCACGACACTCTCCGAAGGGTCCGTCATGGCCGGCACGATCACGCCTCCCGGGCACATGCAGAACGAATAGACTCCCCGGCCGCCCACCTGCGCCGTCAGCGCATAGGAGGCGGCGGGCAGGTAGTCGCGCCCGGCACCGTGGTACTGAATCCTGTCGATCAACGCCTGCGGATGCTCCACCCGGACCCCCATGGCGAACGGCTTGGCCTGAAGGAGCACCCCCTGGCGATGGAGCATCGCATAGACGTCGTCCGCCGAGTGCCCCGTAGCCAGCACCACCGTACGGGCCTCTATCCGCTGATCGCCGCACACCACACCGGCCACGGCACCCCCGCGCAACAGCAGCTCCGTCACCCGGCTCCCGAACCGCACCTCGCCGCCGCAGGAGGTGATCGTCCGACGGATGGCGGTCATGATACCGGGCAGCCGGTCGGTGCCGATATGCGGATGGGCCTCGTAGAGTATCGCCTCGTCGGCGCCGTGGAAGACGAGCGTACGCAGGGCCTTGTTGTAGTCGCCGCGCTTCTTGCTCCGGGTGAAGAGCTTGCCGTCGGAGAAGGTCCCCGCGCCCCCCTCGCCGAAAGCATAGTTGGAATCGGGATCGAGCCGGCCGTTGCGGTTCAGCTCCGCCACGTCGCGACGACGGGCCGCCACCTCCCGTCCCCGTTCGAGGATCACGGGACGATACCCCGACTCGATCAGACGCAGCGCACAGAAAAGCCCCGCGGGACCGCCGCCCACAATCACCACCTCCTCGCCGCGCGACACGTCCGGATAATCGAAACGGACTTCCGGGGCGGGTCCGTCGCCGTCAACATAGAGTTCGAGCGTCAGGTTCACACGTACCGACTGCCCGCGCGCATCCACCGAACGTTTCAGGATACGCACCAGCGCCACATCGGCCGGCGATACCCCGACCCGCCGGGCGGCGATCGCGGTGTAGACGGTCTGATCGGCGGCCTGCTTGGGCGAAAGGGTGAGCGTTATCGTATAGGGCATAGGAAATTCTTTTGACTGTTCCGATCCTCCAAAGGTACTCAATTCCGCCGAGATTCCGCCCCTTGCGCCCGAATCGCACCGCTCCCCGAAGAGGAGCGCCGAACGTTTTGCCACACCGCACGACCGAATGGCAGGTTTATTGCCGTGGCGGCGGCATGTTGACCGAAAAAGATTAATTTTGCCAGCATATCCGCCGACGAAACATGGAAAATCTCTCCTCAGCATACGACTACCTTCTGGAAGCCTGCGGGCCGTGGGGCATCGCCCTGCTGGCCGTCACGATCCTGCTCTTCTTCATCCAGTTCCGCTATTGGGTGGGATATTACGGACGCATCCCCTCGTACCGCAACGCCCCCCGCGGCGAAACGCGTCCGCCGGTCTCCGTCGCGCTGGTGGTACACCAACCCGACTACGACTTCCTGGAGAACGGGCTTCCGGCACTTCTGGAACAGGAGTACGAAGCTTTCGAAATCATCGTGGCCGACCTCTCGGGCGACGTGGAGTTCGGCGAAGCACTCGCGGTCATCGCCGAGCATAATCCCCGGTTCAACGTTACCCGTATGGTGCGCGACGCACGGTTTCCCATCAGCGACAAGATGGCGTTCAACGTGGCGATCAAGGCGGCCCGGTACGACAACCTGCTGCTGACGACGGTAGACAGCCGTCCGGCATCGCGCCAATGGATCGCCCGCATGGCCCGCGGATTCGAAGACGCACAGATCGTCATCGGCTACTGCGGCATGGAGGGCGGACCCCGTCCGGCGGCCTCCCGCATGATCCGGCTGGACAACGCGGCCCGCGCCATCCGCTGGCTGAGCGCCGCCATGCACGGGAAGCCCTACCGGGGAACGATCCAGAACATCGGTTTCACCAAGGCGCTCTACTTCGGCAACGGGGGATTCAACTACCTCAACATGAATATCGGCGAAGACGACCTCTTCATCCAGAAACTGCTGGGATCGGGCCGCGCCGCGGTGATCGTATCGGCCCACTCCGCCGTCCGGCAGAAGATCTGGGGCGGAACGGGCTGGTGGTATGCCGACCGCTGCATGCGCAGCAACGCCTTCCGATACTATCCGCCGAGGGTCCGGTTCTTCATCGCCACGGAACTCTGGAGCCGGGCGCTCTTCTTCGCGGCGGTCACGGCTGCGGCCGTACTGCTTCCGCCCGAGTTGGGACTCTTCGCGGTCGGACTGCTCCTGCTCCGCTTCGGGCTGCTGCTGTTCGAGATGCGCCGCATCACACGCCGCCTCTCCGAAAAAGGCGTGATGCGGGCGGTTCCCCTGCATGACCTCTGCGCACCGCTGTTCGAGGCATGGATGGCCGTGGATCGCAAATTCAGACGCTCACCGGGACTATGGAGATAAGCAACTACATCATACTGACCGACCAACAGCTCGTCACCCTCGCCCACGACGGCGATGCGACAGCATTCGAAACCCTCTTCAACCGCTACCGCGACGGCATCTACAAACTCTACCTCAACCGCACGGGCGGCAACGGCGACGATGCGGACGACCTGTTGCAGGAAACCTTCGTGAAAGTCTTTCTCAACCTGGGCAAGTACGACACGGCTTTCACCTTCGGCCAGTGGATCTACACCATCGCACGGAATACGTTCATCGACTTCATGCGCAAACGGCGCGACGACGTGCAGATAGACACCTCCCCCGCAGGCGGCAAGGTCTACATCAACCCGCCCTCGCACGAGGCCACCCCCGAGGAGCGCGTCATCAACAGCCAGAACGGCAAACAACTCGAAAACCACCTCTCGCGCATGACGCCGCGTTACCGGCGCCTGATCGAGCTGCGGTTCTTCAGGGAGTACTCCTACGAAGAGATCGCCGACGAACTCGACCTTCCGCTGGGGACGGTCAAGACCCAGATCCACCGCGCCCGCACCCAGCTCTGCAAACTCATCGCAGAGAGCGGCATCCTGTAACTCCCGCAGGGCGGGCCTGCCGCCCCGCTCCTCCCTCGTCCGATCGCATCCCCTCGGCACCGCGAGCGGAGCCGGCGACATGCAGCCCTTCCGGCCACGCATGCGGCCCCCTTACGCAACGCGGAAGCCCTCGCCCGCACGTATTGCAGTCGGCGGAACGTCAACAGAATCGCGTGTTGAAGCGAATCGCCCCGAAACGTTCCCTTACGCCCTGGAAGCTCCCCGCCCGTGCAGCCGGCAGGCCAGAAAAGATACGACCACAAAGCCTTCCATAAACATAAGAAATCGGCAGGTGCACGTCTTCGGCGAGCTCACGGACCGCCGGAGAGCGTAGCATCCGCCCGGGCTCGCGATTCCCGGAGATGCGATATCCAGCGATGCGAACTCCCTGAATGCGAACGGGGCGGCGGAAAAATCCGTCGCCCCGTCGTTCTTCGCTTCCTGCCCCCTGTCTTCAAACAAAGACTCCTCGGGGAGCGGCAAGCTCAGCGGAACCTACTCCTCCTCGTTGCGGTGGAGCTGCTCCACATACACGGCATGTATCTTCTGCTCGCGCTTCACCACCGAAGGTTTGGTGAAGTACTGGCGGCGGCGAAGCTCCTTGAGCACGCCCGTGCGCTCGTATTTACGTTTGAATTTCTTGAGGGCCCTCTCGATGTTCTCGCCCTCTTTGATCGGCATGATAATCATTGTCGTAACTATTTTTGGTTATTGAAATTCGGTTGTACGCCCCTCAATGGGCGCCTGTTGCATCGGTTTCGTTGCCGGAAAACCCGGCGACACGGCCCGTCCGTCAAAGGGGGACGGTGCCGAAATGAAGATACGGGGCCAGCTTTCCGGCCTCCTCGCTCGTCAACGTATTGTCTTCGACCATATCCTCAATCGTACTCCAACCTCCTTTCAATTGTCTGTTACGAAGCATCTTCCGCAAGATACGCGGCGTAACGTAGGGATGCTTCGCCACAGCGTTCGGAGCCGCAAAGTTAATATCAATTTTCCGAATTGCGCAACTGTCGGCCCAAATTTGTTCCTTCATCAGCTCCCAGTTACGCTCGGTCACCAGGCCGGTTTCCGTCACCTGTTCCCGGTCGCGGAACCCGCCGAGCCGCTCCCGATAAGCGAGAATGGCCGATGCGGTCGCAGGCCCTATCCCGCGCACGGCCAGCAACGCCACCGAATCGGCTCGGTTCAGCTCCACCGGCACGGAACGCACCTCCCCTCGGGCGACCCGCCCCGCCTCCGCCTCTTCTCCGCCCCCTTCGGCCGAAGCGATGACGATGTAGGGTTCCAGCCGGGCGAACATCTCCCCGGACACCGCCCGGGAACGACCCAGATCGCCGGCCGTGCGGAAACCGCCGCAGGCATCGCGGAAGTTCAGTATCGTGCGGGCCTGGCGCGGCGAGAAGCCGAGCGCCACGAAACCGGCCTCGTCGAGCCGGTTGGGGTCGAACGGTGCGAGCGGCGCATCGGGCGACAGTTCTTCCTGCGCAGGCTCCTCGACGGACCTCCCGGCAGGGACCCGGCCCTCGGGAGTACGGGCAGCACTCCGCGGGCGAGGCTGCAGGCGATACGCCTCTCCGATAACGATGTAGGGTTTCAGGCACGCATAGGCCGAATCGGTGATGCCGTAGCAGGCGGCGAACTCTTCGGGAAGAGCGAATACCTTCCCCGCCGCCCGGTATTTGACGATTCCCGCCGCCACCCGCGGAGCCACTCCCAACAGACGCAGCTCCTCGTACGTCACGGTATTCGGATCGAAACGGAACAGTTGCGAAGCGCCTCCTCCGACCGTATCCGCCGCGAGAGGCGTCTCCTTTCCTGCGAGCCCGTCGCCCAACAACAGGGCGCCATCGCCGAAGCGGGGCCGGAGCGCCTCCGACACGAGCCACACGAGCGCCCCCAGCAACGGGAGCAACAACAGAATCGCCCTGCGTTCGCGGGCCGAAAAGCCCCAACGCCGTTTACCGGCATCGCTACCTGGAATCATACCATCCGTTTTCTTTTTCATGCGGGAACAGCAAGCCCGGCCGGGGATTCGGCGCCCCCCGGCGGCCGCAAAAACATCATTCGACCGCCGCCCCGGCGCCCCGTCGCAACCGCTCGTACAGGCGGGAGGGAGAGGGGAGGAAATCACCTATGCCATACTCCTCCCAGCGTGCATCCACGAGCGTCCGAATGGCCTTGGAGGCGACCGTCGGATTGGGAAACCGGGCGGGATACCCGGCCCGGCCCGGCAGTTTCGTGCGTGCATCGGCCAGCAGCATACCGTCGCAAAAGCGAATATCGCGCCCGGCGTCGGTATCGGCCGTCGCCAGCCACAGCAGACCGGCGCCGTCCAACCCCTGCGCGGCCGTATCGAAGAGCACGGCGATGCGGGCCTGCGGACAATTCGTCCGCACGAACGCCGCGACATCCGCCTCCGCTCCGGGCGGGGCGAAGAGCACCGCGACGCCCCACTCCGGATAGAACTCCATGCTCCACGCCGCGATGCCTCCCGCCGGCACGATCGGTCCCGGCACGGCCAACGGAGGAACCTCCCCCTCCGGAAGACCGGTCAAATCGAGCGCCAGCTTGCCGCCGTAGCCCGTTTCGGCCGCGGCATGATCGAGCACGTCGAGCACCCCCTCGCCCCGTATGGCCGCCCGTTCCGGCTCCGCCGCCCGCAGCAACCGGGCCAACGCCCGCCCGTCGCGCACATCGGTGCCCGCCGAGACGACGAGCATGTATTTGTTGAACATCATCTGCCCCGCCCCCCACAGCGAAGAGACGGTCTGCCGCACATGGCCCGGGTAACGGACCCGCTGGGAAACGATCGCGAGATTGTGCGCTACCCCCGATGCGGGCATGTGCAGCCCCTCCAGATCGGGTTGCAGGGCGAGCCGTATGGGAGCGAGGAAAATCCGCTCCGTGGCCTTGGCGATGAAGTAGTCCTCCTGCACCGGAACGCCCACCACCGTGGCGGGCCACACCGCATCGCGACGGTGCGTCACCGCCGTGACATGGAAACGCGGATAGCGGTCTTCCAGGGAGTAGAACCCGGTGTGGTCGCCGAAAGGCCCCTCGACGACCTTCTCCTCCGCAGGATCCACATACCCCTCGATCACGAAGTCGCAGTCGGCCGGGACATAGAGGTCGTTGGTCACGCAGCGGACCAGCCGCACAGGTCGCCCCCGCAGGAACCCCGCCAGCAGGTACTCGTCGATTCCGTCGGGCAGGGGTGCCGTGGCGGCGTAGGCGTAGGCCGGATCGCCGCCGAGGCAGACGCTCACGGGCATCCGCCGCCCCGCCCGCCGATAGGCCTCGTAATGTTTCGCACCGGTCTTATGCATGTGCCAGTGCATCCCCGTAGTGCGGTCGTCGAACACCTGCATGCGGTACATGCCCACGTTCCCCGCCCCGGTGACCGGGTCGACCGTATGCACCATGGGCAGCGTCACGAAACGCCCCCCGTCGGCGGGCCAGCACTTGAGCACCGGCAGGATATCGAGCGACGCATCGTCGCCCGTCCGGACCACCTGCTGGCACGCCCCCCGGCCGCGCAGCCGCTTGGGGAACCAACGCGCCGCCTCGCCCAACAGGGGCAGGGTCCCGATCTTCTCGGCGAGGCTCCCTTTGGGCGACATGGCCGCCTCGGCCAACCGTCCGATGCGGAGCGGCAGCTCGTCGAGCGAGGCGGCACCGAGGGCCAACGCCATGCGGCGGTCGGAACCGAAGAGGTTCATCGCCACCGGGAAAGGAGTCCCCGTATTCTCGAAAAGCAGCGCCTTGCCGCCATGCTTCACCACCCGGTCGGCGATCTCGGCCATCTCCTCCACCGGATTCACAAAGGTCTTCACCCGCACCAGCTCGCCTTCCCTTTCGAGCCGGTCGATATATTCCCGCAAACTGCCGTACATAAACTTCCTCCTCTTAAATTCTTTCCGCCGGATGCTTTTGCAGCAACCCGGACCGCAGCCCCCCGAACCTCGACGCCGCCGCCCCTCGTACCCGAGGGAAAACGGACCGCCCCCGATCGTCCGCCCGGCGGGCATTTCCGGCAAAGATAGCAAATTACGCCAACTCCTCCGGCATCGCGACCCGATACGAAACGACGCGCCGGACGACGCTTCGGGGTACCCGACCGCAGCCTGCGAACGCACCGCCGGGAAAGAGGCGACAACGGCTTCCGTCCCCGGCCGGGGGACGCAGCCAACCGGGAATATCGGCCACTCCGCTCACGATTTAACGCCGGACCCATCGCCTTATCAAAAAATTTATAACTTTGTAGGTTGAAGCCATTATGGATTCCAAACCGACAATATATCAACCTTCATATAAAACGTTATGGCAAATAACACGGAAGAGAAGCTGTTCTCCCAATTCCCGCCGGTGAGCACCGAGCAGTGGGAAGAGGTGATTACGGCCGACCTCAAGGGGGCCGACTACCAGAAGAAACTGGTATGGCGCACGAACGAGGGATTCAACGTCCGCCCGTACTACCGGGCCGAAGACCTCGCCGGGCTCGAATACCTCGGTAAGAAGAGCGGCGAATTCCCCTATGTCAGGGGCAACAGGTGCAACAACCGCTGGCGCATCCACCAGACCATCGCCGTAAGCGATGTAGCCGAGGCCAACCGCCTCGCCCTGCATGCGGTGGAGGCGGGCGCAGAGTCCATCGGATTCGAACTCGCCGGCAAGCTCTCCGCCCAGCAGGTGGCCGACCTCATGGCCGGCATCGACCTCAACGCCACCGAACTGGCATTCGGCGGCAAACCCGACGCCGAGCTGCCCGACAAGGTGCTCGCCGTGGCCGAGGCCAAGAAAGCCTCTCCGGAGAAATTCCGCGTATTCTTCGGCTTCGACCCGCTCATCCGCCAGCTCTCGCTCACGGGCGCTTTCTGCGACGGCGACGACGGCCGGAAGTGCTACAAGACCCTCGCCGGGCTCGTCAAGGGTGCCGCACAGTGGCCCAAGGCGAAGTTCGTGACCGTATCGGGCGAAACATTCCAGAACAGCGGTTCGACCATCACCCAGGAGCTGGCCTTCACCTTGGCGGCCGGCCACGAATATGTGGTCAACCTCATGGAGGAGGGGCTGAGCGCCGAAGAGGCTGCCAAGACCATCCGTTTCTCGATGGCCGTAAGCTCCAACTACTTCATGGAGATGGCCAAGTTCCGCGCAGGCCGCATGCTGTGGGCCAATATCATGAACGCCTACACGGACGGCTGCGCCCGCAAGATGTTCACCCATGCCGTGACGGCGGACTGGAACGTCACCGCCTACGACCCCTACGTGAACATGCTGCGCGGCACGACCGAGGCGATGAGCGCCTCCCTGGCCGGCGTGCACTCGCTGGAGGTACGTCCCTTCGACGCGGCCTACGAAAGCCCCACGGAATTCTCCTCGCGCATCGCACGCAACGTACAGCTCCTGCTCAAGAGCGAATCCCATTTCGATAATGTGGTGGACCCCGCAGGCGGCTCCTATTATATAGAGAACCTCACGCAGAGCATCGCCGAACAGGCCTGGAAACTCTTCCGCGAAGTGGAGGAACGGGGCGGTTACACGGCCGCTTTCCGCGACGGCTTCATTCCCGACGCGGTAAAAGCCTCGGCCGAGGCGAAAGACAACGCCGTGGCCACACGCCGCATCGTGCTCCTGGGAACCAACCAATACCCCAACTTCAACGAGGTGGCCGACGAGGCCATCACTCCGACCTGCGTCACCCCCGCCGCATGGGAGGGCAACGTATTGCGCCCCTACCGCGGCGGCATGGCTTTCGAGCAGCTCCGTCTGAAGGTGGACCGCAGCGGCCGCAGCCCGCGGGCCTTCATGCTCACCTGCGGCACGCTCGCCATGGCGCGGGCACGCTCGCAGTTCGCCTGCAACTTCTTCGCCTGTGCCGGCATCCGCGTGCAGGACAACACCTTCTTCCACTCGGTGGAGGAGGGCGCACAGGAAGCGCTCCGGTCGGGAGCAGAGATCGTGGTCATCTGCGCCGCAGACGACGACTACGCGACGCTCGCCCCGAAAGCCAGGGAGATTCTCGGCGACAAGGCGCTCTTCGTCGTGGCCGGCGCCCCGGCGTCGCAGCCCGAACTCGAAGCGCAGGGCATCACCCGCTTCATCAGCGTAAGGAGCAACGTCCTCGAAACCCTGAGGGGATACGTTAAGGAACTCGGAATCTAACAACGGGGTAACACGACAAGAACGATGAGAGCAAAATTTTCAGCATTGACATACGAAGGCGGGCCGGCCAAATGCTGCCACGCCGGAAAAGGCGGCCACGGCGAAAGCGTGTGGATGACCGCCGAGCAGATCCCCGTCAAGGGAACTTACACCGAAAAGGACCTCGAAGGACTCGAACACCTCAACTATGCGGCAGGTATCGCCCCCTTCCTGCGCGGCCCCTACAGCACGATGTACGTGATGCGTCCGTGGACCATCCGCCAGTATGCGGGCTTCTCGACCGCCGAGGAGAGCAACGCCTTCTACCGCCGCAACCTCGCCTCCGGGCAGAAGGGACTTTCGGTGGCGTTCGACCTGGCCACCCACCGCGGCTATGACGCCGACCATCCGCGCGTAGTGGGCGACGTGGGCAAAGCGGGCGTTTCGATATGCTCCGTGGAGGACATGAAGGTGCTCTTCGAAGGCATACCGCTCGACCAGATGTCCGTTTCGATGACGATGAACGGCGCCGTACTTCCGGTACTCGCCTTCTACATCGTTTCCGGACTCGAACAGGGCGTGCGCCTCGATCAGATGGCCGGAACGATCCAGAACGACATCCTCAAGGAGTTCATGGTGCGCAACACCTACATCTACCCGCCCGAATTCTCCATGCGGATCATCGCCGACATTTTCGAGTACACGGCCAAGAACATGCCCAAGTTCAACTCCATCTCCATCTCCGGCTACCACATGCAGGAGGCGGGCGCCACGGCCGATATCGAGCTGGCCTACACGCTGGCCGACGGTCTGGAGTACATCCGCGCCGGCATCAACGCCGGCATGACCGTGGACCAGTTCGCACCCCGCCTCTCGTTCTTCTGGGGCGTGGGCATGAACCACTTCATGGAGATCGCCAAGATGCGTGCCGCCCGGCTCCTGTGGGCCAAGATCGTGAGCCAGTTCAACCCGAAGAACCCGAAATCCATGGCCCTGCGCACGCACTGCCAGACATCGGGATGGTCGCTCACCGAACAGGACCCGTTCAACAACGTGGCCCGCACCGCCATCGAGGCCATGGGCGCCGCCCTCGGCCACACGCAGTCGTTGCACACCAACGCCCTGGACGAGGCCATCGCGCTGCCGACGGACTTCTCCGCCCGCATCGCCCGCAACACGCAGATCTACATCCAGGAGGAGACCTCCGTCACCCGCGAGGTAGACCCGTGGGCAGGCTCCTACTACGTGGAGGCGCTGACCCACGAGATCGCTCACAAGGCCTGGGAACATATCCAGGAGATCGAAAGCCTCGGCGGCATGGCGAAAGCCATCGAAACGGGCATCCCGAAGATGCGCATCGAGGAGGCCGCAGCCCGCAAGCAGGCCCACATCGACTCCGGCAGCGAGATCATCGTCGGCGTCAACAAATACCGCCTGCCGAAGGAGGACCCGATCGACATCCTCGCCGTGGACAACACGGCCGTACGCGAGGCACAGATCAAGCGTCTGCAGGAGTTGCGTGCGAACCGCAACGAGGCCGATGTACGACAGGCGCTCGCCGCCATCACCGAATGCGTCCGCAGCGGCAAGGGCAACCTGCTGGAGCTCGCCGTGGAGGCTGCCAAAGTACGCGCCTCGCTGGGCGAGATATCGGACGCCTGCGAAGTGGTGGCAGGCCGCTACAAAGCCGTGATACGTTCAATCTCAGGAGTATACTCAAGCGAAGTGAAAGCAGACGAGAATTTTGCGAAAGCCCGGACGATGGCCGAGGAGTTCGCACGCAAGGAGGGCCGCCAGCCCCGCATCATGATCGCCAAGCTTGGACAGGACGGTCATGACCGCGGCGCCAAGGTGGTGGCCACGGGCTACGCCGACATCGGGTTCGACGTAGACATGGGGCCGCTTTTCCAGACGCCGGCCGAGGCGGCCAAACAGGCCGTCGAGAACGACGTGCACGTAGTGGGCGTATCGTCGCTCGCCGCCGGACACCTCACCCTCGTTCCGCAGATCATCGCCGAGCTCAAAAAGCTGGGCCGCGAGGACATCATCGTCATCGTGGGCGGCGTGATCCCCGCCCAGGACTACGAGGAGCTCTACAACGACGGTGCGGCAGCCATCTTCGGCCCCGGCACGCCGATCGCCTCGGCAGCCATCAAGATCCTCGAAATCCTGATGCAGGAGTAACACCGGCAGCGCCGGTAACACGATAAGGGGTTGTCTTTCCGACAACCCCTTTCGTTTATCCCGCCTTCGGAAAATCGCCCGTCTCCTCCACACAAGGCCGGGCAATTTTACCTCGCTCTCTTCAACGATGCGGCGGCACAGCAAGAGCCCACCGACATCCGCGCTTTACGGCACGGCCACCGACACCCTCGCCCGAAACCTTGCAACGTGCACCGACAAGGGCGTGTCGGCACAACGAACACCGCATCGACATCCGCACTTTGCGGCACGGCCACCGACAACCCCCGCCCGAAACCTTGCAACGTGCACCGACAAGGGCGTGTCGGCACAACGAACACCG
>CAJTLO010000003.1:0-2673 GCA_910577285.1 uncultured Rikenellaceae bacterium | reverse complement strand
CATCGACATCCGCACTTTGCGGCACGGTCGCCGACAACCTCGCCCGAGACCTTGCAACGTGCACCGACAAGGGCATGTCGGCACAGCCTCCGGTCACCGCCCCGGCGACCGTGGCGTCCCCTCCCTCGCTCCCGCGCCCCATCGCAAACAGATGAAAAATGCCGTTACGGTCGTCGGTCGCCGCGCTGCAAGCGATACGGGCGCTCCGTTTCACTCCCTCCGTCCGAATTTTCTCTTGACCGAAGGAGCGTTTCGCGATGCGAAAAGAGCGATCGACCGCACGCCACACCTCCCACGCGGGACGTACTTCCGGTGCGGCGCAACGGGGAGCGGCCCCAACCGCACGCCGGTCGACACCGCCATCGTTCCCCTTTACGACGCCGACACCGACAAACGCCTCGCCGCAAGCATCCGCCCGTCCGCCCGACAAAAGACGAGGGAGCGAAAGCCCCCTCGTCCAAACCTTCCGTTTCCGGCCGACCGAGCCGAAGACCGGCCCCGACCGCCGGGTCTCAGAACTTGAGTCCGATGCCCAACGTAGGAGTTCCCCAGTTGATACCGGCATAATATGTTCCATCCAAATACTCTCCGCCACCCAGTGCAAGAGTCGCATTGCCCGCCGAAAGGGTAATGATCCAACGGTCGTTGATAAAATAGTTCAGCATGGGTGTCACGGAAAGCATACCGAAATGGGTCCATCCACTGTCCCGTGAGGCGTACGGACCTTTGTTGATCGTCCATCCGGAAAGCCCGACATACCCCAGAAAACCATTGAAGGAGAGGTAAAACCGATTACACAGCGGAATATAATAATTGAGCGTGGGACCGACGAAAAAAGCCTGATATCCGTCCCGATTAGTAACCGAATCATACTTGTTCTTGCTCCAGGCCTGAAGCATTCCGGCCGAAAAACCTACCGACCGATGCTCCCCGGTAAAATACTCGAACCGGGGCGTGACATGCACGAAATTGTAGGCTCCCTCCCCGGAGAGGGCTCCCAACGTATTCAGTCCTACAGTCCCCTTCACGATCCGGTCACCGGTGGAAATCTGCGCCATAGCCGCTCCGCATACCGTCAGAGCCGCTATCAAAACAAGCATCTTTTTCATAGATTAGTAATTTTACGGTAGTAATAAAGCTGTCGCAATCTATGCGACGAGCCTCGGAAGCAGCCGCTCCCCACCCACCCCGATGCCCGACTATCAAGCGACGGGGACGAATCGCATACACTGTTACTACAATATTAGACAAAAAAGGCTGAAAAACAATAATATTAGTAATCCTTGCGACCGCTCCGATTTTCCGAACCTCGTCCGCCTTTCGGCCGAAGAGCGGGAACTCCCGGCAGGCAACGATACGAAAACAGCGCGGCAACTCGAGCTGCCGCGCTGTCGCACCCTGCAAAACCGCCGTTACGGCCGTTCACTAATCAAGATCTTCGCATTGTGATTCGGGAAAGAGATTCCTTGCTCGGTATCCTCGAAATAAAACGTCACACACTCCCCGCAATACGCTCCTTTATTTTCAAAATGAATATTGACCGTGGTCGAAAGCCTCAATTCCACCTGTTCTCCCGCTTTCATGCCGATCGCCCCACCTCCGCATCGACTCGACGCACACTCGGACAATCACACAACACCCGGAAAGAACAACTCCTCCATCGAAGCTTCATCGATCACCAAAGTATAGACAGCCTCCCATTTATTCAATTGCTCATACCGCCAATATGCTCCGCTCCATATGCTCGGCGACAAACGCCCCTTGTAATTAACTACACATGTATACCTCGGTTGAGAGGAAAACAACACACGATAAATAGAAACAATTCAGCGCCTCCAAAGAAATTCGATAAAGGCTTTTATCGTAAACCCGCACCAGCGAAACAGCATCCTTAAAAGCTCGGACTTGCAGATATTGATTGATTTGATACTCCCCCGAGAGTTCTTTATTATCGAACGCCAAGGTATTGAACTCAAGAACGATATCCTCGTCAAGACGATTATCTACATAAAAATAATGAACGCCCTGCCTGATCGCCTCATCCTCTCCGGGACACTCATGCCGGCATGCCCCCAACAGCAACGCCATACAACCGAATAGTAAAAAATAATTTTTCATATCCACTCCCCCAACTTATGAACTACACAAAGTCAACCAATTTATTGAAGTAAAAAATATTCATCGTTTTTTCACTTTTCAATCTCCAAGCAGTCCAAGCAACGCCTACCCACACCGCCCGTCCTCCCTGGGCGCACTTTTGCCTTCAAAAAAAACGCGTTTTATTTTTTATTCTGAAAAACTGTCGTACTTTTGCGAACGGAATTTTTCCGCCGCCTACCACCCGGGCCGACGAGACCGGAGCACCGCGGAAAACGAAAGAGTTCTTTGCATCCTGAACAGACGGAACGTTTTTTTGCGCTTGTTTTTTGCACATTAAAATTTAATCGTTACTTTTGTCACCCCGAAGCCATGCCGATGTAGCTCAGTTGGCCAGAGCAGCTGATTTGTAATCAGCTGGTCGGGGGTTCGAATCCCTCCATCGGCTCGGAAGGAGGACGAAAACCCCGCAAACGGGGCGAGCACAAAAGCACAGGCGCGAAACGTTCTCGAAACATATTGGGAGAATACCAGAGTGGCCAAATGGGGCAGACTGTAAATCTGCTGGTTTATACC
>CAJTLO010000002.1:287971-333003 GCA_910577285.1 uncultured Rikenellaceae bacterium | reverse complement strand
AGCATCAGCCTTCCAAGCTGAGGGTCGCGAGTTTGAGCCTCGTCTTCCGCTCCAAAAGAACAGCGAACGATCGTTCGGCCGATGCCAAACGATCGCGGACGACTCGGACGCAATGATATAACTGCCTGAGGAGGGCGACCGCCGAAGGCGATTTCATTTATATCATCACGTTTTTGTGAACGGCGGCGTTCGACGGATAAGCTCCACTTCCGGTTTGGCAGGGAAAATATGCCCTCGCCGCCGGATTTGTCCGTAAGGCACGAAACGGTTTCCCGTCCGCCCGAACCGGAAATGCAAGATCCGGGCCGGAATGTTCCTTAAAACAGGGCAAAAGGATTTTTAATTAATTCCTAAATAACTATCAAATTATGGCAAAAGAGAAATTTGACAGGTCCAAGCCGCACGTAAATATCGGTACCATCGGACACGTGGACCACGGTAAAACGACCCTCACCGCCGCAATTACCACCGTACTTGCGAAGAAAGGTCTTTCGGAACTCCGTAGCTTCGACTCCATCGATAACGCTCCTGAGGAGAAGGAACGCGGTATCACGATCAATACCTCGCACGTAGAGTATCAGACCGCATCGCGTCACTACGCACACGTAGACTGCCCCGGACACGCCGACTATGTGAAGAACATGGTTACCGGTGCTGCCCAGATGGACGGTGCTATCCTCGTGGTTGCCGCTACCGACGGTCCCATGCCCCAGACCCGCGAGCACGTGCTTCTCGCCCGCCAGGTGAACGTCCCCAGGATCGTCGTGTTCATGAACAAGGTGGACATGGTAGACGATGCGGAGATGCTCGACCTCGTTGAGATGGAGCTCCGCGACCTGCTCTCTTTCTACAACTACGACGGCGACAACGCCCCCATCATCAGGGGTTCCGCACTCGGCGGTCTCAACGGCGAGGCCAAGTGGGAAGACAAGATCATGGAACTCATGGACGCTGTAGACGCTTACATTCCGCTGCCTCCGCGTGAAGTGGACAAGCCCTTCCTCATGCCTGTCGAGGACGTATTCTCGATCACGGGTCGTGGTACGGTGCTTACCGGTCGTATCGAAACCGGCGTGATCCACGTAGGTGATCCGGTTGAGATCATCGGTCACGGCGAGAAGGCCCTCACCTCCACCTGTACGGGTGTCGAGATGTTCCGCAAGCTCCTCGACGAGGGCGAAGCCGGCGACAACGTAGGTCTGCTCATGCGCGGTATCGACAAGAAAGATGTGAAACGCGGTATGGTGGTTGCGAAACCCGGCTCGATCACTCCTCACACCAAATTCGAGGCTGAGGTCTACATCCTGAAGAAAGACGAGGGAGGTCGGCACACTCCGTTCCACAACAAATACCGTCCGCAGTTCTACCTCCGTACGCTCGACGTAACCGGTGAGGTTCAGCTTCCGGAAGGCGTGGACATGGTAATGCCCGGTGACAACACCACGATTACCGTAGAGCTCATCTACCCGGTTGCTATCAACGTAGGTCTGCGTTTCGCGATCCGCGAAGGTGGCCGTACGGTAGGTGCAGGTCAGATTACCAAGATCATCGAGTAGTAATACGACGATAACCCAACGGGCGCGGTAAAGCGCCGTGCCCGTCAACCACATACGGCCGGGGGCTGAATATTAAAGGCTTCACGACAATCCGGCCGTATTATAGGAATGTAGTTCAAGGGTAGAATAGCGGTCTCCAAAACCGTTGATGGGGGTTCGAATCCCTCCATTCCTGCTAACTAAATATAAGTATGAAAAGACTTATACGTTACTTCAAAGAATCCTATTCGGAGCTGGTTCATAAAGTTTCATGGACGCCGGTAAAGGAACTGCAGGGTTTAGCAATTACCGTCATGGTAGCTTCCTTGATATTCGCTGTGGTTGTACTGGCTATGGACCTCTCTTTCGAGAATATCATGAAAGTAGTCTACAAGTACCTGGCAAGGTAATTCATTGATTAATCAGGTTACAGATTATGAGTGAAAAAGAGGCCAGGCAATGGTACGTGATACGCGCCGTGGGCGGAAAGGAAAAGAAGGTAAAGGAGTATATTGAAACGATGGTTCACAACTCCCACCTTGAAGAGTACATTTCGCAGGTGCTGATCCCGACGGAAAAGGTCTACACCATCCGCAACGGAAAAAAGATCAGCAAGGAACGGGTGTCGTATCCGGGCTATGTGCTTGTGGAAGCAGCGATGGTAGGAGAGATTCCGTATGTACTTCGCAACACGCCCAATGTACTCGGCTTCCTCGGCGACTCCAAAGAAGACAGCAAACGTATGATTGCTACGCCGCTCCGCCCGCAAGAGGTGGCGCGCATCCTCGGCAGGGTCGACGAATTGAGTCAGGGCGAAGAGGAAAACGAGGTGCCTTTCTTCGCGGGCGAGACGGTCAAGGTTACGGACGGACCGTTCTCCAGTTTCTCGGGGGTCATCGAGGCCGTCGACAACGACCGCAAGAAGCTCACCGTTTCCGTGAAGATATTCGGACGCAAGACTCCGATGGAGTTGAGTTTCATGCAAGTTGAAAAAGAGTAATTAACCAAGGAAAATTATGGCAAAAGAGGTTGCTGCATTTATTAAATTGCAGATTAAAGGTGGTGCCGCAAATCCTTCACCCCCCGTGGGTCCCGCGCTCGGTTCGAAGGGAGTCAATATCATGGACTTCTGCAAGCAGTTCAATGCGCGTACCCAGGACAAGGCGGGGAAGGTGCTGCCGGTTATTATCACCGTATACAGCGATAAGTCTTTCGACTTCGTTGTTAAACAGCCGCCTGTAGCCGTCCAGATCAAGGAAGCAGCCAAGATCAGCACCGCATCGGCCGAACCGAACCGCAAGAAGGTAGGTCAGATCACGTGGGAGCAGATCGAGGCTATCGCCAAAGACAAAATGAGCGATATGAACTGCTTCACGATCGAAGCTGCCATGCGTATGGTTGCCGGAACGGCGCGTAGCATGGGTGTCAGCGTTGTGGGCGAATTTCCTAAAAAGTAATTGAATAGACGAAGATGAGTAAGCTGACCAAGAATCAGAAAGCAATGCTTGCGAAGGTTGAGCCGAACAAGGTTTATAAACTGAGTGAGGCCGCCGAACTTCTGAAGGAGATTACCTTTACGAAATTCGATGCGTCCGTCGACATGGACGTACGCTTGGGCGTAGACCCCCGCAAGGCAAACCAGATGGTCAGGGGCGTCGTTACCCTGCCGCACGGTACAGGTAAAACAGTAAGGGTGCTCGTGCTCTGTACTCCCGACAAGGAGAACGAAGCGAAAGAGGCCGGTGCCGATTACGTAGGACTTGACGAATACATCGAGAAGATCAAAGGCGGTTGGACCGATGTGGACGTTATCATCACCACTCCCAACGTAATGGCCAAAGTAGGTGCGCTGGGTCGTATCCTGGGTCCTCGCGGACTCATGCCTAACCCCAAGACCGGTACGGTCACCATGGAGGTGGGCAAGGCGGTAAAAGAGGTGAAGGCCGGTAAGATCGATTTCAAGGTCGACAAATACGGTATCATCCACTCTTCGATAGGCAAGGCATCGTTCACTGCCGAACAGATAGCCGACAACGCGAAGGAGTTCCTCGGAACGATCATCAAGTTGAAACCTTCCGCCGCTAAGGGTTCTTACATCCTCAGCATCTATCTCTCATCGACAATGAGCTGCGGCTTACAGATAGATCCCAAATCAATTGACACGAAATAAAAATTCCGAAGACAATGAACAGGGAAGAAAAAAGACAAGTAATCGAGTCTCTGGCCGCCAAGCTCAACGAATATCCTCACTTCTATATAACGGACATAGCCGAACTCAACGCCGAACAGACTGCTGCGCTCCGCCGTCAGTGCTTTGAAAAAGAGGTCAACCTCATGGTTGTGAAGAATACCCTCTTTGAAAAAGCGCTCGAAGCGACGGACAAGGCAAACGAGCAGCTCACGGGAGTGCTCAGCGGCGCCACTTCGATCATGTTCTCTTCCGTAAACAAGGCTCCGGCACAGGTTATCAAGGAGTTCCGTAAAAAGAACCCCCAGGGAAAACCGGTACTCAAGGCTGCGTTCGTGGAAGATTGCGTCTATGTCGGCGACCAGAACCTCGACATGCTCGTAGCCATCAAAAGCCGCGAAGAGCTCATCGGGGATATCATCGGTCTGCTCCAGTCTCCGGCCAAGAACGTTATCTCGGCTCTTACCGGTGCTGCGGGACAGAAGGTTGCAGGTATCGTAAAAGCTCTCGAAGAGAGGAACAATTAGCGGAAATCTTTCCGGTATCCGCAATGGGAAAAACGGCTGTGCAAGCCGCATGAAGGCCACCGGGAAGAGTTTACAAAAACAAACGAAAACATTAAACAATAATATCAATACAACAATGGCAGACATCAAGAAATTAGCTGAAGAGTTGGTAAACCTGACAGTTAAGGAAGTAACCGAATTGGCCGCTATCCTCAAGGACGAGTACGGCATCGAACCTGCAGCCGCAGCAGTTGCAGTTGCAGCAGCTCCCGCAGCAGGTGCAGCCGAAGGAGGTGCAGCCGAGAAATCCACTTACGATGTTGTCCTCACCAGCGCCGGTCAGGCTAAGGTAGGCGTTATCAAGGTAGTTAAGGAGATCACCGGTCTTGGCCTGAAAGAAGCTAAGGATCTCGTTGACGGCGCTCCCAAGGCTATCAAGGAAGGTGTTTCCAAAGAGGAAGCTGAGTCTATCAAATCTCAACTCGAAGACGCAGGAGCTGAAGTTGAACTTAAATAGTTTATACTTCTAGCAACGAACATATTCAGGTATAGAGTCTGGCAACAGGCTCTATACCTTTTGCCGTTTATTTTATTACGGGACATTCCAACCGGAGGCAGCGAGGTGCGAAAGGCGGCTTATCGGGCTGACGAAAAAGCACTTGCGCCTTGTCGATGACGACGCGGAAGGAGGAACGGCAAAGGGTTATTCCGGAAAGCCCCACGAAGCTGCGGAAAGAGGCGGACGATCCCGACGACAAGCGGGACAGCCATCGTCCAGACTCCCGAGCGAACGGGCGGTTACCGGAGGGCGGAGAGGAACAAGGAATTACGTTCGGATCCGCACGGATGCAGGATGCGGCTACGGCCGCTTTCTGTGTCGAGAAACGAAACAGGGTGATCATTACCGGCGACGACACGGTCCCTGTGCCGACCAAGGCTCACCAACGGCTGCGGTCCGCTCTGCGGGGACTTCCCTATCTCAAACGACCGGCGACTACTACCTGCGAAGCGATAGACGCCAACTTATCTTGGATTAGAATGTGCTACCCGCACAGGCGTCACGAACGCCCGCGGGCCAACTCAAAAACATATTTGTTACATGTCCTTAAAAGCAAATAACCCGAGAATAAGCTTCTCTTCGGTGAAAAAAAGGATGCACTATCCCGATTTCCTGGAGATCCAGCTCAAATCATTCCACGACTTTTTCCAGCTCGACACCACCGCAGAGAACCGCAAGAACGAGGGACTCTACAAGGTGTTCATGGAAAATTTCCCGATAACCGATACAAGGAACAACTTCGTTCTGGAATTCATCGATTACTATATCGACCCGCCCCGTTATTCCATAGAGGAGTGCCTCGAACGCGGCCTGACCTACAGCGTACCGCTCAAGGCCAAACTGAAACTCTACTGTACGGACTCGGAACACGAGGACTTCGATACGGTGGTGCAGGATGTCTATTTCGGCACCATACCGTACATGACACCGCGCGGCACATTCGTCATCAACGGCGCCGAAAGGGTGATCGTTTCGCAGCTTCACCGCTCGCCGGGCGTTTTCTTCGGGCAGAGCGTGCACACCAACGGTACCAAACTCTACTCCGCCCGCATCATCCCCTTCAAGGGGTCGTGGATCGAGTTCGCCACGGACATCAACAACGTGATGTACGCCTACATCGACCGTAAGAAGAAGCTCCCCGTAACGACCCTGCTGCGCGCCATCGGTTACGAGAACGACCAGCAGATCCTGGAGATTTTCGACCTGGCGGACGAGGTGAAGGTAAACCGTGCGAACCTCAAGAAAGCGGTAGGCCGCAAACTGGCCGCGAGGGTACTGAGCACCTGGGTGGAGGACTTCGTCGACGAGGACACCGGCGAAGTGGTATCCATCGAGCGTAACGACGTGATCATCGACCGCGAAACGGTGCTCGAGGCCGACGACATCGATCGGATCATCGAGAGCGGCGCCAAGAGCATCCTCCTCCACAAGGAGAATGCCACGGGCAACGACTACTCCATCATATACAACACGTTACAGAAAGACCCCTGCAACTCCGAAAAGGAAGCGGTGGTTTACATATACAGGCAGTTGCGCAACTCCGAGCCGCCCGACGAGGCTACGGCGAGGGACGTGATCGACAAGCTGTTCTTCTCCGACAAACGGTACGACCTGGGCGAGGTGGGACGTTTCCGGATCAACAAGAAGCTCGAACTCGACATCGATCCGCAGCTGAGGGTGCTGACGAAAGAGGACATGATCGCCATTATCAAGTACCTCATTTCGCTCATCAACTCCAAGACCGACGTGGACGACATTGACCACCTGAGCAACCGCCGCGTAAGGACCGTCGGAGAGCAGCTCTCCAACCAGTTCTCGGTAGGTTTCGTGCGGATGGCGCGTACCATCCGCGAAAGGATGAACGTGCGCGACAACGAGGTCTTCACCCCGATCGACCTGATCAACGCCAAGACGCTCTCGAGCGTCATCAACTCGTTCTTCGGCACGAACCAGCTCTCGCAGTTCATGGACCAGATCAACCCGCTGGCCGAGATGACGCACAAGCGCCGTCTGTCGGCCCTCGGTCCGGGCGGTCTGTCGCGCGACAGGGCAGGTTTCGAGGTCCGCGACGTGCACTATACCCACTACGGCCGCCTCTGCCCCATCGAAACCCCTGAGGGTCCGAACATCGGTCTGATCTCCTCGCTCTGCGTCTATGCGAAGATCAGCGACATGGGCTTCATCGAGACGCCCTATCGCCGCGTAGAGAACGGCAAGGTGGATATGAAAGACGAGGATATCGTCTACATGAGCGCCGAAGAGGAGGAGAACCTCATCATCGCGCAGGCTACGGCCGGCATCGACGAAGAGGGCAACTTCCTCGACCCGGAGCGCATCAAAGCGCGTGTGGAGGCCGACTATCCGACGGTGAATGCCGAGCAGGTGAACCTCGTGGACGTGGCGCCGAACCAGATCGCCTCCATCGCGGCCAGCCTCATCCCTTTCCTCGAACACGACGACGCCAACCGTGCCCTCATGGGTTCGAACATGATGCGCCAGGCCGTGCCCCTCATCAACCCCGAGGCCCCTATCGTAGGTACGGGACTCGAATCGGAGATGATGGGCGACAGCCGTATCCATATCGTTGCGGAGAAGGACGGCGAAGTGGTCTTCTCCGACGCACAGCAGATCCAGGTGCTCTACGAGCGTACGGAAGACGAGAAGCTCGTCAGCTTCGATCCGGAGGTGACCACATACATGCTGCCGCGTTACCGCAAGACCAACCAGAACATGTCCATCACGCTTCGCCCCACCGTCATGCAGGGCGAAAAGGTGAAGAAGGGACAGATCATGACCGAAGGTTACTCGACCGACAACGGCGAGCTGGCCCTGGGTCGCAACCTCAAGGTGGCCTTCATGCCCTGGAAAGGGTACAACTTCGAGGACGCCATCGTGATCTCGGAGCGTCTCGTGCGCGAAGACCTCTTCACGTCGGTGCACGTGGACGAGTACATCATGGAGGTACGCGAAACCAAACGCGGTATGGAGGAGCTCACCTCCGACATTCCGAACGTCAGCGAGGACGCTACCAAGGACCTCGATGACAACGGTATCATCCGCATCGGCGCGAACGTCAAACCGGGCGACATCCTCATCGGTAAGATCACCCCGAAAGGCGAGAGCGACCCGAGTCCGGAAGAGAAGCTGCTGCGTGCCATCTTCGGCGACAAGGCGGGCGACGTGAAGGACGCATCGCTCAAGGCACAGCCTTCGCTCTTCGGCGTGGTGATCGACAAGAAGCTGTTCAGCCGTGTCAACAAGGACAACAAGAAGGGCAAACAGGCCGAAAAGGTGCAGCTCGACAAGCTGGACGCACAGTTCGCCAAAGACGCCGCCGCTCTGAAAGCCGTCCTGGTGGAGAAACTCTGGACGATCCTCAAGGACAAGACGACGCAGGGTATCAAGGACTATCTCGGCGCCGAGCTCTACGGCAAGGGCATGAAGTTCAGCCGCAAGATGCTCGAAGAGATCGACTACCTGAATCTCAATACGGACAAATGGGTGGGCGACGCACACACCGACCACCTCGTAGGGCAGACCATCAACAACTACATCATCAAGTACAAGGAGCTCGACGCCCGCGTGAAACGCGAGAAGTACAACCTCACCAACGGCGACGAGCTGCCGGCCGGCATCATCCAGCTGGCCAAGGTGTACATCGCCAAGAAGCGCAAGCTGAAGGTGGGCGACAAGATGGCAGGTCGTCACGGTAACAAGGGTATCGTGGCCAAGGTGGTGCGCGACGAGGACATGCCGTTCCTGGAAGACGGTTCGATCGTGGACATCGTCCTGAACCCGCTGGGTGTGCCTTCGCGAATGAACCTCGGCCAGATCTACGAAACGGTCCTCGGCTGGGCGGGCAAGGAACTCGGTCTCAAGTTCGCAACCCCCATCTTCGACGGTGCCACGCTCGACGAGATCAACGAGTACACGGCCAAGGCGGGCATCCCGCGCAGCGGCCGTACTTACCTGCGCGACGGCGGCACGGGCGAACGTTTCGACCAGCCGGCCACCGTGGGCGTGATCTACATGCTGAAGCTCGGCCACATGATCGACGACAAGATGCACGCACGTTCCATCGGTCCATACTCGCTCATCACCCAGCAGCCGCTCGGCGGTAAGGCGCAGTTCGGCGGTCAGCGATTCGGAGAGATGGAGGTGTGGGCGCTCGAAGCCTTCGGCGCCGCCAACATTCTGCAGGAGATACTGACCATCAAGAGTGACGATGTCATGGGCCGTGCGAAAGCCTACGAAGCCATTGTCAAGGGAGACAACCTCCCGCCGGCCGGTATTCCGGAGTCGCTCAACGTGCTTCTGCACGAGCTGAGGGGCCTGGCGCTGAGCGTCAAGCTGGAGTAAGACGATGCCCCGTCCGCCGTCCCTGCCCATGGGGCGGCGGATCGGCGGCAACTTCCGGCGACAGGCCGGAAAGTCCGGGAGACCGCGGTCTTCCGCATGTCGGATAATTTAGAAAGAAAAAGATATGCCAATCAAGAAAGAGAACAAAACTTCGAATTTCAGCAAGATATCGATAGGGCTGGCATCGCCCGAAGAGATACTCGAAAACTCCAGCGGCGAAGTTCTGAAGCCCGAGACCATCAACTACCGTACATACAAACCGGAGAGGGACGGGCTTTTCTGCGAGAGGATATTCGGTCCGGTCAAGGACTTCGAATGTCACTGCGGAAAGTACAAACGCATCCGTTACAAGGGTATCGTCTGCGACCGGTGCGGTGTGGAAGTGACCGAAAAGAAGGTGCGCCGGGAGCGCATGGGGCACATCTCGCTCGTGGTTCCGGTGGTACACATCTGGTATTTCCGTTCGCTTCCCTCGAAGATAGGCTACCTGTTGGGCGTCCCCACCAAGATGCTCGACACGGTCATTTATTACGAGCGTTACATCGTGGTGCAGCCCGGTGCGGCCGCCGAACTCGGCGTTTCGGAGAAGGACCTGCTCTCGGAGAAAGAGTACCTCGACATCCTCGCACAGCTTCCGAAAGGCAACGCCCAGCTCGACGACGACGATCCCAACAAGTTCATCGCCCTCATGGGTGCGGAGGCCGTCGACCTCATGCTGCGCAGGCTCGACCTCGACTCGCTCTCCTACTCGCTCCGCCACAAGGCCAGCACGGAGACCTCGCAGCAGCGTAAGGCCGAAGCCCTCAAAAGGCTCCACATCATCGAGGCTTTCAGGGAGTCGCGCGAGATCAACAAACCCGAATGGATGGTGCTGAAGGTCATTCCGGTCATTCCTCCGGAACTGAGGCCGCTCGTACCGCTGGACGGCGGACGTTTCGCCACCTCCGACCTGAACGACCTCTACCGTCGCGTCATCATCCGCAACAACCGCCTCAAAAGGCTCATCGAGATCAAGGCGCCGGAAGTGATCCTCCGCAACGAGAAACGTATGCTCCAGGAGGCCGTCGACAGCCTGTTCGACAACTCGCGTAAGAACAACGCGGTGAAGACCGAAAGCAACCGCCCGCTGAAATCGCTCAGCGACAGTCTGAAAGGTAAGCAGGGCCGCTTCCGCCAGAACCTGTTGGGTAAACGTGTGGACTACTCGGCCCGTTCGGTCATCGTCGTAGGTCCGGAGCTCAAGATGCACGAGATGGGTATCCCGAAAGATATGGCTGCGGAGCTCTACAAACCGTTCATCATCCGCAAGCTCATCGAACGCGGCATCGTCAAGACCGTCAAATCGGCGAAGAAGATCATCGACAGGAAAGACCCCGTGATCTGGGATATTCTCGAAAACGTGATCAAGGGACACCCGGTTCTGATGAACCGTGCCCCTACCCTTCACAGGCTCGGTATCCAGGCATTCCAGCCGAAGCTCATCGAGGGCAAGGCATTGCAGCTCCACCCGCTGGCATGTACGGCATTCAACGCCGACTTCGACGGCGACCAGATGGCCGTGCACCTTCCGCTGGGCAATGCGGCGATCCTCGAGGCACAGGTCCTCATGCTCGGTTCGCACAACATCCTGAACCCGGCCAACGGCGCACCTATCACCGTGCCTTCGCAGGACATGGTGCTCGGTCTCTACTACATCACCAAATCCAAACCCGGTGCCAAAGGCGAAGGGCTGGTATTCTACGGTCCGGAGGAGGCGATCATCGCCTACAACGAAGGCCGTGCCGACCTGCACGCCAAGGTGAGCGTGATGGTCGATACGGTGGATGAGGAGGGCAACCCGAAACGCGAACTCATCAAGGACACGACCATCGGCCGTATCCTCTTCAACCAGGTCGTTCCGAAGGAGGTGGGTTACATCAACACCCTGCTGAAGAAGAAGAACCTGCGCGACATCATCGGTGTCATCATGAAACAGGCGGGTGCCGACAAGGCCGCCGTATTCCTCGACGACATCAAGGCCCTGGGATACCAGATGGCATTCAAGGGCGGCCTTTCGTTCAACCTCGACGCGGTGCTCATCCCCAAGGAGAAGGAGCAGCTCGTGCGCGACGGTTACGAAAAGGTGGACGAGGTGTACGAAAGCTACAACATGGGCTTCATCACCAACAACGAACGTTACAACCAGGTGATCGACATCTGGACCCGTGTGAACTCCGAGCTTACCGAAACGGTATCGCGCCAGTTGGAGGCCGACATGGACGGCTTCAACCCGGTGTTCATGATGCTCGACTCCGGAGCCCGCGGCTCGCGCGAACAGATCCGTCAGCTCTCCGGTATGCGCGGTCTGATGGCCAAGCCGCAGAAATCGGGTGCGGAAGGCGGTCAGGTCATCGAGAACCCGATTCTCTCGAACTTCAAGGAGGGTCTTTCGGTGTTGGAGTACTTCATCTCGACGCACGGTGCGCGTAAGGGTCTTGCCGATACCGCACTGAAAACGGCCGACGCCGGTTACCTTACCAGGCGTCTGGTGGACGTGGCCAACGACGTCATCGTGAACGAAGAGGACTGCGGCACGCTCCGCGGACTCACGGCCACGGCGACCAAACGCAACGAGGCCGTCGTACAGACGCTCTACGAGAAGATCCTCGGCCGTGTGGCGCTCACCGACGTTATCCATCCGCTGACGGGCGACCTGATCGTCCGTGCCGGCGAAGAGATCACGGAGGAAGCCGCCGAAATCATCGAGAAATCCCCCATCGAACAGGTGGAGATCCGCTCGGCGCTCACCTGCGAAGCACGCCACGGCGTCTGCGCGAAATGTTACGGCCGCAACCTCTCCACGGGCCGCATGGTCCAGAAGGGCGAAACGGTCGGCGTAATCGCGGCGCAGAGTATCGGTGAGCCGGGTACGCAGCTTACGCTCCGTACGTTCCACGTCGGTGGTGTGGCCAGCGGTTCGGCAGTGGACAACCAGGTCATCGCCCGCTACGGAGGCCGTCTGGAGATCGACGATCTGAAGGTCATCAAGCACAAGAACAAGGACGGCGAAATCGTGAACATCGTGGTAAGCCGTCTTTCCGAGATGCGTATCGTGGACAACCACACGGACATCGTACTCTATACGCACAACCTGCCCTACGGCTCGCACCTCTTCAAGTTCGACGGGGACGAGATTCAGAACGGCGACGTAATCTGCGAATGGGACCCCTTCAACGCGGTCATCATCTCGGAATACGACGGTAAGATCGCCTTCGACAACATCATCGAAGGTATCACCTACCGCGACGAATCCGACGAACAGACCGGTCTGCGCGAAAAGGTCATCATCGAGAGCAGGGACAAGACCAAGAACCCCGTCATCCGCATTCTCGACAACGAGGGCAACGAGGTGAAACAGTACAACCTGCCGGTAGGCGCCCACATCGTGGTGAAGGAGAACTCCAAAATCAAGGCGGGCGACACCCTCATCAAGATTCCGCGTGCCTTCGGTAAGGCAGGCGACATCACGGGAGGTCTGCCCCGCGTTACGGAGCTCTTCGAGGCCCGCAACCCCTCGAATCCGGCCATCGTGTCGGAGATCGACGGCGAGGTTTCGTTCGGCAAGATCAAACGCGGTAACCGCGAGATCGTCATCACCTCCCGAGGCGGCGACATCCGCAGGTACCTCGTACCGCTCTCGCGCCAGATCCTCGTACAGGAAAACGACTACGTAAAGGCCGGTATGCCGCTTTCCGACGGTGCCATCACCCCGGGCGACATCCTTGCCATCCAGGGTCCGACCAAGGTACAGGAGTACATCGTCAACGAAGTACAGGAGGTGTATCGCGGTCAGGGCGTGAAGATCAACGACAAGCACTTCGAGATCATCGTCCGCCAGATGATGAACAAAGTCCAGATTCAGGACCCGGGCGACACGCGATTCCTCGAAGAGCAGATCGTGGACAAGTGGGAATTCATGGAGGAGAACGACTCCCTGTACGACAAGGTGGTCGTGACCGACGCGGGAGATTCTCAGAACGTACAGCCGGGTATGATCATCACCATGCGCAAGCTGCGTGACGAGAATTCCATCCTCAAGCGCAAGGACCAGCGCCTGGTGGAGGTACGCGACATCGTACCGGCCACGTCGAGCCAGATCTTGCAAGGTATCACCAGGGCGGCCCTTCAGACGAGCAGCTTCATGTCGGCGGCCTCTTTCCAGGAGACCACCAAAGTGCTCAACGAGGCGGCCATCCACGGCAAAATCGACCCGCTGGCAAACCTCAAGGAGAATGTCATCTGCGGTCACCTGATTCCGGCCGGAACGGGTGTACGCGACTGGGACAACATCCTCGTAGGCTCACAACGGGAGTACGACACACTGGTAGAGGGCGCCGAAGCGAAATAGCATCGTCTCTCGCATTCGAACACAGCGGGTTGCCCGATCGGGCAACCCGCTGTGTTTTTATCCCTCTTCTCCGACGATACGCCGCCCGTAGCTTCGCACAGGCAGAACCGCAAAACGGTCACGTGCTTTGCAGCTTTCCCGGAAGGCCTTCAATCCCCTCCCCTGCCGCCACAGGGTCCCCATACACCGGAAAATCTTCCGTTCCATCCTGGTCAAGACGCCGCAAAGGCCATGCAGGGAACCTCCGGGCGAAATCAAAAGTCGTCGCCCGCACTGCTACGACTGCACCCGTAACGCCCCCGGACTCCCGAGAGTACCTCCCCATCCGGCAGTAAATTTTCCGCCTTACACAGGTCCGACGACACCGCCGATTCGGCACAACCTCCTCCCTACGCTGCTACCGCCCCAAAACTTCCGGTGACATGCCCGCCGGCACGGCATTGCCATGCTCCATCCCCTTCGTTGAGAACCGCCGCTCGGTTTTCCGGTCGCATACTGCATCGCGACAAACCGAAGGAAGCCATCCGACTCTTCGGCTTCAATCGCACCCGTCCGTACCCGATTCCTTGTCAAATATATCCCTGCACAGGTAGTTCTCGGCCCACGAATAGGATAGCATCCCTTCCCCGGCATCGATACCGCCATAAAACCGATCCTGCCACGAACAAAGACAAGGACAGTACCCGCTCCTCTTTTCCGGCAATCCATCCGCCCCAAACAAACCTGCGAACTCCCCGTGAGGTGATGCCCCGCCAACGCCGCAAAGACCACCTCGAACAGCCGTTCTACAGGCTCAACCGATACCCCCACGACTCGCAAAGCAAAACAACTTATCGACTCTCGCAGCTACCGATATCGGCCATGCGACAAACCGAATCCCCGCCCCCGACCGTCACGCATAACCGGAGCTTCCCGGTTCCCCTTTCGCTCCGCTACCGCCACATTCCGTAACTACGCGAGCGACTACGCCTCCTCTCTCTCCTCTCTCTCCTCTCTCTCCTCTCCTCTCTTCTCTTCTCCGGCCGACAAAACCCGCCGGCCTCCTATTGCAGAACAGCAGCACACAGGGCACCCCGCCGGCCCGCTTACCCGGCCCTTCCCCATCCGGTTCGCAAGAGAGGCCATCTTTTCCGCCGGTAACAGGCAGCCGGGACTGCCCCACAACGTCGAAAACTCTCCATAAAAGAAGTGGAGAGGAAACAAGGTTTCCTCTCCACACTCATCCGCCACGCGGAACCGCTCTCATGCGGCCGCTGCGTGCGTCCCGCTCTCCGAACGGAAACGCTGCTACTTTCTGTAAATCTTGGTATAACCGTACACCGCCTCGTCGCCGAGCTCCTCTTCGATACGGAGCAACTGGTTGTACTTGGCCATACGGTCGGAACGCGACATCGAACCGGTCTTGATCTGTCCCGAGTTCGTAGCCACGGCAATGTCGGCAATGGTCGCATCCTCCGTTTCGCCCGAACGGTGCGAAGTAACGCTGGTATAACCGGCACGGTGCGCCATCTCAATGGCATCCATCGTTTCGGTCAGCGTACCGATCTGGTTCACCTTGATGAGGATCGAGTTGGCGCATCCCATCTCGATACCTTTCCGGAGGAACTCCACGTTCGTCACGAAGAGGTCATCGCCCACAAGCTGGCAACGGCCGCCGAGTTTCTCGGTAAGAAGCTGCCAACCTTCCCAGTCGTTTTCGCTCATACCGTCCTCTATCGAGTCGATCGGATATTTCGCCACGAGTCCTTCGAGGTATGCCACCTGTTCGGCCGAGGTACGCTTGGCACCCTTCTCGCCTTCGAATTTGGTGTAGTCATAGATGCCGTCGGCGTAAAACTCGCTCGACGCACAGTCCATAGCGATCGCCACATCGCCGCCATCCTCCTTGCGGCCCGGTTTGTAACCTGCTTTCCGGATCGCCTCCATGATGGATTCGATCGCATCCTCGGTTCCGTTGAGCGCCGGCGCAAAACCGCCTTCGTCGCCTACCGCGGTGCTCAGACCACGATCGTGCAGCACCTTCTTGAGGTTATGGAACACTTCGGCACCCATCCGGAGCCCTTCGCGGAACGAAGTCGCACCCACCGGACGGATCATGAACTCCTGAAATGCAATGGGAGCATCGGAGTGGGAACCGCCGTTGATGATGTTCATCATGGGAACCGGAAGCGTCTTGGCATTCACGCCGCCGATATAACGGTAGAGAGGCATGCCGAGCAGATCGGCGGCCGCATGTGCACAAGCGAGCGATACGCCCAGGATGGCATTCGCACCGAGTTTGCTCTTGGAGGGGGTACCGTCGAGCAGCAACATGGTTTTGTCGATGCCGACCTGATCGGTCACCTCCATGCCGATGATCTCCGGGGCAATCACATCATTGACGTTGGTTACAGCCTTCTGTACGCCCTTCCCCATGTACCTCGCCTTGTCGCCGTCGCGCAACTCCAGCGCCTCGTTCTCGCCCGTGGAAGCTCCGCTCGGTACGGCTGCCCGACCGAACGCTCCGCTGGCCGTAGTTACCTCGACCTCTATCGTGGGATTTCCGCGGGAGTCGATGATCTCCCTCGCATGTACACTTACAATCTCTGACATCTCTTTCATATTTAAAATGTTACACAATCTATCCGTTCTTGCCTGGGGACAAAGGAGAAAGCTCCGTCGTCCCGCCCTACGCACATGCAAAATTACGATATTGCGCGATATTTAGCAATAAAATTAAATTTTCTTAAAATAGGTTTCCGCAGACGCTCCCCGGTCCCACCCTTCCCGAAAAACGAACACACGCCACCACTTATAAGAATAACAATCAACACGTTACAACAAGGAAACGAAACATTGCGAAACCGGCTACCGTTTCTCAGTCTCGAAACAACCTTTCCCGCAACCCGACACACTCCCTCCCATGTGCCATACTCCACACAACCGACTGCATCCGACCATCCGTTCGATTAATCGCCCGACGGCCCGGCCTCCTGCCAATTCTCCTCTCGACCGCACACACTCTCCTCGTCTTTTCGACCGGAAAACCCTTCTTTCAAGCACTCTGCACTTGCGACCGGACCACACCGAAACGCCTTCCTTACGCCCCCAACACCACATATCCGGCGCCCCGTACCGGCTATTGCATAGCTGCAACGCGGCATCCTTGCCCCCGGAAGCAAAGCCCCAACACCGCACATCCGGCGCCCCGTACCGGCTATTGCGTATCCGCAGCGCGGCATCCTTGCCCCCGGAAGCAAAGCCCCAACACCGCACATCCGGCGCCCCATACCGGCTATTGCATAGCCGCAGCGCGGCATCCTTGCCCCCGGAAGCAAAGCCCCAACACCGCACATCCGGCGCCCCGTACCGGCTATTGCGTATCCGCAGCGCGGCATCCTTGCCCCCGGAAGCAAAGCCCCAACACCGCACATCCGGCGCCCCATACCGGCTATTGCATAGCCGCAGCGCGGCATCCTTGCGAACACCCAGCCTGGACCTACGGAATCACGACTCCACATGCAGGATAACACCGCTGAACAACCGACTACGCCTTCTCCGCCTCGAAACAACCTTTCCCACAACCCGACACTCGCTCCGACGGCACCGCTCCCCCCATAACCTTCGACGGAAACCGATACCGAAAGTTTCCACACGGTTTCCATGAGGCTCCCGGCATTCGGTAATCCGTCCCCGGAAGCATTCTTGCCCCTCAAAAACAGAACGGGGCACCTTCCAGTGCCCCGTTCCGCTATCAAATATTTGGCTAATAAAAATTATTATCCCGCTTCGTCTGCCGGTTTTCCCCATCGTCCGCACCCGAGTACCTCGGAAACGCACCGTAAGGAGAAACGGCATCCCTACCGGCTACTTATTCAGCAGCATTTTCGGTAGTGCTCTCGACCTCAGCCGCAGCCTCCGTTGCCGGAGCAGCCTTCTTGGCCGCACGGCTACGACGGGTACGCGTCTTGGCCTCGGGAGTAGCACCTGCCTTGTAGGTCTCGTTGAAATCGACGAGTTCGATGATACACATCTCCGATGCGTCACCCAAACGGAACCCGGTATGCAGGATACGGGTATAACCGCCCGGACGATCGGCTACGCGGGGAGCCACCTCACGGAACAGTTCCGTTACCGCATGTTTGTCCTTCAGATAGCTGAATACGACACGGCGCGAGTGGGTGGTGTCCTCTTTCGATTTGGTGATCAGCGGCTCAACGAACTTCCTGAGCGCTTTTGCCTTAGCAACGGTCGTCTCGATCCTTTTATGAAGGATCAGGGAGCTTGCCATGTTAGACATCAACGCTTTGCGGTGACCTGCCTGACGACCAAGATGGTTGATTTTCTTATTGTGTCTCATAATTACGTATCGGTTAAGTAATTTCCGTCATCCCGCCTACGCGGGGACAAAAACTGTAAACGGCACGGAGGCCCTAATCCTTATCGAGTTTATACGGTGCGACGTCCATACCGAAGTGGAGGTTGAGATTGGTCAACAGGTCGTCAAGCTCCGTCAGCGACTTCTTACCGAAATTGCGGAATTTCAGCAGATCGTTGCGGTTGTAACGAACCAGATCGCCGATCGTATCGACCTCGGCCGCCTTCAGGCAGTTGAGCGCACGGACGGAAAGATCCTGATCGGACAATTTCGTCTTGAGCAACTGCCTCATGTGCAGGACATCCTCATCGAACTCCTCCGACATGTTGTTCTCCTCCATATTGAGGGTGATCTTCTCGTCGGAGAAGAGCATGAAGTGGTGGATAAGGATCTTAGCCGCCTCTTTCAAAGCATCCTTCGGGTGGATGGAACCGTCCGTGGTAATCTCAATATTGAGTTTCTCATAGTCGGTCTTCTGCTCCACACGGTAGTTCTCCACAGAATATTTTACGTTCTTGATGGGAGTGTGTATCGAGTCGATAGCCAATACGCCGAATTCGGCATCCGGCTGGCGGTTCTCATCTGCCGGCACATACCCGCGACCTTTGTTGATGGTAAGCTCCATCTGCAACTTGGTCTCAGGAGTAAGATGGCAGATGACCAGATCGGGATTGAGCACCTTGAAATTCGTCATGAAGTTCGAGATGTTCCCGGCTGTCAGTTCGCTCTGACCCGCAACGTTGATGGTCACGGTTTCCGTGTCCACATTCTCCACCGTCCTGACAAACCGCACCTGCTTGAGATTGAGGATAATATCGATTACGCCCTCCATCACGCCGGGGATAGCGGCAAATTCGTGGTCGACTCCGGTAATCCGTACGTTCGTGATCGCGTAACCCTCCAGCGAGGACAACAGGATACGACGCAGGGCATTTCCGATAGTCATACCGAATCCCGGCTCCAGCGGACGGAACTCGAATTTACCGAACTCCGAAGTGGACTCAAGCATGATGACCTTTTCAGGCTTCTGGAATGCTAATATTGCCATAATTTTCGCTCCTTATTTTTCTAATTTTCTTTCAGTTCAACTCGCGGCCGAACTCCTGCGACTGCCGGCTTTCCCCAACGCCGTTACGGTCATCTCCGACCCTCCGGCCCGCAGGGTACGCAGCCATGGCCGCGTACCGCCTGCCGGGATCCGTACAACCGCCGCGGAGTACCGCGACAGGTCAGGGGCTATTTCGAATAGAGCTCGACGATCAGCTGCTCCTTGATATTCTCGGGAATATCCTCACGCTCCGGTTTCTGGAGGAAACGACCGCTCATCGCAGTACCGTCCCACTCCAGCCACGAATAGCGGTTGCGCTTCCCGGCCAAGGATTCGGTGATGACCTCAAGGCTTTTGGACTTCTCCCTTACGGCCACCACATCGCCTACCTTCAGGCTGTACGAAGGAATGTTCACCACATTGCCGTTCACCGTGATGTGACGGTGGGATACGAGCTGACGCGCTGCGGCACGCGTAGGAGCGATACCCAAACGGTACACCACGTTGTCCAGACGCGACTCGAGCAGCTTGAGCAGGTTCTCACCCGTGATACCGCCCATACGAGCCGCCTCCTCGAACGTTTTGTGGAACTGTTTCTCGAGTACGCCGTAGGTATATTTCGCCTTCTGCTTTTCGCTCAGCTGGGTACCGTACTCCGATACTTTCTTGCGTTTGCGGTTGATGCCGTGCTGTCCGGGAGGATAGTTCTTCTTCTCCAGTGTCTTGTCGACACCATAGATAGGCTCACCGAACTTACGTGCGATCTTGGTCTTTGGTCCTATATATCTTGCCATTGTTTTTTAATTTTTGTATTTAAGCATCCTGCGCCCTCCGCACCGCATACCGGCCCGGCCGACGCAACTCACCTGATTGCGGATTCCGCCGAAGATCTTCGGATTATACCCTGCGGCGGTTAGGTGCACGGCAACCGTTGTGCGGCAGCGGCGTCACGTCGATGATCTCCATCACCTCGATGCCCGAACCGTGGATGGTACGGATCGCCGATTCGCGACCGGCACCCGGACCCTTGACGTAAACCTTCACTTTGCGAAGACCGGCATCGTATGCCACCTTCGCGCAGTCCGAAGCAGCCATCTGGGCAGCATAGGGAGTGTTCTTTTTCGAACCCCTGAAGCCCATTTTACCTGCCGAACTCCAACTAATAACCTCTCCGATGCCGTTGGTAAGGGTGACGATCACGTTGTTGAAGGTCGAATGGACAAAAGCCATACCCACGGGCTCAACCTTGACAACCCTCTTCTTAGTCGTACTTGTTTTCTTTGCCATATTAACTCTTCGAAATTATTACTTGGTTGCTTTTTTCTTGTTAGCCACGGTTTTCTTCTTTCCCTTGCGGGTACGGGCATTGTTCTTGGTGCTCTGTCCGCGTACCGGCAGGCCCAGACGGTGACGGATACCACGGTAGCAACCGATATCCATCAGTCGTTTGATATTGAGCTGTACCTGCGAACGGCATTCGCCCTCTACCTTGATACCGCTCTCGGCGATCGCGTTACGAATGGCTGCAACCTGGTCGTCGTTCCAATCCTGTACCTTCATGTTGGGATCGACACCGGCCATATCGAGAATCCTGCGCGAAGTGCTGCGGCCTATGCCGTAAATATAGGTAAGGCCTATCTCGCCGCGTTTGTTTTTGGGTAAATCTACACCTACTATACGTGCCATAAATCTTTTCTTTAATTTTAATTAGCCTTGGCGCATTTTGTACTTTGGAGTCTTCTTGCAGATAACGTAGAGTTTCCCCTTACGCCTTACGATCTTGCAGTCCTCGCTTCTTTTCTTAATTGATGCTTTTACTTTCATCTTGAAACATCTTTCTAATTATCAAATAGTAAGGTTCCCGCCGGCGGGCCGTTCAGCCGTTGCACACAGACTCCCGCCACCCGTTCCTTCTGCCTCGACGCGCTTCGCGTCATGCAGCCAGGCGACAGGGTTCCGCCCGTTACGGACATCTCCCGCGAAGGGTCCCTATTTGTAGCGGAAAGAGATACGCCCTTTCGACAGGTCGTAAGGCGACATTTCCACTTTTACCTTGTCACCGGGAAGAATCTTGATGTAGTGCATCCTCATCTTTCCCGAAATGTGGGCGGTGATGATGTGGCCGTTGTCGAGTTCAACCCTGAACATCGCATTGGACAACGCCTCGATGATCGTTCCGTCCTTTTCAATAGCAGCCTGTTTTGCCATAGAGTCTTAAATTTTCTTCCATCCGGCCCTCCTTACGGAGCGTGCCGTACAGTCCGGGAGTCATCCCTTCTGTTATGAAATCGCTTGCTCGATAATTCCGAAATCGGTAAGTACGTCGGCCCCCTCCTTACGGATAGCCACTGCGAATTCGAAATGGGCCGAAGGTTTGCGATCGGCGGTACGCACCGTCCAACCGTCCTCTTCGAACACCACCTGCCTGCGCCCCATGTTGACCATGGGCTCGATGCAGATGACCATCCCCTCCTTGAGTAGCGGCCCGCGCCCGCGGGCACCGTAATTCGGAACCTCCGGATCTTCGTGCATCTCCCTGCCGAGACCGTGCCCCACCAGTTCGCGCACCACCGAAAAACCGTTCGCTTCGGCATGTTGCTGCACAGCCGCAGAGATATCTCCGACGCGGTTGCCCGCTTTCGCCTGTGCGACACCTTTATAAAGAGCTTCTTTGGTCACTTGCAGTAGCTTCGCAACCTGCGGATCGATACTGCCGACCGCAAACGTATAAGCGGAATCGCCATAGAACCCCTTCATAACGGTGCCACAGTCCACCGAAACGATATCGCCTTCCCGGAGGGCATAATCCGACGGAATACCGTGCACCACCTGTTCGTTCACCGAGATGCACAACGTATTCGGGAATCCGCCGTACCCGAGGAAGCCGGGGACTGCTCCGTGCGAACGGATGAACCTCTCGGCAATGCGGTCCAGCTCAAGCGTGGTGATCCCCGGAGCTATATGCTTTGCCACTTCGGCGAGCGTCGCGCTCACCAGCAGGTTGTTCTCACGAAGCAGCCCTATCTCTTCCTCTGTCTTTATCGTTATCATCAGATACCATTAAAACTCATAAAAGCAGTCGTCGAGCATCAGTTCCGGCCCTTCACACGACCGGTCTTCATCAGACCGTCGTAATGACGCAGCAAGAGGTAACTTTCGACCTGCTTGAGGGTGTCGAGTACCACACCGATCAGGATCAGCAGCGAGGTACCTCCGAAGAAGAGGGAGAACTGCTGGCTGATACCCAGCTTCGATGCGAAAGCCGGCAGAATAGCCACGATCGCAAGGAAGATGGAACCCGGAAGGGTGATCCTCGTCATGATGGTGTCCAGATAACGGGAAGTCTCCTTACCGGGCTTTACACCGGGAATGAAACCGCCGTTACGCTTCAGTTCGTCGGCCATCATGTTGGGGTTTACGATAATCGCTGTATAGAAATAGGTAAACAGAATTACCAATATCGCAAATACGAAGTTGTACCAGAAACCGGTATAATTTGCCATCGCAGCGCCCACCTTTCCGCCGAAGAGCATCGGGATGAACATGATCGCCTGAGCGAAGATGATAGGCATCACGTTGGCGGCATTGAGCTTAAGCGGGATGTACTGACGTACACCGCCGTACTGCTTGTTGCCCACGATACGTTTGGCATACTGCACCGGTACTTTCCTCACAGCCTGCAATACGGAGATCGTGGCCATGAAGACGAGGTAAAGGATGACTATCTCGACAACCAGCATCACCATACCGCCGACGGCCTCGGCCCAACGCATGTTGAACTCCACCAGAAGCGCCTGCGGCAGGCGGGCGATGATACCCACCATAATGATGAGCGAAATACCGTTACCAAGACCCTTGTCCGTAATCTTCTCACCGAGCCACATGACGAACATGGTGCCGGCGGTAAGTACCACTATCGTGCTGACCTTGAACAGGAAGTTGTCCGGACCGAGGACGAACGCCTCGCCCGGAAGCTTGTGATAGAGGTTGGCGATATAGGCCGACCCCTGGAGCAGGAGCACGATGATGGTAAGGTACCTTGTCCACTGGTTCATTTTGCGGCGACCACTCTCCCCCTCGCGCTGCATCCGTTGGAAGTAGGGTACTACCATACCCACCAGCTGCATGATGATGGAGGCGGAGATGTAGGGCATCACACCCAGTGCGAAAATCGACGCGTTTGCAAAGGCACCGCCGGAGAAGATATCCAGCAGGCCGAGCAAACCGGTCCCCGACACCTGATCGGCGAGCGAAGACAATGCATTGGGATTGATACCGGGAATCACCACAAAACTACCGAACCTATATATAAGAAGAAGGCCCAAAGTATAGAGTATCCTCTTCTTCAGCTCCTCTATCTTAAATATGTTCTGGAATGTTTGGATAAGTTTCTTCACGGTCGTCGGAATATTAGAGTTTTACAACGGAGCCTCCCTGGGCTTCGATAGCCGCTACGGCGCTTTTACTGAAAGCATGAGCCGTCACGTTGACAGCCTTGCTGAGCGTACCGTTGCCGAGGATCTTCACGCGGTCGTTCTTCGAAACGTATCCGCCTTCGATGAGCGTCTCCACGTTGATCTCCGTGAGGTTACCCTTTGCCACGAGCGCATCGATCACGCTCAGGTTGATCGGCTTGTACTCGATCCTGTTCAGATTGGTGAAACCGTACTTGGGCAAACGCCTCTGCAGCGGCATCTGACCGCCCTCGAAACCGAGCTTGCGCGAGTAACCGGAACGCGACTGGGCTCCCTTGTGACCACGGGTGGAAGTACCGCCGCGGCCCGAACCCTGTCCACGGCCGATCCTCTTGTCGTGATGGGTCGAACCTTCTGCGGGTTTAAGATTATTCAGATTCATCGTTATGTTAATTTTTTAATTTACAAACCGTTGTCGTCTCCTTTCTCCCCTGAGAGCATCGTCTCCCAGCGGAAATCGGGTACACAATCCGCCGCAAGCCGGATGTCTGCCCGGGGCAAACATCCTCCCGCAACGGTTTCCTCTACTGCTGAGCCTCTACACGAACAAGGTGCTTCACCTTCTCGAGCATCCCCAGGATGATGGCGGAATCTTCGTGTTCCACGGTCTGGTTCATCTTGTGGAGTCCGAGCGCGTCGAGGTTCCTCTTCTGACGTTCGGTAGCGCCGATACGGCTGCGTACCTGAGTGATTTTCAATTTTGCCATAACGCCTTTCGTATTAACCGTTAAACACTTTACTGAGCGAAATGCCGCGGGCCTGGGCCACGGTATGCGCATCGCGAAGTTCGGTAAGCGCGCCTATGGTAGCCTTGACGAGGTTGTGGGGGTTGGACGAACCTTTGCTCTTGGCAAGGATGTTCTTGATGCCCACGCTCTCGAACACGGCACGCATTGCACCGCCGGCTATCACTCCCGTACCGGGTGCGGCCGGACGGACGATCACCTGCGAGCCGCCGAAACGGTACTCCTGGAAGTGAGGGATGGTTCCGTTGATGATCGGTATCTTCACGAGGTTCTTCTTGGCATCCTCGACGCCCTTCGCAATGGCGGAGGTAACTTCGCTGGCCTTACCCAGGCCGTAGCCTACCACGCCGTTCTCGTTACCTACCACAACAATCGCCGAAAAGCTGAATGTGCGACCGCCTTTCGTCACTTTCGTAACGCGCTGTATGCTCACGAGCCTGTCCTTAAGCTCGAGGTCGCTCGTCCTTACTTTCTTTATGTTGGTATTTGACATAATCGCTTAAAATTTAAGACCGCCTTCCCTTGCGGCGTCGGCCAACTGTTTAACTCGTCCGTGGTAAAGATAACCGTTACGGTCGAAAGAGACCGTCGTGATACCCTTGGCGGCAGCACGCTCTGCGGCGAGTTTGCCGACGATAGCCGCCTCCTGGCACTTGTTAACACCCTTCATCTGTTCGGCAACCTCCTTGTCGAGCGAAGATGCCGCTGCGAGCGTTACTCCGCGCAGGTCGTCGATGAACTGCACGTAGATCTGCTTGTTGCTCCTGAACACGGTCATACGAGGTCTGTCTGCGGTTCCGCTCACTTTTTTACGGACACGCATCTTAATCCTGTTGCGCCTTTCTATCTTACTTATTGACATAGCCTTACTTTTTTACTATTTAGCACTAGCACTCTTACCGGCCTTGCGACGGAGCACTTCGCCCACGAAGCGGATACCCTTGCCCTTATACGGTTCCGGCTTACGGAACGAACGTATCTTGGCGGCAACCTGACCGATGAGCTGTTTGTCGCAGCTCTTGAGGATTAAAATAGGAGCGTTCTTCTTCTCCTGAATGACCTCTGCCTTCACCTCCGGCGGAAGCATGAAGAATATATCATGCGAGAAGCCGAGCGAAAACTCGATGATCTGTCCTTTCACCTCTGCCTTGTAACCGACACCGATGAGCTCCTGCCGTATCTCGTACCCTTTCGATACGCCCTCCACCATGTTGTGGATAAGCGCACGGTAGAGTCCGTGCATGGAGCGGTGACGGGGCTGGTCTGTAGGACGCGTTACTGTCAATACATTCCCCTCTACGGCGACCTTGATGTCCGGGTCAACCTTCTGGCTCAGTTCGCCCAGAGGTCCTTTCACGCTTACCACGTTCTTATCGGATACCGTCACGGTAACCCCGGCGGGCAGGTTTACAGGTAATTTTCCAATCCTTGACATTGTTCTTTTATTTATTTGCTTGGTTTGCGGAAGCACTCAAAAACGACTCTCTCCTTTCCTGCGGACTATGCCGACGCTTCATCGCGCCCGCGCGTCCGGCCTTTCGGACAACCGTTTTTCAGTATCTCCGTAATTTTAGTAGATGTAACACAATACTTCGCCGCCTACGTTCTCCTCACGGGCACGCTTGTCGGTCATGATCCCTTTGGGGGTGGATACGATAGCGATGCCGAGACCGTTGAGCACTTTCGGCATCTCTTTTGCACCGGCATAACGACGGAGGCCCGGACGGCTTACACGCTCCAGCCCCTTGATTGCGTTGGTTTTGGTCTGGGGGTTGTATTTGAGGGCTATCTTGATGGTAGCATGGCCCCTTTCGTCCTCCCCGAATTTGTACGCGAGGATATACCCCTGATCGTACAGGATCTTGGTCATTTCCTGCTTAATTTTTGAACCGGGAGCTTCAACCACCTTGTGGTTGGCTTTCACCGCGTTTCTAATTCTTGTCAGAAAATCCGCGATTGGATCTGTCATAATGATTTAGAAGTTAAAAATTAATGTTTCAATAATCGGGGCCGCATCGTCACTGCCGAAACAGCACAAGCGGAGCATTCGCCCGCCGTACTGCAGATAGACACTTGGCCCCTATGTATCAAATAGTGTGGATTTTACGGATATTCCGGGTCGTAATAAACCCGGAATAAATCCGTTAGTCCACTATAAGACCGCACAAAAGTACACTTTTATCGGCACAATTCACTATTCCCGAAGGTAAAAAAAGCGTAAATCCCTTGTTCGGGCCTGTTTTCCATCCGTGCGGAAACCGGTTTTCTCCGCCGGCCTCCTCTCTGCAACCCGGTATCCCGCCAGGGCGGGTCCGGATGCAACGGGACGGAAACGCTACCAGGAAGCTTTCTTCACTCCGGGGATGAGCCCCTGGGAAGCCATCTCACGGAACTGGATACGGCTGATACCAAACTGGCGCATGTATCCTTTCGGACGACCGGTAATCATGCAACGGTTGTGCAGACGGATGGGGTTCGAGTTGCGCGGAAGCTTACTCAAACCTTCCTGATCGCCGGCTGCCTTGAGGGCAGCGCGCTTCTCAGCGTACCTGTTCACGAGTTTCTGGCGTTTCACCTCGCGGGCTTTCATCGATTCTTTTGCCATATCGAATGTCTGTTATTTTCATGTGCCCACCCCGGCGCGGCAGTGCCGTCCCGGGGAGCGCCCATATAATTCGTTAGTTCTTTTTTGCGTTTTTGAACGGCAGGCCGAATTCACGCAGCAACGCATAGGCCTCCTCGTCGCTCTTCGCGCTGGTCACGAAGGTGATCTCCATACCGAATATCTTGGTGATCTTGTCGATGTCGATCTCCGGGAAGATAATCTGTTCGGCGATACCGAGGGTATAGTTGCCTTTGCCGTCGAACTTCTCGTTGATACCCTTGAAGTCGCGGATACGCGGAAGCGCTACGGCGATGAGCCTTTCGAGGAATTCGTACATCCTGTCGGAACGGAGAGTCACCATCACACCGATGGGCATGCCCTTACGGAGTTTGAAGTTCGAGATATCCTTCCTCGACTTCGTGGTGACGGCCTTCTGACCGGTGATGAGGGAGAGCTCCTCGGCAGCTATCTCGATGAGCTTCTTGTCGGCAACGGCCTGGCCCATTCCCTGGTTTACAACGATCTTCTGGAGCCTGGGCACCTGCATGATGCTCTTGTAACCGAACTCCTTCATCAGGGCCGGAACGATCTGCTCCTTGTAGTTAGTCTTGAGTGTGGGTGTGTACGTTGCCATTATTTAATCTCCTCCCCTGACTTTTTAGCGTAACGAACTAATTTACCTTTCTCACCTGCACGGCGTCCTACACGGGTAGGTGCACCCGTTTTGGGGTCGGCCAGCATCAGGTTCGATATGTGGATGGGAGCCTCCTGTTCGATGATCCCTCCGTTGGGGTGCGTGGAGTTGGGTTTGGTATGCTTCTTGACCATGTTGAAACCCTCGACGATAGCCCGCTGGTTCTTTACATCGACCTCAAGCACGCGACCCGTTTTCTCCTTGCTCTTGCTTTCACCGGCAATCACATAGACGGTGTCCCCTTTCTTGATATGTAATTTTGCTGACATTTTCCTGTTTGTTTCTTGTTTCGCGCCGACCGCCCGCCGTTCCCGCTCCCCGCATCGAGATGCCGTTCGCCCTCCCGGCCGACCGCCGCGCTAAACTAAAATGAATAATCAGTTCTACAATACTTCGGGTGCAAGAGAGATGATCTTCATGTACTGGTCGCGGAGCTCGCGTGCCACCGGCCCGAAGATACGGGTGCCTCTCATCTCTCCCTGGTTGTTCAGAAGTACCACGGCATTGTCGTCGAAACGAATGTAAGAGCCGTTCGCGCGCCTGATCTCCTTCTTGGTCCTCACGACAACGGCCTTGGAAACCGTTCCCTTCTTGATATCCCCCGAAGGCGTAGCGCTCTTCACGCTAACCACTATCTTGTCGCCAATCGTAGCGTAACGCTTACGCGTTCCGCCCAGCACGCGGATGCAAAGAACCTCTTTCGCACCGCTGTTGTCGGCTACTGTAAGTCTGCTTTCCTGTTGTATCATGACTATTTAGCTCTTTCAATTATTTCAACCAACCTCCAACGTTTCGTCTTGCTCAGCGGACGGGTCTCCATGATGCGGACGGTATCGCCCTCGTTGCACGTATTGGTATCGTCCTGAGCGGTGAACTTGGTCGTCTTGTTCACGAACTTGCCGTAGATCGGGTGTTTCACCTTCCTCTTAACTGCCACCACAATGGATTTGTCCATTTTATTGCTGACAACCACCCCGATTCTTTCTTTTCTGAGATTCCTTTCCATAGTAGCGGTAATTATTTATTCATCTTTTCGTGCAGAATGGTCATCATGCGAGCGATGTCGCGACGCGCCTTCTTAATGTTCTGCGGATTCTCTATCTGCGAGACTGCGTGCGTAACCTTCAACTTGTTCAGATTAGCCTTTTCAGCCTCAATGCGCTCCTGCAGGTCTGCTACGGAGAGCTCCTTAATCTCTACTGCTTTCATGGTCTATCTGTCAGTTATTGGTTTTCGGTATAGTCCCTTCTTACGATGAACTTGGTTGCGATGGGAAGCTTCTGAGCGCCCAGACGAAGTGCCTCCTGTGCTACTTCCAAGGGTACTCCTTCCGCTTCGATGAGGATACGGCCGGGGGTAACGGGAGCCACGAATCCTTCGGGCGAACCTTTACCCTTACCCATACGCACCTCGGCAGGTTTCTTGGTTATGGGCTTGTCCGGGAAGATCCTGATCCATATCTGACCTTCACGCTTCATATAACGCACGATAGCCTGACGGGCCGCCTCGATCTGACGACCGGTGATCCAGGTAGAGTCGAGCGCCTTGATTCCGAAAGAGCCGAACGCAAGCTGGTTGCCCCTCTGGGCAAGACCTTTCATGCGCCCCTTCTGCATCCTTCTGTATTTGGTCTTTTTTGGCTGTAACATTGTTATTTCTGTTTTTTAATTGTTGCATTAAATCGGTTCGGCATCCGGACCGGGCCTCCCGCCTTTGCGCCCCTCAGTGCGGAACGCTCCTGCCGCAGGCCCTGCCGGTTCCCGTCCCGCACTAACGTGCCGGACGGTCGCCTCCCCTTCTTCTCCTGTTACCGTCACGCTTGCCACGGGGTCCGCGGTCGTCCCTGCGTCCACCCTCGCCCGTACCGGAGAACGAGCTTGCACCCGCTATCTCGAACAGGTCGCGTTTACCATATACTTCACCGGTGCAGATCCACACCTTCACACCGAGAATACCCACCTTGGTGATGGCTTCGGCCAGTGCGTAATCGACATCGGCACGGAAAGTATGCAACGGGATACGTCCCTCCTTGTAGGTTTCGCTACGGGCCATTTCGGCGCCGCCCACACGGCCGGATATCTGAATCTTGATACCCTCGGCCCCCATGCGCATGGTCGATGCGATGGCGGTCTTCACGGCACGACGGTACGATACGCGGCCTTCGAGCTGACGGGCGATGTTGTTGGCAACGATCACCGCATCCACTTCCGGACGCTTCACCTCGAAGATGTTGATCTGCACCTCCTTGCCGGTGAGTTTCTTGAGCTCCTCTTTCAGTTTGTCGACCTCCTGGCCGCCCTTGCCGATGATGATACCCGGACGTGCGGTGGAGATGGTTACGGTGACGAGCTTCAGCGTCCTTTCTATGATAATCTTCGAGATACTTGCCTTGGCCAGACGGGCGTTCAGGTACTCGCGGATTTTAGCATCCTCCACCAGCTTGGACGAGAAGTCTTTCCCGCCGTACCAGTTGGAGTCCCAGCCGCGGATCACACCGAGGCGGTTAGCTATCGGATTTACTTTCTGTCCCATCTTAGTTCGCTTTTTCTTCGGTTATCTTTTTGTCTACTATAATCGTAACGTGGTTGGAACGTTTGCGGATACGGTGTGCGCGTCCTTGGGGAGCGGGCTGTATCCGTTTGAGGATGCGGGCGCTGTCGACCATGATCTCCTTTACGTAAAGGGTATTGTCTTCGAGCCTTTCGCCCTCGTTCTTAGCCTCCCAGTTCGCGATCGCCGAACGGAGCAGCTTTTCCAACCTGATGGAAGCCTCTTTCTTGGAGTAACGCAGCAGTGCCAGCGCCCTGTTCACCTCGACGCCGCGAATGGTATCCGCAACGATGCGCATTTTACGCGGGGAGGTCGGGCAGTCACGCAGGGAGGCAATGGCTATCTGCTTCTTCTCGGCCTTCATCCTTTCGGCCATTTCATGTTTTCTCGATCCCATTTCCTACTTATTTTTTTCTGTTACCGGCGTGACCGCGGAAGTTACGCGTCGGCGCGAACTCTCCGAGTTTGTGGCCTACCATGTTCTCTGTTACATAAACCGGGATGAACTTGTTCCCGTTGTGGACTGCGATGGTCTGCCCCACGAAATCGGGGGAAATCATGCTGGCCCTCGACCATGTCTTGATGACGCTCTTCTTACCGCCCTCGTTCTGCGCGATGACACGCTTTTCGAGCTTCGGTTCGATATATGGTCCTTTTTTTAATGAACGACTCATTATGCTACTATTTTTACCTTTTAAATTTTCCTTTTTGTTCAGGTAAGGCGCTCATGCAGCCCTACTTTTTCCTTGAAATAATGAACTTCGAGGTAGTCTTCTTCGGGTTGCGGGTCTTGTAGCCTTTGGCGAGCAAGCCTTTGCGCGAACGCGGGTGCCCACCCGAAGAACGGCCTTCGCCACCACCCATGGGGTGATCCACCGGGTTCATGGTGACACCGCGGTTGTGCGGCCTACGGCCCAGCCAACGACGGCGACCGGCCTTACCGTGCTGCTCGAGGCTGTGGTCGGGGTTCGACACGACGCCTACGGTCGCGCGGCACGTGGTCAGTACCATGCGGGTTTCGCCCGAAGGAAGTTTGATAATAGCATATTTACCTTCGCGGGCGAGAAGCTGCGCGTAGGTGCCGGCGCTGCGTGCCATGGCGGCACCCTGACCGGGGTAGAGTTCTATGGCGTGTATCACCGTACCGAGCGGTATCTCGGCCAGGGGAAGCGTGTTGCCCACCTCGGGAGCGACACCCGACCCGCTCAGGATGGTCTGGCCCACCTTGAGGCCGTTCGGAGCGAGGATGTAGCTCTTTTCGCCGTTGGCATAGACGACGAGCGCGATACGAGCCGAACGGTTCGGGTCGTACTCGATGGCTTTCACCGTCGCCGGCATGCCGTCGTTAGCCCTCTTGAAGTCGATGATACGGTACATCTGCTTGTGGCCGCCCCCACGGTAGCGTACGGTCATCTTACCGTTGCTGTTACGGCCGCCGGTGCTCTTCTTGGGTTCGAGCAGCGACTTTTCGGGAGCGCCCTTGGTCACCTCATCGAACGTTCCGGCGATTTTATGTCTTGTACCCGGAGTAACGGGTTTGAACTTTCTTACTGCCATCTCTCTTAGATATTACTGTAAAAATCAATGGTATCTCCCTCCTTCAGGGTCACGATCGCCTTCTTGAAGTGGTTCGAGCGTCCTTCCAGAAGACCGCTTTTGGTGAAACGGCTCTTCTCCTTGCCCATGTAGTTCACGGTGTTCACATCCGTCACTACGACGCCGTACATATCCTCCACGGCCTGGCGAATCTCTATCTTGTTAGCCCTGCGGTCCACTATGAAGGCGAAGCGGTTCAGCTTCTCGCCCTGCGCGGTCATCTTCTCGGTGAGTACCGGCCTGATAATAATCTGCATTTCCATGATTCTCCTAAGCTAACATTTCATTGATTACATTGACCGCACCCTCGGCGATGAGCACGCTCGAAGCGTTCATCACATCGTAGGTATTGAGGTTTGCGGCAGGGATTACCTTTACGTTCTGAAGGTTGCGAGCCGAAAGGAGAATGTTCCTGTCCGATTCCGGAAGAACGACCAGGATCTTCTTGTCCGCTACCTGCAGGCCGTTCATCATGGCCACGATGGTCTTGGTGCGCGGAGTGTCGATCGCGAAGTTCTCCACGACCTTGATGGCTTCGCCCTTCATCTTGTAAGAGAGTGCGCTGCGACGAGCCAGCCTTTTGAGCTTCTTGTTGAGCTTGAAGCTGTAGTCGCGCGGCACGGGACCGAATACGCGGCCTCCGCCGGGGAAAAGCGGCGAAAGGATGCTACCCGAACGGGCACCACCGGTACCTTTCTGGCGTTTCAGTTTGCGGGTCGAACCTGCGACTTCGTTACGCTGCTTCGACTTGTGTGTACCCTGACGTGCGTTGGCGAGGTATTGCTTCACGTCGAGGTATATCGCGTGGTCGTTAGGCTCCACGCCGAAGACCGTGTCCTCGAGGACTACTTTCTTGGCGGTCTCCTCTCCTGAGGTCTTATAAACAGTTAATTCCATCTCCTACTTCTCGATTAATAAATAAGAACCCTTTGCTCCCGGGATTGAACCCTTCACGAGGATAAGGTTATTTTCGGGAATTACCTTGAGAACCTTCAGGTTAAGGACTTTAACCTGCGTACCGCCCGTCTGTCCGGGAAGTCGCTTGCCCTTGAATACCCTCGAAGGATACGAAGAGGCGCCCAGCGAACCCGGTTTGCGCTGACGGTTGTGCTGACCGTGCGTCTGTCCACCCACACCTGCGAAGCCGTGGCGCTTTACTACGCCCTGATAACCTTTACCTTTGGAGATGCCCGTCACGTCCACCCATTCGCCGTCGGCGATGGTATCCACCGTAAGGGTATCACCAAGGTTCACTTCGTGGAAATCCCTGAACTCCGCCACCTTACGTTTGGGAGTCGTGCCTGCTTTCGCAAAGTGTCCTGACAAGCTTTTGCTGGTGTGTTTTTCGCTTTTGTCGTCATAGGCAATCTGAACCGCTTCGTAGCCATCCTTCTCCACGGTTTTGATTTGCGTAACTACACAGGGACCAGCTTCGATAACAGTGCATGGTATGTTTTTACCCTCGGCACTGAAAACGGAAGTCATTCCGATTTTTTTTCCAATTAGTCCTGACATTTTAGTCGTCTGAATTACTTGTTACTTGGTGTTGTTATGAATAGTTTTGCGTATATCCCTTTCCGCCGTTCCGGCCTCCGTCCGGGGCGGCGATTGCTCCGGGGCGGTCCGGTTTGCCGGCGGCGGCGCGCTTTCGGACGCCTCTGCCGGCAAGCCGGGAACCTCCGGAACGTGCCGATCAGACTTTGATCTCCACCTCGACACCCGACGGGAGCTCGAGCTTCATGAGAGCGTCGATGGTCTTGGGCGTAGAGCTGTAGATATCCAGTATCCTTTTGAACGTGGAGAGCTGGAACTGCTCACGCGCCTTCTTGTTGACGAAAGTCGAACGGTTCACCGTAAAAATCTGCTTCTGGGTCGGAAGCGGTATCGGACCGCTTACTACGGCGCCCGTACCCTTTACGGTCTTCACAATCTTTTCAGCCGATTTATCGACCAGGTTGTGGTCGTAAGATTTAAGCTTTATTCTGATCTTTTGGCTCATATCGTTAGAACCTTAATTTTAATTATTATTCAATTTGTCTGTAAAGGGTTATTCCACGTCTTTGCGGCGTCCTGCATTCTTCTCGATGATCTCCTTGGCGATGTTGGCCGGAACCTCATCGAAATGCGAGAACTCCATGGACGACGTCGCGCGACCCGAAGAGAGCGTCCTGAGCACGGTCACGTAGCCGAACATCTCCGAAAGCGGCACCTTCGCCTTGATGGCGCGGGCATTGCCTTTCTGCTCCATGCCGGATACCTGTCCGCGACGTTTGTTCAGGTCGCCGATGATATCGCCCATGTACTCTTCCGGAGTAACCACCTCTACGGACATCACCGGTTCCTTGATCACGGGACGGGCCTTCACGCCTGCCGCACGGAATGCGTTGCGGGCAGCGATTTCGAACGAGAGCGAGTCGGAGTCCACCGGGTGGAACGAACCGTCGCGGAGGATCACCTTCATGCTGTCTACGCCGAAGCCTGCGAGCGGACCGTTGGACATGGCCGCAGTGAAACCTTTCTGTACCGAGGGGATGTACTCCTTCGGAATGTTACCGCCCTTCACCTCGTCGATGAACTGGAGTCCGGTAACGCCTTCGTCGGCCGGACCGAGCTGGAAGACGATGTCGGCGAACTTACCGCGACCACCCGACTGCTTCTTGAACACTTCGCGGTGTTCCACGGGAGCGGTCAGCGCCTCTTTGTAGTTCACCTGGGGCTGACCCTGGTTGATCTCCACACCGAATTCGCGTTTCAGACGGTCCACGATAATATCGAGGTGAAGCTCACCCATACCGCGGATGATGGTCTGCCCGTTTTCCTCATCGGTTTCCACCGTAAAGGTCGGGTCCTCTTCGGCCAGTTTGCCGAGGGCCACGCCGAGTTTATCGAGGTCCTTCTGGGTCTTGGGCTCTACCGCCAAACCGATCACGGGTTCGGGGAAGGTCATGGATTCGAGGATGATCGGAGCTTTTTCGTCGCAGAGGGTATCGCCCGTACGCACGTCCTTGAAGCCTACGACGGCGCAGATGTCGCCGGCGCCCACCATCTCAAGCGGGTTCTGCTTGTTGGAGTGCATCTGATAGATGCGGCTGATACGCTCCTTCTTGCCCGAGCGGGAGTTGAACACGTAGCTGCCCGCATCGAGCTTACCCGAATAGACGCGCACGAAAGCCAGACGGCCCACGTAGGGGTCGGTAGCGATCTTGAACGCGAGCGCACAGAAAGGCTCCGCTTCCGACGGGTGGCGTACCGCCTCTTCGCCGGTAGCGGGGTTCGTTCCCTGAATGGCCTCGATATCGAGGGGCGAGGGCAGGTAAGCCACGACGGAGTCGAGCAACAGCTGCACGCCCTTGTTTTTGAACGAGGAACCGCACAGCATCGGGATGATGGACATCTCGATGGTAGCCTTGCGGATAGCGGCCTTCAGCTCCTCGGGAGTGATCGAGTTGGGGTCCTCGAAGAACTTCTCCATGAGGGCCTCGTCCACGGTAGCGACCTCCTCGATGAGTTTCGCACGGTACTCTTCCACCTCGGCCTTCATGTTGGCCGGAACCTCCTCGAAGGTATAGTTTACGAGTTCGTTCTTCTTGGCGTCGTCGTAAATGAGCGCCCTATTATATATAAGGTCTACCACACCCGCGAACTTGTCCTCGGAGCCGATCGGCAGCGCAATGGGCACTGCGTTGGCACCCAGGCGCTCCTTCACCTGTGCGCATACGGCCAGGAAGTCGGCGCCGGTACGGTCCATCTTATTGACGTAACCGATACGGGGCACGTTGTACTTGTCGGCCTGACGCCATACGGTTTCGGACTGGGGCTCCACACCGCCGACGGCACAGAAAGTAGCCACGGCACCGTCGAGCACACGGAGCGAACGCTCCACCTCCACGGTGAAGTCCACGTGTCCGGGAGTGTCGATCAGGTTGATCTGGTAGGTCTTGTCGTCATAACGCCAGAACGCCGTCGTAGCGGCCGACGTGATGGTGATACCCCTCTCCTGCTCCTGAACCATCCAGTCCATGGTAGCGCCGCCTTCGTGCACCTCACCGATCTTGTGGGTCTTTCCGGTGTAGAAGAGGATACGTTCGGACGTCGTGGTCTTGCCGGCATCGATGTGGGCCATGATGCCGATATTGCGCGTATATTTAAGGTCTCTTGCCATAGATCACAACCTCCTAAAATCTAAAGTGAGCAAACGCCTTGTTGGCCTCAGCCATACGGTGCATCTCCTCTTTCCGTTTAAAGGCAGCGCCCTCCTGGTTGTAGGCGGCGATTATCTCGGCCGACAGTTTCTCGGCCATCGATTTCCCGGCGCGTTTACGAGAATAAAGGACAAGATTCTTCATCGAAATGGATATCTTGCGCTCGGGCCTCACTTCGGTGGGGACCTGGAAAGTGGCACCACCGATACGGCGGGATTTCACCTCCACCTGCGGTGTGATATTCTCCAATGCCTGCTTCCAAACCTCCAGAGGAGCCTTGTCCGCGTCCTTCATCTTCTCGCCGACGATATCCAACGCATCGTAGAATATCGTGTAAGCAATACTCTTCTTACCATCCACCATCAGGTTATTTACAAACCTTGTCACAAGTACGTCATTGAACTTGGGATCCGGAAGTAGAATTCGCTTTTTAGGCTTAGCTTTTCTCATTTTATTTAAAAAATTCTTCGTTTGTTTGACGGCGCCTTCATTTGTATCCCTGCGTCATGCGGCCGACACCGGAAACCGCATCCGCATCACGAAAAGTACGGATCGCTTATTTCTTCTTAGCGGGAGCCGCTCCGGCCTTCGGCCTCTTGGCACCGTATTTGGAACGACGCTGACGACGGCCGTCCACACCCGCCGAGTCGAGCGCACCGCGCACGAGGTGATAACGCACACCGGGAAGGTCCTTCACACGACCACCGCGCACGAGTACAATCGAGTGCTCCTGCAGGTTGTGACCCTCTCCGGGAATGTAGGCATTCACCTCCTTCTGGTTGGTGAGCTTCACCCTGGCAACCTTACGCATCGCCGAGTTAGGCTTCTTGGGCGTGGTGGTGTAAACGCGCACGCACACGCCGCGCCTCTGCGGACATGCGTCGAGTGCCGGAGCCTTGCTCTTGTCCTCCATCTGCACCCGTCCTTTTCGAACTAACTGTTGAATAGTTGGCATCTTTAAAACTTTTGTCCTTTAGTTTGAGTAACTTAACTGTTGTTTTCTCGTAATTCCGCATTAAAAACGGAGTGCAAATATACGTAAATTTTCCGAAACACCCCATTTTACGGCAACTTTTTCATCCGTTTCGAGCGGATTTACAGCGTTTTCGGCACTCCTCCCCGCAGATGATGTATTTCAAAAAACTATGGATTTGAAAAATAAATAACAAACAACTATACACCCCTTCGCAGCCGAAACAAAAACCACTGACTAACAAAACCATAAAAAGAAAATGCTCCGGCCGGATGCGGAGCGAAAAAGACGCTGCCGGACCGGGAACGCCCCTGCGCACATACGAGAGACCGCAGATAAAAAAATGCACCCGGGGATAACCTCAACCGTGCATCCGGACTACGCCTTCACCCGCACAGCCCTCTTGCAACAAACACAAACGCCCGGCCTGAGGCCGGGCGCGATCGTCACCGTTCGGACCATCAGAATACGGTCCCGTATTTTCCGTCGCCACACACAGCGACCGCGCCGCCCGAAACGGCTGCGTGATTCCGGCGCGGCTCGAACGCGCGACCCACAGCTTAGAAGGCTGTTGCTCTATCCAACTGAGCTACGGAACCTTGACACCAAACTACCGGCGGCTTTCGGGGCCGCGGAGTCCTACAAAAGTAATGTATTTTCATCACTTGTGCAAATACGGGCCGCACCGGGCTCGAAACAGGCACCCGCCCGACCCCGAAACACACCCGCCTCGGCCGCGGAGCCCCTCCGCAAAAACGACCCGAACCGGCATCGTGCGTCACCGACAGCCCTGCGTCGTACGCTCCTACTGCCGCACCGTCCGGCATGGGGCCCGACCTGCCGCACCGCCCCTGCCGTCCGAAAAAGAGATTTTCTTTCCGTAACCGGAAGGATATATGCCGCCTATGCACCATTTTTGCAACCGATAACCACGGTTTGCGCGGAAGCCCCGGTTTCGGGAGCGCGAAAAGCCGCAAAGCGCCGACCGGCTCCGCCGCAACGACTTCCGCAACCGTACCGAACGACACAGAAAAAACACCATGTCACACAACGCAAACGGGCCGCAATGGACCGGCCTGACCGAAAGCGAGGCGGCCGAGAGCCGAAGGCTACACGGAGAGAACCTCCTCACCCCGCCCGCACGCCCCTCCATGTGGAGGCTCTATCTGGAAAAGTTCAAGGACCCGGTCATCAAGGTGCTGCTCGTAGCGGCGTGCTTCTCGCTGATCATCTCGGTCATCGAAGGAGAATACGCCGAAACGATCGGAATCTTCTTCGCCATCTTCCTGGCAACGGGCATCGGCTTCTATTTCGAATACGACGCCAACCGGAAATTCGACTTGCTGAACGCCGTGGGAGAGGAGACGCCCGTATCGGTCCTCCGCGAAGGAAAGGTCCGGGAGATCCCGCGCAAGGAGGTCGTGACGGGCGACATCGTGATCCTCAACACCGGCGAGGAGATTCCGGCGGACGGCACCCTGCTCGAGGCCGTTTCGCTCCAAGTGAACGAGTCGAACCTCACGGGAGAGCTCATGGTGCACAAAACGGTCGAGCGGAGCGCGTTCGACTCCGATGCCACCTACCCCTCCGACGCCGTCCTGCGCGGCACGACGGTCACCGACGGGCACGGCATCATGCGGGTGGAGCGCGTGGGCGACGCGACCGAAATCGGAAAAGTGGCACGCCAGGCGACCGAACAGGGCTCCGAACAGACGCCGCTCAACATCCAACTGGCGCGGCTGGCCAAACTCATCGGCCGGGCGGGCTTTGCCATCGCCATCCTCACATTCCTCATCTTCACCGGAAAAGAGCTCCATGCCTACCTCGCGGTCCACACGGTAACGGGCTGGGACGAGTGGCTCGCCATCGCGCAGATCGTCCTGAAATACTTCATGATGGCCGTGACGCTGATCGTCGTGGCGGTCCCCGAAGGACTCCCCATGAGCGTCACCCTCAGCCTGGCGCTCAACATGCGCCGCATGCTCCGGACCAACAACCTGGTCCGCAAGATGCACGCCTGCGAGACGATGGGGGCGATAACAGTCATCTGCACCGACAAGACGGGGACCCTCACCCAAAACCGGATGCAGGTCCACGACACGCATCTCGACGAACGGCACCCCGAACTCCTGGCCGAGGGCATCGCGGTCAACTCGACGGCCTTCCTCGAAGAGAAAGGCGAAGGAGAGCGCCCCGCAGGGGTGGGTAACCCCACGGAAGCGGCGCTGCTGCTGTGGCTGCGGGAGCGCGGGGAGGACTACATGGCATTGCGGCAGGAGGCCCCGGTGGTCGACCAGCTCACTTTCTCCACCGAACGCAAATTCATGGCGACACTCGTCGAATCGCCCCTCCGGCAAGGCCGCGTGCTCTACGTCAAAGGGGCACCCGAAATCGTAATGGCGATGTGCACGCTGGAGGAGAACCTGAAGAGAGCCTACCAGCAAGAGCTGTTCGCCTACCAGAACAAAGCCATGCGTACCCTCGGGATCGCCTACCGGGAGATTCCGGACGGCTCCCCGACCGAGTGTGCGGAGCTTGCCGCCGCAGGAGGGCTGACCTTCCTGGGCATCTTCGCCATCAGCGACCCGATACGTCCCGACGTTCCCGACGCCGTAGGACAGTGCCGGTCGGCCGGCATCGCGGTGAAGATCGTCACCGGCGACACCCCCGGCACAGCGACCGAGATCGCCCGCCAGATCGGACTCTGGACCTCGGAAGACACCGAGCGCAACCGCATTACGGGAAGCGAATTCGCCGCGCTGAGCGACGAAGAGGCCCTCGACCGGGTGCTCGACCTGAAGGTGATGAGCCGCGCACGCCCCCTGGACAAACAACGGCTGGTGCGGCTGCTCCAGCAGCGAGGTGCGGTGGTGGCCGTCACGGGCGACGGCACCAACGACGCACCGGCGCTCAACCACGCCCATGTAGGGCTCTCCATGGGTACGGGGACCTCGGTGGCCAAGGAGGCGAGCGACATCACGCTGCTCGACGACTCGTTCGGGAGCATCGCCACGGCCGTCATGTGGGGCCGCTCGCTCTACAAGAACATCCAACGCTTCATCGTCTTCCAGCTCACCATCAACCTCGTGGCACTTCTGAGCGTCCTGCTGGGCGCCTTCTTCGGCACGGCCCTGCCGCTCACCGTCACGCAGATGCTCTGGGTGAACCTCATCATGGATACGTTCGCCGCCATGGCCCTCGCCTCCATCCCGCCCAGCCCCGACGTGATGAAGGAAGCACCCCGCAGGCCGAACGACTTCATCATCACCCCCGCCATGCGCAACACCATTCTCGGCGTCGGAGTCGCCTTCGTCGCCCTGCTCATGGGGATGATGGCTCATCTGAACGCCCTTCCCGGAGGCATGACCACCCACCGGCTCACGATCTTCTTCACCGTATTCGTGCTGCTGCAGTTCTGGAACCTCTTCAACGCGGCGGTATTCGGCACCGACCACTCCGCCCTGCGGGATGCACGGCGGGCCAAGGGAGTGGTATGGACCGCCCTGCTGATCCTCGCGGGTCAGGCGGCCATCGTCACCTTCGGCGGCGAAGTGTTCCGCACCGAACCCCTCTCCGCCCGCGAATGGCTCCTGCTGGCGGCCGGCACCTCGCCCGTGCTCTGGATCGGCGAAGCCTGGCGGGCCGTCCGCAGGAGCAGACGCGCAAGAGGAGCGCAAGCCACCGGAGCATAGCACCCCGTGCACCGCACAAGTTATTTTGCAGTGAGTTTGGCGGTTCGGCAAAAACTCCTTACATTTGCGGGCCGTTTCGTGTAAACGGCAGGACAACAACGATTGTTAATCTAATACATTCAAACACAATGCCTGTAAAAATCAGACTTGCGCGCCACGGTAAGAAAGGTTACGCTTTCTATCATATCGTTGTCGCAGACAGCAGGGCGCCACGCGATGGCAAATTCATCGAAAAGATCGGTACCTACAACCCGAACACGAATCCTGCTACCGTCGACCTGAACTTCGACAAAGCCCTGGAGTGGCTCCAGAAAGGTGCTCAGCCCACCGACACTTGCCGCGCCATCCTCTCCTACAAGGGTGTGATGTACAAGAAACACCTCCTCGGAGGCGTTGCAAAGGGTGCTTTCGACGAAGCCGCAGCCGATGCCAAGTTCGAAAAATGGATGGGCGAGAAGGCCGCCAAAATATCCGCCAAGACCCAGAAGCTGACCGGCGAAAAGGAGCAGTCCGATAAGGCCCGCCTCGCTGCCGAGAAGGAAGCCAACGAAAAGAAGGCCAAAGCGATCGAAGCCAAGAGGGCTGAAGCCGCTGCCGCCGCTGCACAGGCAGAGGAAGCCGAAGCTCCCGCAGAGGAGGAGACTCCCGCCGCAGAATAAAGGCAATGGATCCGCTGGAAACTGTCGGAAAGGTATCCAAGCCGTTCGGCCGCAAGGGCGAACTGATCGTCAACCTGTACGACACTTTCCCGGAAGAATTCGATACCGAGGAACCGTTCTTCGCATCTTTCGATGCGTTGGCGGTTCCTCTTTTTATCGAAAAGTTCGAAAGACGCGGCCGAAGCAGCGCTCTCGTGACCTTTGCGGATTTCGACACCGAAGAGCGTGCCGCGGAACTCGTGGGACGCACCCTCGCCCTGCGCACCGTCGCAGAGGAGACGGAAGACGACGCGATCTACATGGAGGATCTGGTCGGATTCTCCGTATCTTTCGACGACCATCCCTTGCGCGGGAAGATCACCGCCTACATCGACAGCGAGCAGAATCCGCTGTTCGAGATCACCGCCGACGGCCGGGAGATACTCATCCCCGCAACCGACGAAATGGTATCCGCCCTGGATATCGAAGCTCGCGAGATCACCTTCTCGCTTCCCCAGGGGCTCCTCGACCTCTATTTGTAACACGCCCCACCGGGCCGCATTCCACCCAATCCGTCCGCTCCACCGTTTCTCCGCCCAACCGGAGAGGGGTTTCCATGCTCATCCCGCACCCGTTGCGACCTCCCGGTATAATCTCCCTCTTACGCAGGTATTCCGCCGCACCCAAACCGCACCGCGCACCGCATAGAAACAGCACATTCCGGTCTACGGAAAATGTCCGTCCCGACGGAAGCGTTCCGACGGGGCCGGAAAGCATCCGCTCTCCAAACAGCACCACACTCTCCCGGTCAAACGGGCGAGCGGCGAAGGCAGGGGGCAGGGGGGCAGGGGAGCAGGGGAGCAGGGGCATCGCACCGATCCCATCTGAAATGTCCTGCACCATAGCAGCTCCACGGGGAAAGCCGGGAAACAGACGCAGACACCGCCTGACATTCGGCACCTCACGGATAATCACGGGGTCGGAAGATGTCGCCGGACACCCCGTCGCCCTTTTCCCCACCTACATCGCCCGCCCTGCCGCCGCATCCGCCCGCCCCTCTCCACCGATTCGGGAACCGGAAATTTTTCGGTAGGATATATTATATTAAATTTGTCGTTATCAAACGCAATCAGCATGGTCATCCTGCACATCATTACCTCCTCCCGGAATTGGGCGGGAATGGAACAATACGCCTTCGACCTGGCCAAAGGGCTCCAGGCACGAGGCTACCGTTCGGTCTTCGTCGTCAACAACGACGGCGACGTCGTACACCCCCGCCTCGAGGCGGCCGGCAAAGTATACCTCTGCCCGTTGAAGAGCAAATTCGACCCGAAATCCATCCGTGCGCTCCGGAAGATCATCCGCCGCGAACAACCCGATATCATCCACACCCACCAGCCGAAGAACATCTTTCAGGCGTGGTTCGCCAAGGAAAAGAAGATGCCCATCATCCATACGCTCCACTTCGTCATCGGCCCCTCCTCCCCGCGCGGCCTCTATCAATGGATTTTCGGCCGGGCCGCACGCATCGTCGCGGTTTCCGCCCTGGCCAAACAGCGGATACTGGAGCTCTACCCCGGTCTGGATGCCGACCGCATCATACCCATCTTCAACAGCGCCGATCCCGACCGGCTGCAATGCGCCCCGGCTGCGGAAGCGGAGACGTCGGCCAGGCCGGAGCACGAGGTTTCCGTGCCGGTAATAGGCTATGCGGGCCGGCTGACCCCGGAGAAGGGCATCGAGGTGCTGCTGGAGGCGGCACGGCTGCTGAAACGGGACGGGAAACGATTCCTGCTGAAAATTGCGGGTACCGGCAACGAAACCTATGTGAACGCGCTGAAAGCCAAAGCGGAGAGTGACGGATTGGCCGATACGGTGGTTTTCGAGGGATTTCTGCCCCGCATCGGCGGCTTCCTCGACGGCATCGACATCGGCGTCCTTCCCACCATCGTTCCCGAAGCCTGCTCCATCACCGTGTTGGAGTTCATGTCGGCAGGAAAGGCGATCGTGGCCACCGACAACGGCGGTCCGGCCGAATACCTCGAGCACGGCATCGACGGACTGCTCGTTCCGCCCTCCGATCCGCTGCGCCTGCGCGACGCCCTCGCCCGGCTGCTGGACGATGCCCCGCTCCGCGAAACCGCAGGAAGAAACGCCCGCACGAAATTCGACAACGAACTCTCTTTCGGACAATTCATCGAACGCACCCGGCAAGTATACCTCGACTGCATGCCCTCCTGACACTCCGGCGAACGGCCACAACCACTCCGGCCGTCCTCCCGTAGGGAGCAGGCCCCGGACGAAGAGGCCGAACACACCCTGCGGCGGAAAAACGCGCTACGGAAGCTCCGCCCCGACGGAAGCGTTCCGACGGGGCCGGAAAGCATCCGCCCTCCGCGCGGGACCGTCCTCCCCCGACCAAACGGGCGAGCGGCGGAGGCAGGCGGCATCGCACCGGTCCGAAGCACCGGCCGCATTTTTTAATGAAAAGCGGCAGACCGTGCAACAAAACGACAGGGAGATGCATCTTATAGGCAAACCTGAAAACCCGAAAGCCTATGAAACGATGCTTCCTCCTGTTGTCGTGTGCATGTCTCGCACTCTCTTCCTGCGTGACGACCTACAGCACCTCCCGCAAATACGTCGCAGTGGATACCCCCTCCGGAGAGACGGTAGTCATGAACGGCGACACGCTGCGCCACGGACTCACCCCCGGTGACATGGCACAGCTGCTCGACGTGGAGCCGACGAAAAGAAACCTCGCCCGGATGTCCCGGATCGTCTACGCGGCCAACTCCCCGCAAGCGGCCTACGGCTTCTACGACGCCACCCCGGAGCCGCTGACGGTGGAGATATTCGCCGCCGACACCACCTATACCTACCGGCTGAAAGCCTACAAGAGCGACCTCTTCTGGCTCAACCTCCTCTCGCTGGGGGTGGGAATGCTCGAAGACTCCGGCAACGACAACCGCTACGAACACCCCGACCTCTACTGGACGGAAGAGGGCTACCGCACCTTCCGCAAGAACGACTGGACACTGGGGGTACGCCTGCGCCCCCAGCCGAAATCCCCCGCCGCGCCCGATGCCGCCGAAAGGCGGTATACGCGCCGAGCGCTCCGTTATGCCGACTCGTTCCGAAAGGGACGCGTCAATGTCTCGCTCGCCTTTCCGTGGACGCAGCACTTCTCACTCTACCCCCTCACTCCGGAGATACGCCGCAACGAGGGCGGCTTCATCGGCATTGCCGCAGGCATCGAATACCTCTACCGCGACAAACGTGGTATCGCACTGGAAGCGAACGCCCTACAAGGCTTTCCCATGTGGCTGCCCGCCATAATGGCCCCCCGTCCAACGAAACGCGCTCCGCAATCAACATCGCATTGGGCGAGTACCTGCATTTCCGCCGTTTCACCGTAGGGTACGGGCTGAATGCGGCATGGAAACAATACACTTACCGCCGCCCCTATCCCGGTTTCAGGCAGATCGATCTGGGCGACCTCCGCATCGACGACCGGTATTGGGCAGGAGGAGTGACGGTAGCCGCCTACGTCAACATCACGCCCAAGATCCTCTTCGGAGCCACCTACCGTCCCACTTTTTTCCGGTTCGGAGCTGCAAAGCCGTGGCAATACGAACACAGCGCCACACTCGACCTGAAGTTCTACCTTTTCCGCCACTAATCGCGCCGCACGCAGCGACCGGCAGCAGGGGACACGGCAGCGAGCGCATGTACCCGAACACCCCTCGTCGCTACGAACGCACGAAGCACGAACGACACCGGAACGCACCCGCGACGAAAAAGACGCTACCGAAGACCGCAAAACCGCAACCCACCCCATCGGGAAAAGCGCACCTCCGGTTGCCCGGTGCGGCGAGCGCCCGGGCTCCGGACGCTCGCACCCCGAACGACATCGGCCCCC
>CAJTLO010000002.1:0-287961 GCA_910577285.1 uncultured Rikenellaceae bacterium | reverse complement strand
AAGGTTTCGGGCGGGCCGATGCACATCGAATCCCATGCAGTCCGGCGCGACGACGGAAGCCGTCCCGCAGGCCGCCGGTCACACGACGACGTTGATGATCTTACCCGGCACGACGATGACTTTCCGTACCTCCTTGCCGGCGGTATACTTCTCCAACTGCGGATCGGCAAGCACGGCGGCCTCGATCTCACCGGCCGGGGCCCCCAGCGGAAACTCCTTCTTGAAACGCATCTTGCCGTTCACCGAAACCGGATACTCGAAACTGTTTTCCACCAGATAAGCGGGATCGAACACCGGATACCTCGCGTCGAAGATGCTTCCCTCGTGGCCCAGACGGTGCCACAGCTCTTCGGCGATATGGGGCGCAAAGGGCGACAGCAGGATGAGGAGCGGTTCGAGCACCGCACGCTTGTTGCAGTCGCCAAGCTCGTTGAGGCAGATCATGAAGGCACTCACGGACGTATTGAACGAGAAGTTCTCAATATCCTCGCCGACCTTCTTGATGGTCTTGTGGAGCACCTTGAGCTCCTTCGCCCCAGGCGCCTCTCCGCTGACCGAAAACTCCCCGCCGCCGGGATGGAACAGCCTCCAGAACCGGCGCAGGAACTTGTGTACGCCGTCGATGCCGTTCGTATCCCACGGTTTGCTCTGTTCGAGCGGTCCGAGGAACATCTCGTACATACGCAGCGTATCGGCACCGTAGTTCTCCACGATATAGTCCGGATTCACCACGTTGTACATCGACTTGCTCATCTTCTCCACTGCCCAGCCGCACACATAGCGGCCCTCTTCCAGAATAAACTGCGCATCGGCGAACTCCGGCCGCCACGCCCGGAAGGCCTCCAGGTCGAGTATATCGTTCTTCACGATATTCACGTCGACATGGATAGGCTGGGTATCGTACTCCCCTTTCAGTCCGTGCGACACGAAGGTATTGGTGCCGTTGACACGGTAAACGAAGTTGGAACGCCCCTGGATCATACCCTGGTTCACCAGCTTGCGGAACGGCTCGTCCTCCACCGCCACGCCCAGGTCGTAGAGGAACTTGTTCCAGAAACGGGAGTAGATGAGGTGTCCGGTGGCATGCTCGATTCCCCCGATATAGAGGTCCACGCTGCGCCAGTAGCCGTTCGCCTCCCGGCTCACCAGCTCCCGGTCGTTGTGGGGGTCCATGTAGCGGAAATAGTAGGCCGAAGAGCCTGCAAAACCGGGCATCGTGCTCGTTTCGTAGGGATAGCCCTCGGCGGTATGCCACCCCTCGGCACGGGCGAGCGGCGGCTCGCCCGAACTGGTCGGCCGGAACTCCGGCACTTCGGGCAGCGTGAGGGGCAGGGCGGCCTCCGGCAGCGGGCAGGCCGTATCGCCCTTATAGTAGACCGGGAAGGGTTCCCCCCAATAGCGCTGGCGGCTGAAAATGGCATCGCGCAAGCGGTAGTTGACTTTTTTCCGGCCCAGGCCGCGGGCCTCTATCTCCGCAAACATCCGTTCGATGGCCTCCTTCACCTCCATCCCGTCGAGGAATCCGGAGTTGATCATCTTCCCCTGTTTGGCGTCGTAACTAGCGACGGAGATGTCGCCCCCCTCGACCACCGGCACGATGTCGAGCCCGAAATGGCTGGCAAAGGCGTAGTCGCGGGAGTCGTGGGCCGGCACGGCCATGATGGCCCCCGTGCCGTATCCCGCCAGCACGTAATCGCCGACATAGACGGGCAGCTCCGCACCGTTGAACGGGTTGACCGCATAGGCACCGGTAAAGGCACCGCTGACCCGTTTGGTATCGGCCATACGTTCGCGTTCGGAACGTTTCTTGGTCTCTTCGATATAGGCTTCGACCGTCTCCCGCTGCCCCTCGGTAGTCAACTCCCCGACCAGCTCGTGCTCGGGCGCGATCACCATGAACGTGGAACCGAAGATCGTATCGGGCCGCGTGGTGAATATCTCCAGCTTCCGGTCGCTTCCCTTGATTCCGAAAAAGAGCTGCGCTCCCGTGCTGCGTCCGATCCAGTTGCGCTGTATCTCCTTGAGCGACTCACTCCAGTCGAGGTCTTCCATCCCTTCCAGAAGACGTTCGGCGTAGGCGCTCACCCGCAGCAACCACTGCTTCATGCGCTTCTGCACCACCGGGAAACCGCCGCGCACCGAGAGCCCATTCACCACCTCGTCGTTGGCAAGCACCGTTCCCAGCCCCTCGCACCAGTTCACCGTCGTATCGGCCCGGTAGGCGAGCCGGTAGTTGAGCAGCACCTCCTCGCGCCGTTTGTCGTCCATCGCGTTCCACTCGGCCGCCGAAAAACGGAGCCTTTCGGTACAGGCGGCGCGTACGCCCTCCGAACCCTTCTGCGCAAACGCCCCGATCAGTTCGTCAACGGGACGCGCCCGCTGCTCTTCGAGGTCGTAATAACTGTCGTACATCTTCAGGAACGCCCACTGGGTCCAACGGTAGTAGGCCGGATCGCTGGTGACCACCTGACGGTCCCAGTCGTACGAAAAACCGAGTTTGTCGAGCTGTTCGCGATAACGCGCCACGTTCTGGGCCGTAGTGACGGCCGGATGCTGACCGGTCTGTATGGCATACTGTTCCGCGGGCAGACCGAACGAATCGAATCCCATCGGATGCAGCACGTTGAACCCGCAGAGCCGTTTGTAGCGCGTGTAGATATCCGAGGCGATATACCCCAGCGGATGCCCCACATGCAGCCCCGCCCCGGAGGGATAGGGAAACATGTCGAGGACGTAGTACTTGGGACGCGAAGGGTCGATGTCCACCTTATAGGTTTTGCGCCGCTCCCACTCCTGCTGCCAGCGCGGCTCTATCTCACGGAAATTATATTCCATAACTCGTTTCTGTATTTGTTCTTAAAGTGCAAATATAACAAATATATTCGCCGAACATCGAAAGCGCCCCCTCGGGCGACATCGCGGAACGCGGGCACGTAGCGATGCGAGGAAAACAAAATACGAAAAATCCTCTGAGAACCGCGAGCCGGCAGCCTCCCGATCGTGCAGGCAAGCCGGCCGCAAACCATTTCACTGCCGAAGCAAGACACCTGTTCCCGGAGTGCGCCGCCCCCGGAAAAGCGATCCGAGCGATGGACGTCCGCCGGAAAACCGCCGCCCGCCCCCTACGCCACGGCCCACCGTATCGTGAACCCGAGTCCCGCAGCCTGTTGCGTGCCGGGCCGCGTACCTCCGGAGCGCTCCGACACCCGGTCTTTTGAAATTTTCACACTTCATTAATTATTATTTGTTTTTACTCCGAAAACCCATACCTTTGTAATATCACTACGATTGAGAGTAGTGCCGAATTATAACGAGAAGTGGAGAGAACGGGCTCTATGAAACTTCGGCAACCTATCGCGACGATAAGGTGCCACATCCCGACCTGCCAAGGACAGGGAATATAATTACTATGAAGGCTTTGAAAACGACCGACTCGGAAAAGGCTCTTTCTACGATATGCGGCGGCTCCTCGCCCCGCCTGTTCCCCACGCATATGCGTATGCGCCAAGCGCGCTGATCTTCTTTTACCCCCGGAACACACTATCGACAACACCTGTAAGACAGGTCTTGCATAGTTCGTCGCATGCTTGCGACGTCTGAAATCGAATTACGTATATCGTTCAACAACAAAGTGTGGCATTCGCCACGCCTTACCATTTCATTGCCATGTCGAAAACCTATCAACAGATAAACGATAAGATACGCCGCGGCGAAGCGGTCGTACTGACAGCCGAGGAGGTGTCGGAACTGGCACGCTCCATGTCGCCGGAAGAGATCGCCGAAAAGGTGGATGTGGTCACCACCGGTACCTTCGGCGCCATGTGCTCCTCGGGTGCCTTCCTCAACTTCGGACACGCCGATCCGCCCATCCGCATGGAGCGTATCGAACTCAACGGAGTGAGCGTAAGCGGCGGCCTCGCAGCCGTAGACACCTACATCGGGGCCACGGACAGCAACCCCGCGAACCCCGCCTACGGCGGCGCACACATCATCGAAGACCTCGTCAACGGAAAAGACATCCTGCTGGAAGCCTGGGGAAAAGGCACGGACTGCTACCCCCGCCGCCACATCCGCACCTACATCAACCTGGACACGGTGAACGAAGCCTACCTCTACAATCCGCGCAACGCCTATCAGAATTACAACGTGGCGACCAACACCTCCGACCGGACCATCCATACCTACATGGGAACGCTCCTGCCGAAGATGAAAAACGCGAGCTACTCCACCTCCGGGGAGCTGTCGCCTCTGCTGAACGACCCTCAGTGCCGGACGATAGGCCTGGGGACACGCATCTTCCTGGCCGGTACCGAAGGCTATGTGGCCTGGAACGGGACGCAGTTCGACACCTCCAAAGAGACCAACCGGTACGGCATACCGACGAGCAACGCACGCACCCTCGCCGTCGTGGGCAACCTGCGGGAGATGAGCACCGAATACCTGCGGGGCATGTATTACGACCAATACGGATGCTCTCTTTTCGTGGGTATCGGCATCCCGATACCGATTCTCGACGTCGACCTGGCCCGCTGCGTATCCATCCGCAACGAGCAGATCGAAACCACCGTAGTGGACTACGGCAACGGCAACAAGGTCCTCGGGAAGACCAACTATGCCGCCCTGCAAAGCGGCGAAATCGAGGTCGGCGGCCAGCGGATAAGGACGGCTCCCGTATCGAGCCTCTCCAAGGCCCGCGAAATCGCGGAGCTGCTCAAGGAGCGCATCCGCAGCGGACGGTTCCTGCTGAGCGAACCGGTACGCCCCATGCCCGCAGGCACGGCGACCAAAAAACTGGAGATACGCGAAACCCCGGAAAGAACGTACTGAAAACGAAGAAGCCATGAAAAGAAAATACATGTTGTCGTTCTCGGAGAGTACGAGCGACCGACCGATCATCCACGATCTCATCAAACGTTTCGACGTGTGCATCAACATCATCAAGGCCGAGGTTTCGCCGGGGCTGACCGGCTCCATGCTGGCGGAGTTCGACGCCCCCGAAGAGGAGATCGAACGGGCGGTCCGGTTCCTCGGCACGCAGGGCGTGGGAACGGCCCTGGTCACCGACCAAATCCGCTTCCGCGAAGACCGGTGCATCCAGTGCGGAAACTGCGTGCTGGCCTGCTTCTCCAAAGCGCTGACCATCGGACCGCCCGACTGGCGCCTCTCGTTCCGGCGGGAGAACTGCATCCTGTGCAAACTCTGCCTGACGGCCTGTCCGCAGCATCTATTCACCATAGCAAACGATTGAGCAATGAAAGAGTATAAGATAAGAATCTACCGCAACAACTTCAACCGCGACCGCTGGCACACCTTCACGGTAAGTTACAAGGAGAGCGATCTGTGCATCGGCATCGACACGGCCTCCTACGTACCCGACATGGGACTCTTCGCAGCGAAAGCGCTGCGGGAACTGCGGCTCGCCATGGAGGCCTACATCGCCAACGACCCCACCTACGCGGTCATTCTTTCGCCTTACCACCCCGGGGCCGGGGCGCCGGAGATTCTGGTACGGATGGCGGAAGCCGCTGCCACGGCGGGAGTCGGTCCGATGGCCGCCGTAGCCGGAGCGGTGGCCGAATACATCGGCCGGGCCCTCCGGAAGGAATACGGCTGTCGGGAGGTGATCGTCGAAAACGGAGGCGACATCTACGCCGACATCGTGGAAGGAATGGACATTCCCGTTTTCGCGGGACAGTCGCCGCTCTCGGAGAAAATCGGTATCTTTATCCCCGAAGGCGGCCGCATCGGCATCTGCACCTCTTCGGGCACGGTGGGTCCGTCGCTCAGCTTCGGAATGGCCGACGCGGTGATGATCGTATGCGACGACTCCGCGCTGGCCGACAGCTATGCGACGGCATTCGCCAACAAGATCCACACGAAACAGGATGTCAACAAGGCGATTGCCGACATCCGGCAAATCCCGGCCGTTAAGGGAGCGATATGTATCAAGGACGACATGTTCGGCATATGCGGCGAATACGGTCTCAAGATATGGAAACAGGCCCTCGCACGATAGGCCGCAACGGCCGGCAAACGGAAGCCGAAGAGGGATTGCGCCCCGCACGGAACCCGCATGCCGGCCGGCAATAACCGCGAAGAAATGAAAATAAAAGAGATATTGGCAGCATCGCGGCAGACGCTCATCTCCTTCGAGCTACTGCCCCCGCTCAAAGGCGGCGACATCGGCAAGGTCTACAACGCCATCGAACCGCTCATGGAGTTCTCCCCCTCCTTCATCAACCTTACCTACCACCGCGACGAGGAGGTGATACGCCAACGGCCCGACGGGACGCTGGAACGTGTCACGGTCACCAAACGCCCCGGCACGGTGGCACTGGCGGCCGCCATCATGAAGCGCTACGACGTGGAGGTGGTTCCCCATCTGGTGTGCGGCGGACTCGACCGGCACGCGATCGAGAACATCCTCATCGACCTCCACTTCCTCGACATAGACAACGTCATGGCGCTGCGCGGCGATCCCGCCCCGGGTGAACGCTTCTTCACCCCCGCCCGGGGCGGCCATGCCTATTGCTGCGACCTGGTGCGGCAGATCAGCGACATGAACCGCGGCGTCTACCTCGACGAACTGCAGCAGAACTCCATCCCCACGCACTTCTGCATCGGGGTGGCGGGCTATCCGGAGAAACACTACGAATCGCCCAACCTCTCGCAGGACATCCGTAACCTGAAACGGAAAGTGGATGAAGGCGCCGACTACATCGTCACGCAGCTCTTTTTCGACAACGCCCGCTTCTTCGATTTCGTGGAGCGGTGCCGCGCAGAAGGCATCACGGTACCGATCATTCCGGGACTGAAGCCCGTGTCGTCGCTCAAACACCTCGACATGCTCCCCCGCACCTTCCACATCGACATGCCCGAAGCACTCACCGAAGAGCTGTCGCGCTGCCGCACCGACGAACAAGCCAAACAGGTAGGCATCGAATGGGCGACCGAACAGGCCAGGGAGCTGAAGGCGGCGGGCGTACCCGCCATCCATTTCTACACCATGAGTCGCTCGGGCAACATCTGCGAGATACTGAAGCGGGTATTCTGACCCGGCCGCAATGCGGAAAGCGGACCGGGCCGGCAGCCGAAACGTCCCCTCCTCCGGCTCTTTCCGAACGGGACGGCAACCGTGCGACTGGGGCGAAACCGGCCCACCCCGACCGAAACGGCAGCCCCTCCGCAGCCCGGAACGCAAGCAGGCCCTCTTCCGACCACCGCCTTCTCCGAGGCCGTAACCGACCCCAGGCGCTCCTTCCCTTGCCGGAAACCATCCCGGCGGGGGCAAAGATGTCTCCAAGATAGCGGAAAGTTTCCGCAACCACCGCAACAAATAATACGGACGGCCTTGGCCGTCCGTATTATTTGTACAGTCCGCCGACAAACCGTTATCTTTGCAACGGGTAAAAAATAAGCGCAATGAAACCGACACTACTGATAATGGCAGCCGGCATGGGTTCCCGGTACGGCGGCCTCAAACAACTCGACGGCGTGGGTCCGTCGGGCGAAACGATCATGGACTACTCCGTCTTCGATGCCGCACGGGCCGGATTCGGCAAGGTGGTATTCGTGATAGGCCGCCACTTCGAACAGGATTTCCGCGAGAAGGTACTCGCCAAATACGAAGGCCGCATCCCTGTCGAAGTAGTCTTCCAGTCGGTAGACGCCCTCCCCGCAGGATTCGTCCCGCCCGCCGACCGGGTGAAGCCGTGGGGCACGGGACACGCGGTACTGATGGCCGCCGACACAATCCGCGAACCGTTCGCCGTGATCAACGCCGACGATTTTTACGGACGAAACGGTTTTGAGGTCCTCGCCCGGTTCCTCTCCGCGACCGACGGTCCCGGCCAATACTGCATGGTGGGCTACCGGGTAGGCAATACCCTCTCCGAAAGCGGTTCGGTATCGCGCGGCGTATGCGAAACCGACGGGGAAGGATTCCTCGCCTCCGTCACCGAACGCACCGAAATCCGCCGGCAGGAGGGACGCGGCATCATCTTCCGCGACGAGAATGACGAATACCGCACCCTTGCGGACGAAACGCCGGTCTCCATGAACATGTGGGGATTCACCCCCGACTACATGGAGTTCTCCGCCCGGCTTTTCGACCGGTTCCTTTCCGAACACGGGCAGGAGCTGAAGAGCGAATTCTACATTCCCACCGTCGTCAACGAGGCGATCCGCACCCAAGCGGCGAAAGTCAAGGTGCTCGACACGCATGCAGGCTGGTTCGGGGTCACCTACGCGGCCGATCGGCCCGGCGTAGTGGCAAAGATCCGCACCCTGGTGGACGCAGGCGAATACCCCGAGCGGCTCTGGCTGCTCTGAGAAGGCTTATCGTTCCGCTCCGGGCCCCGAAACACCGCTTCGCCGGCCTGCGGCAGGGCGGGACGCAGGCACTTCGCTACGGGAGGGACCGGAACGTCCCGGGCGACAGGTAAACAGCGAAAGCCAAAGAGCGACATACAAAGGATCATACATGCTCAATACAGGAAGGGACCGCCCCGAGGGGGGCGGTCCCTTCTTTCCATGTTCTCTGTTCCGGCGACCGGGGCGAGGGGCGGTGCGGCGAGTCGTCCGCACGATCCCGGCAGGCCGATCCGGTCGCAGGCTGCGGACCTTACCGCTTGCGGAGCGAAGTCAGGTTGTCGAGGTTGAACTTCGCCTCCCGGCTGCCCTGCTCGATGGCTTTGCGGAAGTGCGCCTCAGCAGCCCTGAAATCGCCTTCGAGCGCCTTCAGTACACCCATGTTGTTGTGTGCGCCCGCAAAATCGGTGAGCTTGTCGAGGTACTTGTGCGCCTCTTTCAGGTCGTTCTTACGGAGCGCGATGGCTGCCATGTTGTTGTTCGCCACGGGATCATCGGGGAAATAGCGCAGTGCCGTCACGAATACCGCTTCGTATTCCGGAGAATCGACCGGATAGGAGAGTGCGATCTGGTAGAACTCGTTCAGGCTGAGGTACTGCGGATGGGTCGAGATCACCTGTTTGCCCTCCTCTACCGTGAACGGCAGTACGGTGTAGTCGATCGTGTAGTCGGTCCTGCGCAGGCCGGGATACACCTCATGCAGCAGCATGTTGTAGGTAGCTCCCTTGTCGAGCGCACGGATCTTCGCATCGCGTGCATCGGCCGCATAGTTGTCGATGATGTCGAGCACCTGCTCGCGGTAACGGATATCGGAAGCGGCTACCCAGCGACGTACGCTGTCCCAATCCTCCGGTACGTTGTTCACCGTATAGAGCGATTTGTCGATGCCGGGATACCTTTTCTGCAGAAGATCGCGGATGGCATTCACACGGCCGAGCGACAGTTTCGCATTGAGATTATAAGAACCCTCCGGCGAAGCGTATCCCGTCAACTTGATTCCGGTCACTTTCACCTTGTCGTCCCCGGTAAGGCGTCCCGTAAACTTGTAGATATTCTCCAGCTCGGCGGCGTTGTCGAAAATATTCATGTCGACCGTCGTCTTGTTCACCTGGAACACCACACGCGAGGTCATGGTTTCCGAACGGGCTTTCACTATCTCCACCTCGGGAACGAGGAACATCACCTGCGGAGGCATCGGGTTATAGAGCGTTCCGATGGTCGAGGGATATTCGGCGATCACGTTCCGACGCGAATAGACATGGTCGAACCTGATCTCGGCACCGTCCATCCACCCCTGATAGGGGAACGACGCGGAGTACATCACCGTATTGGGCGAATCGACTTCCCACTGAACCCCGTTCCGGCGGGCATCCCGACGCATCTCGCGCACATAGTCGCGCGACAGCACCACCGTCTCGTAGGGCATCAGTCCCGACGGATTGGCGTTCAGTCCGTGGCCGCGCTCCAGCTCCTTGTAGCGCTTCTCGCCCACGATCACCACCGGCGCAAGCCACAGCTTGTTCTCGCCCTTCACCAGGTAGGGGGTAATCACGAACTCCTCGTTGGGTTCGAGCAGAATGCCGTCGTAATTGATCATCATATCCATATCGACCGTCTGTCCCACCAGAGCGGATTGATAGGAAACGACCTTCACTGCGTGGTGGACCGGCCCTTTCATGGGATGCATGTGCCGTCCGGCACGCCGCATCTCCTGATCCGCCTGCCGTTCGGCAACACGCATTCCGCGCATCTCCCTGCGCATTTCATTCTCCGTACGCTGTTCGTACCGCTTCATGGTGCGCTCCTCCTGCCTGAGGTCCTGCGCCGTCGCGGCGGTCCCTGCCAAAAGGGCTCCTGCCGTCAACAATACTGTCATCCTTTTCATCTTCAGTAATTTTAATGTGAATATCATCTTTTATGAACCATTCCGGGGCTCCAGGCGGCTGCACAATACGACGCCTGCATTTTACCATAAACAAATTATGTGCAAAACCCGACGCCCGCACGAGGGAATCTTCCTCCCCAGCCCGCTCCCACCTCCTCCCCGGCCCGCCCGAACGCACACAAACAGATAGAGACCAACACTTTATAAAATCAAAAAAGATAAAAGTCCCCACGGTCGCACCGCCTTTCCGGGAAACTCTTCCGAACGCTCCGCAAAGCGCCGTCTACGAGCGCCCGTAAAACACGGGAGGGGAAGCGACGCATCGCTTCCCCTCCGTTATGTCCCGCACCGCTTCCGTCAGAAAAAGCGCTTGCGCACGGCCCCGTTGCCTTTCTTCCGGCCCTCGGGATTGTAAAGCGTCTTGATGTTGGGATGGATCGAATCGAACGCCGGCAGAAAATCGAGCGGTTTCACCCCCTCGGCCAAAAGCACGAAAACCGTATCGTCGCCCGAGAGCGTACCGAGCACCTCGTCGTAATTCTCGTTGTCCACCATCACACCGACGGCCTTCGCATAAGCGGCCTTGGTCCGGATCACGATTATGTTGCCCGAAAATTCGATATACCGGATGTTGTCCGTCACCGACGAAGAGACCTTCCCCGACTGCTGTTCGCCCTGCAACGTTTCGGGCAACAAGTAGATATACCCCTTCTCCGCATCGGGTACCTTGATGGCCCGCAACTCCTTCATGTCGCGCGAAAGGGTGCTCTGGGTAGCATCTATGCCCACCCGCTTGAGCCACGAGAGCAGCTCCTCCTGCGAGGATATCTGTTCAGAATCTATCAGATTTCTTATAACGTCCAGTCTTTCAGATTTTTTGCTCATAAAATTCGGATTTTATGCCACATATTTATGCGAATATAAAGAAAAGTTCTTTAGCTTGTTCCTGCCTGCCGGTTTAATTACGAAAAATGTACGCCCCCGAGGCCGCGATACCCCGTCCCGGGGCTTTATATTTTGTAATTTTGCGAGGCCCGGCTTTGCCGGAGTACGCAATATGGAGAGCTACAAAGCGCACGGCATCGTACTGCACACGATCAAGTACGGCGACTCCTCGCTGGTCGCCTACATCCTGACCGACACCCACGGCCGGCAGAACTACCTCGTGCAGGGGGTGAAGGGCGGGAAAAGCAAGGGCAACAAGGGGGCACTGCTCCAGCCCATGTTCCTGCTCGAGTTCGAAGGCATTCCCTCCCGCCGGTCGCAAATGGATCGTCTGAAGGAGATACGACTCTCAGAACCGTTGCAACACATCCCCTTCGACGTGCGCAAAAGCACCATCTCTCTCTTCATGGCCGAAGTACTCTACCGGCTCATCCGGGAGGTGGAGCCCAATTCGCCCCTCTTCGGATTCGTGCGCGATTCCGTCATCGCCCTCGACCGCATGGAGGAGGGCATCGCCAATTTTCACCTCTGGTTTCTCGTACAGCTCAGTGCGTTCCTCGGCTTCTACCCCGCCAACGACCATACCGAAGGGGCATGGTTCGACATTGCCGAAGGCTCCTTCGTAGAGACCTTTCCCGACCATGCCCTCGCCCTCAACCGCGCCAACAGCGCCCTGCTGGCAACCCTCATGACAACGGAGGCGAGCGAACTGGGCACCCTGCAACTCGCACGCACCCAACGTGCCGACTTCCTCGACGCCATGCTGCACTACTTCGGCTACCACCTCGACGCGATCGCCAAAGTACAATCCCTCCGCATCCTCGGCGAAATCTTCTGAACAGAGGCGGGAGTCCTCCGGTTCCGCCGAGAGTCCGGAACTTCGGGAAAGCGATCGGAATTCCCCTGCCCCGTGTGCCGGCGATCGACGGATTCGCCGCAGCCGTCTCCGTACCTTTTGCAGATGCCCCTACGCATCGCCTCCTTCCAGGTTACCCATACATACTCAGGCGTCAACGCCCCCGCGAGATTCCGGCCCTCCTCCCCCGCCCCGACCACGTGCGTCCGAAATACCCCGGCAGCCCTCGCCGCCACGCCCCCAAGGACTCCGGTCCCAGGCCCCGACAGTTGCACGGGGTACGGAAACGTCACAGGGTACGGAATTTCCGTACCCTGTGACGTTTCGGGCAAGCTCCCGCTCCTTCCGGAACCGGAAACTACCGGATATCGATTTGCCGCACGCTCTTCCGATTCGATTCCTCCTCCTTTTTGGGAATCTCTATCGTCAGCACGCCGTTCTCCATCTTCGCCTGGACAGCCTCCACATCCACGTTATCGGGCAGTATCATCTGCTGCCGAAAACCGCTGTAGGAAAACTCCCGGCGAAGATAGGTACGCTGCGTACCCTCCTCTTCCACGCCATCGCTCTTCTCCTCGTTCTTCTCCATCGAAACGGTCAGTTCATTATCCTCGTTGATGTGAATCTTGAAGTCGTCGCGCGTCAGGCCCGGCGCAGCCACCTCCACCCTGTAATCCTTCTCCGTTTCTATCACGTTCACGGCCGGAGCCGTAGAGCTGGCCTTGTCGACCCACTCGCTTCCGAAGAAATCGTCCAAAATCCCCGGCAACCATCCCTGTGTCCTTCTGACTGGCATCATCTTGCAGTCCTCCCAATTCGCTTTAATCAGTATTTCAGTTATCCGTCCGGCCTATGCCGTACACCCCGGTCCGCAACCCGCAGGCGCATCACCCCCAAAGGCAAAGAATATGCCATTGTCCCGCACCCGTCCCCTGCCCGTAGGCAAGCGCCGTCTACGAAACGCACGGTATGCAAAACGTCACAGAACGCCCCGTCCGGCCCGGCAACATTCCCCGGTGCCCCTCCGCACCGACATCATCCGGCACGGACGCATAGGATCGGACACAGGTTCCCTCATTTCCCGCTTCGGCATACCGCTCCCGCCGGCAAGACACCGGAGCGCAAGACACCGGAGCACAAGACACCGGAGCACAAGACACCGGAGCACAAAAGAAACACGGACACACCGATACGGTAAAAACGATCCGGCGGACGTTTCAGAAACGTCCGCCGGATACAAGAAATCGGGACACGACACCGGCCCGTATGCAGGCCGGCCCGTCCTTATCAGTCTTTAAACTTCGCCGTCAAGAACTTGCGGTTCAGACGCGCGATGTGCGAGATGGAAACGCTCTTCGGGCACTCCGCTTCGCAGGCACGCGTATTGGTACAGCCGCCGAAACCGAGCTCATCCATCTTGGCGATCATGGCCTTGGCACGCTGAAGGGTTTCCACCTTGCCCTGAGGCAGTTTGGCCAGCGACGAAACGCGAGCCGCCACGAACAGCATGGCCGAACCGTTCTTGCAGGTAGCCACACAGGCACCGCAACCGATGCAAGCGGCCGCATCCATGCTCTCCTCCGCATCGTCGCGCGGCACGGGAATGGTGTTGGCGTCGGGTACGCCGCCCGTGTTGACCGACACGAATCCACCGGCCTGCAAGATCTTATCGAATGCGCTGCGCTCCACCACGAGGTCCTTGATGACCGGGAATGCGGCCGAACGCCACGGTTCGATGGTAATCGTTTCGCCGTCGCGGAACTTACGCATGTGGAGCTGGCAGGTGGTCACCTCGGTATCCGGTCCGTGCGCCTCGCCGTTGATGTGCAGGGAGCACATGCCGCAGATACCCTCACGGCAGTCGTGGTCGAATGCCACCGGCTCCTTACCCTCGTGTATCAGGTTGTTGTTCAGGATGTCGAGCATTTCGAGGAACGAGGTATCTTCCGAAATATCGTTCACCTCGTAGATCTCGAACCCGCCTTTTGCTTTGGCGTCCGCCTGACGCCATATCTTAAGTTTGAAATTCATCGTCCTTTGTTTTTACCGGTTAGTCCTTGTAGTTACGCTGTGCGACCTTGATGGCCTCGAAAGTAAGCGGTTCCTTGTACATGACAGGTTCTTCGTTCTCACCCTTGTATTCCCAAATGGCTACGAAAGCGAAGTTTTCGTCGTCGCGGAGCGCCTCGCCGTCGGGGGTCTGGTACTCCACGCGGAAATGACCGCCGCAGGATTCGTTGCGCTGGAGCGCGTCGCGGGCCATGAGTTCGCCCTGCTCAAGGAAGTCGGCTACGCGGAGCGCCTTTTCGAGCTCCTGGTTGAACTCTTCGTTCTTGCCCGGCACCTTGACGTCTGCCCAGAACTCTTTCCGTACCTTCCTTATCTCCACGAGCGCCTTCTCGAGGGACTCCTTGGAACGGGCCATGCCCACGTTCTCCCACATGATATGGCCGAGCTTTTTGTGTATCTCGTCCACCGTCTGCTTACCCTTGATGGAGAAGAGTTTCTCGATCCGCTCGCGCACGTTCTTTTCCGCCTGAGCGAACTCCGGTGCATTGGTGTCGATCTTCGGGGTCTGAATATCGTGCGAGAGGTAGTCGCCGATGGTGTAGGGCAACACGAAGTAACCGTCGGCAAGTCCCTGCATGAGGGCCGAAGCGCCGAGGCGGTTGGCACCGTGGTCGGAGAAGTTGGCCTCGCCGATGGCGTACAGGCCGGGGATGGTGGTCATCAGGTTGTAGTCCACCCAGATTCCGCCCATGGTATAGTGTACGGCCGGATAGATCATCATCGGCTCCTCGTAGGGGTCCACGTCGGTGATCTTCTCGTACATCTGGAAGAGGTTGCCGTAGCGGGCCTTGATCACATCCTTGCCGAGCCGCTCGATAGCGGTCTTGAAGTCGAGGAATACGGCCAGCCCCGTTTCGTTCACACCGAACCCGGCATCGCAACGCTCCTTCGCGGCACGGGAAGCCACGTCGCGGGGAACGAGGTTACCGAAGGCCGGATAACGGCGCTCGAGGTAGTAATCCCTATCCTCCTCTGCGATTTCGGATGCCTTCTTGAGCCTTGCACGGAGTTTCTCCACGTCCTCTTTTTTCTTGGGCACCCAGATACGGCCGTCGTTGCGGAGCGACTCCGACATGAGCGTCAGCTTGCTCTGGTGCTCGCCGTGCACGGGGATGCAGGTGGGGTGGATCTGCGTGAAGCAGGGGTTGGCGAACATGGCCCCCTTCTTGTAGCACTGCCATGCGGCCGAACCGTTGGAGTTCATCGCGTTGGTCGAGAGGAAGAAGACGTTGCCGTAACCGCCCGTGGCGATCACGACCGCATGTGCGCCGAAACGCTCTATCTCGCCCGTTACGAGGTTGCGCGTGATGATACCGCGGGCCTTGCCGTCCATCATCACCAGGTCGAGCATCTCGTGGCGCGGATAGCTCTTCACCGTCCCTTTGGCGATCTGACGGTTGAGAGCCGCGTAGGCGCCGAGCAGGAGCTGCTGTCCCGTCTGGCCGCGGGCATAGAAGGTACGCGATACCTGCGCACCGCCGAACGAACGGTTGGCGAGCAACCCGCCGTAATCGCGTGCGAAAGGTACACCCTGAGCCACGCACTGGTCGATGATGTTGTTGGCCACCTCCGCCAGACGATAGACGTTCGCCTCACGGGCACGGTAGTCGCCGCCCTTGACGGTGTCGTAGAAGAGCCGGAATACGGAGTCGTTGTCGTTCTGGTAGTTCTTCGCGGCATTGATACCGCCCTGCGCGGCGATGGAGTGCGCCCTGCGCGGGGAGTCGGAGATGCAGAATATCTTGACGTTGTAACCGAGTTCGCCCAGCGAAGCAGCCGCCGAGGCGCCGCCGAGGCCGGTACCTACGACGATGATGTCGAGTTTACGCTTGTTGGCCGGGCTGACCACTTTGATGTCGGCCTTGTGTTTGCTCCACTTCTCGGTAATGGGGCCCTGCGGCACGCGGGATTCTATCTTTGTCATATCTTGCTTTTTTATATTCAGCGGTTTGTTAAAACTACATCAGGCTTTGTGCGTACAGGATAACGACTATCAGTACGAAGCCGCCCACGACAAGCGTCGAAAGGATATAGGAGATGCATTTGAGCCTCTTCATCCACACCTTGCTGTTCCATCCCACGGTCTGCATCATGCTCCACATACCGTGCGTGAGGTGGAACCAGAGGGCCACGAGCCATACGATGTAGGCGATCACGTACCCCACGTGCGAGAAGACGAACCGCACCATCAGGGCACCCTCTTTCGGACCGAAGCCGAGGCTGTTGACATGATCGCCGAGGATCTCGGTCCACTGCATGTTGTACCAGAAGTTGAAGAGGTGGAGCAACAGTCCGCCGACCACCACGAGTCCGAGGACGAACATGTTCTTGGACGCCCACTCCACGCCGCGCTCGCGCCGGGTCTCGGCATAGCGGACCTTACCGCGCGCACGCTGGTTGCCTACGGTGAGGATGATGGCGTACACGAAGTGGAACACCACGCCGGCCGCCAGGACGACCGTTCCCGCAAGGGCATACCAGTTGGCCCCGAGGAAGTTCACGATCGCATCGTAAGCCTCGTCGGAGAAGACCAGCGCCCCGTTCATAATCATGTGAAATGTCAGGAACAAAATCAGAAATGCTCCCGTGATACTCATAATCAGCTTCTTGCCGATAGATGAAGTAAAGATGTTGGCCATAAAACGATGTATGTTATTTGTGTTTGTATTGTCCTGCGCAAGACCGCGGCGAACACGCCCCGCAGCCCCCTGCCTACAAACGGCTACAGATCGCAAAGGTATCCGATTGTTCTCGAAATAACAAACAAATCGGCTACTTTTCCACGACCCATTCCCATGCCCGGCACGCATCCTCCCGCCGAGGAGCGGTACCCCGCGACGGCCGCGGGCCATCCGCATCGGAAGCCCCCGTAAATAGGGTCTCCCGTGCCGGGAGGGCAACGTTTCAGCATCCGCCCGCCCTTTTGGGCGAAGGCCCGAGCGGAACGGAAAGCCCCACGGTGACGTTGCATATCTTCTGTCCCACCGGAATGAACTGCGGGTTGACCCGGAACATCAGGAAGTCCGTCCCCGCAAAGAAGTTGATCCACCCCGTATGGAAGTTGAGCGCGAAACCGAACGAGTTGAAGAAACTGTCGCCGATGCTCTTGTAATTGCCGGCCGCATAACTCAGCGAAGCCGTGAACCATGCGACGGGGCGCACCGTAAGCGCCAGCGACACCTCCGTCCTGCTGTAATATTCGTTCTTGCGGTGAGTGAAGAGCGCACCTGCCCCCAACAGGTTGTCGCCGAAAATATCGTATTCGGCGCCCAGCACGAATCCGGGATACATGCGGGTACGGGTCCGACCGGACGCCTCCCTGAATTTTGCGAACTCCCCGAAATCGAAATCGCCCCCTTCTCCGGCACTCTCCCACCGGCCCGTATCCGGATCGAGGAGATAGCGCATCCCCGCGAAGTCGTACGACGCCTCCGAACGTCCCACGAACGTATGCTTTTCATCCCAGTTCATGAAACCGAGATTCAATACGGCAGCCGAGAATTTGAAACGCTCCATCCACACGTATTCCGCGCCGAAGTCGAACGTCAGCCCGAACCCCGCCAACCCGCGGATGTTCGTGAACGCCTCCTCGCCCAGGTTCTCCATGTCGACATACCCCTCCGCATCGGTCGGCACCTCCAGTCCGTTCACGCTCATGGCGAGGGTACCCGCCGCATCGACGGCCCACTTCTCCCCGTTGAGCGTCACGTTCAGTTTGTCGTAACGGGCGCTGGAACGGGCCACGCCTCCCTTGAAGTTCACCCTGCCGCCGACGGTAAGCCCGGTGCCGATCCGCCGCGACCAACCCGCCGACACATTCACCAGCGCATCGGTGCCGAGCTGCAACCCGCTCATATCATAGGCATTGGCCTGGGAGCCGAGCTTCACGAACTCCACGAAACTCCGCGGCAGCCGGAAACCGCCCACCGCATCCGCCCCGATCTCCAGGGTCCAGAAGTCGCGCCCGGTATAGAACCCCGCCCCGAGCAGCGTCGTATGCAGGTCGACCCCCACGTTGTTCATGCTCCTGAGCATGGGCTCTATGTCGTGCCAGGTCACCCGTTCGTCCAGCAGCGACACCAGCGAACCGTCGGGCCCTTTGGGCCAGAAGATCGTCTTGAAGGTAAGCGCATCGGAATGGAAATTGACGGACACGGTACCCGCCGCCGGAATGTAAACGTATCCCCGATCGGGACGCAGGGCCGGATTGAGGTAGCCGCGCATCGTGGAGCCCTCCATGAAGTAGGAGGTACGGTACTGCTGGGCCGAAGCCCCGAAAGCCGCCAGCAACGCCAGGGCGAATGCAAAACATGATTTTTTCATGACAGAACGTGTTTCAGGTCAACGGGAATCGGATACCGCCCGTCTTTTCGAGACGCACGGAAATTTCGACATAGCTGTCGAGCCGGAACTTCACCTTCTCCAGGTCGGGACGGAGCAACGAGACGTTCAGCCCCTCGATTTCCGACAGCCGACCGATCGTTTCGGTGACATCCAGCCGAACCTGCGTAGCGTACACCTCTCCCTCGGCAGCCTTCGCAAGGGGAATATCATCGAAAGCGGCCACCACGCCACCGAAGGCATCGGTCAGCTCGAGACGCATCTCCAGCGCCAGCGGAAGCGTGCTGGCGACATGCAGCAGCAGTTCGACCCGATCGTCCTCCTCCGGCAGGAACGTATCCAGCACACCTTCGGGAACCAGCGGAATATCGAGCGGCAGGTTCGCCCGGAAAAGCTCCTCGCCGATATACATCTCCACGAGACCGATGTCCTCCAACGAGAAACCGTTCTCCTCCAATATCCGCTCCACCTCATCCGTTCCTCCGAGCAATCCGCCGAAGGTCAGACGGGCGGTGACGGGAGGCGTCGTGACCACATCGCCCACCGTGATATTCCCGCCCCCGGCAATATTTTCGAGGCTATACTCCCTCTCCACGCAACCGCTCGCTCCCATAGCAACGATGAGGCCTACAGCAATCCGCAGGCAACTTTTCATACAGCATTTTCCCATATCCGAACCTTGTCGATTATCCGGAGACTCCTCTCCAATTGCCACAAAGATAGGTTTTTCCGCCATAAAAACCTAAAATTACAGTCTATCCGCCGACCGCTCCCCGCCGGAGCGCCCACCCGCTGCCGGGAAGCGGTCGGGCCGCGGGAGTGCAAATCCCGAAGAACGATTGCACGGTAACGGATTTTCTTCTTACCTTTGGCAATAACTGAACGGGGCGCGACATCCCCGACCGATTTCTCAAACCAACACAAAAACGACATGTTCACCCAATTTCTCACCGTAGTCTGGCGTTTCAACCCCACGTTCATCCGGATAGGCTCGCTCGACATACGCTGGTACGGCGTCATGTGGGCGATCGCCATCGGCCTGGGCGCCCTCTTTTTCGTGCGGTTCTGCAAAAGGGAGGGCCTTCCCTTGCAGCTCGCCGACTCGATCTTCCTGTACGGCGCACTGGCCACCATCATCGGCGCCCGCCTCGGCCACTGCTTTTTCTACGAACCGGGCTACTACCTGGCCCACCCCCTCAAACTGCTCGCCTTCCGCGACGGCGGCATGGCCAGCCACGGGGCGGCCGTCGGACTGCTGCTGGGACTTTGGCTCTTCTCGCGCAAGAACAGGATGCCTTACCTCTGGTCGCTGGACCGGATCATGATCCCCGTCGCCATAGGGGGCGCCTTGGTGCGTCTGGGCAACCTCTTCAACCACGAGATCTACGGCCATCCGACCGACAAGGCGTGGGGCTTCCGCTTCATCGAGAACGTCAATGCGTGGATGAACGGTGCCGAACCGATCTTCGGCCCCGCCAGCCATCCCACGCAGCTCTACGAAGCGGCCGCCTACCTCCTGCTCTTCGGCTTGCTCTGCTACCTCTACTACCGGCGCGACGACGGCAGGCGCTACCCGGGACTGCTGTTCGGCGTAGGCCTCATCGGCATCTTCGCGGCCCGGTTCCTCATCGAATTCGTCAAGGAGGACCAGGTAGCCTTCGAGGCGAACATGACGCTCAACATGGGCCAGTGGCTCAGCGTTCCCTTCATCATCGCGGGCGTGGCGATGATCGTCTATGCCTTCCGCCACAAGCAGACCCCGCCGCCCCTGGAAGAGGTGCAGGCCCTCGCCGCCAAACGCGAGGCGCAGACGGCCGCACGCAACGCAAAAAAAAGCGGCGGACGCAGGAAATGACGCTCCCGCACGCTACGGCGCGGTTGTTGCTCCCGTTTGCGAAGAGTACAACGACACCGGAAAGGCCGGGAGCCCGACCGGCACCAAAACCTATACCGGCATGAACACGATAGAGAAACAGATATTCGATACGCTCGCGGCAGGCGGAGGCATCAACCTGCCGGGACTCGGCTCCCTGCATGTCGAGCGGAGAGCGACCCGATTCATCTCCGGAAAGACGCTCCGTCCCCCGCACAACCAGGTGGTATTCCTGCCGACCCAAAACCCCGCATACCCCTCCGCCGACACGACGGGAAACTATGCGGAGTGGCTGCGCCACACCGCGCAAGGCACGGAGGTCCGGGAGTTCAACGGCGTGGGCGTGCTGCGCGGCACGGCCTTCTATCCCTCGGTCGAGCTGCATGAACTGCTCAACCCGCAGGGGACCGAACCCGTTGCGGTAAAGTCCCGTTACGGAGCGGGGAGGAAGCTCCTCGTGGGACTCGGCGTCGTGGCCGCGGCCGCCCTGGTACTGCTGCTGGTCGTCCGCATCGGCGACTTCGCAGGCCGACAGGCCGACATCCGCCAGCCCCGCACCAACCTGCGCACCGCGCAGACGGAAGCCGCCGGCGCCGAGGCACGCGGCGAAAGCACGATCGCACCCACCGTAGCGGAAGAGGTGCGCGAAGAAGCGCTATCTGCCGGCAACACGGGGAGTACTTTTGAAACCGTCGCAGCGGATGCGACACCGGCAGCGACGGAAAACCTCCCGACGGACAACGCCCCCGCTACCGCCGACAACGGCAGCGAAGAGGCGATAGACAACATCCAGCACAGCCTCGAAGCGTACGCTGCGACCACCCCCAGGTATCATCTCGTGGCGGGCGTATTCTCCGACCCCGCAAATGCCGACAAGCTGATCGCGAAAGACCCGCTGGGCATCGGACGCGCGAATTACCGGAAAGTAGAATTCGGAAACGGCAAGACCCTCGTGAGTGCCTTCTCCTCCGCCGACCGGGCCGCCGCAGAGAAACGCAAACGACAGCTCGCCGCCGTGAACAACGAACTCTGGATATATGAAAAACCCTGATCCGTAGCGATACTTTCCGAACGGACCTTCAAAGCGGTACGCCTTTTTCCGGCGCACCGCTTTTTGATTCGCTCCGCCGATGCAAGCCCCGACCCTCTCCCGAACCGAACAGCGACGGCTGCGTCCGCCCGCCCCCGGCCGTCATTCGACGGGCTTTCCGTCTTTGAAATACTCCTCCGTAAATACATACTCGTAATTACGGACGGTTTCGCTGGACGATACCAGCGTATAGGACTCCATTTCCATTAAATTATGTTCTCTTTCAAAAACTGCAACCGCACCATTTTTGACCAGCAAATAAGGAAGACCGTTGCGCCATCTGAAAGGAAGAACAAAAGTCATTTCATCAAACGTTACAGTTTTGGTCTGCCCTGGTAATATCATAATCGTTTCATATAAATCCTCCGGATTCGCAACTTCATCATCGGACGTATTTCCATAATAGCATTCGATCGTAATCGTCGAAGCCGTCTGGTTAATATAGGTATCAATGTGTATAATGCGTATAATCCGGATGGCAAGAAATAAGGCTTAATACAGTCAGGCAGCCGACAAGCGTAAAAAATATTCTTTTTTTCATACGTTTATGTGTTAAGGTTAATGGTTACTCCTGTCTTTATTGTGAGACGCAAAAAGTTATCGTTTCGTTGCATCGGCCGTTTACAATTTTACGGATAATTTCCCTGAAGAAAAAGAATATTAGAAACGGGAGCTGGGCGTGCCGGCAACGAGGCGAGCGGCGAGAAGCAAGGCGGGAAGAGGCTCGGAAAGCCTGTCCAACAATTTACCCGACCGGCGGATCGGGCCCTGCGGAGCGATATTCCGCGGTTTTCGCGTATCCTCGGCTTTACTTCGGTTCCGTTGCGACCCGACCGGACGACATCCGGTTCGGCATGCGACTTTGCCTACCTTTGGCTTCGCCCAAGACACGCACGCTCAACAAAAGCAAGCACACTTGCTTTTACCCTCGGTTATCCGTATCTTTGACTTTGTCTTAGATACTCCGTCTCGGCAAAACCCGAATGCGATTCGGTTTTGCGCCCGACTTTCCGTATCTTTGACTTTGTCTTAGATACTCCGTCTCGGCAAAACCCGAATGCGATTCGGTTTTGCGCTCGACTTTCCGTATCTTTGTATGAATCGACAGGAGCAGAAGTTCCCTCCTGCCGCACGACCGTTTCCCATATGGACAACTTCATCGTTTCAGCTCGCAAATACCGCCCCGCCACCTTCGAATCAGTGGTCGGGCAGTCGCATATCACCTCCACGCTCCGCAACGCCATCGCCCGCGGCCAGTTGGCCCACGCCTACCTGTTCTGCGGTCCGCGCGGCGTAGGCAAGACCACCTGCGCCCGCATATTCGCCAAGGCCATCAACTGCCTCGACCCGCACGACAGCGAGGCCTGCGGCGCATGCGAATCCTGTCGCGCCTTCGACGAGGGGCGCAGTTTCAACATACACGAGCTGGACGCCGCATCGAACAACTCGGTGGACGACATCCGCACCCTGACCGAACAGGTGCGCATCCCGCCGCAGATAGGCCGCTACAGCGTCTACATCATCGACGAGGTGCACATGCTCTCGCAGGCGGCCTTCAACGCCTTCCTCAAGACCCTCGAAGAGCCGCCCGCACACGCCGTCTTCATCCTCGCCACGACCGAGAAACACAAGATCATCCCCACCATCCTCTCCCGTTGCCAGATCTACGACTTCAACCGCATCCGCGTGGAGGACGGTGTGGCCTACCTGAAATACATCGCCGGCAAGGAGGGAATCGCCTACGACGACGAATCGCTGAACCTCATCGCGGCGAAAGCCGACGGCGGTATGCGCGACGCGCTCAGCATGTTCGACAAGGCGGTGGCCTTCTGCGGCACCTCGCTCGATTTCCGCGAAGTGGCCCGCACGCTGAACGTCCTCGATTACGACACCTACTTCAACCTCACCGACCTCGCCGCAGCGGGCGACTACCGGTCGGCGCTCCTGCTCCTGGACGAGGTGTTGCGCAAAGGCTTCTCGACCCAGACCTTCACGGGCGGACTGGCGGCCCACCTACGCGACCTGCTCATGTGCAAGGATCCGGCGACCGCCCCTCTGCTCGAAGCCACCGGAACGCTGCTGGAACGCTACAAGGCCCAGAGCGCCAAACTCGACGTAGGCTTTCTCTTCGATGCGGTGGCCCTGATCAACGGCGTGGACGCCACGCTGCGCAGCGCGACGAACAGCCGGCTGCACGTAGAACTCGGCCTGATGAAGCTCTGCGGGATGGGGCAAAAAAAAAACAGTTTAGAGCCTGACGCCCCACAACTTCCGCCGCTCACGGCAACTCCCGCCTCCGGCCCGGCCCGGCCAGCCCCCTCAACCGGACACGCCCCCACCGGTGCGACGACGGAGGCTCCCGCACGAACCGGCGGCACGGAGACTCCGCGCTACGCCGCACCCGAAGCCGACCGCACGGTCCGACAGGAGGTTCCCGGCACGAACCGCCCGGCGACACCCGCCCCGGCCACGCCTCCGGCACGACCGACCTCCGCACCGGCACCGGCCGCAAGGGAGAACGCATCGCACGCCACGCCTCCGGCCGGCAACGATGCCCGCCCGCACAGCCCGGCACCCGTATCGCAGGAACGGGCCGAAACGGCTCCCGGAGCGAAACCGGCAGGACGATCGGTTTCGGGCGTATCCATCGCCGATATTCTCCGTGGAGGAGGCCAATCCAAAGAGCGGACCGCGGCGGGCGAACCCGCCCCAAAAGCTGCGAAACAGACGGTGGACCCCGACAGCCAACAGAAAATCCTCGCAGCCAAAGAAACATTTCTCGCCGAACTGGGACGCCACAGGCCCCGTTTCGCCACGGCTTTCGCCAACATGACGGTCACGGGCAACACGATCCGCACCACCGTATCCACCGACCTGCTGCGCGACGACATCGTCCAGCACCAGAAAGAGTTGGCCAACCTGTTGTGCGACATCGCCGGAGTGACGGGTGCGGTGGCTTTCGACATCGAAGTAAAGGAGGACCGAAGCGCCATACGCCCCGTAAAGCCGGAAGACAAACTCGCCCATCTGCGCAACAAGAACGCTGCACTCGACCAACTGCGCCGGGAACTCGACCTCGAAATCGAATAAGCTACCCGGCCCGGCGAGAACACGCGCCGAGTCCGACCGGGGGGAGAAGACCCGACCGACGGCGGGTCTTCTTCTTCGCGGGATGGCCTCCCGTCAGCCGCACCTTGCGACGCCGCATCCGACCGACGGCCGGGGCACCATCGTCTTTCAGAGCTGCGACACACTCTTTGTCGAATACCGGCCTCTTTCCGAATCTTCGGACTACCTCCCCGGCCCCCGAAATAAACGACTCCGGCCAACGCCGTGCACCACGAGGCGACCGGAGCGAAGCAATACCCTGTCGGAACAAGCCTCGCGACACGACCCCGCAGGCAACCGCACACCCCGAAATAAACGACTCCTGCCGACGCCGTACATCACGAGGCGACCGGAGCGAAGCAGCACCCTATCGGAACAAGCCTCGCGACACGACCCCGCAGGAAAGGCATCGCCTCCCCTGCTCCGACCGTCGACCCGCAACACCGCCCGCCGGCAGCGCCCCTTCATCCGCGAAAGAGCCCGGCAAAGTCGCAAACTTTGCCGGGCTCTTTCAAAACAATCTCATGAAAAGCCTCCGGATACGAGGCGGACACCTGCAAACGAAAAGGGCACACCTCCGTCCGGCCCGCACCGCCGCAGCCGGCCAGGCTCAGAAATAGGGCTGTGCATCGCCCGTGACGGCCGCCAGCAACGCATTGGCAAGCGGTGCGCTCGCTCCGATACGGAACAACGACGGGATAAGCCACTCCCGACCGAGCATATCCTCCACAAGAGTATAGTAAAGTACGGCATCCTCCACGGTACGGATGCCGCCCGCCAGTTTGATGCCCACACGGGTACCGGTCCGGAGGTAGTAATCCTTAATGGCGCTGCAAATGACCGCAGCAGCAGCGGGTGTAGCCCCGCAGGCCGTTTTGCCGGTGGAGGTCTTCACGAAATCGGCTCCGGAGAGGATTGCCAGCACCGAGGCACGGTAGACTTCCTCCGGGGTACGGAGCATCCCCGATTCGATGATCACCTTGAAAGCAACCTCGTTGCCCGCTTCACGACGAAGCAGTTCGAGATCGTTCGCCAGCCGGTCGAAATCGCCTTCCATCATCTCGCCCCCATTCATTACGACGTCGATCTCGTCGGCTCCGTTCTCGACAGCCATCGCCACTTCGAGCATCTTCACCTCGAGGTAGGTCTGCGCCGCCGGGAACCCTCCCGCCACGCTCGTCACACCGATGTTGGTTCCCTCTACGCCGAGGCCCGCGACATCCACGAAAGCGGGATAGACGCAAACGGTCGCCACATCGGGCATCCCCGGATAACGCGAAGACACGGCCGACGCCTTCCCGACGAACTCCGTCACGCTACGCACCGAATCGCTCCCGGAGAGCGTGGTCAGGTCGAGTGCGCCGAAGCAGAATTTATACACCTCCCCGTTGCGGTTCCTGTCCATCCCGGCCGCGGCCTTTGCCACCGCCGACGCTACGAACTCCTCCGAAGCCACCGGAGCGTATTGCTGAAGTAATCCCGAATATTCCATAAGGTTCAAAAAGTTTCTCATTCTTCCGTATTCGCGCCGAACGGCCGACGACGCACCCCTCGCTGCGGTCTCGGGAACACTCCCCGCGACAGCATGCAAGGCAAACGCTTCATTCGCCGTAGCCGAGCAGCGCACGGGCCTGTGCGACGGCCGCCGCCGTCACCTCGCGCCCGCTGAGCATCTTGGCGATCTCCCCGACACGTCCCTCCCGGTCGAGCAGGCGGATACGGGTGACATTCCCCGAAGCAGTCGCCTCCTTGTACACGAAAAGGTGCGTATCCCCCTTGGAAGCCACCTGGGGCAGGTGGGTGATATTGACTACCTGCATGGAGGCGCCCAGCTCGGCGATGATCTCGCCCATCGCATCGGCGATCATACCGGAAACCCCCGTATCTATCTCATCGAAAAGGATGGTGGGCAGCTTCGTACTCCGGGCCACGATGGACTTCAGCGCCAGCATGACCCGCGACGTTTCGCCTCCCGACGCAACGCGTTCGAGCTCCTGAAGCGCTCCTCCGCCATTGGCATTGAACAGGAAACGTACTCCGTCGGCTCCCGTCGGGGAAAGGGCTGCAGGCGCAAGCTCCGTTTCGAAACGGGCAACGGGCATCCCCAACCGCACAAGCACACGCCCCACCTCCGCATCCAGTCCCGACGCCGCACGACGCCGGCCTTCGGTAAGTCGGGCGGCAAGCGTTTCCGCCGCCGTGCGGAGCGCGGCGACCTCCCCCTCCAGCTCCGCCACCTGGGCATCGGAATTGGTGATCGCTTCGAGTCGGCTTCCCAGGTCGTTGCCCAGTTCCAGCAGGTCGTCCGACGTAGCGACGCCGTAACGCCGCATCAGTTCGCAGATGGCACCTATCCGGTTATCCACCGCTTCGAGCCGGGAGGGATCGCCCTCGATCCGACCGGCCAGCGAAGAGAGTTCGCCCTCCACATCCTTCAGCTCCACATAAGCGGAACGGATACGCTCGGCCAGAACGGAGGCCCCTTCCAACACACCTGCGACACGCTGCAAGGCGGCGGCGGCGCTCTTCAGCGAAGCCAGCGCTCCCGTTTCGTCCGGTTCCAATACCCCCTCCGCCTCGGCCAGGGCGGCGAGAATCCCCTCCGCATGGGAGAGTTCGCGCTGCTCCGCTTCCAATGCCGGCAGCTCTCCCTCCCGCAAGCCGAGAGCGGCTATCTGCTGCCATTGGAAACGCATGTACTCCTCGTCGCGGCGTTCCCGCTCGACCTCCTCGCGAAGACGGGCCAGCACCTCCTCCCGCTCGCGCAGGGCACGGTACGCCCGACCGTATTCCTCGCGCAGGGCACGGTTGTCGGCCAGGCTGTCCAACACCCGGATGCGGAACTCCCCGTCGGCCACCAATACCCCCTGGTTCTGGGAGTGGATGTCGATCAGGTGCGCAGAGAGCGCCCGGAGCGTAGCGAGCTGCACCGGCAAGTCGTTCACATACGCCCTGCTCTTGCCGGCGGGGGTGACCACGCGCCGGATGACGGTGTGCCGTTCGTATTCCAGCTCATACTCGTCGAAGAAGGACTCGAGGCCGTGACCGCCGATGTCGAACACTCCCTCGATCACGCAGTTGCGGCCGGTATCCTGCAACGCGGTGGTATCCGCACGGTTTCCCATGATCAGTCCGAGAGCCCCCAGCAGGATGGACTTGCCCGCGCCCGTTTCACCCGTAATGATATTCAGCGAAGGAGAGAGTTCGAGCTCAAGCTGTTGTATCAGTGCATAGTTCTCTATCGACAATCTTTCGAGCATCTGCGGAATAATGATGGTTTTTTACGTTGGCTAAGTTACGGATTTTGTCCGGGAAACGGTACACGCACCGGGAGCGGCCGGGAAATTTTCCGCTCGCCGGTCCCCGGCGCGGCCGCCTGCCGTCCCGTCGGCCGAGGCAAAACGAAGAGGCCGCCCCGAAAGGGGAACGGCCTCTTGATCAAGCTATTCAGACAGATCGTTCAATGCAGCGTGTCTACTGCAGCCCCCCTTGCCGTACATGGCGCCGGAAGCGGAAACACCGCTCCGTACGGAACCGATGCTTCGGGCGGGCAGGACGGCAGCAGATCTTCCCCCGGAACGACCGCCAGGGCCTTGCGGCTACCACACGATCGTCATCTCGTCGAGCAGATGACCCGCACCCGCGAACTTGTCGATCACGAAGAGTACATACCGTACATCCACGTTGATGCAGCGCTGAAGCTCCGTTTCAAAGAGCACGTCGCCGCTCATGGCATCCCAGTTCCCGTCGAACGCAAGACCGATGAGCTGTCCGCGGTCGTTGAGCACCGGACTGCCCGAGTTGCCGCCGGTAATGTCGTTGGTGGACACGAAGCAGGTTCTCAAATCCTCTTTCGCACCGCGGCGTATCTCCCTGCGGGAGAGCCCCGACAGATCGGCATACCGGCCGTAATCCTGCTCCGCATAGAGCTCCTTGAGCCTTGCGGGCACGGTAAATTCGGTGGGGTTCAGCTCGTCCTCCTTCTCCATGACGCCTTCCAGCGTGGTGAAGTAATCGTAATGTACGGCATCGGCCGGATCATACGACTTCACATTACCGTAGGTGAGGCGGATGGTGAAGTTGGCATCGGGATAGTGTTTGCCGTCGGCATCCATCTCCAGCAATCCTTTGATGTAGAGCTTATGCCCCTCGGCGAATTGCAGGGCCGGTTCGCGGAGCTGCGCCACCAGGTCGACGTATTTGGCAACGGTGGTATCGAATACCGCCAGGGCGGGGTCCTGAGCCGGAAGCCCGTTGCCGGCGGCAAGCCAGTTCTCGAGTTTCTCCCGGTTGGCATAGACCGAATTGTCGTACAGCCAGTCCACATAGGCCTGCACATCGCCTCCGAAACGTCCCTCGACCTCGGTAGTGATGAATTCGGGCATGTTTTCGGGCGACACCATCTCGCGCGTGAGTTCGATCATGCGTACGGCCACCTTCCTGTCGGTCGGCTCGTTGTAATCCTTGTAAACCGCGGCAACGGTTTCCGCGGCAGCCTGCGGCTGGGAAGCGAGCAGTTCGGGAAGCGCCTTATTGAGCACGGCGGCGATCGTCGCCACCTCCACACTACCCACAATCGCCTCGTTCAGCACCTGCCTGTCGCTCGCCAACGGCACCGACACCTCTTTGGAGGCGGCGATCAGCGGCAGGGCACGCAGGTATTCGCTCCTGGCCGGATCGGCTTGTGCCCACCGGGTGAAGGCGGCTTCCTGCTCCCGGCGACGGTCGCGGATGCCGAGTTTGCGCACGGCTTTGCTCATGCCGATGGAGTTCTTCCAGTAGTTGGACGAATTGGCATACTTGTCGGAGTACTGGATACGTACCCGGTCGCTCGCCTCCATGTCCTTCCTGAGAATCTCCTGCCGTTCGCCGCGGATGAGGATGCGGTTGGGATTGGCCACGTCGAGCATTTCGTCGATCTCGTAGGTGGTCATGTAGCGCGTGGTGGAGCCGGGGAAGCCCATCACCATGGTGAAGTCGCCGTCCTTGTAGCCTTTGGCCGACACGGTAAGGTGCACGGGGGCTTTGTAGGGAACGTTCTCGGGCGAATAATCCGCCGGGGTGGTTCCGTCCGGAGCGGCATAGACACGGAATACGGAGAAGTCGCCCGTGTGACGCGGCCACATCCAGTTGTCGGTATCGCCGCCGAACTTACCGATCGAGCTGGGCGGAGCGCCTACAAAACGGATGTCGGTATACTCGTCCATGACGAAGAGGAAATACTGGTTCCCGCCGAAGAAACTCTCCACACGTATCTTCTTACCGGGATACTCCGCCGCGAACGCCTCGGAGAGCTCCTCGCGACGCTTGTTCACCTTTTCGGTATACTCCTCGAAAGGCAGTCCCTCCAGCCCTTCGGTCATGCGGTCGGTCACCTCCTCGATCTTGCGGATGAAATGGACCGAAAGACCGGGAACGGGAATCTCCTCGGCACGGTTCATCGCCCAGAAACCGTCGGCCAGGTAGTCGTGTTCGGTAGTGCTGAGCTGCTGAATGCTGCCGTAACCGCAGTGGTGGTTGGTGAAGATGAGCCCGTCGGGCGAAACGATCTCGCCCGTACAACCCGAACCGAAGATGATGATGGCATCCTTGAGCGACTGTCCGTCGGGGTTGTAGATGTCGGTCGCCTTCAGCTTCAGACCGGCCGCCTTCATATCGGCATAATTGGTTTTCTGGAGGTAGGGCAGCAGCCACATACCCTCGTCCGCAGAGGCCGTGAGCCCCAGCGCCAGCGCACAGAGCGCCGAAAGGAAAAGTTTTTTCATGTACGTTTCGGTTTTATATCTGATTACTCGTCGCATTGTCCGGTACGGTCCGCAGACCGCACCGATACAAAGATAGGGGTTTGGAACGAGTTTCACAATTCCTCCGCAGCCGGCGGCAGAGACGCCGCGACGAGCGGACAACGGCCGCTCCCGCCGAGGCGGTCCGGGCAAGGACGCCGCCCGCATCGTGAAACACCCCGCTCCCGCCGGCCGAGGGTCCCGGAACGCTTTCCGCCATCTCCCGCGCCCGGGAAACACGAAAAGGACACGGCCGCTCCGCCGGCTTTTCCTTCCCGAACGCTATCTTTGCATCGATAATCCCCACGCGCATGGACAACCGCACGAACGACATCTCCCGCCGGGAACGGCACCGCAACCGCCTCATCGGCACGGCGCTCTTCGTGCTGCTCGTCCTGGCATGCCGGCTCTACTACGAATACTGCATGCACCACCCCCTCGCCGCCCCCTCCGCACCCGCGACGGAAGCGTCCGGAACGCAGCCCGACGCAGACGAGCCACCCGCCGTCTCCGACCGCTCCGCCGACCCCATCCCCGGGAAGCGCACCCCCGACGACGAAGGAGCTCCACCGTCCTCAACCATCCCCGGGACATGGAGCGTCACCGGCCCCCTGGAACTGCCCGCTTTCGACAGCGCCGACATCGTGATAAAGAATACGCAAGGCCGCTACACGCTGCGGTACGACACCGCATACCGGCAAGCCGCGTGGGTCGCCTACACCCTCACGGGAGAGGATGCCGCCCCCGGCCGGGCCAAACGTCGCGACCGGTTCGTGCCCGACCCCGCCGTGGTCAGGGAGGGGTACCCCACCGCCTTCACCTCCGACTACAAAGGGAGCGGCTACGACCGGGGACACCTCTGCCCCTCGGCCGACCGTTCCCGTTCCCAGGAGGAGAACGACTGCACGTTCTATCTCTCCAACATCTCGCCGCAGACCCCCGCCCTGAACCGCGGACCGTGGAAGGCGCTCGAAGAGCAGGTACGGCGATGGGCCGTGCGGCACGACACGCTCTACATCGTCACCGGAGGTCTCCTCGCCCCCGGTCTGGAGAGGCTCTCCTCGGGCATCGGCATCCCGGAATATTTCTACAAAGCGATCCTGACAAAAGAGGAAGACGCGTTCGAGGCCATCGGGTTTCTCTTCCCGAACGCGACACGTTTCGAGGGCGACTATGTCGATTACGCCGTTTCGATAGACAGCCTGCAGACCTTCACCCGCATCGACTTCTACCACCATCTCCCCGACCCCGTAGAATACGAAACGGAGAAGGCGTACTCCTCCCGCTTCTGGTTCGGCGAGTGATGCCGCACGAGGCATACGCCCGAACGCATCCCGCTCCGCACGACACAGGACACGAAAAGATGCGGCCGGCGCGACGGAATTCGGAAACAGGCCTGGAAAGGTAAAGAAACCGTCCCGCTACCGGCCGTCGCCGGCCCCCGGACGGTTGAAGATATTGTAACGCGCCAGCAAAGGATTGCGGCGGGAGAGCAGCACGAACTCCAGCAACAGCAGCACGAGCGCCGCAGCGAGCAGGTATTGGTAACGCTCGTCGTACTCCTCGAACACCGTCGCCGCCAGTCGGGCCTTTTCGGTTTCGTTGATCCGGGAGATGATCTCCTGCAGCCCGATCGACCGGTTGCCGGCACGCACATAGGCTCCGCCTGTGGCCAGGGCGATCTCCTGCAACGTCTTCTCGTCCAGCTTGGACACCACGATCTCCCCGTTTTCGTCCCGGATGAAGTCGCCCCCCAGCTCGATGGGAGCCCCCTCCGGCGTACCGATACCGATGGTATAGATCGTCACACCCTGCGCGGCGGCATGCTCCGCGGCACCGAGCGGATCGTCCTCGTGGTTCTCCCCGTCGGTAATGAGGACGATGACACGACTCGTTCCGCTCTCCGAAGTGAACGACGAGGCTGCGAGCGAAATGGCGCTCCCCAATGCGGTGCCCTGCCGGGAAACCATATCGGGCGCTATCTGCGACACAAAAGTGCGGGCCGTCAGATAATCGGAGGTTATGGGAAGCTGCACGTAGGCGTCGCCCGCAAAGACGACCACGCCTACCTTATCCTCTTCCAGTCCCTCCAACACCTGCTCCACGGCATATTTGGTCCGTTCGAGCCGGTTGGGCTCAAAATCGTCGGCCAGCATGGAGTTGGAAACATCGACCGCCAGCATGATCTCCACCCCCTCGCGCTCCACCTCCCGCAATTTGGAGCCGAGCTGCGGCCGGGCAAGCGCCAGGGTCAACAACACCAGCGCCGCAAGGAAAAGCACCACCTTGTTGCGCATGCGGGCCGGCGAGGCCTCGGGCATGAGCCCCGCGAGCGTCAGGGGATTGCCGAAACGCGCAAGTCTCCTGCGACGCGACCGGAGAGCGAGCAGATACACCGCCGCAAGCAACGGCACCGCCGTCAACAGGTATAAATAATCCGGAACCGCAAATCTTACCATCTCTCTTCTGTCAATCTGTTTCTATCCGGGAGTCTCCCCCTCTTCCTCCGTCGAAGACGTCCGCAGTGCGCGACGCGGGAAAGGTCCTCCCCTCCTTCGCCGCAGCCCGCAGCGCCGCCGGAATCCGTCGTACGGCAAACCGGCCCGGGCGCCTCACGGAAACGGTCCGTACGCCAATACCCGCACCGCACGCCCACGGAGCCCCCCGCAGCAATCTGCTCCGCACCCCGGGCTACGGCAACCTCCTGAGCCACAGGAAGCGCACGAGAAACTCCGCCACGAGCAGCACGAATGCCCAAAGCATATACCTCCCGGCCAGCTCCGTATGCATGGTGTACTCGCTGGTCTCCACACGACTCTTCTCCATCCGGTTGATCCGGGCGTAGATCTCCGCCAGCGTCCCGGCGTCGGTGGCTCTGAAATACTCCCCTCCCGTCCGCGAAGCGATGTCGGCGAGCATCTCCTCGTCGATCTCCACCTGCACGGGGACGTAACGTACCGCCCCCCACATATCCTGCACCGGATAGGGAGCCGTCCCGCGGGTCCCCACACCGATCGTGTAGACGCGTATGCCGTACGAAGCGGCGATATCGGCCGCCGTAGCGGGCGACACCTGCCCCGCATTGTTCACGCCGTCGGTCAAAAGGATCACCACTTTGCTCCTGGCATCGCTCTCGCGCAGCCGGTTGACGGCCGTGGCCAACCCGTTGCCTATCGCCGTACCGTCCTCGATCATCCCGGCACTGACCTGCCCCAACAACGTCTGGAGCGTACTCCGATCGGTCGTCAGAGGGCTCTGGGTAAAGCTCTCGCCCGCGAATGCCACGATCCCTATACGATCGTGGGGCCTGTCGGCCACGAACCGGGCGGCCACATCCCGGGCCGCAGTGATGCGGTCGGGCTCGAAGTCGCGGGCCAACATGCTGGTCGATACGTCCATCGCCAACACGATGTCGATCCCTTCGGTGGTGGTGGAGGTTCCCCGCTCGGTGTTCTGCGGCCGGGCAAGCGCCACCACCAGCAACGCCACCGCCGCACAGCGCAACACGAAAGGCAGGTGCCGCGCCCAATACCTCACCCCTTTCGCCGCTCCTTCCAGGGGAGCCACCGACGAGATGCGCAACGCGGAACCGCCCCGGCGGACACGCCACACATAGAGCGCGACCATCGGGAGCAAAAGCCACAAAAGCCACAAAAGCTCCGGATCGGCGAACTGCGTTATCTTCATGTCATTCATTCAATATCGTTCTCCACACTCCCGCGCGCCTACCAGTTCTTTCCCGACCGGGCCACGCCCACGGCACGCCGGGCATTCACCTTCTCGCGCGTCTTGTCCTCCTGCCGCTGCATGGCGTCCAGGATATGCTCGGCATCCTCGCGGCTCATTCCTCCCGCCGTTTCCCGTTCCCCGGCAGAGGTTTCCGACCGGGGCTTTCCATCGGACTCCCGGTCGCCGGAATCCCCGTCCCGCTCCTCGCCGGAGTCTTCCGGATTCTCCGGCCGGTCGTCCCCATTCCCGTCCCGATTATCCTGTCCGCGGTCCGGATCGCCCTCCCGGTCGCCGGCCCCGTCGTCATCCGGCCGGCCTTCGGACTGCGGATCGTCGCCCTGCCCGTCGTCGCCCTGTTGTGCGTCGTTCTGCCGGTTATCGTCCGATTGCCCGTTATGCTGCCTCTCCTCATCGGACTGTTCTTCGAGCAACTTCTGGACATACGCGAGGTTGTATTTCGTTTCGAGATCGGCTGGATTCTCCCGTAACGACTGCTTGTAGTATTCGGCGGCTTCCGTCAACTTCTGCTGTGCAAACATGCTGTTGCCGAGGTTATGAAACACCCTGGCCCGCTGGTCGGGCGTCAGGTCGGGCCGTTCGGCCAACGCACCGAGCACCTCGGCGGCCCCGGCGGCATCGCCCTGTTTGTAGAGCGCATCGGCCAGGTTGAACGACGCAGCGAACGACGCGGGCGCCTCTTCCAGCGCCGCCCGGAAAGCCTCGGCACCGGCGACGTAATCCTGCGCCTCGTAGCTCCGATTACCGGCACGCAGATGCCGGCGTTCGGGATACTGCTGCCCGGCAGCCTCTCCCCATCCGAGGAGGGCGGCGGCAAAAACCACAGCCCCGACGGCATATTCAAAGGCTCTCCTTCCCATCGTCCCCCTCCTTTTTCTCTTCTTCCTCGTCGGCACCCGCCTCCGCCGGCACCTCCTTGGTATCCTCCACGAAATAGTAGGCCGCATAGTAGAACTGCTCGTTCTCCTCCCCGGCGGGCACGTGTCGGGCGAACTTCACCAGGTCGGCCGTCACCAGCAGGGCTTGCAGATCGCGGCGGTTCTTCTCCGAAAGGGGCAACGCCGCGACGGCCGTCATGATCTCGTCCGAGGTCATCTCCATCGCATTGATGCTGTAGCGGCCGTTCAGATAAGAACGTACGATTCCGGCCAGTTGCGTATAGTAAGCCTTCTCCCGACCGCTCTGCCACAGTTTCCGGTGATGGAGCTCCTCCAAATCCCGGATCGCCCGCACATGGGGCGGAACGGCTTCGACCGGCACTCCCGCCGAGGCCGCGGTACGCCGCCTACGGGCCCGGAAACGGCAGAAAAGAATCACAGCCGCGGCGACCGCCAAAGCCAGCACCAGCCCCCAGGCCGCATAGCCTGCGAACTCGCCCACCATCAACGGAGCCTGCTCCGGTCCTTTGATGTCGTAGACGGTGCTCTTCTGCGTATCCACCGGAAAGGTATCGACCACCACGCGCAGGGGGTGCTGCGAATAGAGCGTGTCGACGATATTCTTGTCGCCGTAGAGCACCGGATAGCGCCCCAGCTCGTATACGCCGGCCTCGAAGGAGGTCAACTCGTAACGTTTGCGGAGCACCTGCCGCCGCCCTTCCCGGCTCAGCGTGTCGAGCGGCCACTCCCGAAGCAGCTCCAGGTTGCCGCCGCCCGCGAGCTCCTCGCCGAAGGCGGGAAGCGCCACCACCTGCATCATGTCCTTCTCGATCAGGACCTCTATCGAAAAACGGTCGCCGATAAGCACGCTGTCGGGCCGGAGCGTAGCCCGGACCACCGGCGCGGCGGCCCGCACGCCCGGCACCCACAAGGCGCAGGCCCAAACGATTCCCAACAGCACGACAATCCTCTTGCTCATCTTCTTCCGAACAGTTTAATCAATGCCTTGACATAATCCTCGTCGGTAACGACCGACACATGATCCACCCGGCTGCGGTTGAGCACGGAGGCCGTTTCGCCGCTCATCCGCTCCCACCGGTCGCGGTAACGGCGCCGCAGCGAATCGAGCGACGTGTCGATCCACACCTTGCGGCCCGTTTCGGCATCCTGCACCTCCACGATCCCCACATCGGGCAACTCGGCGTCACGCCGGTCATAGACGCGTATCCCCACGATGTCGTGCTTGCCCGAAGCGATCTTGAGCGCCTCCTCGAACTTCTCCTTGTCGTCGTCCGGCTCGATGAAATCCGAGAGCACGAAAGCCGTGCAACGCTTCCGAATGACGTTGGTAAGGTAACGGAAAGGTTCCGAAAGCGCCGTACCGCGGTGCTGCGGCACGAACTCGATCAACTCCCGGATAATCATCAGGATGTGGGAGCGCCCTTTTTTGGGGGGAATGAACTTCTCGACGCGATCGCTGAAGAAGATGCAGCCCACCTTGTCGTTGTTCTCGGTGGCGGAAAAAGCGAGCACGGCGGCGATTTCGGTAATGACCTGCTTCTTCAACCGCTCCGCCGTGCCGAACAGGCGCGAACCGCTGACGTCGACCAGCAGCATCATGGTCAACTCGCGCTCCTCTTCGTAGACCTTGATGTGCGGATTGCGGCTGCGGGCGGTGACGTTCCAGTCTATATCGCGCACGTCGTCGCCCGCACGGTACTCGCGCACCTCGCTGAATGCCATGCCGCGCCCCTTGAAGGCACTGCGGTAATGGCCCGCGAAGATGTCGTTGCTCAACCCGCGCGTCTTGATCTCTATTTTGCGTACCTGCCTGAGTATGTCGCTGCTGCCGTTCTCCATGCCGCTCTACGGAATTACGATGGCGACGGGGCCCCTCAGGGCACCTCCACCGCGTTGAGTATGTCGGTGATGATCTCTTCGGTGGAAATGTTCTCCGCTTCGGCCTCGTAGGTGAGTCCGATGCGGTGACGCAACACGTCGTGGCAGACGGCCCGCACATCCTCCGGGATGACATACCCCCGGCGACGGATGAAGGCGTAACTCTTGGCCGCCTTGGCCAGCGCGATGCTCGCACGGGGCGAACCGCCGTAGGCGATCATCGGAGCGAGCTTGCGGAGCTTGTACTCCTGCGGCTCGCGCGTGGCGAAGATGATGTCGATGATGTACTGCTCGATCTTCTCGTCCATGTAGACGTCGGACACCACCCGCCGGGCCCGGACGATCTCCTCCGGTCCGACGACCCGCGCCGGTTCGGGAAATCCCCCCTCCTGCAGGTTCATGCGGATGATGTCGCGCTCCTCCTGCTTTTTCGGGTAGGTGATCCGCGCCTTGAGCATGAAACGGTCCACCTGCGCCTCGGGCAACGGATAGGTACCCTCCTGCTCGAGCGGGTTCTGGGTGGCCAGCACCAAAAACGGTTCGGGCAACGGATAGGTCTCCTCGCCGATGGTCACCTGCCGCTCCTGCATCGCCTCGAGCAGGGCGCTCTGTACTTTGGCGGGCGAGCGGTTGATCTCGTCGGCCAGTACGAAATTGGCGAAAACGGGACCTCGTCTGACATAGAACTCCTCCTGCTTCTGGGAGTATATCAACGTACCGACGATGTCGGCGGGAAGCAGGTCGGGAGTGAACTGGATGCGGCTGAAACGTGCGTCCACCGCCTTGGCGAGCGTAGTGATGGCGAGCGTTTTGGCAAGGCCCGGCACCCCTTCCAACAGGATGTGCCCGTTGGAGAGAAGTCCTATCAGCAGGGTGTCGACCAGGTGCCTCTGCCCCACGATGACCTTTCCCACCTCGCTGCTGAGCGTATCCACGAACAGGCTTTCGCGCCGGATGCGCTCGTTCAGTTCATTGATGTTTACTATTTCGTTCATTTCCGAGCTGGTATGTTTTTCGTATCTCTTCGTCGGACCCCGCGACGGGCTCCGACCGCTCCGACTGTTTTGCGGAATTAGTAACGACAGTCACACAAAGTTAGTATAAAAACCGGAAATTTTCCGCATCTCCACCCCTCCCCGCGCCCCCTCGCCGAGCTCCACCGAAAGAGCCGCCCGGCAGGGAGCGATAGAAATCCGGCGATTTTGGCTACCTTTGCGACATCGTAGGGCGTGCCCGACACGCCCCCATTCCATTACGACCGACGATGTCCCATTTCACAGATACGCTCAATCCCGCCCAGAAAGAGGCGGTACTGCACTACGACGCCCCCTCCCTGATCGTGGCCGGGGCCGGCTCGGGCAAGACGCGCGTGCTCACCAGCCGCATCGCCTACATGATCGAACAGGGCATCCAGCCCGGCTCGATCCTCGCGCTCACCTTCACCAACAAGGCCGCACGGGAGATGCGCGAACGCATCCAGCAGCTCGTCCCCGACGGCCGCGCACGCTACATCTGGATGGGGACGTTCCACTCGATCTTCTATCGCATCCTGCGGCAGGAGGCCGAAAGGCTCGGCTTCGACCCCAACTTCACGATCTACGACTCGTCCAACAGCGAGAGCCTGCTCTCGACCATCGTCAAGGAGCGCAATCTCAGCACCGACGAATACAAGCCGCGCGACATCCATTCGCGCATCTCGCTGGCGAAGAACAACCTGGTGACCGCGGAAGCCTATGCGGCCAACCCTTCGTTCGTCGCCGAAGACCGACAGCGACGACGCCCCGAATTCTCCGCCATTTTCCTGGAATACACGCGGCGGTGCAAGGCCAACAACGCCATGGATTTCGACGACCTGCTGCTCTACACGAACATTCTCTTCCGCGACTTTCCCGATGCCCTGGAACAGTACCAGAACCGGTTCCGGTACATCCTCGTGGACGAGTACCAGGACACCAACTACGCGCAGTATCTCATCGTGCGACGCCTGGCACAGCTCCACTCCAACGTCTGCGTGGTGGGCGACGACGCACAGAGCATCTACTCCTTCCGCGGCGCCAAGATAGAGAACATCCTCCGGTTCCAGAACGACTTCCCCCAGGCGAAGGTCTTCAAGCTGGAGCAGAACTACCGTTCGACCCGCAACATCGTCAACGCCGCCAACAGCATCATCGCCAAGAACGACCGCCAGATCCCCAAGAACGTCTTCTCGGAGAACGACGAAGGCGACCGGGTGAAGGTACTGAAGGCCTACACCGATCAGGAGGAGGCCTACCTGGTGGCCGACCTCGCCAAACAGGCGGGACGGGAGAACGAGGGCCGGTGGAGCGAGATCGCCGTCCTCTACCGCAACAACTCCCAGTCGCGTGCCATCGAGGACGCCCTGCGCCGCCGCGACGTCCCCTACCGCATCTACAGCGGTCACTCCTTCTACGACCGCAAGGAGATCAAGGACCTGGTGGCCTATTTCCGGCTGATCGTCAATCCGCGCGACAACGAGGCGCTGCGGCGCATCATCAACACCCCGGCCCGCGGCATCGGTGCGGTCACGGTGGCCCGCGTGGCAGCTGTCGCCGCCGAGCGGGGCGTGAGCATGTGGGAGGTCCTCGAGGGCACGGACAGCGACGAAATTCCCGAGCTGAAAACGGCCGCGAAGAAACTCGCCGACTTCACCGGGATGATCCGCTCCCTTTCGCTGGAACGCGCCACCAAGCCGCTGCACGAGTTCGGCCTCGAAGTGGCCACCCGGTCGGGGCTCATCGGCAGCTACCGCCTGAACCCTTCGCCCGAATCGGAAGGCGCTCTGGAAAACATCAACGAGCTGCTCGCCTCCATGCAGAACTTCAAGGAGGAACGCATCGTGCTGGCCTACGAGGAGGGCGACGCGGAATCCGCAGCCGAACCCACCGTGGAGGAGTGGCTGCAGAACATCTCCCTGATGACCGACATGGACAAGGAGGGCGAGGAGTCCAAGAACCGCGTGGTGCTGATGACCGTCCACTCGGCCAAGGGACTGGAGTTCGACACGGTCTTCATCGTGGGCGTGGAGGAGAACCTTTTCCCCAGCGTGATGAGCGCCACTTCGCAGGACAAGCTGGAGGAGGAGCGCCGCCTCTTCTACGTCGCCGTCACACGGGCCCGGAAAAAAGCGTTCGTATCCTTTGCCCGGCAGCGTTTCAAGTGGGGCAACACCGAATTCTGCAATCCCAGCCGCTTCATCACGGAGATGGACCCGCGCTACGTCGATCTCCCGGCCGACATGGACGAGGAGTCGGAAGAGGGTCCGATCGCCACGCTGCGGCAGCGCTACGACAGGCGGCAGTCCGAACGCGCCGCCTACGACGGCCAGCCCCGCAAAGGCACGGGAACTCCGCCGAACAGGCGCTCGGCCGAACAGGCATCCCCAAAACCCCGCACGCCCTACATCGTATCCGCGCCGCCCGACACCCGCACCATGAAGAGCATGGGCAGCCGGCGCATGACGCAGGAAGAGAGCGGCCCCGCCCCCGGTCGTCCCGCCGCAACCTCCCGCTATGCCGTAGGGATGCGGGTGGAACACGCCAAGTTCGGACGGGGCGAGATCACCGGCGTGGAGGAGATGGCGGCCGACGTGAAGGTCACCGTACTCTTCGAGAGCGCGGGCAGGAAAAGCCTCCTCAGCCGGTATGCGAACCTCGAGATCATCGATTGACACTACACCAATCCGAAAAAGCATGAAAAAAACGATCAGCGGTCTGCTCGCCGTAGCGGCGATGACCGCAACAATGCACCTGGCGGGCTGCGACAAGAAACCCGCCGACATGCCGGCCGGCGACACCCTCTTCGCAGGTACTTACCGCATGGAGGCCAAGCCGCTCTACTCCGACATGCAGGCCAAAGATCCCGAAGCGACGGCCCTCACCGCCGACGGAATGGACATCACCTTCGCGCAAGTCATCGCGGCAGCCTACGCAATGACCTCGACGACCGACATGGGAGGCACGTCGGAGATCACTTTCGGTCCGGACGGCTCCATCGTCATCGTCTTCGACGACCCCGAAGAGGGCACCGTACCGATTCTGCCCGACGAAGCGGAAGGAGTCGCCGCCGATGCTATCACCTACGCCCTCAGCGGCGATCGGGCCGTCTTCACCCTCTCCTCCGAAACGATCGACAACCTGCTGGATGCGGAAGAGGACCCGCAGACGGCGGCCGCGACCAAGGAGATTCTGACCAAGTTCACCCAGGGCATCTTCACCTACTCGGCAGCGGACAACACCGCCAAGATCACGTTCAAATACCGGCTCGCCGACAAGGAGCTCGCCCTCTACCTCGACAAGGGGATGATCGTCGAAACCTGGCGTACGAACAAGGACGCCATGAACGCCATCGCCGCGTTCCTCGGAGAGGGGAATCCGGAGGTCGCCGCCCTGCTGACCCAGCTCGCCCCCCAGATGGATGCGATGCTGGAGGGCTTCGACAAAATCGAGGCCGGCGCACGAATGACCCGAAAATAATCAAGGATCAGCATACGGACAAGGCGGCACGGAACTCCGCCTTGCGAGAACTCTTTCATCGACAACCGAGGGCGTTACGTAGCACTACGTAACGCCCTTTTCAAGTACCTGTCCGCCCCCATTCCCCCAGGTCGCAGCCGGCGGAGCGCCGCCCCGACGAGCGAGGGTCTCTGAACCGTCCCGCCCAAGGCAACCGGGCCGCCACAAAGCTCTTCCGACACGGAATACGCGCAGCAACGCCGAAACCCGACGCACCGCACGGCGGGTCAGGAACGCGCTGCCAGCCGGGCCCCAAGCGCCCCGACCAGATCGGACGCCTCCCGGCAACCGAGCACATACTTCCTGCCGTCCTTCAACGTCACCAGAAAACAGTCCGACTTGCGGCCGTAATATGCGAAATACCGTCCCAGCCCCTTCTCTGCGAACCAACCCCAGTACCCCAGGAATCCTCCGCTTCCGCAGAGGGAAACGGCCGCGCAGGCCGGGCGGTACGGACGCACCTCCCCGATGAGGGCGAGCGGGATGGCCTTTATGCGGAGCGACCGTTCGATCCGAAGCGCATCGTCCTCCAATACGATGCGCATAGGCGCATAATATAAGGATACGCCCAACATCACCACGACCAGGATGCTCCACGAGAGCACCAGCCACCGCTCTTCGCACAGGAGCAAAAGCCCCAGTACGGTTCCGCAAAGGAGTGCCGACAGACCGACGGTAAGCAGCCATGCGGACCGGCTGTAAACGACGTATCGTTTCATATAGTTCCTCATTATCGGGTTTACCGCAAATTTACGAAAATGCCGCCGACCGGCCAACACTCCACAAGGCGGCGCCCGAAGCGGCACAACGAAAATAATCCCGTCGGGCGGTTCGCCCGACGCACCCCGCCACCTGTACATACTCCCCTGTTCCTTACTCCGTTACGCCGACGCACGCAGCGCTCCGCACGGCCGGCGGCCCCGGCCCGTCCGACGAAAAAGATGCGCAATGCCGGAAAATAATCGTACCTTTGTTATTCCGAACGCCCGGAGCCGCACGCCCCGGCACCCAAACGATCCATACCATGATATACACCATTACCCTGGACGAGATGGAGTTCAAAGCCTATCACGGCTGCTACGACCTGGAAAAGGTGGTAGGCAACCGTTTTCTGGTCAACCTCTCGCTCGATGCCGAACTCGACGAGGCGGCACAGACCGACGACGTCACGAAGACCGTAAACTATCTCCGGGTATATACCATCGTGGCGGAGTGCATGAAGCAGAAGTCGAATATTCTGGAACATGTGACGTTGCGCATCATCGAAGCGCTTTACGCCGAGTTCCCGCAGTTGCGCCGGGTCTGCGCGACGGTTTCAAAGCTCGCCCCGCCCTTGGGAGGCAAACTTCGCAAGGTATCCGTAACGCTTTGTAAATAAGATAATTGTCGAATGTTAATCGGTTGTTGATAACTAAACAGCCGGACGGATGGAGGGTCCGGAAAATGGGCGTAAACTTGTAGTCGGCGGCCGGGAGCCGTCCGCTGTCAGAGAAACATCTAAGAACCAACATCATAAATTTTGACTTATGTCCGACGTTAAGAGACACGTGGGTGCAGACGGGCGCACCCTCACCGAATACCAGTACAACGAGGCGATAGAGGGCGCCAAGGAGTACTTCAAAGGCGATGACCTGGCCGCCATGGTATGGGTCAGCAAATACGCGCTGAAAGATTCGTTCGGCCACATTTTCGAGAAATCGCCCGAACAGATGCACTGGCGAATCGCCAACGAACTGGCACGCATCGAGAACACCTACCCCAATCCGATGAAGGCGCAGGAGATTTACGACCTGCTCAAGGAGTTCCGTTACATCATCCCGCAGGGAGGTCCCATGACGGGTATCGGCAACAACCTCCAGATAGCGTCGCTCTCCAACTGCTTCGTCATCGGCCACCGCAACCCCGCCGACTCCTACGGCGGCATCATCCGCATCGACGAGGAACAGGTACAGCTCATGAAGCGCAGGGGCGGAGTCGGACACGACCTCTCGCACATCAGGCCTACCGGAAGTCCCGTCCTCAACAGCGCCCTCACGGCAACCGGCATCGTGCCCTTCATGGAACGCTACTCCAACTCCACCCGCGAGGTGGCGCAGGACGGCCGGCGCGGCGCACTGATGCTCTCGCTCTCGATCAAACACCCCGATGCGGAGAACTTCATCGACGCCAAGGTGGAGACGGGCAAGGTGACGGGCGCCAACGTATCCATCAAGATAGACGACGCCTTCATGCACGCCGTCCTCAACAACGAGAAGTACGTGCAGACCTTCCCGATCGACTCGGAGAACCCTCTCTACACGAAGGAGATCGACGCCCGTACGCTGTGGAACAAGATCATCCACAACGCCTGGAAGAGCGCCGAACCGGGCGTGCTGTTCTGGGACACCATCCTGCGCGAATCGGTGCCCGACTGTTATGCCGACGAAGGCTTCCGCACCGTATCCACCAACCCCTGCGGCGAGATACCGCTCTGCCCCTACGACAGTTGCCGTCTGCTGGCAATGAACCTCTACAGCTATGTGGACGATCCTTTCACCCCGCAGGCGAAGTTCAACTTCGACAAGTTCCGCAGCCATGTGGAATCGGCCATGCGCCTGATGGACGACATCATCGACCTCGAACTCGAAAAGATCGAGATCATCTACAACAAGATCAAGCACGATCCGGAGGACCTCGACATCCGCCGCGTGGAGCTCACCCTATGGGAAAAGATCCGCGAGAAGGCGCTCAAGGGACGCCGGACGGGCCTCGGCATCACCGCCGAGGGCGACATGCTGGCGGCCCTGGGCCTCACCTACGGCACCGACGAAGCGATCGCATTCGCGGTGAAGGTACAGAAGACGCTCGCCATCGAGGCCTACCGCGCTTCGGTGAAGATGGCCCGCGAAAGGGGTGCCTTCCCGATGTACGACAACCTCAAGGAGGAGGGCAACCCGATGATCGCCCGCATCCGCGAAGCCGACCCGGCTCTGTACGAAGAGATGACGCAGGTGGGCCGTCGCAACATCGCCATGCTCACCATCGCCCCCACGGGAACCACGTCGCTCATGTCGCAGACCACCTCGGGAATCGAGCCCGTTTTCCGTCCGGTCTACAAACGCCGCCGCAAGGTCAACCCGACCGACAAGAACGTCAAGATCACCTTTACCGACGAAGTGGGCGATTCGTGGGAAGAATACAACGTATTCCATCACAAGTTCATCACCTGGCTCGAGGTCACCGGCCACGACATATCCGCACTCGACAGCATCGGCGACGCCGAGCTCGACAAGCTCGTGGAAGAGTCGCCCTACAACCGGGCGACCGCCAACGACATCGACTGGGTGGCCAAGGTAAAGATGCAGGGCGCCATCCAAAAGTGGGTGGACCACTCCATATCGGTTACGGTTAATCTGCCGGAAAGCGTCACCGAAGAGCTCGTCAGCAAGGTCTACCAGGCGGCCTGGGAGAGCGGCTGCAAAGGCGTGACCGTCTATCGCGACGGCTCGCGGGCCGGCGTACTGGTGGATACGAAGCCCAAGAAAAAAGAGAAGGAGAACTACGAGGGCGACGAATACAAACCGCCGTTGGCACGCCCCATCGAACTGGAGGCCGACGTGGTCCGTTTCAAAAACGGCGCGGAGGACTGGATCGCTTTCGTGGGTATCTACAACGGTCACCCGTACGAGATTTTCACCGGTAAGATCGAGGAGGACTCCCTCTACATCCCCAAGTCCATCAACAAAGGATTCATCATCAAGGTCAAGGAGGAGGACGGCCAGAAACGCTACGACTTCCGCTACCAGGACAAATACGGCTACCCGCACGTCATCGGCGGCATCTCGCGCCTGTTCGACAAGGAGTTCTGGAACTACGCGAAACTCATCTCCGGCGTGCTGCGCAACGGCATGCCCATCGTAGACGTGGTGAACCTGGTGGACGGTCTCAGCTTCGACAGCGAAACGATCAGTAACTGGCAGAGCGGTGTGGCTCGCGCCCTGAAGCAGTACATCAAAGACGGCACGAAGATCCACAAGCAGAAGTGCCCCAACTGCGGCGAAGAGTCGCTCGTCTTCCAGGAGAAGTGCCCGCACTGCACCTCGTGCGGCTGGTCGCGTTGCAGCTAAGACGCTGCCCGACACCCAACCGGACGGCCACTGCTCCTGGGGAGCAGTGGCCGTTCCTGCAACCGACAACCGCAACGACCTACTCCGAAAACGTGAACCGCAAAGAGCGTTTCGTGAAACCGGTCCGGACCGGCCTCACGGAGCCGGAATACCCGCGACTCGGCACCTTCTCCTCCATCCTCCCCGGCGGCCGCGAGGCGATAACCGAAGCGTCGGAAAAGAAGGTCAGCCATAGGGAGGTTTCGTTCGGACAACGCCGGCAGAAGGGACCGACAACTGCACGACTGCTTTTTCGGTCGTTCGGACGGACCGGCCTGTTCGATTTCATGGAGCGGATATTCACCGCGGAGATGCCCCGGCGAAACGGACACGAAACGCGAACCGCACAGGGATGGAGGCACGCAGGGCAAGATTTTTCCGTCACGAATTCATCCGCCGGTTTCCGCTCGCCCCTCCTCGCCTGCGGCAACTACATCCGGCCGGACGGCACAGGCACGCAACGGGAAATAGACGCGCCGTTCGACGGCGCCCTCCGGCAGGAAGCGACCGTCCGCCAAACCGACAACCGGAAATACGCTTTCCGGATACACGTGCATGATACCGAAACGAAACCGGCCGTCCATGCACGCCCATTGAACGGAGACGCACCGGATACCCTGTTGCAAAAGATGGCGGAGACCATCCGAAGATTCCTCGCCGCTCTCCCCGGCAGCACGCAACTGCCGTAAGCGACTACCGGCCGGTATCTTCGTCAGGGCCGACGACGAAGCATCTCCGCCGACAAAAGACAGCTCCTCGAAGCCCTCGCCACGCCGGGGAGCACCGGAAGGGCCCCATCCGGCACCGCCCGACGGGACATCCGACGACACGCAAAAGGGGCGAACCGCCGACACGGGAAACACGCCGCACATACGGCAACCTGCAAACAGACGATGACGCCTGCGGAAAGGAACCTTTCCGCAGCGAAAGAATCCCGACAAGCGCCGCGCTACTGCGTGACCACCTCCTCGGCGGGAACGATCTTATAGAGTTTGTCGCCCCGGCGGACAGGCTCCGGGGTTTTCACCGAACAGAAAACGCCCTGGGGAGCGACCTCGGCGGGACGTTCGGCCACATACACCTCGTCGACCACCCCTTCGAGGGCACCGGTCGTTTCGCCCAGCACCACGTAACGGGCACCCCGCTCGAGCGGCGAAGCCTCCACCTGTATCTCCGCAACGCCTATCTTCTTGAAGAAATTGGTGACCTTGCCGACATATACTTTCCGCACCGTGGCCGACGAACCGTAATTGGCACTGAGCTCCACTACGGGAGCACCCTGGTAATAACCGCCCCAGAATCCCCGGTTGAACACCTCCGAAAGACGCTCCATCCAGCCCTCCACCCGCTCCGGCGAATACTCCCCGACCTCGATGGCCCGCAAGGCCTCGTCGTAGGTCTCCACCACGCGCTTCACATACTCCGCCGACCGGGCACGTCCCTCGATCTTGAGCACGCGCACGCCGGCCTCGATGAAGCGGTCCAGGAACGGCAGCGTACACAGATCCTTCGGAGAGAGCAGGTAACGCCCCTCGACGGCGATGGTTTCGCCCGTATCGCGATCGCGCAGCTCGTAGGAACGACGGCATATCTGCCGGCAAGCCCCGCGGTTGGCCGAGGCACCGCACTCGTGCAGGCTCAGGTAACACTTCCCCGATATGCCCATGCAAAGGGCACCGTGGGCGAACATCTCTATCTTGACCGGCTCCCCGGAGGGCCCGCATATCCGCTGAGCCCGAATGTTGTCGTGTATACACCGTATCCTGTCCAGGTCCAGTTCGCGGGCGAGCACCACCACGTCCGCCCACTGGGAGTAGAAACGCAGCGTTTCGGTGTTCGACACGTTGAGCTGCGTGGAGATATGCACCTCCATGCCCACGCTCCGCGCATACAGGATGGCGGCCTGGTCCGACGCTATCACCGCATCGACCCCTTCGCGCAGGGCACGGTCCACGACAGCGTGCATGGTTTCCAACTCATCGTCGTAGAGAATCGTATTGACCGTCAGATAGGTTTTGATACCGTACTGCCGGGCGATCTCCACGATACGGGCCAGGTCGTCGAGGGTAAAGTTGGCCGCCGAACGGGAACGCATGTTCAGCTTTCCCACGCCGAAATATACCGAGTCGGCGCCGGCCGCTACGGCCGCCCTGAGTGATTCGTAGGAACCGACCGGGGCCATTATCTCTATGTCGCTGCGTTTTATTGCCATCATTCAAATGCTATCGTCGATCGTTGCGAAAGGCTGTCGCCCCGTTTCCGGAGCAGATGCCGGATCAGCTCCACCGGCTGGTGAGTTCGAGCGCAAGCCGCTCCATCGGTTCCCGCCTTGCGGCCGGCACCGACAGGCCGGCGAGCGCAGCGGTCGCCCGATCGGTATAACGCGTCACGGCCGCCTCGGCCCGTTCGCGTACGCCGAGCGCATCGTAGATGGCCAGTACGCGCGTCACCTTTTCGTCGGGGATCATCTCCCTGTTGTGCATCAGGCCGGCCAGCCGCCTGCGCGTATCCTCGTCGGCAACCTCCATCGCGTCGGTAGTGAGGAAAGTCTTCTTCCCTTCGATAATATCGCCGCCTATCTTTTTCCCGAGCGATGCCTGCGTTCCGTAGCTGTCGAGAATGTCGTCGCGTATCTGGAAAGCCATGCCGAGCTCCATGGCGAACGTATGGAGCCGCTCGCAGTCCTCCCGCGACGCCCCGCCGCATATCGCTCCCATCACGGTGGCCCCGGCCAGCAGCACGGCGGTCTTCAGCGATATCATGAGCAGATAATCGTCCATGGGCACCCGTTCGAGGGACTCAAAGTCCATGTCGTACTGCTGCCCCTCGCACACCTTCAGCGAGGTGTCGTTGAAAATGGGGAAGAGCTCCGGCAGCAGGACGGGATCGACCCGCTCCAGCAGACGGTAGGAGTAGATCATCATGGCATCGCCGGAGAGAATGGCGCTGTTGGCGCCCCACTTGCGATGCACGGCAGGTTTGCCGCGCCGCACCGCAGCGTTGTCCATGATATCGTCGTGCAGCAACGTGAAGTTGTGGAACACCTCCACCGCCGCCGCACAGGGCAACGCACGCTCCACATCGTCGCTGAAGATATTGCACGCCATCATGGCGAGCAGCGGCCGCAACCGCTTGCCTCCCCGCTCGAGCGAATAGGCGATGGGGGCATAGAGCGAATCGGGTTCTTCGGGGAAAGGGAGCGCATGAACATACTCCTCTATGACGGTCGAAAGTTCTTCTTTGCTGTACATGATTTCCGTATCGAATCAATCGGTTACACCGCCGGAGGGAGCGCCTGGCTCCTTCGGACGGCCTGCGCTGCAAAGATACGGAAAGTCGAGCGCAAAACCGAATAGCATTCGGATTTTGCCGAGACGGGATATCCAAGACGAAGTCAACGAGACGGAAAACCGCGGGATTTTGCACAATCATTGTATTTTAGATAATTTTGCCAATTCGCCGGGAAGTCCGTCGGCACCTTTTCCGATACCGGAAAGAGCCGACATCGTATCCCGGCCGGGCGAACGCACAGAGGCACAAATCCAAGCACAACGCTATCATGACGGAAAAACTGGCAATAGGAATCGACATCGGCGGCACGAACACCGTCACGGGACTCGTGGACGCGCAAGGACGCATGCAAGGGGAACGAAGCTTCAAGACCAAGGCATATCCCTATTTCGACGATTACGTGGAACGACTCGTGCAGGACATCGAGTCGCTCCGGCGCACCCGCCCCGACGCCGCCCTGGCGGGGATCGGCATCGGCGCCCCGAACGGCAACTATTTCAGCGGCGTGGCCGAGAATCCCATCAACATCCGGTGGTACGAGCACGCGGCGGACGGTTCGCAGGGAGCGCAAATACTGACCGTGCCCTTTGTGGAAACCGTCAGGAAACACTACCCCGCCCTGCCGGTGGTCGTCGACAACGACGCCAACGCCGCCGCCATCGGCGAGATGATCTACGGCGGGGCACGCGGCATGCGCGACTTCATCGAGATCACACTCGGCACGGGCCTGGGAGGCGGCATCGTGGCCAACGGCGAAATGGTCTACGGCCAGGGCGGCACAGCCGGCGAACTGGGCCACGTGACGGTGCGGCCCGGAGGCAGGCGCTGCGGCTGCGGACGCCGGGGATGCCTCGAAACCTACGTCTCCGCGACGGGCATCGTGCGCACCATGCTGGAGATTCTGGCCGACGATCCCCGTCCCAGCAAGCTCCGAAGCGTCGCGGTCGAATGCCTCGACTCCCGGATGATCGCCGAAGCCGCCCTCGACGGCGACGAAGCGGCCCGGGCCGCTTTCGAGATGACGGGTCGGATCCTGGGCGAGGCGCTGGCCAACTTCGTCGCCTTCTCCTTCCCGGAAGCGATCTTCCTCTTCGGGGGACTCGCCAAATCGGGCGACCTGTTATGGGAACCCACCAAAAGGCACATGGAGGCCAATCTACTGCGCAACTACAAGGGACGGGTGAAACTGCTCCCCTCGGGCATCGACGGAGCCAACGCCGCCGTCCTCGGCGCATCGGCCCTGGTATGGAAAGAGCTGCGGAAACTGGAAAGCCGGTAAGCCGGGCGGAAGACAACGACGCCCCGCCTCCGGCAGCACGCGAAGCACCTACCCGCACAACCGAAACCTCACCCCCGCGCCGAAGATGAACGACCTTCCCCGCATCCTGTCCGTCCGGCAACACCCCGCATACGCAGGGCAAGCCATAGCATACATCTCCTCCCGCTGGAAGGAGGTACCGCAAGCGGTCTACGAGGACTGCATCTCGGAATCGCTGTATGCGGCCGGTCCCCTCCCCCAATGGTACCTCCTCATGGATTCCGAAACCGTTATCGGTTGCGCCGGCCTCATCGCCAACGATTTCATCAGTCGCCACGACCTATATCCCTGGGTTTGCGCACTCTATATCGACGAACCTTTCCGCGGACACGGCTACGCCGGTCTGCTGCTGGAACAGTGCCGCAGCGATGCGGCCCGCGCGGGCTACCGGAGCCTCTATCTCTCGACCGAGCTGGAGGGATATTACGAAAAGTACGGCTACATGTACATCGGCGAGGGATACGGTCCGGACGGAGCCGCGACCCATATCTACCGTTTCGACCTACGCGCCTCCTCCCTGTCCGCCGCAGGCTATGCCATCCGCCCCGAACGCCCCGACGAAGAGCAGACGCTCTACCGCCTCGTCGGGACGGCCTTCGAAACGGCGCGAGTCAGCGACGGGGCGGAACAGGATTTCGCGGCCGCGCTGCGGGCCGGGGATGATTACATTCCCGACCTCGCCTTGGTAGCGACCCACGAAGAGCAACCCGTAGCACACGTCCTGTTCACCCGGACACGGGTGACCTCCCCCGACGGCAACCGCTACGAAGGGGTGCTGGTGGCTCCGCTCTCCGTGCTCGCCGCCCACCGCGGTATGGGCCTGGGCGGAGTCTTGCTGAAAGAAGGCATGCGCCGTGCCCGATCCATGGGGTTCGGCGCGGCATTCCTGTGCGGCGACCCCGCCTATTACCATCGTTTCGGTTTCCGCGCCACGACCCGTTACGGCATCCGGCCGACGGGCGACCTCCCGCCGCATTTCGTAATGGCTGCCGAATTGCGGCCCCGGGCGCTGCAAGGCATCCGGGGAACGGTCTCCTTCTGCTGAGCCCCCTGCCCGCCACGAAGGCAGCCAACCGACAACCGGCCCCTTTCCGGGGCCGGATTCCGCAAATTAAATACGCAATTTTTTCCGAGCGGTAGTTAATTTGCAAATTATTATTACTTTTGTAGCCCGTAAGCAGGAGGGATATGCCCCCTGCGATGCAACGGAAAGATGCCGGAGTGGTCGAACGGGCCGCACTCGAAATGCGGTGTACGGGCAACTGTACCGGGGGTTCGAATCCCTCTCTTTCCGCCAAAGCCGACCCGCGCCGCAAGGTGCGGGTCTTAACAAACAAGAGCAACTGCAAGTTTACTTGTGAGTTGCTCTTGTTTGTTAAGGCACTTCCCCGAGGAGGGGTAGTCGGCTTTGCAGAGCTCCCCCCTGCGGGGATCAACGAGCGCAGCGAAGTGAATCCCCGCTTTTCCGGTACACCTTCTGCAGAAGGTCCCGGGGACCGACCCCGGTCGCGGAGCGTGAATGGAGCAACTGCAAGTTTACTTGCGAGTTGCTCTTGTTTGTTAAGGCACTTCCCCGAGGAGGGGTAGTCGGCTTTGCAGGGCTCCCGCAGGAAAACGCCCTCCCGTGCGACAATCGGACGGAAGTCCGGCACACGCAATGCCGCGGGACGTCTTTATGGCAACACGAAGCCGGACAGGCGACCGGACCGTAACGAAGGCGCCGCAACATGCCCGTACCGAAGCGCCACCGGAACGACTCCGGACAACACCTCCGCACCGACGATACCGCGACCGCAACGGAAGGCACTACGCCTCCTCCCGGTAGGTGCCGGCTATCTGACGGAAATGATCCTTCGTATCGACCTTCGTAAAAACCTTCTCGATCACTCCGTCGCCGCTTATGATAAAGGTAGTGCGCAGAATCCCCATGTACTCGCGCCCCATGAACTTCTTCAATCCCCATACGCCGTAAGCGGAGGCGATGGATTTGTCGGTGTCGGCAATCAACGTAAAACGCAGTTCGTGCTTGTCGGCGAAACCGCGATGCGACTTCTGGCTGTCGGGACTCACGCCGACAATCTCGAAGCCCTTCCGCTTCAGCTCCGCATAACCGTCCCGCAGGCTGCACGCCTCGGCCGTACATCCGGTCGTATTATCCTTCGGATAAAAATAGAGTATCAGTTTCTTCCCGCTGAACTGACCGAGCGTCACGGTCCGCCCGTCCTGGTCGACACCCGAAAAATCAGGCGCCTTATCTCCCTCTTTGAGCATTATGTATGTTTTTATTGGTTGAATCCGATGCAATACGCCCCGGCCGGGAGCGCACGGGCCGAAAGGCTCCGCTGCGGTCACTCAGCCGGTTCGCCGAAAAGCTCCCGCAGAATGATCGACGTCGCCCCCCGATGGGAACGCACGTACTCCGCCGCCTGTTTTGCAGCCCGATCGTAGGCCTCTCCGTCGGACCGCAGAGCGGAGAACCAGGCGGACAGCTCCTCGTAGCCGGCGACGCTTTGCGCCGCGCCGAGGGCTACCAGATCGCGGGCCTCGCGGAACTTGGCGTAATTCGGCCCGAAGGCCACCGGCATCCCGAACGTGGCCGCCTCCAAGGTGTTGTGTATCCCCACCCCGAATCCTCCGCCGATGTAGGCATACGAACCGTAGCTGTAGACCGACGAGAGAATGCCGATCGTATCGATGACGAGCAGTTGTTTGTCCCTGCCGCCGTCGGCCTCGCCGTATCGGGTGTAACGCACGGCACCGCCGTTCACGGCGGCCTCCAGCTCCCCGATCCGCTTCTCGTCCATCTCGTGCGGAGCAAGGATGAACTTCACATCCGGATTGGCATTCATCAGTCGGACGAGGAGCTCCTCGTCCGGGGCCCACGTACTGCCCGCCACGAACACCGTACCTCCGTCGACGAAATCCTCCACCTGCGGAAGCCTGCGGGCTCCGTCGGCGATCCGGCCCACCCGATCGAAACGGGTATCTCCCGCCACGGTGACAGCCGTGACACCGATACCGGCCAACAGCTCCTCCGATTCGGCATCCTGCACGAAGAGCCGGCGGAACGAACGCAGGGCCCGACGGAAAGCGCCGCCCCAGGGACGGAAGAAGACCGAATCGCGACGGAAAATGGAGGATATGATATAGGCAGGTACCCCGCGTTCGGCGAGGGCCGAGAGGTAGTTCAGCCAGAACTCATACTTGATGAAAACCGCCATTTCGGGTTTCACCGCATCCAGAAAACGCGCCGCATTGCGCGGTGTGTCGGCCGGAAGGTAAAACACCCAGTCGGCGCCGGAATAGTTCTTGCGGATTTCGTAACCGGAGGGAGAAAAGAACGTGAGAAGTATCCGGTAGTCGGGATAGCGCTCCCGCAAGGCCTCCATGACGGGACGTCCCTGCTCGAACTCGCCCAGGGATGCGGCATGAAACCAGATGATCCTGCCGCCGTCGCCCACGGCCCGTTCCAGTTGCGGGAAGATGTCCCTGCGTCCCTGGGTCCACAACGCCGCCTTCCGCACGAACGGGGAGGCCAGCCGGACGGCACCGGTATAGAACCGGATACCTAAATTATACCACCACATCTGCCAATTCGTTCTTATTTCGTAGCCGTGCGGCACCGCCGGGGACCGCACGGCACGAAAGTATAAAATTTTGCCCGTACGGACAAACCTACCACCTGAGCGGCACGGCATCCGGCACATACCGCACCTGTGCGCTCCCGTCCGGCATAAGGTCCACCGCCACCAGATCGATCTGACAGTCGAGCGTCACCCCGCGGGCTTCGATATAACAGTTGGCCGCCCGCAACAGCGCACGCCCTTTGGCTGCCGTCATGGCCTCTTCCGGCTGCGTGAGTCCTCCCGCACGGCGCAACTTCACCTCGACGAAATGGACCCGCTCGCCCCGCGCCGCCACGATATCCAACTCGTAACGCCCCATGCGCCAGTTCCGATCCATGATGAGAAATCCATGGGCCCTGAGCCACCCCACTGCGAGCTCTTCGCCCGCCGCACCGAGTTCGCCGGTCATCGACATGCCGTCCATCGAATTTACAGTGAAACAATCCGTTCCTTTTCCTCCGTCCCGGAGGGATACCCGCTGCCGGAAAAGACGGTCCGCCCCGCTCCGACAAAAGCGGAGCAGCGGGGCGGACCGACATCCGGAGCTCTTACGCCCTCTGCATCAGGAACGAAAGATCGTCGCCGGGCTGCACCTCGCGCGGTGCCTCCCCGTAACGGAAGATGCGCAGCGGCCTGGGGCCCTTCAGTTGCATTCCGTCACCCTCCACACGCAGCATGCACCCCTCGCGCAGACCGGCCACATAGACCTCCCGGTTGGCGGCGATGAACTCCTCGATGCGCTGCTCGCGCGTTTCGCCCGCATGCCCCTCCGGATTGGCGTCGAGGTAGTGGGGATTGATCTGGAATCCCACGGCCCCTATGGCCCGGAACGATTCGGGTTCCACGATGGGCATGTCGTTGGTGGTACGGATCGTGGGACACGCCACGTTGCTGCCCGCACTCCATCCTACATAAGGCATCCCCTCTGCGAGCCGTTCGCGGAGCGGTTCGAGCAGCCCTTGCTCCTGCATCTTCTTGATAAGGGCGAAGGTGTTGCCGCCGCCCACGACTACCGCCTCGGCCTCCATGACCGCACGCACGGGGTCGGCCTCAAGATGTATGGAACGAACCCCGATGCCTATCTCGTCGAAACGACGCTGCACCTTCTCGGCATATTCGTCATAGGAGAAAGAGACGGCGGCATAAGGGATGAAAAGTACCCGGTCGACACAGCCGAGAAAGTCGGCGATGTCGCCTATCGGATACTTGAGGTACTCCTCGCCCGCATTGGTCGAGTTGCTGATAAGAAGAAGTCTCATGACAAAGTGGTTTTATATTCGTAAATTACAATCGAAAGCATTCGCATCGGCAAATCGCAGCTAAAGATAGGCAATTACCCGCAGGCCACCAAAAACCACCGGCCCCACGCGAGGCCGGCATCCGGCCGACCGGGACACGAAACGAAGTCAAACCAATGAATTTAAGTGCCATACAATCCGGGCTCCGGCATCCGCGAGCAGTCCGGAAATGCAGGCGGAGGCCACGAAAAGCTCCCTTCCGCACCCGCACCCACGGTCATGAGGCTTAACGTACTGCCGGTTACGGCGGTAAAAAGAGGGGCTTTTTTAGTTTTATCGGAAAAAGTGTTATATTTGCCCCGGAGTTTTCTTGGATGGAAACTAAATTTACTTGCAAAATATTGTTGAACTAAAATTAGAAAGTTATGTCTGAGATTTCATCAAAAGTGGTTGAGATTATAAAGGACAGGTTGAACGTTGCCGAGAAAGACATCGAGCTCACTTCGAGCTTCGCCAACGACCTCGGTGCAGACTCGCTCGACACCGTAGAGCTCATCATGGAGTTTGAGAAGGAATTCGGTATCTCCATACCGGACGAAGACGCCGAGAAGATCACCACGGTCGGCGACGCCATCACTTACATCGAGGCTCACAAAGCATAACTTCCATTGTGATGCACACTTAATAAGGTAAAATATTAACTTATTTTACCTTATTATTTATTGCCCGGAACGGAAGGGAGGCGCCGCAAAAGGCCTCCGCAGCGGTACGGACACCCTGTTGACCGGCTCCGCTATTAACCCAATAATTAAATTTCGCTATGCAGAAAAGGAGAGTTGTCGTGACCGGTATCGGCACGATCAATCCGCTTGGCAACAACATACAGGAATACTTCGCCAACCTGAAGGCGGGCGTGAGCGGCGCTGCGCCCATTACGCATTTCGATGCCGAAAAGTTCAAGACGAGATTTGCCTGTGAAGTAAAGGGATACAACTGGGAGGATTTCTTCGACCGCAAGGAGGTACGTAAATACGACCTTTTCTCGCAATACGCCATGATAGCCGCCGACCAGGCGATGACCGACTCCGGCATCGACCTCGAAAAGGTGGACAAACTGCGCTCGGGAGTGATCTGGGCATCGGGCATCGGCGGTCTCAAATCCATGTTCGACGAGATCACGGGTTACCTGGACGGAGGACAGATTCCCCGCTTCAGTCCCTTCTTCATCCCGAAGATGATCTCCGACATCGCCGCCGGATACATCTCCATGAAATACGGCTTCATGGGCCCCAACTTCTGTACGGTATCGGCCTGCGCCTCCTCCAACCACGCCATCATTCTGGCTGCCGACCAGATCCGCATGGGACGTGCCGACATCATGATTACGGGCGGTTCGGAAGCGGCCGTCAACCAGCCCGGCGTAGGCGGATTCAACTCCATGCAGGCCCTCTCCACGCGCAACGACGATCCGGCAACGGCATCGCGTCCCTATGACGCCGACCGCGACGGGTTCGTCATCGGCGAAGGAGCCGGCGGTCTCATCCTGGAGGAGTACGAACACGCCAAAGCCCGCGGAGCAAAGATATACGCCGAAGTAGGCGGCAGCGGCATGAGCGCCGATGCCTACCACTTCACCGCACCGCATCCGGAAGGACTGGGTGCGAAGCATGCGATGGAGGACGCCATGAAAGAGGCGGAAGTAACGCCCGACCAGGTGGATTACATCAACACGCACGGTACCTCCACCCCGGCAGGCGACATTCCGGAATTGACCGGTATCCAGAGCGCCATCGGCGACAGCATCTACAAGGTGAACCTCAGCTCGACCAAATCCATGACCGGTCACCTGTTGGGCGCCGCCGGTGCGATCGAGGCGCTCGCATGTATCATGGCGATCACCGAAGGAGTGATCCCGCCCACCATCAACAACTTCAACCGCGACCCCCGGATCGACGAACGCATCAACCTCACGCTCAATACGGCACAGGAACGCGACGTACGGGTTGCCATGAGCAATACGTTCGGCTTCGGCGGCCACAACGCCACCGTCCTGCTGAAACGGATCTGACAAACGCGGGACAAACGACACCATCACTCCCCGTAAGGGCCCCGCAGGCGGTTCTTATGGGGAGTTTTCACACACGGGAACGGAGGCCCCGACCTACGGAGTGCCCCGCGAGCCCGCCATACTTCAGAAAGCAATGTTCGACGCTATCAAAAGGATATTCCGGAAACGGTTCGGCAAAGACAGGGAGTTCTATGCGGTCATAGACCGGCTGCTGGGCATCACCCCCGACAACATCGAGCTCTACAAGCTGGCGCTCATCCACCGTTCCGCCTCCGTGACGCTGCCCGACGGCGCCCCGGCCAACAACGAACGGCTCGAGTTCCTCGGCGATGCGGTGCTGGAAACCATCGTTTCGGACTTTCTCTTCATCGAATATCCGGAACAGACCGAAGGATTCCTCACGCAGATGCGTTCGCGTATCGTCAGCCGGGCCTCCCTGGACGAGATCTCATCCAAAATGGGAATAGACAAGTACATCGTGGCCAATTTCAACGGCACCTACAGCCACAAACACCTCAACGGCAACGCCTTCGAAGCTCTCGTGGGAGCGATTTACCTCGACAAGGGGTACGACTTCGCCAACCGGTTCGTCATCAACGACGTCCTGCGGCGGTACGTCGACCTGGGCGACATCACCTCCACCGAGGTCGATTTCAAGAGTCGCCTGATCGAGTGGTGCCAGAAGAGCAAGCGCTCCATCCATTTCAACACCGCGTCCGACGAAACCGCCACCATGCGCACACCCCGATTCCTGTCGAAAATCGTCATCGACGGCATCGAGCTGGGCCACGGCACCGGCTGTTCCAAAAAAGAGGCGGAGCAGAAGGCCGCATGGGCCGTCACGCAGATCGTGGGCAACGACGACATAGGCGACTTCTTCATGGAGACCATCGACCTGAGCTTCGAGCAATATACCGCCGGCCATGGAGAGGCTAACTGACAGGCAGGTACGGGAGAAGCTCGTCTCACGCGGCGTGAAGGCGCTGACCGATGCCGAACTGCTGAGCGTGATACTCGGCGAGGGCAGCGCGGGATACAGCGCCGCGGAAACTGCCGAACGCATTCTCGATGTGTACGAGGGATCGTTCGCGGCCATGGCGAAGGCCGACATGACGCGCCTGCGAATGACCGAGGGCATCGGAGTAAAACGGGCCGCCGTACTGACGGCGGTCTTCGAACTCGCCGACCGGCTGCATCGCCAGGAAGCCGCCGCACCGGCCTCCATCCGCACGAAAGACGACGTAACGGCCCTCTTCGCCCCCCTGCTCGCCCGCCTACCGCACGAGGAGATGTGGGCGCTCTACCTCTCTTCCGCCAACGGCGTCATCGAGAAGACGCGTGTGAGCCAGGGAGGGGTAACGGCGCTGGTAGTGGACTACAAACTGGTGGTGAAGCGTGCGGTGGAGGTGCTGGCCTCGTCGCTCATCATCGTCCACAACCACCCTTCGGGCGTTGCGGCGCCCAGCCCGGAAGACATCGCCATCACGCAACGCATCGCCCAGGCCGCAGCCCTCTTCGACATCCGGCTCGTGGACCACATCATCATCGCCGACGGCGCATCCTACAGCTTCCGGCAATACGGGATGATCGAATAAGCCCCCTCCTCCTTGCGGGACGGCCCCGCAGGGATTCCCACACGATAGGCACGGCGCTCCCGCGACCGCGTGCGCATGCGCGGCGAACTCCATCCGCCTTTCGGACCGCTTACCTTATATAATATTGAAATGCCGCAGGGCCTTGGCGATACCGGAAGCATCCGTTCCGGTGGTGACATAATCCGCCGCGGCCTTCACCGTCGCGTCGGCATTGCCCATGGCCACCCCGATCCCGGCATACCGCAACATGGTGATGTCGTTGTCGCCGTCGCCGAAAGCCATGCACTCCTCCCGTGAAAACCCGTAGTGGTCGAGCACCTTCCCGATGCCGATGTGTTTGCCCCCTCCGCGGGGAATGATATCGCAGAGCAGGGGCGTCCATCGCGTAGCCTCGCACGCAGGCATCTCCCGCAGGATGGCCTCCTCCTGCACGGTATCCGCGAAAAAGATGAGTTGCAGAATCGGATGCTCCGGCAGGTCGTCCATATCGGCCGGAGCGGGCAATTGCAGGTTGATGAGCGCCGCCCCCGCCCGGGCCCTCTCCGTCACCGCATTGATGCGGATGAAATCCACGCCCTCGAAGATGGTGGCGATTCCCCGTTCGCGCACGAAGCGCACGGCGGCCCGGGCATCCTCCGCGGGCATGGCGTTGGTATGGATCACCTCGTCCCCGATACGCACGCACTGGCCGTTGAGGGACACGATGCCGTCGAACAGCGATTTATCCACATTGTCGATGAGCAGTTCGTGACGTCCGGTGGAGATGAAGAGCCGTATCCCCTTTTCGCGAAGCATCTCCAGTGCCCGAAGGGTGCTGTCGGGCACCCTGTGCGTCTTGAAACTCACCAACGTGCCGTCTATATCGAAAAATATCGCCTTTATCATGACAAGTTTGTAATCAGGGCGGCAGACCGCCGCCCTCCCGACAAAAGTACGAAAAACTTCCCGAGGCCGGAAAAGAATCCGCAACCTGCATCGACGGGGCAATTATTCCCGATTTAGACAACCGCCGCTTTGTATTCTGCATCCGTTTTGCTATATTTAGGGTCGATATGTTTCCGGTGCACGCCCCGGCCGACCCACGGCCGACCGGTACTCCCGGCGGAACGATCCCCCCGCGAGAGCGCCACGACATGTCGGATGATTAACCTAAAAACAAACGACGCATGAAAAACTATCGAACTTCAGAGATCAAGAACGTGGTCCTGCTCGGCGCCCCCGGCTCGGGGAAAACCACCTTTGCGGAAGCAATGGCCTTCGAAGGCAAAGTGATCGACCGCAGGGGCAGCATCGAGAACGAGAATACCCTCTCCGACAATACCGATCTGGAACGCACCAACCGACGCAGCATCTACTCCACGATCCTCTATACGGAATTCATGGACCACAAACTGAACATCATCGACGCCCCGGGCTCCGACGACTTCAGCGGCGGCCTGTTCGCGGCCTTCAAGGTGGCCGACGTCGGCCTGATGCTCTTCAATGCCCAGAACGGTTTCGAAGTGGGCAGCGAGATCCAGTCGCGTTACGCCAAGACCTACAACGTCCCCCTGGTGGGCGTGATCAACCAGCTCGACAGCGACAAGGCCAACTGGGAGGGCACCCTGGAGAGCATCACCGCCTTCTCCAAAGTCAAGCCCGTCATCGTACAGTATCCGGTCAATCCGGGTCCCGGCTTCGACGCCTTCATCGACGTCCTGCTCATGAAGATGTTCCGTTTCAAGGACGAGAACGGCACGCGCGAGGAGCTGCCCATCCCCGCCGAACATGCCGAACGGGCGGCGGAGCTGCACCGGGCATTGCTGGAGGCGGCCGCAGAGAACGACGAAACCCTCATGGACCTCTATTTCGATAAAGGCGACCTCGAACCCGACGAAATCCGCAAGGGGCTGGGCATGGGGATCGCCAACCGCGACTGGATGCCCATCTTCTGCGCATCGGCCAAAAGGGATATCGGCACGAAACGCATCATGGAGTTCATCATCAAGGTAGCGCCCAATCCCGACCAGCGCCCGCCGATGCAGGACGTCGAAGGCAACGACGTCGTGGCCGACGCAACGGCACCGACGATCCTCTTCGTCTTCAAGAGTACGATCGAGCAGCACGTGGGCGAGATCAGCTATTTCCGCGTGGTCAGCGGCAAGGTGACCGAGGGGATGGAGCTCGTCAACATGCGCACCGAGAACAAGGAGAAACTCTCGCAACTGTTCGCCGTAGCGGGCAAAAACCGCGTGAAGGTAGGCGAGCTGAATGCCGGCGACATAGGCTGTACGGTGAAACTGAAATCCACCCGCACGGGCGACACCCTCGCCGCAGCCGGTTCGCAGACGGTCATCTCGCCGATGGTCTTCCCCGAGCCGCGTTACCGAGCCGCCGTCAGGGCCCTGAACCAGGCTGACGAAGAGAAACTCGGCGAACTGCTCAACAAGGCCAAATACGAAGACCCCACCCTGCTCGTGGAGTACTCCAAAGAGCTCCGGCAGACCATCGTGCAGGGCCAGGGCGAACTGCATCTGAAAATTCTGCGCGACCAGCTCATGAGCGGCGGCAAGATGGAGATCGAATACTTCGCCCCCCGCATTCCCTACCGCGAAACCATCACCAAGACCGCAGCGGCCGACTACCGCCACAAGAAACAGTCGGGCGGCGCGGGACAGTTCGGCGAAGTACACCTCGTCATCGAACCCTACTACGAAGGCATGCCCGAGCCGTCGAAATACAAGGTGGCCGGCAAGGAGCTCGCCCTCAACGTGAAGAACAAAGAGGAATACGACCTCGATTGGGGCGGCAAACTGCAGTTCTACAGCGCGATCGTGGGCGGGGCAATCGACGCCCGCTTTATGCCCGCCATCCTCAAAGGCATCATGGAGAAGATGGAGGAGGGTCCTCTGACCGGTTCCTATGCCCGCGACATACGCGTAATCGTCTACGACGGCAAGATGCACCCGGTGGACTCCAACGAAATATCCTTCAAGCTGGCAGGGCGCAACGCCTTCAAGGAGGCCTTCCGCAATGCCGGACCGAAGATCATGGAACCCATTTACAACGTGGAGGTCCTCGTTCCGTCGGACAAGATGGGCGACGTGATGAGCGACATGCAGAACCGACGGGCCATCATCGAGGGAATGTCCTCCGAAGGGGGACTCGACCGCCTGCAGGCACGTGTGCCGCTGGCCGAACTCTACCGCTATTCCACCACGCTCAGCTCGCTGACCAACGGCCGGGCCACCTACACGATGCGCTTCGCCTCCTACGAACAGGTTCCGTCCGACATTCAGGACAAACTGCTCAAGGCCTACGCGGATACCGACAAGGACGAATAAACGGCAACGGATAACAAATCAGGGCGGTGAAACCACCGCCCTGATTGATTATGGGAGAAACAATCCGCCACACGTTGTGGCAAAATAATTGTTATACCAAAAAAACGCCCTCCGGTATGGGGTGCTCACCAGAGCGGGCATTGTAGAAAAGGCGACTTCTCAAGCCCCCGTAACCCCCAACCGAAGGGCTTTATTGTACCCTTCTAAAAAATATATACGGGGAATTGTATTGAGAAGTCGCGTAACAAATATACGCTATTTTTCCTTAACAACAAATACCGTCCGCGATAAACGCCCTTCCTCTCCCCTGCCGGACGCCCTCAGCCCGCATCCGGCACCCCTGCAACCCTATTTATCCGACCGGCTCTCCGAAAAAAATATTACTTTTGTCGTATTGCTATCCAATCATCTAAACAGTTACCACATGGCTATACTGAGAGTTGAAAACGTCACCAAACGTTTCGCCAACCATACGGCCCTGGACGACGTATCGCTGGAGATACCGCGCGGCTCGGTCTACGGGCTGCTCGGCCCCAACGGAGCGGGCAAGTCCACCCTCATCCGGATCATCAACCGCATCACGGCGCCCGACAGCGGCAAAGTATACCTCAACGATCGCGAGCTCTCTCCGGAGGATATCTACAAGATCGGCTACCTGCCCGAAGAGCGCGGTCTGTACAAGCAGATGAAGGTGGGTGAACAGGCCGTCTATTTCGCGCAGCTCAAAGGACTCTCCCGCCGGGAGGCGATCGCGCGACTGAAGGTGTGGTTCAAGAAGTTCGGTATCGAGTACTGGTGGGACAAGAAGGTGAGCGAGCTGAGCAAGGGCATGGCGCAGAAGCTCCAGTTCATCGTCACGGTGCTGCACGAGCCCGAACTGCTCATCTTCGACGAGCCGTTCAGCGGCTTCGACCCCATCAACGCCAACCTGCTGAAAGAGGAGATCCTCGCCCTGCGCGACAAGGGGGCGACGGTCATCTTCTCCACCCATAACATGGCATCGGTCGAGGAGATCTGCGACCACATCACCCTCATCAACAAGTCGCGCAACATTCTCACCGGGTGCCTCGACGACATCCGCCACGAACACGGCACCAACATCTTCGAGGTGGAGTTCCGCGGCGACCGCGAACGGCTGAAGAAGGTGCTCGACACCCGTTACACGGTGCTCGAAGGCGAGGGCGAGGAGACGCTCCGCAGCTCGCTCAAGATACACCTCACCCAACACGAACAGATACGCGAGCTGATTTCCACGATCAATTCGGAAGTGGAGATACGCTCGTTCCGGGAGATCATCCCCAGCATGAACGACATATTCATCAAGGCCGTCGCAGGCCAGCTTTAACGAGGAGGAAAAACGATGGGAAAAATAGGATTGATCGCACGCCGTGAGTTCAACGAACGCGTGCGCAAGAAAAGTTTCATCATCACCACCATCCTGATGCCCGTATGCCTGGTAGGCATCATCGGAGTGATGGCGTGGCTGATGACCCGCGAAAGCGACAAAATACGCGAAATCATCGTCGTGGACGAAAGCGGGGTGGTGGCGCCGCAAATGACCGACGAAGGGACCATCCGCTACCGCATGGCCGACCAGCCGTTCGAGCGGGTACGCGAAGAGGCGCCGGAAGGCATCTTCGGCATCCTGCTCATCGGCGACGACATCATGACCAACTCCCGGACCGTACAGCTCTACACCTACGAATCCTCGACGGTAATGATCGAAGAGGCCGTCGCAGGCCAGATACGGCAGATCGTGGAGGCGGAAAAGCTCAAAGCCTACCATATCGACAACCTCGACCGGATACTCGCCGAGGTGGAGACGCCCATCGTCCTACAGACGAAAGAGATCACCGAATCGGGCGAGACACGCGACTCGTCGAGTACGCTGGCACTCGCAGCAGCCTACATATTCGGCATGCTGGTCTACATGTTCGTCTTCCTCTACGGCACGATGGTGATGCAGGGCGTCATCGAGGAGAAGAGCAACAAGGTGCTGGAGCTCATGGTATCCTCCGTGAAACCCTTCCAGCTGATGATGGGCAAGATCATCGGAATCGCCTCGGTCGCCCTCACCCAGTTGCTCATCTGGGTGGTCTTCATCGCCCTCGCAGGCGGTGCGGCAGTGAACTTCTTCGCAGGCGATGCGATGACCGCGGCCGCCGCCATGAATGCCGGAGAAGCCATGCCGGTGGAGTTCAACAACATGGACATGGACGGAGTGGCCATGCTCAGCCGCCTGACCGATGTGCGGTACATCCTGACGCTGGTCATCGGGTTCGTCGTCTACTTCATCGGCGGCTACCTGCTCTATGCGGCGATGTTCGCCGCGGTGGGCAGTGCGGTGGACAACGAAAAGGACACGCAGAACCTTCAGTTGCCCATCACCATTCCCCTCATCCTGGCGTTCGTGGTCATGGTCAACGCCATGCAGGACCCCCACAGCCATATCGCGTTCTGGTTCAGCATGATTCCGTTCACCTCGCCCATCATCATGATGGCGCGTCTGCCCTACGGCGTTCCCATGTGGGAGGTACTCCTTTCCGCCGGGCTGCTCTACGCCACCTTCGTGGGCATGGTATGGCTGGCCGGCAAGATCTACCGCGTGGGCATCTTCATGTACGGCAAAAAACCGTCGTTCAGGGAGCTTTTCAAATGGGTCAGGTATAAATATTGATGTTTCACCCGGTCCGGCGGGAGAGCGGCGGAAAATATCCCTATCTTTCAATAGGCGCCGGCCGGCAGTCCCGGCCGCAAGGCGAAGATACGAAACCGCCCCCGAGGGCAACGGGCGACAAACCTTAATAAAAACATAAAAAACGCAGCGTTATGAAAAGATTGCTGATACTCATCGGAACCGCAATGCTCGCATTCGGATGTATGGGACCGCAAGGTCCGCAGGGTCCCCGCGGCCCGCAGGGAGAGGGTTCGCAGACCTTCACATTGACCTACAAACTCGCTTCGGCCGACTGGTGGGAGAATACCGATGCGGACGGTCACTTCATCGGCTGGTGGCACGAGATCCAACTGCCCGAGCTCAGCAGGTACGTCTACGAGTACGGCCTGTACAACACCTACCTCTGGGACGGCAACGTACAGGTTCCCCTACCGCTGATCGTCTACAACGAAACCGACGGAACGCTGTGGGAGAAGAAAATATCCTGCGACTTCGCCATAGGGTCGGTAGCGGTCTACTACCAGGAGAACGACTTCGCCAACGAAGGCCGCCGACCGGAGGAGATGACGTTCCGCATCCACCTGGTCTGGTAAAGACCCGGCAGTGCGTGCGGGGCGGTGTCCGCCGGCCGGCCGAAGACACCGCGACCCGGCGACAAACGGCCCGACAGGAGTGCTCCGGGGCGCGTCCCATCCGTACAAAGGAGATGAAAACAAGTACTGTTTTCATCTCCTTTTCTTATGCCCCGCGCGGTCCGCTCTCCGCACGCCCGACCGACACCGCAGCCGGGCATCCATCCGCCTCGAAGCCGGCGACAGGGCCTCTTCGCGCAACCCCGCCCCGCCATCGAAAGGACGGCGTCCACCCCTCCCCACCTCCTACCTATGTTCCCGAACGAGGAAGTTCGGCCGGAAACCCTTGCACGATTCCCGAAAAATGCCTTACCTTTGCACGGTCGTAATCACACTGTCTGCGATCATGTAGAAAACAACCGCCATATACCCCTCACGACACCGGCATCCACGAGGAGCCGGACGTCGATCGTATACGGCTTCCCCGTTTCCACTGCCCGAAGGGCGTGTCATTTCCTTTTTCACATCTTTAATCCTTGCAGACAGTCATGAGCTTACAGGTTCACGATCTCAGCTATGCACATCCGGACAAGGAGGTGCTCTTCACCGACATCAGTTTTTCCCTGCCCCGCGGCGAGCGCCGCGCCCTGGTCGGTAGCAACGGGGTAGGCAAATCCACACTGCTGCGCATCCTCGCGAAGCGCATCGCACCCACCTCCGGCGAGGTCGTGTGCGATACGCCCTACCTCGTGCCGCAACACTTCGGACAGTTCGACGGGATGACGGTGGCACAGGCATTGGGAGTAGCCGAAAAATTGCAGGCGCTCGCCGCCATTACCAACGGCGACGCTTCCGAGCACAACTTCACCCTGTTGGGCGACGACTGGAGCGTCGAAGAACGGATCGCCGAAGCCTTCGCCGACTGGGAACTCGACGCCATCTCCCCCGCGACACCGATGAGTACCCTGAGCGGCGGCGAAAAAACGAAGGTCTTTCTGGCCGGCATCGCCCTCCACTCCCCCTCCGTCGTACTGATGGACGAACCGACGAACCACCTCGACCGAAGGGGACGAGAACGGTTGTACGACTACATCGGACGCCCGGGTCCGACCCTGCTGATCGTCAGCCACGACCGCACGCTGCTGAACCTGCTGCCCTCCCTGCTGGAGATGTCGCCGGACGGGGTGCGTTTCTATCCCATGTCCTACGACGCTTACCGGGCCGCCCGCGAGGCGGAAACGCTGTCGCGCACGGCGCAGCTCGAGAATCGGCAGAAAGAGCTGGCCAAAGCGAAAAAAGCGGCGAACGACGCCATGGAACGACAGCAGAAACACAGTGCAAGGGGCGAACGGCAAAGCGCGAAGAGATGCATGGCCCGCATCGTAACCAACAGTCTGCACGACCAGTCGGAAGCATCGGCGGCCCGGCTCGGCAAGGCGCTGCAAAACAAACTGCAAGCCATGAACGACGAAATCCGGGAGCTGCGGGCCGCCATTCCGGAGGATGCCGCCATGAAGCTCCGTTTCGCCCCATCCGAGCTCCGTCCGGGAAAACTGCTCATCGAGGCCGAAGCGCTGAACCATGCCTATATCGACGGGCACGACCTGTGGAAGAGCCCGCTGAATTTCGCCCTCCGCAGCGGAGAGCGCATCCGTTTGCTGGGCGGCAACGGCCGGGGCAAAAGCACGCTGCTGCGACTGATTACGGGCGCCCTCACGCCTACCGCAGGGGAGATCCGCCGGACGGAAGCGTTCCGCATCGCCTATCTCGACCAGGAGTACTCCCTGGTCGACAACGACCGGACGGTATACGGGCAACTGGCGGCCTGCAATCCCCGCATGCCCGAGCATGAACTCAAAATCCGGCTGACCCACCTCCTGTTCCCCGCAGCGGCATGGGACAAAAAATGCGGCTGTCTGAGCGGCGGCGAAAAGATGAAACTGGCCCTCTGCTCCCTGATGGTGGCCGAAGCCGGACCGGACATGATCATCGCCGACGAACCGACCAACAACATCGACATCGCGAGCATGGAGATACTGGCCGCCACCCTGCGCCGATACAGCGGCACGCTGCTGGTGGTCAGCCACGACGAAACGTTCATCCGGGAGATCGGCATAACCGGCACAATGACGGTCTGAGTCCCTCCCGCGAACATTCCGTCGTCACGACCGACGCCCGCACCTCCGAGCCCCGACGGAACAACTCGCGGGAAAAGGTTATCCGGCGCCGCATCGGACCGCCACCGCATGCAACCGAACAACCGACAAGGCTCCTCCAACGGAACAACTCGCAGGAAAAGGCCACCCGGCGCCGCATCGGACCGCCACCGAATGCAACCGGACAACCGACGAGGCTCCTCCGACGGAACAACTCGCGGAAAAAGGCTACCCGGCGCCGCATCGGACCGCTACCGAATGCAACCGGACACCCGACGAGGCCGAGATACAGGCGATATACCTGCGGCTTCGGAAGGCAGACCTGCAGCCGGCACGCACATCCGGGGCGCCCTCCCTGCTCCCCTCCCCCGCTACCGAGGCATCCGCCCCCGGGACACCGCAAAACAGATGCGGCGGAGCATTTGCTCCGCCGCATCTATCCCGTCACGCGCTCCAGGCCGTTTCGACACACGCCCCGAAACGCTGCGTGCCTATCAGATCAATCCTTTGTCCTTCTTCTCCCGAACGGCACGGAGCATGTCCTCCGTCATGGACTTCATATCCCACTTCGGCTTCCAGCCCCACTCCTCGCGAGCACAGCTGTCGTCGAGGCTGTCGGGCCAACTGCGTGCGATGGCCTCCTTCACCGGGTCCACGTCGTAGGTCATCGTAAAGTCGGGCATCGCCTTGCGGAGCTCGGCATAGAGCATCTCCGGAGTAAAGCTCATGGAGGTCACGTTAAAGCTGTTGCGATGCACGAGTTTCGACGGATCGGCCTCCATGATCTGGATGCAGGCGTCGAGGGCATCGGGCATGTACATCATGTCCATATAGACGTCGCTCGGTATCGGGCATACGTAGGAACCCTTCTTCACTGCCTCGTAGTAGATCTCCACGGCATAGTCGGTCGTTCCTCCACCCGGCAGGGTCACGTTGGAGATGAGCCCCGGGAAGCGCACGCTACGCGTATCGACCCCGAAACGCTGATGGTAATAGTCGCCGAGCAGCTCGCCCGTCACCTTGCACACGCCGTAAATGGTGGTGGGACGCATCACCGTATCCTGCGGGGTCTTCTCCTTCGGCGAGTTGGGGCCGAAAGCACCGATCGAACTCGGCGTAAAGAGCGCGCAGTTGTACTCACGGGCGATCTCAAGCGAATTCATCAGGGCACCCATATTGATCTGCCATGCCTTCTGCGGATTGGCCTCGCCCACTGCCGAGAGCAGCGCCACGAGGTTGTAGATCGCATCTACCTTGTATTTCTTAACCACTTCGGCATACGCCTCGCCATCGAGCGCATTGAGCTGCACGAACGGACCGTCGGCTGCCAGCGCGGGACACTCGCGCATGTCCGTAGCCACGACGTTGTCGTTTCCGTATACGCTCCTCAGCCTCGTTGTAAGCTCGGAACCGATCTGACCGCCGGCACCGATGATAAGAATCTTTTTCATTTCTATATTCGTATTTAAATACTACCTCTCTGCAAAGGACTCCGACCGGCTACCGGCCTTCTCCCTTCCCGCGGTCTTCCCCCTCGCGGATAAGCCCCAGGGAAAGCACGGCGAAATAGAGCACCACGACAGCCTGCGTCGCCGCCACGGCCCAGGTCAGGAACGAGCGCACGGGAATCATGAGCAGAAGCAACGCCAGGTCGAGCACGAACAGCACGATCAGCAGCGCCACCACCCTGCGTAATTTCCTGAATCTGTCCATCGTTATAATTTTGGCTCAAAATTAGTAATAATTCTTACGTTTTATTATCCTGCCGCCCCCGAAAAACGACAAACGGCAACACCCGGTCCGCTCTCCCCTTCCTGCCGACCGCCTCCCCTCCGCCGCGCAGACCCCCCTGCATTCCTCACCCCTCCGCATCCGCCGGAAAACGAATCGGCCCACCCCCTGTTCCGCCCTCTTTTCCGCCGGCGGATACTCCGAAACCCGGCCCGGCCCCGCCCACTCCTCTTTTCCGAAACTTCACCGCCCCGGCCCAACGCATCGCCTCCGCCCCCTCCGTCGGAGGGATGGCCCCGCACCTTCTTCTTCCGACCGCACCTCCTCTCCGTATCCCTCTCCGCACCTCCCCTCCGCCTTCCGACCGACACGGCCAAGGCACGCTTTTCAGACAAAGGAATCCCGCTTCCGAACTGCGCCGACAGCCCGTCTTTTATGAATAACAGCAAAATCATCCGAATATCTGCCCGTACTGTTGGAAATTTGGAAAATGATGCCTATTTTTGTCCCGCTTTCAGGAATCTTCCTGAAAAGATGAATGCTGTTGTAGCTCAGTGGTAGAGCACTTCCTTGGTAAGGAAGAGGTCACGAGTTCAATCCTCGTCAACAGCTCGACAAAGCAAAAATTGCCTTGCGGCAATGAAGCACGAACGAAACCGCCCTCAACTTTATTCGAGGGCGGTTTTATTTTGAAATGAATGACCCTTGTGCTCTACTTCCGAGCAACTCTCACAGTGCCAGAGAAGGCACCGGTCTTTGTCAACAACTCCACTCATCAATGCTGGCGCAAATCCATCGCCACAATAAGCACCGCTTCTCAAACAAGTTGAGAGCGGTTCTGTTTTTAGGCCCGAGCAAAACCCAGGAACCGTTTTACCGAATTCACCACAACACACCGAAAAATCAAAAAACGATTCCCGTCGACCACTCGAAAACAAACGTTAACATATCTCAGACACACATTAGAGTTGATAACTCAAAACTTATCCATATAGATCGTTTTGTTATCTCTACAACTGCAGCAATTCTATATGCTTAGGACAATAAAAACCCTGAGGTAAACCTTCCCAAACTTTTTACTTTTCCTTTTTATTTGACCACCTATTTGACCACCTATTTGACCACCTATTTAAATTCTTTGAGAATCTTAAAGTAGCTACCTTTCGTTCGTCCCACTTTCGCAATGCACCCCATATTTATTAAAATAGCAATATGCTTTTGAACTGCGGACTGAGCAATACCAACTCTATGCGCCAATTCTTTTCTAGAAATGCGCTTATTTTCTACTATCAGATTATAGATTTGATAACGAACATTATTAGGCTGATTCACTAAATATACTTGCTCTGTCTGAACGGAAGCCGTTTTGCCTACGACCATTTCATCAACACAATACAATCGAAATTCATCATTGATTTTATAACGGGTTCCACGACCGATACCAGAAGGAATAAGATAATGAGCATTACAAAGTTCTTTCAGCAGCCTTGTAATATCGGTACTATGTTTATCTATCACCAACTGTAGACGATCATTAGTTACACTTCCCTCACTATAACAAGTTGCTAACGTTAGTAATTTATCCGGCTCGATTGTAGTGATATCATTGCCAAATAAAGTCTTTAAATAGAGAATAGCCTCTTCCGACAACAGACTCACAAGAGGCAATTCCAATGTGACTTTATCCGGATTAGCATTCTCTACGACTTGAGGTTTTCTAAAATTGGCTTGCTTCCAACCTTGTAAGATTTTATCTATTCCACTACCTGCTTTTTCTGCAAATCCAATCAGCATAAACATTTGTTGCAATGCTTTGTTGCGACAAACACTTTCGCCCCCTTGGTAATATTGCGATATGGAAATAAGCAGTGATCCTGGATTTGAAAAGGTATATCTATCTTTATATAAATTAACCGTTATATGGGAGTTCACAGAATAGTCACAGTGAATCAATGCATTGACAAATGCTTCTCTTAAAGCAATGTGCGTAGGCGAGTCCTCTATACGTGCACCATTCTGCAATGTAAAAGGCTTCGGTAATGCAGCCGAAAGTCTCTGAAAGACTTTGATATAAAACTGAAATAAGTTCGCTTCCCAAGTACCGTCCGGATATATTCGAGCAGTCCAACGGTCTTCCGGATGCGAACTAAAGTATTCTTTATAATCTGGAAAATACGCAGGACATCCGTCAGGATCCACGATACTGTTATATCTACCAAACATCAATAATCCCGCTAATGTCAAACCCTCTCGCCTCTCTGTACGACTTATTCTATAACCTCCCAACTTTATCAATAGGTCTTTATCATCCAAAGACAACCAGGGATGCGTCGGATTGATAGACACGAACCGTTGTCTGTATTGCATTAATGACTCTCTATCTATATCTTCTAAAGTAAAGCCATGTAATATACAAGAGTCTGCAGGTCGATTATCTATGGAAGCATCTGCAAACATACGACGCACTTCCTCCATAGTACATAAATAATCCCCATCCTGATTACGTTTATAAGAATTGTCAGGATTACCTTTCAGATAGATTGGTCTTTGACTTCTGTTAGCACGCGGAATGTCGAATACCAATAAATAACTTCCTTATATTCTCCTTCTACAACATCTTCATCTCTGAGAATATTAAGATTAACGCATTGCTTATTGTTAACATTTCGCCAAAATTCTGTCTTATATTTTTTAATATCCTCCTGAGATAAATTATCGACACTAAATTTGTTATCTTTTTCTTTAACTCCGAGAATGATCGTTCCTCCATAAGTATTGGCAAACGAAGAATATGTCTCCCAAAAACTGCGTGGAAATCCGCCTTTTGCCGATTTAAATTCAACATCTATAGATTCGCTATTTTCTTTTATTAACGACTCTAACGCTCCACAAATGCAATGTCATCAAATAATGTCGGCTCTTTTATATCATTTTTCATCTGAATCATTTTGAATGTATCTAGTTTTTACGTTAAAAGTACATTATTTCCCCGACATTTATAGAAGTCCAACCAAATACAGGGTCATGCTCGCACTCGGAGCAGATTCGGCAATACGGTCGAATGCACTTTTCACAATTACCATCGTCCACTTACCACTTTTCAAATCTCATAGCAGCCCATGCCCTCCCTACGGTACCATCGACCATCGCACCGCCACCTCCCATGCCGTCGCCCAGGTCGGTTCCGTGCCCGCAAGCCGCCGGGCGGGACGGAAGATGCCGGGCAAATCCCGCATTCCTGCGGACGCCCCCTATAAAACCGACAAAAGCCGTTCAACGTTGTTGAACGGCTTTTTCGTCGAGCGAAAGAGATCCGCAATGCGGCTGGCATTCCCTCCTGCGAAGCTCCGGGAAAAGCATTCCCCTCGCAACAATCTATTCTCCGACAATCCCGACACCGCTCCCGGCGGCAGCTCCTTCCGGCGTATCCCCTTTGCCGTTACGCCGGGCGGCGAACTCCGCATCGAGCGCCTCGAACGGCGAGTTCTTCGACACGAACTCCGGAATCACCTCTTTCATCAGCATCACCGTACCGCGGACATCGACAGACAGCGCCCGCCGTTCCAGCTCTCTGAATGCCAGGCGAACCTCTTCGTAGCCATACTTCCGCACCTTGGCGAGCTTGATCTTCTTATGGATCGTGGGAGTGGTGTTCTCCATATCGCTGAGCACCTCTTCGTAGAGTTTCTCACCCGGCCGCAACCCCGTATACTTGATCTCTATGTCCACGCCGGGCACATAACCGGCAAGCTCTATCATCCGCTTGGCCAGATCGGAGATGCGGGTCGACCCGCCCATTTCGAAGACCATGATTTCGTTGCCTTCGCTGATGGTCGCCGCCTCCATGACCAGGCGACACGCCTCCAGAATGGTCATGAAGAAGCGCGTGATCTCCGGATGCGTTACCGTCACCGGCCCGCCGTGCCGTATCTGTTCCATGAACCTGGGTATCACGCTTCCGTTGCTGCCCAACACGTTGCCGAACCGGGTGGTGACGAAACGCGTACGACCCGGCGTGCGCCCCTCGGCTATCGACACGCCCAAGCTCTGTACATAAACCTCGGCCAACCGTTTGGAGGCTCCCATCACGTTGGTAGGATTCACCGCCTTGTCGGTGGATATCATCACCATCTTCTCCACGCCGTACTCCACGCACAGGTCGGCCACATGCTGCGTACCTATCGCATTGACGACCACCGCCTCGCAAGGATTCTCCTCCATCAGGGGGACGTGTTTGTAGGCGGCGGCGTGGAACACCACGTCGGGACGGTAACGTTCGAAGATCATCCGCACCCGCGCCTTGAGCCTCACATCGCCTACCACCGGCACGAACTCCAGATGCGGGAACCGCTCTTCCAGCTCCAGCCGGATGTTATGCATCGGTGTTTCGGCGGAGTCGAACAGCACCAGTTTTCCCACGCCGAACGATGCGAGCTGACGGCACAATTCGCTGCCGATACTCCCCGCAGCCCCGGTAACGAGCACCGTCCTGTTGCGAAAACCGGCCGCCACCACCTCTTCGTCCATGTTGATCTCGTCGCGCCCCAGCAGGTCCTCTATCTTGATCTCGCGGATGCCGGGAACGAGCTTGTCGCCGCTCACCTCATCCACCGGAGGCGCTATGAGCATCCGTACATGGTGCATCTCGCAGTAGCGGATGAGCCGCTCCTTTTCGACACGGATACTCTCGTAGTCGGGAAAAACAATCCCCTCGATATTGTGTCGGGCGATTATATGGACGAAATCCTGTTCGTCGTTGAAATAGTAGACGGGCAGGTCGGCAAGACGATAGGATTTGTAGGCCTTTCCGTAATTGTAGAATCCGCCTACATGATACTGTTTGCTGTTGCGCATGCGGGTTTCGAGCGCCACGCTCCTGTCGTCCACCCCGTATATCAGCAGGTGACTGTGGCTGTTGCTGTTGGATATTTTGGAAACGATGACGTCGTACCCCAGCACCATGCCCACCCGCATGCAGATCAAGACCACCGTGGTCATCAACAGGTCGAACAACCCACCCACGAGCAGCTGCCGTTCCGGCTCCATGAAGACGAGCACCACCGCAGCCAGCAACGCAATCTTCACCCCGGAGGCCGCCACGAGCCGCCACAGCTCCCTCAAGGTGGAGTGACGGATGATATTCCTGTAGATGCGGAAGAGGTAGAACGACAACCCGCTGACCGGAATCGACAGCAAAGTTATCTTCACCATGGACATCATTCCCGAACCGCCGGAAACGAGATGCCCCGCCAACAGACAGGCCAGGAACGTACACAGCACCGAGGCCACCGTATCCAGTATCAGCACGATCCAGTGGTTGAGATAGTGCATTCCGACAATCCGTTCCCGCAATTCGCTTATCATATTTTTCTACATGCTTCCTTTTCAAAATCCGGCACGCCGGGGAGCGGAAACCGCCGATCGAGCCCTTATCCGCACGATCGGCCGGGCTTGCCCGCGTCGCTTATCTTAGCAAAGATACATAATATCCACCTTTTATAATTATAAAATAAATATTTATAATGTTATCCGTCCCGGCGGCCGGACGGCACGCCGAACCGGCCGTGCAACGACAAAACACGGGAGGGAGTGCATCCGGTTCGGGACACGAACCGTACCTGCCCCGGCCCGCTCCGAAAACAGTCCGCCCGCGACCCGACGGCCCTGCAAAAACGGGGTGCCCGCAAACAGGCACCCCGCAAAAACAACAGGCAGGATGTTTCATCCCGCCTGCCGCAATTCCTATCAATCGGTAAACTCGTTCACCTGATCGTCGTAGAGGTTGTCGAGTTGGAATACCAGCTCGTCGTACTCCTTCCGCCACTCCGCCAATACTTCCGCCGGCGTATCCGACGGAGCCCGGTCGAGGCGTTCACGAGCCTCCCGGACCTGTTTCTCAAGTTCCGCCCTTGTACTCATACCAAACGTTTTTGTCGGTACAACGGCAAAAAGGGTGCCGCGTCCACTTTCCGGCCGTAATGGTGCGGACCGGAGCGCAACGACCCCGTCAGAAGGGAAGGTCGTCGGCCGGAGCGTTGGAATAGGCGGGACTCTCCTCCGCGAAAGGCGGCATGTCGACCGCATCGGGCATCGGCGGCTGTGCGGCAGCCCGTGTCATCTTCCATCCGCGGGCCTCGGTGAACCACCGGCCGTTATACTCGCGCGACTCCACATTGATCGACACCGCCACCTTCTCGCCCTCGCGGAGCGCTCCGGCATCGTGTGCCTTGTCGCCCCAAAAGCCCACGCATATCTTCCTGTTGAACTCGCCCGGCAGTTCGAACACCACCTCCTGCTTCATCCATTCACCGCGCTGGCTCGTTCCCTTGACCAGCGGCAACACTTTATAAACCGTTCCTTCGAATTCCATAACACTTGAAAATTTACCGCAAGATACGAATTATTCCCGTACCGGGCGCATCCGTCCCCGCGGCTTTCGCACCCGGCCCACCCCGCACCGCACGGAAGGCAAAGGAACCCCAACACCGGCAGTCGTACGACAACGGAGGCTGTACGATAAGAACTCGCACAGCCTCCGCTCTTCATTTCCAGCAGGTTTCACAAAATCCCGGATAGCACGTCCCCCCTCCGCAAAGACGAGGAAACGCACGCGGGCACGCGGCCGAATCACCGGAGAAACCGGAATGTCGCATGCGGGCACCGCCCCCGACGACCTCCGTCGCTTTTCCCTCCGGGGAGCGGCCCCTACTCCTCCACGATCCGTACGGCGAGTATGAGGTCGCCGGGACGAATCGCATCGATCACATCCAGCCCTTCGACCACCTTTCCGAAGCAGGTATGCACTCCGTCGAGGTGCTGCGTATTCTGCCGGTTATGGCAGATGAAGAACTGCGAACCGCCCGTATTCCTGCCGCGGTGCGCCATGGAGAGCACGCCCCTGTCGTGATACTGTCTAGGGGCATCGGTTTCGCATTTGATGGTATAGCCCGGGCCGCCCGTACCGTCGCCCTCAGGACACCCGCCCTGTATCACGAAATTCGGAATCACCCGATGGAAGGTCAATCCGTCGTAGAATCCGCTCTGGGCGAGCTTGATGAAATTCTGCGCCGTTCCGGGCGTTTCGTTGGTGTAGAGTTCGGCCTTCATATCGCCCTTCTCCGTACTGATAATCGCGTAGGTCATAATCTTCTCTTTATCTTTCTGAATATCGACATGCTCTCCCGCCTCCCCGAGCGCGACATCCCCGCCGGGGAGCGCGGTACGGATCGCAGGCTCCTCCTGCATCCGCGAACGGCACGAACGACAGGAGCAGAGAGAAAGTGCGGCAACCCCGACGGCTGCCGCACACACTGCAAAAACGATCTTTCCGATCCTCATCGGTCGGGTTTATTTCGTAGCTGCGGGCTCGACGGGCTCCGCAGGAATCACCTCTATCACGTCGACATCGAACACGAGCGGTTCGTTCGGGCCGATGATGGTGCCACGGCGACCCATTGCGCCGTAACCGAGGTCGGAGGGGATGTAGAGCCTGATCTTACCGCCCTCGCCCACGAGCTGCAAGCCTTCGCCCCAGCCCTTCACGACACGGTTGAGTGCGAAACGGGCGGTATCGGCCTTCTCGTAGTTGTTGTCGAAGTCGCGACCGTCGCGCAGATAACCGCGGTATTTGACCTTCACTTCGTCCCTGACGCTGGTAGCCTTCTTGTCGCTGCCCGGAACGAGAATCTCGTAAAGCAGGCCGCTCTCGGTCTTCTGCACGTTGGGCTGTGCGGCCATCTCCTCCAGCCATGCTTCGCCCGCCTTGCGGTTCCTTTCGGGCACCCGCACGGTGAAATACTCCTGCATGAAGGCGAATCCTTCCTCCTGGGTCAGCGTACTCTTGTCCTCCATCGCCTCACGGATAGCCTTCAGCACCACCTTTTCGTTCAGGTCGGCACCGATCGTCTCCTTCGCATTCTTGAGGTAACGGCCGTAATCCGCACCGATCGCATAGGAGATCGAATCGGATTCGCTTTTCAGCTTCATGCCGGTTTTGCGTTTCGCCGTTTCACCGTTCTCGACGGTCTGAGCATCGCCTTCGCCCGTGGCAGCGGTCTTCGAATCGCAGGCGGAGAAGCCCAGCGCGAAAACCGACAGAACGATCAATAATTTTTTCATCTCTCTGTTTGTATTAAAGTTAAGTTCCGAAATCACTTTGCGACGGACCTCCGCCGCAAGATGCAAACTTAATGATTTTTGTGGAAGATTCGTCGCACGCAACCGATTTTTATCACCTGGGCCGCACAAAGCCCTCATTGGCCCTCGCCGGGAGCACCCGAACGCCCGCGCCCGGCACCGTGCACCGCCCGGATCGCAACCAGACCCGTAAGGGAAGCCGCCACCGACGCGGCGAAGATGGCGATTTTGCCCGCCGCCATGAATGCAGGCTGCGCGGCGAACGCCAGCGTATCCATGAAAATGGACATCGTGAATCCGATACCGCCCAGGCACGCCACGGCAATGAACATCTTCCAGGAGGTGCCGGCAGGCATCACCGCCAGTCCGGTCTTGACGAAGACAAAGCTCAGCAAGGTGATCCCCAACGGCTTGCCTATCCACAGTCCGAAGAGTATCCCGATTCCCTGCGTGGTGGCGAAGAGGTTCAGGTCCGCAGCGGAAGTCACCTGCACACCGGCGTTGACAAGGGCGAAAAGGGGCAGTATCAGATAGTTCACCCACGGCGAGAGCAGACGGTCGAAGCGTTGGGACAGGCTCATCGAATCGGCCGCGATGACGCTTATCCTACGCAGGTCGAGCACCTGCGCTTCGTTCTCGGTAACGGGCACCTCGCCCCGGTTCCGGTTCACGAAGTCGTCCAGAAAAAACCGCACCTTGTTCAGAAAATATTTCTTATTGTATTTGGGCTCCGAGGGGATGAACATGGCCAGCAACACACCGGCAATGGTGGCATGCACGCCCGAATGGTAGAAGAGCAGCCAAAGCGCCACGCTGATCAGTACATAGGGAAAGAACGTATTCACCTTCAGTTTCTTCAGCAGCCAGGCGAGGAAGAGGAACACCGCAGCCGCCAACAGGAGCTTGAACCTGACGGAGGCTCCGTAGAAGACGGCGATCACGACGATGGCGCCCAGGTCGTCCACCACGGCCAGTGCGGTCAGGAACACTTTCAGCGACACCGGCACCTTGTTGCCCATCGTGGAAACGATGGCGATGGCGAAGGCGATGTCGGTGGCCATCGGGATGCCCCATCCGGCAGCGTACTGCGTGCCGTGGTTGAAAAGCGCATACACCAGGGCCGGCACGACCATGCCGCCGAGCGCCCCGGCCACAGGCAGCAACGCCTGGCGGAAGGAGGAGAGATGACCGGAAACGACCTCCCGTTTTATCTCCAGCCCGACGGTAAAGAAGAAGACCATCATCAGGCCGTCGTTGACGAACCTCTCCAGGTCGAACGTGAAGTCGAAACTTCCCACGGTAATGCCCACGGGCGCTTCGAGAAGGGCGTGGTAAAACTCCGCGGTGGCGGGAATATTCGCCAGCAGCATCGCCACGACCACGAAGAAGAGCAGCACCACGCCGCCCGCCCACTGGGTGCTGAAAAACTCCCGCCACTTCCGATACAGCAGATAGGAACGGCGCTTGAACCCGTAACCGAACGCAAAACCCATAACGATCCTTTTTATCCGTTATCTTACCCTCAATTCGTCTTCAATGCGATGCCGCACAACCGGAACAGGACCCGGGCTCCGACGTTGGCGTCCGCAGTCCCCTCGCGGGCCGGCGCCACCTCGCACAGGTCGAACCCCACGATCCGGCGACCGCTCTGCGCAATCCGGTCCACGAGCCACACGGCCTCGTTGAAGGTCAGTCCGCCCGGCACCGGAGTCCCGGTAGCGGGACAATGCTCCATCGCGAGCACGTCGATGTCGAAACTGACGTAGACCCTCTCCGGCAGGCGTTCGACGATGGAGTCGCAAACGGCATTCCACGTCTCGCCCGCAAAACGGCGGGTACACAGCGAGAAATCGTCGAACAGTTCGACGCGGGGCGAAGAGAGTGCGAGCCGGCGCTCCTCTTCGGAGTAGTCGCGCTGCCCCACCTGCACGATCTTCGCCACTCCCGGCGCCTCCTGCAACACGTTGTACATGATGGAAGCGTGGGAATAGTCGAATCCTTCGTAGGCCTTGCGCAGATCGCAGTGGGCATCCAGGTGCAGCACGCCCACTCCGGGCTCCCGTTCGGCCACCGCCTTGATAAGGCCCAGCGGCGTGCTGTGGTCGCCGCCCACCAGCCCGACCAGATGCCCCGCATCCAGCCGTGCCGCCGAGGCTTCGTAGACCGCCCGGTTCAACTCGGCCGATGCGGCATTGATGCGCTCCAGCCGCCGCGGCGCCAGGTAATCCTCGAAAGCGATTCCGCCCTCCTCCAGGCTCTCCATGATCTTCTTCGCGTCGGGCCGCAGGCGGGTACTGCGATCCTGCAGGGAGTAGTCGATCGGCACGGTGGCGATCCCCTTCCGCCATGCTCCCGGCGATACGGGATCGTAAAAATCGAGTTGCGTAGAGGCTTCGATAATGGCATCGGGCCCGAATGCGGCTCCGCCGCCGTAGGAGGCCGTCACATCCCACGGCACGGAGAGCAACACGAGCCGCGCCTCCTTTTCGTCGAACGGAAATCCGAAATAATTGCCGTTATCGACGCCTACCCCATCCGGGTCGAAATCCTTCATATTCATTTTTAGGAGATTTTATATTACACAACAGCCACTATTTATCACTTTAGGTATAAACCCGATAAATATTTTCAGTCCTTATGATTTGCAATTAATAATTTCTTTCCTATTTTTGCAGTGCACACAATAACTGAAGCTGCCGGGCGTTTTCTTAATGAACCGCAATCATTATTGACGCTGATGGTTGTTTTAGTGATTCTTTCATAATCAGTATTTTAAGTTGGGGGGTCCTGTAGTCGTGAGATTATGGGACCTATTTATTTTCCCTTCCGGCGATACCTCTTGCGAACCACGCCCGCGGCCGAAGGCAAAATTAACCAAAAAGGACGAGATTGCAATCCGCCGCCGCTCGCTTTCCGGGGAGCGGCCGGGTGCCGAAACCGGGGATTTCCGCCCCCTTGCGCCGGCATCAACGGCTGCGGAACTTCGGGGTGATCTCCAGCGAGAACCCGTAATTGCGTCCCGGCATAGGGCGCGACAGCTCCGTTTCGTACTCCTCGTCGAACAGGTTGTTCACCTTGAAACCGACCGACAGGTCGGCCCACCGGAAACGGAACTCCTTCCCCACCGAAAGATCGTTCATGAAATAGGGCACGATACGCCCCGTAATCATAGCCGAATTGTCGGTGGTGGTGAAACGCTCGCTGTAGTAGTTCCACCGGTAATCCGCCCGCCACGACCGCCACTGCAAACGCACGGTCACGGCACCAGACCACACCGGCACATAGGGCAACTGTTTCCCTACGGCATTGTCGGCCGCATTCAGGGGCTCGCGCATGTTGAGCGACCGCGTCCACGCCAGTTGGGCATCGGCCCGGAACGACCACTCCCGCCCCCACTCCACGGCCGCATGCGCCGAAGCCTCCGCCCCGAAAGCATGCACCAGCCGGATATTGGTCGGCAACCACTGCGTCGCTCCCTTGTCGGGATACCAGAATATCCAGTTGCGGATGTAGCTGTCGTAAAGCGTCAGCGTCGCTCCGTACGCCCCCCTCTTCGACTTCCCTTCCCACTCGATGCCGCCGTCGTAGGTGAATCCCTCTTCGGGGAGCAGCCGCCCTTTGGCGAAATGACGGTCGTTGAGGGTGGGAAAGCGGTAGTTGCGGGCCACGGAGGCCTTCAGGAGTACGTTGCCGAGGGGATTCCAGTCGAGCAGGAGCGCCGGAATGAAAGGGGCGCCCTCGTTGCCGATCACCTCCTGCCGCAGGTTGAGGGCGACACCGAAACGCTCCGCAGGACGGTAGCGGGCCGATACGAGGGCCGAAAGTTCCAACCGCGCATCGTCGTACGCACGCGGCTCGGAGGTATTGCGCACCGGTTTGTCGTTCACGGTATAGACGAAATGCTGGAGTACCGACAGGTCGGCCACTACATAGAGGCGCTTCCCGAGGGCCGCCTCCCAACCCGCATCGCCGAAAAGGGTGTGGATGTAGCTGCGCCAGTCCGACCGTGTCTGCACCTCCGGCGCGAGGGCCCCCTCGTAGCTGCGCTGCGACTGCTCCAGATAGCGCATGTCGCTGTAATGATATCCCGCCTTGGCCGACACCTTGCCCCGGCCCGCATACTTGTCCCACCGCAGCACGCCCCGAAAGGTCTTCTCCGCCTGATGCGAAAAGGAACTGTTGCTCTCCGTATAATCCGTATTGAGCAGCGGCAGTCCCCGGGAGGAATCCATATACCAGGCCGACAGCCCGAAGTCGCCGCCCCGGCCGGCATCGTAATAGAGCTCCTGCAACACATGGAAATCCCGGTAGCTGCAGTTGCGGTTGCGTTCCAGCGGATAGCTCCATCCCGTCACGTTCCCGTTGCCGTCCAGCACGAAATCCTTCTTGGCGTAGTTGCGGTAGGTGAAATCGTTCTCCGAGGTGGTCAGCAGCACGCTGGTTTCGCTGCGCACCCGCTCGCCTCCGTAAGAGAGCCGGAGAAACTCGTCGAACGTGCCGTACGACGCCACCCCCTGGATGTATTTCATGCCGAATCCCTCCGAATCGGCAGGACGCGTGTCGAGTGCGAGCGCCCCGCCCAGACCGCCTCCCGTCACCCCCACCGAACTGGCTCCGTTGTAGAGCGCCGCCCCGTCGATGAAATAGGAGGGGATATAGGAGAGGTCCATCATGCCGAACAGGGGAGAATTCATCCGCATGCCGTTCCACGTCACGCGCGTATGCGAGGCGCCCGTCCCGCGGAGCGACACGGTGGCCGCCGATCCGCGCCCGTGCGACTTCACGAACACCGGCGTGCTGTGGGCCAGCATATCGGCCAGGGAGAAAGAGACATCCTCCCGCAGGACCGACTCGCCGAAGAGCGTTTTCTGAATGCCTATGTCGGCCAGGGAACGCCCCGCCGTCACCGTCACCGCCTCGATGGCGCCGCTCCGCTCCTCTCCGGCGGCATCCCCCTCCGCGGGCGGCAGGGAAACGCCCCGGACAACGCCGTCGGCCGCAAGAACGACCGGCGATGCCGACGCTTCCGCCCGACACACCGCCAGCAACGCCAGCAGGCATACGATCCACTCTCCCTTCTTCATGCTATTCCTATCCGGACACACCCCGCACATTCGGCGCGACGAAGAACCCGCCGGCCGACGGAGCCCCGGTTCAAAGATTCTCGTCGCGGAACCTCGCCACCTCCGTGGAGAGTTCGCCGGTTCCCGCGCCCCCCTGAATGTTGACGCCGGTCTGCACCTTCACGAAATCGATATACTTCAGCCCTGCCGGAGCGCCCGAGGCATCCACGGCATCGGCAATGCGGAAAAAATTCTTCTGCTTCGGGGATTCCGCCATATCGCTTCCCCAGTTGTCGGCATACCCCCAGCCGTAATCGCCCGTGGTGAAACGGCCGCCCTCCAGCGTTCCGCTTCTGTCGGGCAGCAGCGTACCCGAGAAGGTACAGGACTCCTCCTCCATCCACGCCGGGTAGTAGCCCTGCGGATGGGCCGAAACCCGCTCGATCACCCCTTCGCGCCCTTCGCTGTCACGCCACCGGACCGGCTCATCCTCCTCCCGGGGACGGTAGTAGGTCACCGAATAGTCGCGGAGGGAGGTGTCGTAAAAGGCGCCGCGGAGCTCGTACCACGCGCCGTCGTCGGGAAGCCCGTTGCCGTTCGTATCGGGCATCACCCACACCACGCCGGGTTCGGAACTTCCGGAAAACTGGTTGCCCGCGATCGAGAAATCATATCCTCCGTATCCGCCCGACGCCTGGATGCTGTGGTCGAATCCCACCACCACATAACCGCCGAACCCGCCCAGCGAGAGCATGCCCCGCTCCGAACTTTCGGAAGCGTGCAGCCTGCGGTCGGCATACTCCAGCGCGGCCTGCGGGGTGCGCTCGCTCCCGTCGAACCCCATCAGGGGGCTGTTGAGGAACTGCCCCGGCGCGGGACAATAGGCGATCACCCGGTCGCTGTAAGGCGAACTGCCTTCGTGAGGCGGCCTGGGACCGTAGGTGTCGGGCATCACCACACCGGAACGATTGCACCCCGGCACGGTGCCGGCCAACAAGAGCAAATATACGTAAAGTCTTTTCATGGTCATCTGAAACAAAAAGCCGTCGGGGTGATCCCCACCTTCAGCGTATCCAATCCCCGTCCGTCGGGGGCGAAACGGTATACCACTCCCTGCTGCTGATAATCGATCGCGTCGCCCACATAGACATCGCCGCGGTGCGGGTCCACCCCCAGGGCATAATAAATGGTATTCGAAGCCGGGACGAAAGGGTGCTGCGGCAACTCATCGGCCTCCGTATCCATACGCCATACGGCCCCGTTGAGGAAATAGAGCGTATCGCCCGCCGCCCCGACGCAGAGCCCGCGCGGGGTATCGCCCATGCGGAACACGAACTCCCGTTCGATCCTCCCCGAAGCCGCATCGATCCGGTAGAGGGCCGGCGGTCCGGGAGCGGCCCCTTCGCCGTATCCGCCGTCGGTCAGCACCCACAGCTTTCCGGCCCCGTCGAGCGCCATCTGACGCGGCTGGCTGCGCACCTTTATCTCGCCCGCAACCTCCCCGGCAACCAGGTCCACCATCAATACGGTATCGTCGTACGACCAGCACGACACGAAGAGCGTATCTCCGAAAGCCACCATCTGTTCGGTAGAAGTATGACCGGGGGTGTCGATATAGCTCTCCACGGAGGCCGTCGCCACGTCCACCACGGCGATGCGCGGCTCGTAGAGCGAGGTCACATACGCCTTCCCGCCGCGGAACCAGATATAGCGCGGCGAACCGATCCCCCGTATCACCCGTCGGATGCGGAAGGTGACCGGATCGATGCCGAAGATAACTCCCGAATTGTTGACCACCACATAGGCCGTCCCGTCATGGATGGTCATCGACTGCGCCACGTCGCCGAGCTTCATCCCGTTGGCACGGGCGAAGATCTCGTTCTGCAACTCGCCGGTGGAGGGGAGGTAAAAGGAGAGCGTGGCGTTGCCGTACATGAAATTGCCTTCGCACACGATAAACACCCCCTCGGGCACCTCTCCCGGCGGCGTGGGATAGGAGAAATCCTCCTCGGGAATAGGGCCGTACTTCATGCAACCGCCCGCAACGGCCAGGGTCCCCCACAACAAGACCCGCACCGCCCTTCGGAGAATATGTATAATGTTCTTTTTCAACACGTAGAATCCCTGCCTTCCGGCACCCCTGTCGCACAAATATACCACAACGCCCCGATATAACCAAAACCGCCCGCAGGGGCACCCGCCACGAAAACGGGGACGGCCCGCAGGCCGTCCCCTCCCTTTAACCAACCAATCAAACACATGAAAAACTATCTCTTTTCGCGCACTCGGTAGGCCTTCGCCGCCGCGTTGTAACGGACGAAAGGTACCCGATAGAGCGACTGTACGGCGGCAGCCGGATCGACGAACTCGGAGACGGGCGATGCGCCCTCTTTCGTAAAGGTAGTGGTGAGCCGGAGCACCGGACCGTTGTTGTCGTCCTGGCCTATCGCCACACCCAGCACGGTATATTCCGCATCCCATTCGCACCAGAAGAGCTTGCCCGTCGGACACCACGTGCCGGAGGTCGTGAGAGTCTCGGCTATTTCGGCATCGGAAACCGCACCGGTGGGGTCGGACGGATCCTCCTTCACCATCGCCCCGTACCACACCGCCGCCTTGTCGTTGGCGCTGAAATTCACCTGCACGTAGGCCATCCCCTGCCCCTCGGCATACTTCTCCGGATCGAGCGCATAGAGGTCGTCACCGTTGAAATACTTGCCGATCGAAACGCTCACCACCGCGTCGCTCACCTGGTTGGGCAACGTCGTGAAAGGTTCGCTGACGACGACGTCCGCCGCAGGCTTCCCGAATTCGTCGATGCAGGCGACCCAGACGTAATAGGTGGTCCCGGGCTCAAGCGCCTTGGAAAAGAATTCGGAACTTTCACCCGTTTCGCGGTTATAATCGAGATTTTCGATATCGTCCGCCACATATTCGGTAACGTATTGCGCCATATCGTCCCGGAAGTGCCGGTAATCGGCCTCCGCGATCAGGTCCCACATGTAGGCCGACGTCTCATCCGAAGGGGTGATCGTAACATAAGCGCTGCGCGAAGCAATTCCCGTTACCGATATGTCGAAACGGCACTCCGACGGCGGGATGTTCGGTTCAAGCGTCCGGAAGGGAAAGCGACGGATTTTGGAGACCGCCGCACCGTCGGCCCAGCCGAAGACGAGCACCAGATAGCCCGTATCGGGCAGCCATACCTCCTCGTTCTCATATTCGGAAACACCGGTAGCGGCCCAGTAGTCGATCATGAAACCGTCCTCCATGACGATCTTCTCCAGCAGCGCCTCGTCGGAAAGCTCGTCGTACTGGAAAGCGGGCCTTATCGCATAATAGTATCGGTACTCCTCGTCGGAAGGGGTAATGGTGAAATCCGCGCCGTTGTGGTAGAAGGCGGTAAACTCCACCTCGAAAATCGCCGCCTCGGAGAGCTCCTCCGTACGGAACGACCGGCTGACCGCTTCGGTATTCACCGCACCGGCACCATCCAGCCCCACGGCAAAGGCCACGTGCTCGGTAGCCGGCGCCAGCCGGGCGAACGAATGGTTCTGCTTCCCTTGCGAGGCGAGGTTGGCGAGCGCCTCCTCCATGCTGCCGTAGAGCTGCTCGGCCTCTTTCATCATGCTCTCCATCATCGTAGCGACACTCCCGCCGTGGTGCTCGTCGAGGGTGGCTTTGGCGATCACATCGAAATAATACAATCCCTGCGCATCGCGCGGCACGACCTCCATGTCGGCCGTAGTGGCCGTAACCCCGGAAAGCGTAATCACAAAGGGCGGTTCGGCAGGCAACACCTCCTCGACGCCGCGCTGGTACACCTCCAGCACGACCGTTTTGGCATGCACCCCCGTTCCGGCCGTAACGGAAACCTTCGCAGGAGGCATCGCATCCGGAGTCTCGTTCACCGACGCAGTCACCACGAAAGCGAAATCGTCGCTTTTCCGGACCGCACACCACGCCTGGTCGGAATCGACATCCCAATCGTTGCGGTTCGTTTCGACGGCAACGGTTTCCGTGCCGCCGCGTGCCTCGAAGATGATCGCCTCCGAAGGCCGTATGGACAAAGTGGGAAGCTCCTCTTTCGGCTCATCGCCTGTGCACCCTCCAAGCAAGAGCGCCGCTCCCAGAAGAAGCGACGACAAAAACAGATTCTTTCCGGTCATCATAGTCATTAGATTAGCAAAAATCACAAAATAAGAGTATTAAAAACAAATAAACGCCGTTAAGTTTATCTACAAAATCAAACGTAATAAATAAAACCGACAATAACAAATAAATCGGGCAATTTTATGGATAAAATATCGTTCTCTCGGGATGCTCCCCATTGAAAAAAAACACACAACTCTAATAATCAATAAATTACACCCAAACAGCTCCGAACCGAGATTTCCGGCGACACGACGCGTCCTCCGGCAATCGTCACCGACTCGCTCGAAAAAGGGCCATACACCCTGCTCATCCGCCCGCACGCTCCGATCCGTCGCACGCAACGGACCGCAAGAAGCATACTCCATCTGCAACGAACGGCCGACGCACGAAGAGCGCCACCGCAACTCCGCCGCAGGAGTTCGGAGCAGCTTCCCCGAACGAGAACGCAAACGAAGGCGTCCCGGCAACGGGCCTGCATTTCGACGGCCCTCGGCAAGCCGACGGACCGGGCATAGAACCGGGCGCAGTTTTTACGGAAACAAGCCGAAAAAAGGGAAATAACTAATAAAAAGAGAAATTCAAGGAAAGAGATCCGGACAACGAAAAGCAGGACGGGGCTCCCGAAAAGACCGCCCGCATCCGCTCCCCCGGCCGCAGAAAACAGCACCCCTCGAAAGAAGATCTTCTTTCGAGGGGTGTCGCCTGGTAGTCCCGACGGGAATCGAACCCATATCGTAAGAACCGGAATCTTATATTCTATCCATTGAACTACGGGACCGCGATTGCGTTTGCAAATTTGCGACTTTTTTCCGGTATTTTCCAATAAAATTAGGGATAATCTCGCTATTTTTGGCCTGAAGAGGGCGACAAGGCCCTCTGAAGGGGATAAGGAAGCGGCAAAAAGCGACTGTCATCCCCCCTCCGACACCTCACGCACACCGTTTATGTTGCTGGACGACTGGCAGAGAATAGAAAAGATAGTCCGCTGGACGGGACTCTCGGTAAACTCGTTCGCACTGAGCATCGGGTTGAACCGGGGCGAGAACCTCTACCGCATCAAACGGGGCGACAACGGCATCAGCAAGGAGCTGGCCGAACTGGTGACGACCAAATACCCGGAGATCAGCCGGGCATGGGTGCTCACGGGCGAAGGCGGCATGTTCATCGGCAACACCGAGGAACGCAGCCTGATACCCGCCTACGACATCGACGCAGTGACGCTCGCAGGTATGGAACAGTTGCCGCAGGCCGCCCATGTACTCTCCCTGCCCCGCGCAGGACACGTGGACTTCGCCGCACCGCTGCTCGACCGGGCCATGGAGCCGGAGATTCCGGCAGGCTCCACCCTGCTGCTGACGGCCGTCGAGGAGCAAGCGGTGATACCGGGCTATCCCCACCTCGTAGTCACCGACTGCCTGACCGCCGTCCGCAACCTCTTCCGCTGCCCCGAACGGGGCATTCTCCTGCTGCGGGCCGCCAATCCGGCATTCGGCGAAATCGAAACGGCCCCTTACCGGATACGGAAACTCTACCTCGTCAAAGGACACATACATTATAATTTACAATAAAAGGGCTCCGGGCACCGTCGTCCGGAACCCGAAAAAACAGTACGACTATGTTTTCAGGGATAGTAGAAAGGATGGCGACCGTCGTGGCCGTCCGCGAAGAGGGACGGAACAAGACCTTCACGATGCGCAGCGAGATCGCCGGGGAGCTCCGGATAGACCAGAGCATCGCCCACAACGGCGTCTGCCTGACGGTGGAATCCATCGAAGGAGACACCTACACGGTGACGGCCATCTACGAAACGCTCATCAAGTCCAACCTCGGCCTGCTCCGCCCCGGCGACCGGGTGAACATCGAACGCAGCATGCGCCCCGACGCCCTGCTGGACGGCCACATCGTCCAGGGACACGTGGACCAGACGGCCGTCTGCACCGCAGTGGAGAGCGCCGAAGGCAGCCACTACTACACCTTCCGATACGAGCAGCAGGGCGACAACGTAACGGTCGAGAAGGGCTCGGTGGCGGTCAACGGCGTCAGTCTCACGGTAGTGAACTCCCGCAACGGCTCCTTCCAGGTGGCCATCATCCCCTACACCCACGAACACACCAACTTCAAAGACATCCGTCCCGGCTCGACGGTCAACATCGAGTTCGACATCATCGGCAAATACATCGCACGCCTGATGAAGAACTACACCGAGGAACGTTAATCTCTCCTCGCCGCGGGACGAAACGAAATACGAACGTGCGGGGCCGTGCAGGGCTCCGCACGTTCGTTTGTCAACGGCACGCCCCGCACAGACCATTCGCAAAAAAACGGTGCCGCATCGAATCGCTCGGTACGGCACCTCCTAAAAACCTGTCAACCAACTTTGCCTCAACCTACGCGGAGGTCGAAGCATCCTTTATAGGAACCCTTGACCACATAACCGGCATCGCTCCCGAAATCGAAACGTATCTCGTATCCGTCCCCGCCGCTCCGGATCACGGTCATGGTTCCGGAGCCGATGCACGCTTCGCCGTCGTAGATACCGCGTCCCATCCGTACGAACCAGGCGAAACGCGGCCACACGGGGTGCATGTAATTCCCCGCCACGCCGGCACTGATGTGGCCGGGACGCTTCAGGTCGGGATTGTCGTCGAAGTTCGCCACGACGGTATAGACCCCCTCCGGCAGGAGATACTCGTTGTCGTCGTTCCGCTCGATCGCCTCGGTCACCACCGAGAGGGTGATCCTGCCGCCACTCCCCTCGAAACGGGGCTGCTCGGGGAAAGGCGGCGACTCTACGAACTCCACGCCTTCGCTCCAGAACATCAGCTCCCATTGGGTGACCTCGTCCCGGCGCCACTCGCCGTTGGGAGCGACGATCACCCGACTTCGGGAGAGTTCGCCGAAATCGACGTCCTCCTCCAGCGTGCTGATGAAGTCGGGCTTTCCCTCCTGGGTCACCTTCACCTCATAGGGCCCCACGCCTGCCGTATCGGAAGAGACGACCACCCAGCCCACACGCGGGTCCGGAGATTTGTTTTCGACGCCGCCGCGCACGCTCACACGGGTGTCGTCGGCAAAATCAATGACATCGGCCGTGAGCCATCCCTCATCCGCACCGGATTCGTACCGTACCGAGGCGTACCACCCGACATTGACGGCAGCGACCCCGATGTTGCAATCCCCCTCCGTTTCGCCCCGGTAACCGAAAACGAATCCCTCTTCGGGCGTCGCGCCGTTACTGAGCGCCACGGCGAGCGAAGGCGGAAACACCCGCTCCCGCTGGGTCACGTGCACCACCTTCGGCGAAGCGGCCTCGTGGCTCGGCACGACCGTGATCCTGCCCGAACGGGGCGCCTGGGCGGGATTGTCCGCAACGACCACCGTAAACTTGCCGCCGCTCTCCGAAACGGTGATCCACCCGCGGGCGGCCTGTTCCACCTCGGTACTCCACGTGAGTCCCTCGCCGAGGGCCGTCACCGCCACCTCCTGCACCGGGGCATTCTCGGCCTCGAAGGTGAGTGCGGCGGGCTCCACCGTGAGCGCCCACACGGCAGGCGTATCGCTGCCGGCCTGCACGAGGGCGACGCTTCTCGGCTTGACCTTGGCATTCCCCTGCGGATTGACCGCCAGGTTGGCGGTTCGCTGCTCTCCGGAGGGATTGTCGGTCACGGAGACGGTCAGTACTCCTTCGCGGCTGTCGTCCACCGACACCCACTCCGAAGCGCCGCCCGAAAGGGCCCACTCCCACTCCACGCCGACGGCCGCGACCGTCACCTCCCGAGGCAAAGCACCCGATGCCTCGTAATCGATCCGCAGAGGCGTTACCTCCAACGAAGCCTGCACGCCGGGGTCCTCCCCGCCGCAAGCGGCCAGCAGACAAACTGCGGCCATATATGAAAATGAAAGTTTCTTCATGATTCGTACGATTTAAGTGGGAACGTCATTTCGCTACGGGCGGAGCCACATACCAGCCGGGAAAACGCATGTGCCCGCCGGCCGAAGCCTCCAGGTACCTGCCGAATGCGACCTTGCCGTCGGGCGAAAGAGCGGTGACGTAGCCCGACGGAATGATGATACCGTAATGCTCGTATATCCACTCCTGCGTCGTCCCCAGGTCGGTCCGCGTATTGCAGTCGTACACGCGTCCGGAGGAGATGGCCAGCGTGCCGAGCCCCACGAACCCGATGCCGTCGTCGGTCACGTACACACCGGTCGACTCGCCGTAGTCCTCCACAACGACGGTCGTCTCCGTTTCGGTATTGTAGAAGGCCGCCACCTGCGAGGTCTCCGCATCCATGCGATTCTCCGCGAGCCCCCAGGTGCGATACGACCCGGCGATCCACCGGCCCGAAGGGCTGATGTTGGTGCGGTTGGCCTGACAGATCACCCCGTCGGCACAGAGGTAGTCGAATTCGAGCCCCTGGCTGTCGAGCGCCTTCTCGGTCTTCCGCACATGCACATCCTTGCCCACGTATTTCGCCGCGCCGCCATGTTGCCAATCCGACCAGTAGACCATGCCGAAATCCCAGTTCTCCCAGGTCGTACCGTAGACGACGGAACCGTCGGCGGAGATGCCGCGCCCCAGGATGCCGTACCAGAAATCCTCGCCGACGAAATTCGCCTCCGGCATCGGGAGCCGCTGCAGGAACGCACCGTCCTCCCACACCAACGCATAGTGCAGGCCGTCGCCATGCTTGGCATAGCCCACCCAATAGCGCCCGTCGGCGGAGGAGGCCTGTATCTCCGGAAGGGATTTGTACCCCTCGGGCATCGGCACCACCGACATGTTCCCCGAAAGATCGCAGGCGATCACGCCTCCGTTCTGCCCGTCGGCGATGAAGAGCAATCCCTGGTCGGTAATCGCCACAGGCTCATGAAAAACATGGAGCGACTGGTGTACGGGACCGTGCACGATCCGTTCGTCGGTTTCCACATCCACGATGACCGGCCAGAACTGGAAGGTGTTGCCATCTTCCAGCAACGTCGACTCGAAACCGCCCACGTACCTGCCGCCGGGGGAGAAGACGGCGGTTCCGTTGTCGAACGAGGAGGTGGTGCGATAGCGGGCGATCCCATTGTCCGCGGGTAGCTGATGGATCGCAATATCCCGGACCGCCGCACCGGCCCGCAGGGTAACGTCGGCCCTTCGTTCCGCCCCCGTATCGTTGTCCTCCACGCGCACGGTAAGGGTATTGGCATCGGTACGCTCGGCCTGCACCCAGGAAGCGCCCGCCTCCGCCGACCACTCGGTCGGCAGGGCCTCCACAGCGATCGCGAGGGGCTCGCTCCCCTCGCCCGGGAACGAACACATCACCTGGCTCACGTTCACATACTGAAGTCGGCCCTCCTCCCCGGTCCGGCACCCGGCCAGCGAGGCGCAAGCGAGCAATGCCGCAATCAATTTTGCATTTTTTCTCATCGTTTCAAAGGTTTATTCGTTAGGTTTTCGATTCAGCGGAAAGCGACCTCTGTCGTCACCATCCAAACACAAAGCTAATGAGAAAACAACATAAAGTATATTCGCGTTAAAACATTTTCATCTTTCCTCCGCTGTGTCTTTTTCATTCCCGACGCCGCAATAAATCGACAGAATAAACCACAGAAAAGAAGAACGATATAAAAAACACACGCCTCCTCTCACACGATGTTCAATTACCAACACACCCGCCCTGCAGCCCCGCCCCTTCAGGCAAGACGCATCCCGTTATTTATGCAGCTCCCCTCCCCGGGAAAGCCCGTACCGCATGCCGGAACGGCCGCGCAAAATATCCCGCTCCGCGATACGTTTACAGTATGGGAGAATGATTCTATCTTTGCATCCGTCACACTTCCCGTCTTATGGCCGAAAACGAACCGCACACCCCTTCCGTCCGAGAACAGGTCGCCCTGCTCCCCTCCACTCCCGGCGTCTACCAGTTCCTCAACCGCGCCGGGGAGATCATCTACGTCGGCAAGGCCAAGAACCTCAAAAAGCGCGTATCGTCCTACTTCATGGAGTCGCGCGACCACGCCCCGAAGATCCGGGTGATGGTCCGCCAGATAGCCGGGCTGCGGCACATCGACGTCCCCACGGAACAGGATGCGCTACTGCTCGAAAACTCGCTCATCAAGACTCTCCAGCCGCGCTACAACACGATGCTCAAGGACGACAAGACCTACCCGTGGATCGTGGTGCGCAACGAGCCTTTCCCCCGCGTAATGTCCACCCGAAGATTGGTACGCGACGGCTCGCAATATTTCGGTCCCTACTCTTCGGTGACGGTACAGAAGAACATGCTCGAACTCATCCACGGCATCTACCAGCTGCGGACATGTTCGCTGAACCTCTCGCCCGAGGCCATCGCACGTGGCAAATACGGCGTGTGCCTGCAGTACCACATCGGCAACTGCAAGGGCCCCTGCGCAGGGCGGCAGAGCGCCGAAGACTACGCCGCCGACATCGAGCGGATCAAGAAGACGCTGCGGGGCGACCTGCGCTCCACGCGCGAGTTCCTGCAACGGCAGATGACGGAAGCGGCGCAGGAGCTGAATTTCGAAGCGGCGGCCCACTTCAAGAACCGCCTGGCGCTGCTGGACAACTACGGAAGCAAGTCGGTCATCGTGAGCGCCACCCTGCAACGGATGGACGTCTTCTCCCTGCTGGCCGACGAAACGGACGGCACGGCCTACTGCAACTACGTGAAGGTGGTCGACGGCACGGTCGTGAACAGCTTCACGGTACAGCTCTCCGTAGGAGCGGGTGCCGACGAGAAAGAGGTGCTCTCACGCGCCATCTCGGACATCAGCGAGAAGATCTCCGGGCGGCTCGCCCGCGAGGTCATCGTTCCTCTGCTGCCCGAGGAGGGACTTTTCGAGGGGGTGAAGTTCACGGTTCCCGTCCGCGGCGACCGGCTCAAACTGCTGGAGTTCTCGCAACGCAGCGCACGCCTCTACCGCCTCGAAAAGCTCAAGAACCTCGAGATAAAGAATCCGGAAAAACACACCGACCGGTTGATGGAAGCCATGCGAAAGGCGCTGCACATGGACGTACAGCCGCGCCACATCGAATGTTTCGACAACTCCAACCTCCAGGGGACCTACCCCGTAGCCTCGTGCGTGGTCTTCCGCGACGGCAAACCCTCGCGCCGGGAGTACCGCCACTTCAACGTCAAGACCGTGGTGGGCCCCGACGACTTCGCCTCCATGCGCGAGATCGTGGGCCGGCGCTACAGCCGGCTGCTCGAAGAGGGAGCCGACCTTCCCGACCTGATCGTCGTGGACGGCGGCAAGGGGCAGCTCAGCGCGGCCTACGGCGTCCTCTGCGAACTGGGACTGGAGCACCGCATCGCCATCGTCGGACTCGCCAAACGCATCGAGGAGATCTTCTTCCCCAACGACCCGATGCCCTACTACCTCGACCGGACGGGCGAACCGCTGAAGGTCATCATGCACCTGCGCGACGAAGCGCACCGTTTCGGCATCACCTTCCACCGCAACAAACGTTCGGCCGGCTTCGTGCGCACCCAGCTCGAAGAGATCGAGGGAGTGGGCAACAGGACGGCCGACCTGCTGCTGCGCCGGTTCCGCAGCGTAGCCCGCATACGCAAGGCCTCGGAGGAGGAACTCGCCGAGACCGTGGGAGCGGCGAAGGCACGCAAAGTCTACGCCCACTTTCACCAAGACGCCACCCCGCCTCCCCCGCAGGAGGATACGGAGTCTCCGCAGCCCCTCTCCACGCCGGACGACGCCGTCTGAGCCGAAGGCCCCGACCGAAAGGCCCCGCAGACGACACGACAACTAATTATAACCGTTTCATTACTAATTCCGGTCATATTGCCTATCTTTGCCGGACAGATAAATCCACAACTATGAGCGCAGAAAGAGTAAAATGCCTTATCATGGGCAGCGGCCCCGCAGGATACACGGCCGCGATATATACGGGACGGGCGAACCTCAACCCCGTTCTCTACGAAGGAATGCTGTCGGGCGGACAGCTCACCACCACCACCGAAATCGAAAACTTCCCCGGCTATCCGGAGGGGGTCATGGGCACGCAGCTCATGGAGGACCTGCGCAAGCAGGCCGAGCGGTTCGGCGTAGACATCCGCAGGGGCATCGTGACCGACGTCAACCTCGAAGCCTATCCCTTCATCCTCACCATTGACGGCAACCGCACCATCGAGGCCGAGTCGCTCATCGTAGCCACCGGCGCATCGGCCAAATACCTCGGCCTGCCGTCGGAAAACACCTTCAGGGGAATGGGCGTGAGCGCCTGCGCCACCTGCGACGGCTTCTTCTACCGCGGCCAGGATGTAGCCGTGGTGGGCGGCGGCGATACGGCGGCCGAAGAGGCGAGCTACCTGGCCAACATCTGCAACAAGGTCTACATGATCGTGCGCCGCAACGAACTCCGGGCGAGTCACGTGATGCAGAAGAGGGTGAAAGAGAATCCGAAGATCGAAATCCTGTTCGAACACCAGACCAAAGAGATCCTGGGCGACGAAAACGGCGTGAACGGAGTGATCGTGGTCAACACCAAAGGGGAGGAGCGCCGCATCGACCTCACCGGTTTCTTCCTGGCCATCGGCCACAAGCCCAACACCGACCTCTTCTGCGGCAAACTCGAACTCAACCCCGAAGGGTATATCGTCACCCGCGACGGGACGAGCCACACGAGCGTAGACGGCGTATTCGCGGCAGGCGACGTCCGCGACCCGCGCTACCGTCAGGCGATCGTGGCTGCCGGAAGCGGCTGCATGGCGGCGATGGACTGCGAGAAGTACCTCATGCTCGGCGGCGACATCTGATACGCAACGGCGGAAACCGCCGGAATCCGCGGTCGGGAACCGCAGCTGTGAAACATCGCGCGGCAGTGCACGCAACAGCACTCCCGTAGCGCATACCGTTCGGAATGGGAGTAAAACGTTTTACTCCCATTCCTGTCTGACAGGCTCCGCCCGACGGAGTCATGCCCCTCCCGCCCCTTGTCGGGCGGGAGGGGCTTCTCACCTCATATACCGAATCCGATGAACGATCTTATCGACGCCCGCTGCGGCTGGGCCGGGACCGACGAACTGTATGTCAAATACCACGACGAGGAGTGGGGGCGGCCCGTCACCGACGACCGGACCCTGTTCGAATTCCTGGTGCTCGAAAGCGCCCAGGCGGGATTGTCGTGGCTCACGATCCTCCGCAAGCGGGAGGGCTACAACACGGCATTCCACGGCTTCGACGTGCGGCGGGTAGCGCAAATGACGCCTGAAGAGGCCGAACGGCTGACGCACTTCGAAGGCATCGTCCGACACCGCCGGAAGATCGACGCCACCATCGACAACGCCCGCCTGTTCATGGCCGTGCAGCGAGAGTTCGGCAGTTTCTACGACTATGTCCTCACCTTCTTCCCCGACGGGCAGCCGATCGTCAACCGTTTCCGGAGTCTGGCACAGGTACCCACCGTATCCGCCGAAGCGAACGCCATGAGCCGCGACATGAAAAAACGGGGCTTCAAGTTCTTCGGGCCGACCATCTGCTACGCCTTCCTGCAGGCTACCGGTTTCGTGGACGACCACCTGGAAGGATGTCGCTGCAAATCTCCCGACGGCCCGACGGACGGTACGGGGACCGCGCACCGACGCTCCTCCCCGAGGTAAGGCACCGCAGAGGAACCACACACCGAACGCACGCCCCATCAACCATTCTCAAATCCAGAAGAGATGCCCACCATAGAAGCTATTCTCAACATCGATTCCAACGCGGCCTTCGAACGGGCGGCTCTGGAAATCTTCGCCTTCCAGGCGGAGCGGTGCGCTCCCTATCGCGACTACCTCGATGCGATAGGCGTCGCGCCGGGCGAGGTGCAACGCTTCGCCGACATTCCTTACCTACCCATCGAGCTGTTCAAGAGCCGAAAAGTCTACTGCGGCGCAAAGGAGCCGGAAAAGGTCTTCACCAGCAGCACGACGGGGGGCGATACCCCCGCACGGCACTATGTGGAGAACACCGAAAACTACCGGCAGACACTCCGCAAGGCGTTTTCGCTCTTCTACGGCCGACCGGAGAACTGGTCGTTCTACGCATTGCTGCCCTGCTACCTCGAACGGGAAGGTTCGTCGCTGGTGTGGATGGCCGACGACCTGATCAGGAGCGGAGGCGGAGGGTTCTTCCTCGACGAATACGACCGGCTGCTGGAGACGATGGCGGCGGACGAACGCCCCAAAATCCTGCTGGGGGTAAGCTACGCGCTGCTCGACCTGGCCGAACGCCACGCCCCGCGGCTGGAGGGGACGGTGGTGATGGAAACCGGCGGGATGAAGGGACGCCGGAAAGAGCTTCCCAAAGAGGAACTCCATGCCATTCTCTGCGACGCATTCGGCACCGAAACGATCCATTCCGAATACGGCATGGCCGAACTTACCTCGCAGGCCTACTCCGCAGGAAACGGTATCTTCCGTACCCCGCCGTGGATGCGCATCACGACACGCGACTTCAACGACCCCTTCGAACGGCTGTCTGCGGGCAGGAGGGGCGGCATCAACATCGCCGACCTGGCCAACCTCCACTCCTGCGCGTTCATCGAAACGCAGGATGCCGGAATCGTCCATTCCGACGGTTCGTTCTCCGTCCTCGGACGCATGGACCGGACCCAGACACGCGGCTGCAACCTCATGGTCGAATAGGGGCCCCGACATGCGTTTTTACGCCGGAAGAGGCCGCCGACAAAGAAAAATAGACTATTTTTGATAGCTCTTTCCCGCCGCTATCCGGCACGGAGAAGAGAAGTTACGAAGCGAGCGACTGCACCAAGATGGGAAAACGAAAGAAGGAACAGCAACGCAGGAACTACGAGATACGGAAGGCACAGCACGAACCGGTCATCGGACGGATGCCGCTGGAGCGCGGCTGCAAACTGATCATGGTCTATGTGGAAGGCTATGAAGACATCGCCTTCTGGCGGGGGGTATTCGACGACTACGAATCGGAGGAGTTCATGTTCGAGATCACCGTCCCGCTGCGCGACGATCTGGCCAAAGGGAAGAAGGTGGTGCTGCACCTGGCCGGAGAGGCAGAGGTGCGGGACACCCTTTTCTGCATCGACAGCGACTTCGACTACCTGTTCGCCGACCAGACCCCCGTCTCGCGCGAGATCAACCAGACGCCCCACATCTTCCACACCTACGCCTACGCCACGGAGAACTACCGGTGCTATGCGCCGTCGCTCCACAACATCTGCGTGAAGGCGACCAAAAACGACACGAAGATATTCGACTTCGAACGATTCTTCGCCGACTACTCGCGGACGATCTATCCGGTTTTCCTGTGGTACGCCTATTCGGCACAGATCGCCACCCCGAACATCTTCCCCCTGATCGAGTTCAAGAGCAGCGTCAAGCTCAACTACCTCGAAGTGGAGAACAACGGCGCCGACACCCTGGCGTGGCTCGAACGCCAGGTGCAGCGCAGGCTCCGAAGCCTGCGCGAACAGCATCCCGACATCGAACGGCAATTCCCCTCGTTCGTGGAGATGCTCCGCAAACGGGGCGTCGTACCCGAAAACACCTACCTCTTCATGCAGGGGCACACGCTGCTGGACAACGTGGTGATGCCCGTACTGGAGGCCGTATGCGACAAACTGCGCTACATGAGCATCTCCCGCATCAACGGCTCGGAACGTCGCGGGGTGTCGCTCATCAACGAACAGAGCAACTACAACAACGCCCTGCAGGATGTCCGCAGCGCACTCTCCTTCAACGAAAACTACAAGGAGTGCTTCCTCTACCGCAAACTCAAACACGACATCGAGCACTACCTCGACGCCCTGCATCGCAGCGACCCCGACTACCGGTGCCGCAAACGCCGGTAGCTCCCCGGCCGGACACCGCCCGGCGCAGGGAACGCACCCGGGCCGCACGACCGATCCGCAACATCGGTGCGCCGCATCCGCCCGGGCCGTTTCCCGCCAAAGCCCCCGCGGCACACGCCCGCCGGGGAAAGCGGCCGCCCGTCACTTACCGTATTTGGCGGCCCATGCGAGAATCTCTTCGCTGCGGATACGCACTCCGTACTTCCGTGCCTTTATAAGAATCCGGTGCGCCAGCAGCGCTTTGCTCTTTTCCGGTGCATACCGGAAGTAAGCCTCGGCGGCACGCACATGAGGCGCATCGATCATCGGGAACTCCCTCGTTTCGGGAATTCCGAAGTCCGTGGCCCGCATCTTTCTCCGGTCATCCGCATGCAGCCGGCCGGAGGTGTGGTTATCGTATTTCATAATCGTGTATTTTATCGTTTCGCCCTCCTCCCCGGAGGAAAAAACGGGAGCGCCCGCATCTACGGAATATCTCCGTACCCGCCTGGCGCTCCCGCGTTCACTTTGGTATCGAAGCCGACCGATCCCTACGGGAGCGTACCGGCCCGACGGCTATTTCTTCTTGCCCAGTTTATCGTCCACGGTACGACGGGTACGCGCAGCGACCTCTTCGACCTTGTGTTCCATCTTACGCCCCGTTTCATTCGCACGGTTCTTCACTTTCTGTTCCGTTTCCTGAACGCGGTTCTGGATCCGTTCCACTTTCTCGCCTGCAACATGTCCTGCACGACGTACCTTACCGGCCAGTTCATCGGCCTTCTTCTCCACCTTGTGCTGAAGGTTGTTCTTCTTGCTTTCCATAATCATTCGTTTTTTTAAGTTATACAATGTTCCTGCCCCCGCAAAGGGCCGGATTTTTCATCTCGACAAAGGGCCTTATACCCTCTTTTTTCTGGTAAAGAGCCCCACGATCAACAACAGGACGATCGCTCCCACCACCGAGGTGAGCAAGCTGCCCAACATGTTCGTGCTGGCGATTCCCATCAGACGGAAGAGCCATCCGCCCAACACACCGCCGACCATACCGATAACCAGGTTGAGCAACATTCCCGAACCGTTGCCCTTTACGATCAGGCTGGCGACATAACCCGACGCGAGCCCGATAAGGATGTACCATAACCAATACATAGCAAAACGTTTTTTTAGTGATTCTTTCAGTATTACCCGTTGGAGGGGTCCGCTGCGATCGTCGTGCAGCGTCTTGACCGAAACAGACGCAATAGTTGTGCCAACCGTGAAAAGGACACTCCCTCGCCGCAGCCCCGCCCCGCCGCATCGCCGCGAAGAGTCAGCCCCCGACCGGAGGGAGGCCGGCATCCGTTTGCGGTTTTCACGGATGGCCTTCCCCTTTCGGCCTCCACCGGATCGCCGCCCGGACGCGCACCGCAGCAACGCCTGACGAGCGGCTGCGCATTTCATCGAATATATTTCCTATATTTGCTTGAAGCGAAGCGTTTCCCGGCCGCCGTGGCGGAATTTTCGCCCGACGGGGACGTTCGCAGCGAACCGTAGTTCGTTGCCACCGTCCCGTACGACTGCCCGCAGCGCAGTCGGTGCATGTTTTTTGCATCGCCCCGTCCGCCGGGAAGGGAGGAAACGCTCCCCCGCCCGCACAACGGATTTTTAAGGAACCGACCCTATGAACGCCATAAAGAAATCATACAGGATCAACGTGGCCCTGAGCCTGTCCAATGTCAATGCGGACTTCCTGCAGCTTTTCCTCTGCATGATGGTGAGTCACTACATCATCGACAACCCGCTCTACGGGGCAGCCCTCTTTCTGTTCGCCAACATCTGGATTCTCTACTTCACAGGCAACCTCCGCCGCCTCTCCAACGGCCCTACGCACGGCCAGACCCACCTGATCATGTGGATTCTGCTCTCGGCTTCAGTCTTCGCGGGACTGGCCCTGGTATTCCTTTTCCCCGTAGTCACCTATGCCCCGGGGGCCAACTTCGTGTCGTTTTTCGTGCTGCTCATCGCAGCCCGCAGCATTCTCACCTGGAAGGTGAACGATGCGCTCAGCCGTCCCGGCCTCCCGCGACGCGTCTATAAGGGATTGTTCCAGCTCCTCTTCTTCGTTCCCTGTCTTGCCTTCGCATGGATCATCGCCGACGAGCCGGTGATGTGGCTCCTGCTCACGGGATACGCGCTCACCGGTTTCCTGCTCTCCTACCAGAGCAGTACGATGGCTTCGCTCTCCAAGTACCTTTCCAACACCCGCCGCGACAAACTGCGCGACATCTTCTCCTACCGCATCTTCTCCAACATGTCGCTCTACGCCCAGATCGCCCTGAGCCTGGGCGTGCTGATGTATGTCTGCTACGTGGGCTTCAGCGCACAGACCTTCTCGTCCGACACGTACCTCTATCTGGGCGGATGGATCGTGGCCGTCCTCCTCTTTTCGGGACTCTTCACCCGACTCGTCAACCGCCGCGGATGGGTGTTGAGCCTCAACATGTTCATCGTGGGCGCCGCCCTGTGGATCGCCGGTTCGCTCATGATGTTCGGCGTGAAGGGGCTGTGGGGCTCGGCCTTCTGGGCCGGCCTTTGGGGAGTCGGCCTGGCCTGCATCACTTCCGTCCTGAACCGCTACAACGGCGACTTCAAGATGGTGGCCCGCATCGCAGGCCGCAAGGTGAGCGACCGCGACCTCTACTTCCGCTCGATGGTCACGCAGATCATCGCGGTCATCTTCTCCAACGCCATCATGCTCTGCGTGGTGACGGTGTGGGTCTTCGTCATCCCCGCCGCCCACACGCCCCGGCTGCCCGCACTCTTCCGCAGCACCATGGTGCAGTTGCCCGTGCTCTTCATGCTGGCGAGCATCTTCTTCGCCCTGCGCCAACCGCTGGACGAACGCAGCCGGCAGAAACTGCTCAACTACACGCAGGGCAACAACCAGAACACCCCCACCCAGCAGAACCTCCGCCACAACCTCGTGGAGAAGAAACGGGTGAAATTCGGCGTGAAGATCCTGGCCTTTCTGGTAAAACCCTTCCTCCACCTCCGGGTCTACGGCAAGGAAAACATGCAGATGGAGCACTTTCCTTCGGTCTTCGTCTGCAACCACGGCATCGTCTACGGTCCCATCGCGGCAGTCATCTACCTGCCCACCTACTTCCGCCCGTGGATCGACCGCAAGATGGTGGAACGGGAGCGGGCCGCGAAGGAGATGTGCAGCCGCTTCATCTACCGCATACCGCTGCTGAGCGCGAAAACCAAAATGCGCATCGCGCATGCGCTGGCCGGCCCGGTGACCTGGGCGCTGAACTCGTTCGATCCGATACCGGTGGAGAAGAACAACCTCCGCAACGTGATGTCCACCTTCGACGACACGGTGAAGGTGCTCTCCGAGGGCGACAACGTGCTGATTTTCCCGGAAAAACCGCGGCGGGTGAAACGCGGCGACAAGATGACGGTCGAGCACCTGACCGATTCGGTGGGCCGCCTCTTCACGGGGTTCGCCAACATCGGACGCCTCTATTACGACACCACCGGCAAAGTGTTGCGTTTCTACCCCATCTACGCGAGCCGGCAGCACCACACCTTCCGCATCGGCGAACCGGTCGTCTTCGACCCCGCCGGCGACCCGCACGAAGAGAAGCAGCGCATCGCGGCCCTTCTCCACGACCGGATGCTGGCCCTGGCGCGGCAGGGCGGACGGCACGAAACCGGAACGGAGCCCACGACCACACCGGCCGCCAATGGGCGGCACAACCCATAACTGACATGAAGAAGATAATGACCGCACTGGCCGCCCTCCTGTTGGCGGGCACAGCGTGGGGCCAGGACCCTGCCCTGACGCGATTTTTCGAACAGCTCGAGCGCATCGGAAACCGCATGGCGACGGCGATGAACGCCGACGACCGGAAAGAGATGGAGAGCATCTATACCGAACTGGCGGTGCTGTACGAACAGCAGCCCGGCCACGTGAAGGAAACCGCCGCCCCGATGATGGGCGAGGTATGGTACAACCTGGCCTGCCTGCGATCGCTGCGGGGCGACACCGACGGCGCGACGGACGCCTTCGTCCGGGCTCTGAAGTACGGCTGGGACGACTATGCCTATACCATGAACGACCCCGACCTGGCGAACGCCCGCAGGGAGCCGCGCTTCATGGAGCTGGTCGAGGGGCTGCGCTGAAAGCGCCGTCCGGCAGAGCGACGGGACGCACGGCGGGCGACGCTCTGCGGCTCATGAAGGAGCATCGCAACGGCGGTATTCCCGTCGTGACGGCCGACCGGAGACCGATCGGCATCGCCACCAAACGACCCGAGCGACAAAATGGCGCCGCCCGCAGGTTTAATGACGCCGCTTGGTGAATTTCTCAGGAATTATCACTATTTTTGCAGGCAACAAAATCCCGATACCATGTCATTTATAGATGAAAGAGTACTTACAGAGGGACTGACGTTCGACGATGTCCTTCTGGTGCCTGCCTATTCGGAGGTGTTGCCGCGGGAGGTGAACATAACCACCCGTTTCTCACGAAACATCCATCTCAACATTCCTATCGTTTCCGCCGCAATGGATACGGTTACCGAGGCCCCGCTGGCCATCGCGCTCGCACGGGAGGGAGGTATCGGAGTGATACATAAGAATATGCCCGCCGAGCAACAGGCGGCACAGGTGCGCAAGGTAAAACGTGCCGAAAACGGCATGATCTACGACCCGGTCACCATCCTCAAGGAGGATACCGTGGGCGACGCGCTGCGGCTCATGAAGGAGCACCGCATCGGCGGTATTCCCGTCGTGACGGCCGACCGGACGCTGATCGGCATCGTCACCAACCGCGACCTCCGTTTCCAGAAAGACACTTCGAGGAGAATCGAGGAGGTCATGACGAAGGAGGGGCTCATCACCACCCACAATTCCGACCTGAAGAACGCTGCCGAGATACTGCTCCGGCACAAGATAGAAAAACTGCCGGTAGTGGACCATGCCGGCAAGCTCATAGGGCTCATCACCTACCGCGACATCACGAAGATGAAAGACAACCCCAACGCCTGCAAGGACGACAAGGGGCGTCTGCGGGTAGCCGCCGGGGTAGGCGTCACGGCCGACGTGCTCGACCGGGTGGCCGCACTCTATGCGGAGGATGTGGATGCCGTGGTGCTCGACACCGCACACGGTCACAGCGTCAATGTGGCCCGGACCCTGCGGGAGATCAAGGCGGCCTATCCCACGCTGGACGTGGTGGCGGGCAACATCGCCACGGGTGCCGCCGCACGTGCGCTGGCCGACGCGGGTGCCGACGGCGTGAAAGTGGGTATCGGTCCGGGTTCGATCTGCACCACCCGCGTGGTGGCAGGCGTGGGCGTACCGCAGCTCACCGCCATCTACGGCGTGGCCAAGGAGCTCGCCGGAAGCGGCATTCCGGTGATTGCCGACGGCGGTCTGCGCTACTCGGGCGACATCGTGAAGGCGCTCGCGGCCGGCGGCGACTGCGTGATGGTCGGCTCCATGCTGGCCGGCGTAGAGGAGTCGCCGGGCGAAACCATCATCTACAACGGCAGGAAGTTCAAATCCTACCGCGGCATGGGTTCCGTCGAGGCCATGAACAAAGGATCGAAAGACCGCTATTTCCAGGGCGAAGAGACCGATACGAGCAAATTCGTACCGGAAGGAATCGAGGCCCGCGTACCTTACAAAGGATACCTCTGCGAGACGGTCTATCAGCTTATCGGCGGCCTGAAATCGGGCATGGGATATTGCGGTGCACAGAATATCGCCGCACTGAAGAGCGCCAAATTCGTGAAGATCACTTCGGCGGGCGTGATAGAGAACCACCCGCACGACGTAACGATCACCCGCGAGGCACCGAACTACTCCCGCGGAGAGTAACGGACCGTCAGGGAATCCCCGGCCGACAGGATACGGAGTTCCCGGACAGACAAAGACATCGGATGAGGATTTGTACAGGGAGGTTTCCCGCAAGGCAAATCCTCATCGGATTAAAAAGCGGAGGCCCCGGCGCCCGACCGCATTTCCAAAGAGAATCCTAACGACAAGAATACGATGCAGGAAAAAATTCTGATACTCGATTTCGGTTCGCAGTACACGCAGCTCATCGCCCGCCGCGTACGCGAACTGAACGTCTACTGCGAGATTCATCCCTACAACAAGATTCCGACGCTCGACGCAGGCGTGAAGGGGGTGATTCTCTCCGGAAGCCCCTACTCGGTACGGGACGAGAAGGCCCCGCAACCGGAACTGGGCTCCATCAAAGGCAAACTGCCGCTGCTGGGCGTATGCTACGGCGCACAATGGCTCGCCCAGAACTACGGCGGCCAGGTGGAACCCGCCGCAAGCCGTGAGTACGGCCGCGCCATGCTGAACGTGACCGACCGCGAGGACGCCCTGCTGAAAGGGATGCCCGACCGGACGCAGGTGTGGATGTCGCACGGCGACACCATCACCCTGCTGCCCGACAACTACCGGGTGACGGCCAGCACCGACGACGTGCACAACGCCGCCTTCCGCATCGAGGGCGAACCTACGTGGGGCATCCAGTTCCACCCCGAGGTATACCACTCCACCGACGGTCTGAAGCTGCTGGAGAACTTCGTGGCGGGCATCTGCGGCTGCCGCCGCGACTGGAGCTCGGAATCGTTCGTGGAGAGCACGGTACGGGAGCTTCGGAAGCAACTGGGCGACGACAAGGTGGTACTCGGCCTTTCGGGCGGCGTGGACTCCTCCGTGGCAGCCGTCCTGCTGCACCGCGCCATCGGCAAGAACCTCTACTGCATCTTCGTCGACACGGGTCTGCTCCGCAAGAACGAGTTCGCGGAGGTACTCGAATCCTACAGGAACATGGGACTCAACGTCAAGGGAGTGCAGGCAGGCGACCGCTTCCTCGCCGACCTGCGGGGCGTCACCGATCCCGAGGCGAAACGCAAAATCATAGGCCGCGACTTCATCGAGGTCTTCAACGCGGAAGCGAAAGCGATAGAGAACGTCAAATGGCTGGCACAGGGGACCATCTACCCGGACGTCATCGAATCCGTATCGGTGAACGGCCCCTCGGCAACCATCAAGTCGCACCATAACGTGGGCGGCCTTCCCGAAGAGATGGATCTGCGCATCGTCGAACCGTTGCGTCTGCTCTTCAAGGACGAGGTGAGGCGCGTGGGACGGACGCTGGGCATCGACCCGCTGATCCTCGAACGCCATCCCTTCCCCGGACCGGGCCTCGGCATCCGGATACTGGGCGAGGTTACGCCGGAACGCGTAGCGGTCCTGCAGGAGGCCGACCGCATCTACATGGACGCACTCAAAGAGTGGGGCCTCTACGACAAGGTATGGCAAGCGGGAACGATCCTGCTACCGGTCAAGAGCGTCGGCGTGATGGGCGACGAACGTACCTACGAAAGCTGCGTGGCGCTGCGTGCGGTGACCTCCACCGACGGCATGACCGCCGACTGGGTACATCTCCCCTACGACTTCCTCGCCCGCGTTTCCAACGACATCATCAACCGCGTGCGCGGCATCAATCGCGTCGTGTACGACATCTCCTCGAAACCGCCCGCAACCATCGAGTGGGAGTAACTGCGTAAGGTTGAAAAAATCCGAACGACACACCTGGCCCCGGTCCGAAACACCGGGGCTTTTTCGCATCCGACGGCTCTGAGGCAGCCTCCGCAAGAGAATAACCGGCGTGGAGCATCCCTAATTTCCGTAAATTTGATACCTTTACATTCGGAACGAACCATCCTATCCTACTGAACATGAAATATTCGATCAAACCGAACGCACGGTGTGCGGTGATCGGTGCCGGAAGCTGGGCGACCGCCATCGTCAAGATACTCCTCGAAAACGAACAGCGGATTGCCTGGTACATCCGCGAACCGGAGATACGCGAAAGCATCGCCGCCAACGGCACCAACACCCGTTACCTGCAAGACGTCCATTTCGACGCCGACCGACTCGACATCTCGGGCGACGTGAACGAAGTGTTCGAGAAGGCCGACATCGTGGTGCTGGCCGTACCGTCGGCCTACATCAAGGCCACGCTGGAACCGCTGCGGGTGTCGCTCGACGACAAGTTCATCGTGTCCGCCATCAAGGGAATCATCGCCGACGAATACATCACCATCGCCGAATTCATGCACCAGGATTACGGCGTGCCGTTCGACCGTATCGGCATCGTATCGGGCCCGAGCCATGCCGAAGAGGTGGCCATGGAGCGTCTCACCTACCTGACGATGGTATGCAAGGATATGGAGAACGCCAAAATACTGGGCCGCAAGTTCGGCTCGCGCTACATCAACACGGTCTACTCCACCGACATCTACGGCGTGGAGTACGGCGCGGTACTCAAGAACATCTACGCCCTGGCCGTGGGGATATGCACCGGTCTGGGGTACGGCGACAACTTCATGGCGGTACTCATCGCCAACAGCGCCATGGAGATGAGTCGCTTCATGGAGCGCACCTACCCCGCGCCGCGCGACTTCAACGCCTCGGTCTATCTGGGCGACCTGCTGGTCACCTGCTACTCGAAATTCAGCCGCAACCGGACGTTCGGAACGATGATCGGCAAGGGATACTCCGTAAAAAGCACCATGATCGAGATGACGATGGTGGCGGAAGGCTACTACTCGTCGGCATGTATCAATCAGATAAACAAGAAATTCGATATCTACATGCCGATCGCCGACGCCGTCTACCGCATCCTCTACCAGAAAGCTCCCGCCGACGCCACGATCCGAAAGCTGCAAAAAGAACTGGTGTAACTTCGCCGCCGGCACGGGACCATTCCCCGGGGATCAGGGCTGCGACAAGCTCCCGCCTCCGGGACACTCCCCTGGAGAGGACGCAGAAATCGGGAAGAACGCCGCCAAGGGCCGACCATATGACACGAGGGAAGGGGTCAGACCCCTTCCCTCGCTGCATTTTGACGAATGCGCCCTCGGTCTTTCCGTCCCCGCGCATCCCGAATTTGCACGACACACCATCGGAAACGCCCGCGACACCCGTCTGGCGAAGCCTGCCATCTTTCAACCCGTATCACCGAGCGGAGCCGCCCGGCGGCGAAAACGACCGCATCGGGCCCAATACCGCGGGTCCAACCGGCTCGGGACACGGCCTCTTCCCGAGGAGGAGGTTCATGCAACGCACCGGTTTTCAACGGAACGGTATTCGCCGCCCCGGACAACCGACCGACCGCAATAGCCGACCGCCCTACCCGTACAAAAGAGGACCGGCGTAAGAAGAATCTACGGCCGTACAGGCCGGCAAAGCTTCCCGACCGACCGCAAAGACCGGGCAAGTCCCCCTGTCGCTCGCATAAAAAACACGGCAGTGCAATGCACTGCCGTGTATCTTCTCGGGATATGGCCGACGCTTCTCGCGGCGACCGAGGCACACGTTTTTTCATGCAGCCCAACGTAGGGATAACCGCCACACCGCAGTTCGCACCCACGCTCCCCGCGCCTGCGGTATTCCTGCGGAAAACGCTCCGTCCGTCTATGCTCCGCCGTCAGAAGGGAAGGTCGTCCGGATCGTCGAGGTTCACCTCCGGAGCAGCCGGCGTCTGCACAGGTTGCTGCGACTGATACCCGCCTCCCGAATAGGAGTTGCCACTCTGACCGTATCCCCCGCCGTATTGCTGCTGGGACGAGGAACCGTATCCCTGCTGCCCGCCCTGCGGCGAAAGGGGCTGTCCGGCAGAGGGGTTGTCGGAGCGGCGGCCGAGCATCTTCAGGTCGTCGGCCAATATCTCGATCGAGTAGCGTTTCACGCCCTGCTGGTCAGTCCACTCGCGGCTGCGCAGACGCCCTTCGATATAGACCTGCGAACCCTTACGGATAAAACGATCGGCCACGTCGGCCAGGTTGCGCCAAAGCACTACGCTGTGCCATTCGGTATGGTCGCGGGACTCCTGTGCCTCGCGGTTGTAGATCCGCTCGGTGGTCGCTATCCGGATACGGGCCATTTTGACCCCGCTCTCCAGGGTGCGTATCTCCGGATCGGCACCCACATTTCCTATCAGAATAACCTTGTTAATCATAACGATCTCATTTTTCCTTAACTCAATTACATCCCGCACCATCCCTCTGTCGGGCTACACGGCCGCGTCGTCCCCTCCGGTTCCGGGCATCTCCCCTCCCCCCAAGGGCGAGCCGCTAAAGCCGGGCGAGCATTCCGATGAACAGACGGGTCATCTCCCGTTCGGCCCTGCGGCCTTGCTCCTGCACCACCTCGTGCGATACGGAGTCGTCCGACGCGAGGTCGGTGACGATCGACACGCCGAAACAGGGAATCCCCATGTGACGGGCCGCAATGATCTCCGGCGTGGTGGACATGCCCACCGCATCGCCGCCGATGGCCCGCACGTAATGGTACTCCTGAGGGGTTTCGAACGTAGGTCCCGTCAGTCCGACGTAACATCCGTACTGGAGTTTGATCCGTTCCTGCTCCGCAATCTCCGTCGCCAACGCGATGAGGGCGGGATCGTAAGCCCGCTTCATGTCGGGAAAACGCGGCCCCAGCTCCTCGATATTGGGTCCTATCAGCGGATTGGGAATCAGGTTGATATGATCGTTTATCACCATCAGGTCCCCCACACGGAAAGTCGGGTTCATCCCCCCGCTCGCATTGGAGACGAAAAGACGCTCTATTCCGAGGAACTTCATCACACGCACGGGGAACACCACCTGCTGGGGCGTATACCCCTCGTAGTAGTGAAAACGTCCCTGCATGGCGACGATACGGCGACCGCCCAGCTCGCCGAAAATAAGCCGCCCCTTGTGCCCCTCCACGGTCGATACCGGGAAGTTCGGAATATCGGCGTAGTCGATGGTGTGGCCGACGGCGATGTGATCCACGAGCCCGCCGAGCCCCGTTCCCAGAATGATGCCGACCTCGGGACGGAATCCGGAGGTGCGTCCGTCGATGAAAGCGGCGGCATTCTTTATCATTTCAAGCATATCCATAGCTCTATCTGTTAAAAGCCGGTACCCGGCTACGGTTAAACGCAATGCGGCGGAAGAGTTCCGCGACCTATTCGCGCGAGGCGATATGTTCCGAAAGCAACCGAAGGAATCGCTTCTCGTCATCGTCGGGGAAAGCGATCCCGACGGGTATCCGGTAGAGGCGGCGCTGCAGTTCGACCGGTATTTTCTTCCGGTTGCACAGCTTCACGGCATCCTTGCCGGTGGTGAAGAGCACCGTATCCTCCGGCAGTGCGGCCAGTTCGTTCACGATCCGCTTCAGGTCGCGCACCTTGTAGACGTAATGGTCCCTGAAGAGCCATTCGGCACGGAGCTCGTAATGCTGCGAAAGGTAGTCGGCCAGCGGACGCGGATTGCCTATCCCCGCCAGCAGGGCCACGTTGCGTCCCGGCTTCACGAGCCCTTCCGCATCAGGGAACAGCGGCACGGGCTCCCCCTGTACCATCGACGTGAACACCACGCTCTGGTAGGGAAAAAGTTTGAGGGACTTGACTGCGATGCGATGGTCTATCGGAGTGATATCCGGAGGGGTTTTGGTGACGATCACGATATTGGCCCGGTCCATCTGCGAGGGAAGATCCCGCAGACGCCCCCAGGGGAGCAAGTGATCCTCCCAGACGGGCCGCGTATAATCCACGAGCACGATATTCACCTTGGGGTCCACGCGGCGATGCTGGAAACCGTCGTCGAGCAGGATAAGGTCCACCTCGGGATGCTCGCGGCGGATACGGGCGATCCCCTCCGCACGCTTCTCGCACACGACCACCACCGCGGAAGGATGATTGCGCTTGATCAGCTTGGGCTCGTCGCCCACATCGAGAAAAGAGGAGTCCGGTCCGACCTCCCGATATCCTTTCGTCCGGCGGCCATAGCCCCGCGAGAGAACCGCCACCGTGTAACTGTCCTCCAGCCGGTCGATGAGGTACTCCGTAACAGGCGTTTTACCCGTCCCCCCCACCGTGATATTGCCCACGCATACGACGGGAATATCGGCCCGGTAGCGCTTGATGATTCGGGAATCATAGAGCAGATGCCGTATCCGTAACACGAATGCGTACAATCCGGCCGGTATGGCACTGAAGAAACCCATCTACATCAAATACGGTTTTAAAATGGCGATCCATGCGGATTTTCAAAGTTAGGCCAAAAGCCCGTAAAAACAAAGTTTTTCCCCGTTATTCGCGAAAAATAGGAAACCGGACACGGGAAGCACGGCGGCATTCCGCAACGGTCCGGGCGACGGCAGATGCCGCAGCAAGCGCAGTAACGGAGCCGACGCACGGCACCCCGTCGTACAAAACGAAAGTTCCGGAACCGCCTGGTCCCGGAACCGAATCGTCGCGTGTCTTCCCTCCTACCTTATCAGACGGTTGGTCGCCGTATCGGGAAAGACCACCCACGGAGCGAACGTTTTCGCCTCCTCGAAATCCATGGAGGCGTAGGAGATGATGATCACCACGTCGCCCACGGCAGCCTTGCGGGCAGCGGCGCCGTTGAGGCATACCTGCCCGCCGCCGCGCTCGCCCTTGATGACGTATGTCTCGAGCCGTTCGCCGTTGTTCACGTTCACGATCTGCACCTTCTCGCCGGCAATGATGTTGGCGGCTTCGAGCAACTCCTCGTCGATGGTAATGCTCCCCACGTAGTTGAGGTTCGCCTGGGTGACGGTCACCCGATGTATCTTGGATTTCAGTACCTCTATCGTCATAAGAAACGCATGTTGTCGATTAAACGGATATCTCCTGCCTGCACGGCCACGCAACCGCGGATATGCCCCGCGCCGTCCCAGCCGGCGACCTCTTCCAGCGTATCCTCGTCCACCAGTTTGCAATAGATCACCTTCAGCAGCGATTCGCCTTCGATGCGGGCCGTCACCCGACCGCACACCTCGGCCACGCTCTGCTTACCGGCCAACCCGGCCCCTTCGCACAGGGCGGCGTGAATGGCCGGAGCCGCGGTCCTGTGTTGCGCCGTGAGCAACCTGTTGCGCGAGGAGAGCGCCAATCCGTCGGCCTCCCGGACGATGGGACACTCGACGATGGCGATATGCAGCCCCAGTTGTTTCACCAGCGCCTTGATGATCGCTATCTGCTGAAAATCCTTCTCTCCGAAATAGGCCCGGTCCGGCTCCACGAAGCCGAACAGACGACTTACCACCTGCGCCACGCCGTTGAAATGGCCCGGACGCGTCGCCCCCTCCATCACCTTGTCCAGCATGCCGAAGTCGAACACCCTCGCGTCGGGTTCGGGATAGACCTCCTCCACCGACGGCATGAACACCACATCGGCGCCCGCGGCACGCAGTACCTCCAGGTCGGCCTCCGGCGTGCGGGGATAGTTACGCAGGTCCTCCTTGTCGTTGAACTGCGTAGGATTCACAAATACGCTTACTACCACCGTGTCGTTCTCGGCACGGGCCCTCTTTACCAGGGAAACGTGCCCCTCGTGCAGTGCCCCCATGGTGGGTACGAAGCCTATCGAAGTTCCCCTCCGGGAGGCCAGTCCCGCCTTCAAACCCTCTACGGTCGTGAATTGCTCCATCTCTTTTTTTCTGCTTGCTCCGCGGACCTTCCGTTTATTTTCCGGGTCCGGGCCGCAAAGTTATCAACTTTCCAATATACCGCCAATTTTCCCTCTTTTTTTTGCAACCGCCCTGCCGCACGGCCGAAGAGCCGCCACGAACCAGCAAGGCAAGCGGCGGAAAGAGAAAGAAGATACGGAGCCTGCGACGGGACGACGGGACGACGGGACGACGGGACGACGGGACGACGGGACGACAGGGCGACGGGGTGACAGGACGACGGGGTGACAGGGCAACGTCCGGACTCCCGCATCGGAAGCACAGCCCTCCGCAGGACGGCCCTGCGCACTCCTTATCCGATAGCCGAAGCAAAACCAGGAGAGGAAGCCTCTAAAGATGGTATACCTGGACCCGGGGTAGATGGAGTAGAAGCGCTGGCCATAGAAGAAGCTTGCCCGCATAACCACCGTCAATCGGAAGCACCTCGTTCCGGACCGGGTCCCTGCTCCCGTGCATGTCCATCTCTCTGCCCGTGCCCCCGGCACGCTTCCGACCAGCAACGACGCAGGGGACCCCGATCGGGGTCCCCTGCGCATCTTGCGGCACGCCGCAGAAAACTACTTGATCCTTTCGTAATACTCGCGGGTGCGGGTATCCACACGGATCTTGTCGCCCGTATTGATGAAGAGCGGCACCTTCACCGTCGCTCCCGTATTCACGGTCGCAGCCTTGAGGGAGTTGGAGGAGGCGGTATCGCCCTTGATGCCCGGTTCGGTATAGGTGACCTCCATGTCCACGATGGGAGGAAGCTCCGCCGAAAGCACCATCTCCTTGTCGGTGTGGAACATCACCTCCACGATCTGACCGTCGGTCATCAGGTCGGCGTTCTCGATCATCGTCTTGTCGATGGTGATCTCCTCGAAGGTTTCGGTGTGCATGAAGTGGGCGCCCAGATCGTCCTCGTAGGTAAACTGGTAGGGACGACGCTCCACACGCACCGGTTCGATGCGCTCGCCGGCCGAGAAAGTCTTGTCGAGAATACGGCCGTTCTCCAGATTCTTCAGTTTCGTCCTCACGAAAGCGGGACCCTTGCCCGGTTTCACATGCAGGAACTCCACAACGCTGAACGTTTTGCCGTCGAGCTCGATGCACATACCGTTCTTTATGTCTGCGGTTGTTGCCATTTGCTGAAAGATATTTATGGTTTATAATATTGTCCGTCCAAGAGGTTCGCCCGGCCGCATGCCACAGGCGACGGATTGCAAAATTACTATTTTTTTCCTATTTGCGAAAAACGCCGACCGGCTCCGGACGACGGCGGTGCGCCTTCACTCCTGCGCACCCCACTCGTATCCCTGCGCAGCGATTCCCAACATACGGACGGCCCGCACGGCCACCGTATCGCACAGCGTCTCGACATCCGCCGGCCCCGCATAGAACGAGGGCGAGGCGGGGAGCACCACGGCCCCGCACTCCGAGAGCGCGGTCAGGTTGCGCAGATGCACCGTACTCAGCGGAGTCTCCCGCACCACCAGCACCAGCGGGCGGCGCTCCTTCAGCATCACGTCGGCCGCACGGCCTATCAGATCGCCGGAGATGCCGGCAGCGATGCGTCCGGCGCTTCCCATCGAACAGGGGACGACCACCATGCCGTCGTAACCGGCCGACCCGGAGGCCGGCGGAGCGAACATGTCGTCGTTATCGTACCGAACCAGCCGCCTGTCCCCTTCCGGCAGGCGTTCCCGTTCGTAGTCCATCACCCTCCGCCCGTTGGCGCTGCACACCACGGCCACCCGCCCCACCCGGGGCGACTGCAACAACCGTTCGACCACCTTGCGGGCGTATATCGCACCGCTGGCACCGGTAACGGCCACCACGATCTTTTTCATATCTATCGATCCTTTGGAGATACCGGACTCACAGCCCCGTACCGTCGATTCATACATGTCCGGAAAAGCCGCCCGCCTCCGCCAGCGGCATGCCCGTAGCCCCCGCGCACGCCTTCGGCGATTCTTCGTCGCAAAGAGACGCACCTGCGGGTTCCTCCGCAGCGCCGATCGTCCCGAAACGGAGTCCTGCGGCCAGGATATGCTCGATCGAGCGCGGCAGGGCGTATTCGGTATTGCGGAACGCTTTGGCCGAATCGTGGAACACCACGATCGACCCGCCGCACACCGAGCGCGTCACGTTGCGCAGACACTCCCGGGGCGACACCGAGAGGCTGTAATCCTGACTCACCACGTTCCCCATCACCAGCCGGTACCGTGCCGAAAGCACCTCGGCCTGCCGACGGCGGATGCGCCCGTAAGGAGGCCGGAAGAGATCGGACTCGATCAGTTGGCCGGCCAGATCCACATCTTCCACATACTGTTCGGTGGGCATTCCCCACCCTTTGATGTGGCTGTAGGAGTGGTTTCCCACCCGGTGCCCCGCCTCCCGGATGGCGCGGTAGAGCTCCGGATGCTGTTCCACGTTTTTGCCGAGACAAAAGAAGGTCGCCCGCACGCCGTATCCGGCAAGGGTTTTGAGTACCCATTCGGTCACCCCCGGCGTCGGACCGTCGTCGAAGGTGAGGTACACGGTCTCTCTGTCCGCCATCTCCCACGTCATGTCGGGGAGCAGCGGCCTGAGAAGCCTCAAAAAACAGGGTCTGAACATAGGCGGTCCTTCGTTTGGGACGCAAAGTTAGCACCATTGCCGTATATAGCCGCGGCATTTCCGCATATCTTTGCTATATTTGCTTCAGCACGAATCGCTCCGCAACCGTGCGCCGCCCCTTCGGGCCGACAGGACCCGCTGCGACGGCCCGACGAACCGCAACATCCATTGTCCATGAAAAAGATAGTTTCCATCCTATGCACGGCCTCCCTGCTCGCGGCGGCCATCCTGACCGGCTCCTGCAAACCGCAGGACGGCAAGGGCGACTTCAACAATGCGGGCGGAAAGCCCTACGAGATCGTCGTTTCCGCCGACCAGCAACTCTGGAACGGCGAAGCGGGCGACACCCTGCGGGCGATCCTGCTGGAACCCGTTCCGATGTTCAACCAGGTGGAGCCCCATTTCGACCTGTCGCGCGTCAATCCGGGAGCGCTCAAGGACCTTATCCTGCGCCACCGCAACATCCTCATCGTGCAGGTCGGTCCGCAGTTCGGGGAACCCTCGTCCGTCGCCCGGTACGACGTCTACGCCCGACCCCAACTCATCGTCACCCTCACCGCCCCCGATGACAACAGCATGGTGCGCTACCTCTCCGACAACCGCAGGGAGCTGTTGCAGCTCTTCGAGATCACGGAGCGCGACCGGGCCGTGGAGAACAACCGCCGTTACGGCGAGAAGGGGATCGACAAGGAGATACGCACCCTTTTCGGCATCGAGATGAACATTCCCCGGGGCTTCTCGGTCAAGGGGCGCTCGGGCGACGATTTCCTATGGGTCGGCAACGACGTCCGCACCGCCACGCAGGGCCTCGTCCTCTACAGCTATCCCTATGCGGGAGCAGAAGATTTTCAGAAAGAGCACCTGATCGCCCGGCGGAACGAATTCACGGGCCGCATTCCGGGACCGTCGGAGGGTTCTTTCATGGCCACGGAAGACTACATCGAACCGGAAGTGGAGTACATCCGGATAGACGGCAGGCTGTGGGCACGCACGAGCGGCTTCTGGTATGTGGAGAACGACTACATGGGCGGCCCCTTCGTGAACTACGCCACCGTAGACCGGGCGAGCGGACGGGTCCTGGCGGCCGACTGTTTCGTCTACTCCCCGAAAGACCCGAAGCGCAACCTGATGCGCCAGCTCGAACACATCGTCTACACCGTAAAGTTCCCCGACGCACAACCTGCGCGATAGCATCGCAAAGCATTACAGGCGTTCCGGCACAAGTTGCCGGAACGCTTTTCGTTTCCGCCCTCTCCCGGAAAAGGCGCCCTGCAACCTTTGGCCGGATACCTCGCCGCACGCCATAAGCAAAACCGATGAAAATATAAAAACTTATAATAACCGCTATCCGACAGCGAGATACCCGCCCGAGGGGAGAACGGGCGATTGTTTATGCCATATTATTCCGTAACTTTGTTAATACCAAACCGTGCAGCCGCGGGACCCGTCCCATCCCCGCGACCGCGGCAGAACGAACGGTTTTTACGATTGCGAACGACAAAACCCGGAAAATGGAACGGTTGATAGACTCTCTGCGCCTCCGGCACCACCTCGCCCCGGAAGATTATGCAACCCTCTTGGAAGGTGCGGCGGAGGGGCCGCTGCTCGCATACGCCATGCAGGCGGCCCGCGAGGTGGCCGTCGGCCGCCTCGGCACGGGCGTCTTCATCCGCGGCCTGATCGAGATCACGAACTACTGCCGCAACGACTGCTACTACTGCGGCATCCGCCGCAGCAACCGCCGCGTGGAGCGGTACCGGCTCTCGAAAGAGGAGATCCTGGCCTGCTGCCGTCTGGGCAATACGATAGGTTTCAGAACGTTCGTTCTACAGGGAGGAGAAGACGCCGCCCTCAGCGACGACTGGATCGAAGAGGTGGTGAACGCCATCCGCCGGGAGTTTCCCGACAACGCCATCACCCTCTCGCTGGGCGAACGCAGCCGCGAGGCCTACGAACGCTTCTTCCGGGCGGGGGCCGACCGTTACCTGCTGCGCCACGAAACCGCCACGCGCGAGCACTACGCGCAACTTCACCCGGCCGCCATGTCCTTCGACCACCGTATGCAGAACCTGAGAGAGCTCAAGGAGATAGGCTACCAGACGGGAACGGGCGTCATGGTGGGCAGCCCGGGACAAACGACGGAACACCTGGTGCGCGACATCCTGTTCATCGAGGAGTTCCGCCCGCAGATGATCGGCCTGGGACCCTACATTCCGCAGAACGACACGCCTTTCGCGGGCAGCCCTGCGGGCAGCATCCGCACGACGCTCATGCTGCTGGCCATCTTCCGGCTGATGTTCCCCGACGCGCTCATCCCCTCCACCACGGCACTGGCCACACTCGCCCCCGACGGGCGCGAGCAGGGCATCCTGGCGGGCGCCAACGTGGTCATGCCCAACCTCTCGCCTCCGGCCAACCGTGCCAAATACGCCCTCTACAACGACAAGAAGGCCACGGGGCTGGAGTCGGCCGAAGGGCTGCGCGGACTGGAGCGGCAGCTGAACGCCATCGGGTATCGCATATCCTGGGAACGGGGAGACTACCGGGGACCCGCCGACGGGCGGGAAGCCACCCTCCGACACGAACATACGAAAGAATAACGGTTTAACCATACAACGATGTACGACGTAAAATCCAAAGTAGCCGAAGAGTTCATCGACCACGGCGAAATAGTAGAAACGATGGAATACGCGCGGGCCAACAGGCACAACCGCGCCCTGATAGAACGTATCCTGGAGAAAGCCGAAGCGGCCAAGGGCATCACCCACCGCGAATCGGCCGTGCTGCTGGAGTGCGACCTGCCCGACCTCAACGAACGGATGTTCGCGCTGGCCCGCAGGATCAAGGAGAAGATATACGGCAACCGGATCGTCATGTTCGCACCGCTCTACCTCTCCAACTACTGCGTCAACGGCTGCACCTACTGCCCCTACCACGCCGAGAACCGGACCATGCTGCGCAAGCAGCTCACCCAGCAGGAGATCGAGGCGGAGGTCATCGCCCTGCAGGACATGGGGCACAAACGCCTCGCGCTGGAGGCAGGCGAACATCCGCGCAACTCCATCGACTACATCCTGGAGAGCATCCGCACCATCTACAACGTCAAACACCGCAACGGCGCCATCCGCCGCGTGAACGTGAACATCGCCGCGACCACGGTGGAGAACTACCGGAAGCTCGCCGACGCCGGCATCGGCACCTACATCCTCTTCCAGGAGACCTACAACAAGGAGAACTACCGGAAACTCCACCCCTACGGTCCGAAGAGCGACTACGCCTACCACACCGAAGCGATGGACCGGGCGATGGAGGGCGGAATCGACGACGTGGGCATCGGAGTGCTCTTCGGGCTGACCAACTACCTCTACGACTTCATCGGACTCATCATGCACGCCGAACACCTGGAAGCGGCGCACGGCGTAGGACCGCACACCATCAGCGTACCCCGCATCTGCCCGGCCGACGACATCGACGTGGCCGACTTCGAGAACGCCCTTCCGGACGAAATCTTCCACAAGATCGTGGCCGTCATCCGCATCAGCGTGCCCTACACGGGCATGATCATCTCCACCCGCGAAACGCAGTCCGCACGCGAGAAGGTGCTCGAACTGGGCGTGTCGCAGATCAGCGGCGGCTCCAACACCTCCGTGGGCGGATACGACGAAGCCGACCGCAGCGAGGAGAATACCGCACAGTTCGACGTGAGCGACCACCGCACGCTCGACCAGATCATCGCATGGCTCATCGACCTGGGGTACGTGCCCAGTTTCTGCACGGCCTGCTACCGGTTGGGGCGCACGGGCGACCGTTTCATGTCGCTCGTGAAGACGGGACAGATCGCCAACTGCTGCGCCCCCAACGCGCTGATGACGCTCAAGGAGTACCTCATGGACTACGCCTCGCCGCAGACACGGCTCAAGGGTGAGGCGATGATCGCACGGGAGATGGCCCGGGTACCCAACGACAAGGTACGTACGAAGGCCACCGAAAACCTCGCGGCCATCGAGCGCGGCGAACGCGACTTCCGCTTCTGAGGAGCGGCGCCGAAGACCTCGGCCCGACACTCTTACCGACTCGGCCGACAAGAATGCAAACGACGAAACGAACGAAACCCATGGAACATACACCCAGAGCGAACAGAATACACATCGGCATCTACGGCCGATGCAACAGCGGCAAATCGTCGCTCGTCAACGCCCTCACCGGGCAGCAGGCCGCCGTGGTATCGGACGTGGCCGGCACCACGACCGATGCGGTGAACAAGAGCATGGAGCTCCCGGGACTGGGAGCGGTGACCTTCATCGACACGGCCGGCTTCGACGACACCGGAGAGCTGGGGCCGCAACGGCTCGACCGGACCCGCAAGGCCGCCGACCGGACCGATGTGGCACTCATCGTCCATGCGGGAGGAGCGACCGATATCGAACGGGAGTGGATCGGGCGGTTCGGCGAACGGAACATCCCCGTGGTACTCGTACGCAACAAGGCCGACCTGCTTGCCGACGGGACGGCCGAACTCGCGACCCTGCGGACGGAAACGGGTATCGACCCGATCGCAGTGAGCGCCCGGACCGGGCAGGGCATCGAGAGGCTCATCGCAGCGATAGCCGAAGCCGGGAGGAGCGCAGCGGAGGAGGTTTCCATCACGGGAGGACTCGTCGGAACGGGCGACGTGGTGATGCTCGTCATGCCGCAGGACGCCCAGGCCCCCAAGGGAAGACTCATCCTTCCGCAGGTGCAGACCATCCGGGAACTGCTCGACAAAGGGTGCACGGTGGTGAGCTGCACCCCGGCGGGGATGCGCAGCAGCCTCGCCGCACTTTCGGCACCGCCCCGGCTGGTGATTACCGATTCGCAGGCATTCGCCGCCGTCAGCGACATGACGCCGCCCGAAAGCATGCTCACCTCCTTCTCCGTCCTCTTCGCCCATTACAAAGGCGACATCCGCGCCTTCATGGAGGGTGCGGCGGCGATCGACCGCCTCACGGAACGGTCGCGGGTGCTGATCGCCGAAGCATGCACCCACGCCCCCGCCACGGAGGACATCGGCCGCGTCAAGATCCCGCGCCTGCTGCGCAAACGGATCGGCGAAGGACTCGCGATCGACATCGTCGCGGGAGCCGACTTTCCGGACGACCTTTCGCCCTACGATCTGATCATCCACTGCGGAGCCTGCATGTTCAACCGCAGGCACGTGCTCTCGCGCCTGGGCAGGGCATCGGCCCAACAGGTCCCCATGACCAACTACGGCATCACGATCGCCCACCTGACGGGTATCCTCGACCGGGTGGTCTACCCGGACATGGAGCGCCGCGCACCCGGGGCGCAAAACACCGCGACGGCATAACGGACCACATACTTAACCCTTGTATACGATGAAAAAACTTCTCCTTCTCTTTGCCATGGCGGCACTGGCAATGCCCCGCGCCGCGGCACAGAAGACGCTGACGGCCGAACAGACGGCCCTGCGTACCGAACTGTTCGATTTCCTGAAATGCGAAGGCTACCTCCCCGAGATCGACGAGGACGGCGACATCGCCTTCAAGGCCGAGGGCAACAAACACTGGATCACGGTCAGCGACGTGGACTCCTCTCCGTTCTACGTCACCATCATGCGCGGGGCACCGTACATCGAGAATTACGACTACAACCGGGTGCTGCATGCGGCCGATGAGCTGAACCTCTACAAGACGTGCAAAGTGGAGGCCTACGACGGCTTCGCCATCATCACCAGCTCCATGTACCTCCGCCACGCATCCGCCTTCCAGGATGTATTCCACAAGCTGCTGGAGGTGATGGACGACCTTTACGACGACTTCATTCAGGAATACGAGAACGCCACCCTCTGCAGGCAATGACGCCGGACCGCCGCGAACGGTTCCCGCCGGACCGGCAAAACGACTCCTTCTACGAGGGATGTAAAACATCGTGTTTTACATCCCTCGCCTTTTTCCCGCCCTTTCCGACATACGCCCGCGTTCCTCTACGCGACATCTCTCCATACCTCCGAAAACCGCCTGGGGAAAGTCCCATCCGGACCGAAAGCGTACCCCGGTTCCCGGACGCTCCGCACCCCGCATACCGCCCCCGATTTTTGCATTTTTCGGGGGCAAATCGCTTGTTATTCCCATAACAAATGATTAGCTTTGTCTACAGCGGTCCAACGAGGGAGTGAAATCCCCTGCCGCCGCGACACTACCTATAACTACAAAACCAGAATGACGAAAATCGAATCCCTCGACGCACTCAAAAAGATGCGCGAACAGCTGCGCTCGGAGATGGACATCCGGGAGAACAGCACCCATCCGGAAGATCTTCCGCAAATCAGAGTTTCGATGGGCACCTGCGGGATCGCCTCGGGCGCCAAGGAGGTCATGGCACGGTTCGTCGCCGAACTGCAGAGCCAGGGCGTGGCGGCCGTCGTGACACAGACCGACTGCATGGGCCGTTGCGAAGCGGAACCGACCGTGGAGATCGCCCTGCCCGGCAAAGACCCCCTCCTGTACGGCGACGTCACCCCCGACCGCGTGGCGGCGATCATCGAACACTGCATCCGCAACGGCGAACCCGCGGAGGGCATCCTCCCGCGCAGCGCCTTTGCGGAGTAACTCCCCCACATCCGTCAAATTCCTAAGAACAGCGCAATGGCACAATTCAGTAACTACATACTGGTGTGCGGCGGCACCGGCTGCCGTGCATCGCACAGCGAGCACATCATCACCGCCCTCCGCAAGGAGCTCGACGAGGCGGGGTTGTCGGACCAGGTGCAGGTCATCCGCACGGGCTGCTTCGGCTTCTGCGAACAGGGTCCCATCGTCAAGACCGTACCCGACAACACCTTCTACGTGTCGGTGAAACCGGAAGATGCCGGAGAGATCGTCCGCGAGCATCTCGTCAAAGGCCGCAAGGTGGAACGCCTGCTCTACGTCGCTCCCGACACGGGCAAGCACGTAGCCGACTCCCGGCACATGGATTTCTACAAACCCCAGGTCCGCATCGCCCTGCGCAACTGCGGCTTCATCGACCCGGAGAATATCAACGAATACATCGCCCGCGACGGCTACGCCGCACTGGGCAAGGTGCTGGAGATGCAACCGGAAGAGGTGATCAAGGAGATCATGGACTCCGGCCTGCGGGGACGGGGCGGCGGCGGCTTCCCCACAGGCCTGAAATGGAAGATCACCCGCGAAGTGCAGGCCGACCAAAAATACGTGGTCTGCAACGCCGACGAAGGGGACCCGGGAGCCTTCATGGACCGTTCGATACTCGAAGGCGACCCCCACTCCATCATCGAGGCCATGGCCGTGAACGGCTACTGCACGGGAGCCTCCAGGGGCATGATCTACATCCGCGCGGAGTATCCGCTGGCCATCCACCGGCTCGAAGTGGCCATCGCCCAGGCCCGCGAGTACGGCCTGCTGGGCGACGACATCCTGGGCACGGGCTTCTCGTTCGACATCGAGATACGCTACGGTGCGGGCGCATTCGTATGCGGCGAAGAGACGGCGCTCATCCACTCCATGGAGGGAAAGCGCGGCGAACCCTCCGTCAAGCCCCCCTTCCCCAGCGAATCGGGCTACAAGGGCTACCCCACCAACGTCAACAACGTGGAAACCTATGCCAACATTCCGCCGATCATCCTCCGCGGAGCGCAGTGGTTCTCCTCCATCGGTACGGAAAAGAGCAAGGGGACGAAGGTATTCGCCCTCGCAGGCAAGGTCAACAACGTCGGCCTTATCGAGGTCCCCATGGGCACCACCCTGCGGGAGGTGATTTTCGACATCGGCGGCGGCATCAAGAACGGCAAGCGGTTCAAGGCGGTGCAGACCGGCGGTCCGTCGGGCGGCTGCCTCACCGAAAAACACCTCGACACCCCCATCGATTACGACAACCTGCTGGCCAGCGGCTCCATGATGGGCTCGGGCGGTATGATCGTGATGGACGAGGACGACTGCATGGTTTCCGTGGCCAAATTCTATCTCGAATTCACCGTCGAGGAGTCCTGCGGCAAATGCACCCCCTGCCGCATCGGCAACAAGCGCCTGCTGGAGATCCTCGACCGCATCACCAAGGGCAAAGGGTGCGAAGAGGACCTCACCGAACTCAGGAACCTGGCAGGCGTCATCCGCGACACCTCGCTGTGCGCCCTGGGGCAGACCGCCCCGAATCCGGTCCTCTCCACCATGGATAACTTCTGGGAGGAATACGTAGCGCACGTACGCGACAAATCGTGCCCCGCACACCAGTGCCGCGACCTGATGAGCTACGTCATCGACCCGAAGAGCTGCAAGGGGTGTTCGCTCTGCTCGAGGGTATGCCCGGCGAACGCCATCGGCGGCGTACTCAAACAGCCCTATTCGATCGACCAGGCGGCCTGCATCAAGTGCGGCACCTGCATGGACAAATGTAAATTCGGCGCTATCGGCGTAAGGTAAATTTCGAGAGAGAATTCAACATGGAAACGATACAACTGACCATAGACAACAAACAGGTAGAGGTCGCCAAGGGCACGAACCTCGTGGAGGCGGCCGCCGCGGCGGGCATCAAGATACCCACGCTGTGCTACATGAACCTCCACGAACTGGGCTACGAGAACAAACCGGGCGCGTGCCGCATCTGCGTGGTCGAGGTGGAAGGTCGCAAGAACCTCGCTCCCGCCTGCAAGACGACCTGCACGCAGGGGATGGTGGTGCGCACCCACACCCCCCGCGTAATCAACGCCCGACGGACGGTCATGGAACTCATCCTCTCCAACCATCCCAACGAGTGTCTCACCTGCACCAAGAACGGCCACTGCGAACTGCAACGCGTGGCAGGGGAGCTGGGCATCCGCGAAGTGCGGTACCGGGGCGAAACGACCCGCTATCCGAAAGACATGTCCGTTTCGATCGTGCGCGACATGGACAAGTGCATCATGTGCCGCCGGTGCGAAACCGCCTGCAACGAGATTCAGTCGGTAGGGGTCCTCTCGGCCGTCAACCGCGGTTTTCCGGCGGTGGTAAGCACCGCCTTCAACGATCCGATACAGACCACCGCCTGCATCAACTGCGGGCAGTGCGTGGCGGTGTGCCCCACGGGCGCACTCTCAGAGAACTCCCACATCGCCGATGTGCTCCGCGCCATCGCCGACCCCTCCAAGACGGTGGTGGTGCAGACCGCCCCCGCCGTGCGCGTGGGTCTCGGACAGGACTTCGGCTATTCGGGCCGGAGCGTGACGGGCAAGATGGTGGCGGCGTTGCGACGGCTGGGTTTCGACTACGTATTCGACACCGACTTCGCCGCCGACCTCACCATCATGGAGGAGGGTACGGAGTTGCTGGGCCGCCTGAACGCCGCCCTCGAGGGCAATCCCGACGTGAAGCTGCCGCTCATGACCTCCTGCTGCCCGGGCTGGGTGAGCTTCATGGAGAAACACTTCCCGGAGCTGGCCGGCAACCTCTCCACGGCCAAGTCGCCGCAACAGATGTTCGGCGCCGTCGCCAAAAACTACTTCGCACAACAACTGGGCATCGACCGCAGGAAACTGGTCGTGGTCTCCGTGATGCCCTGCGTGGCCAAAAAGGCCGAAGCGGCACGACCGGAATTCGGACGGGAGGGCGACCCGGACGTCAACATCGCCATCACCACCCGCGAACTGGCCCACCTGATCCGTTTCGCCAACCTCGACTTCGCCTCGCTCGAAGAGGAGGATTTCGATCGTCCGCTGGGCGAGTCGACCGGCGCGGCGGTCATCTTCGGCGCTACGGGCGGCGTGATCGAAGCGGCCGTCCGCACGGCCTACGAGGTACGGACGCAGAAACCGCTCGCGAGGGTCGACTTCACCGAACTGCGCGGCATGGAGGGCATCCGGTCGGCGACGGTGGACTTCGACGGCACCCCTATAAAAATAGGTATCGCACACGGACTGGCCAATGCCCGGCAGCTCATCGACGACGTGGTGAAGGGCACCTCGCCCTACCACGCCATCGAGATCATGGCCTGCCCGGGCGGCTGTATCGGCGGAGGCGGACAGCCCTACCACCGCGGCGACATCGGACTGCTCCGGGAACGCACCGAATCGCTCTACGCCGAGGACGGAGAGAAGCCGCTGCGCAAGTCGCACGAAAACCCCTACGTCCTCTCCCTCTACCGCGACTTCCTCGGAAAGCCCTGCGGCCATCGCGCACACGAACTCCTCCACACCCGCTACTACGACCGCAAACCGGTCGTGACCCCCTGTTCCACCACCAAAAAATAGCAGCCACAGCGTATGGAAAAGATATGTATGTCCCAAAAGAGGATCGACGAGATCAAAGCCGTCTGCAAAGAGCACGGGAACGACCCCGGCGAACTCATCAATGTCCTGCACACGGTGCAGGGGAAACTCGGCTACCTGCCCAAGGAGGTGCAGGAGTTGATCGCCATGGAACTGGCGATCCCGGCGGCGAAAGTCTACGGCGTGGTCACCTTCTACTCGTTCTTCACGATGAGGCCCAAAGGCAAATACCCGATCTCGGTCTGCATGGGCACGGCATGCTACGTGCGCGGTGCGGAGAAGGTGCTCGACGAATTCAGGCGCCAGCTGGGCATCGAGGTGGGCGAAACCACCGCCGACGGCCTCTTCTCGCTCGATTCGCTGCGCTGCGTAGGGGCCTGCGGGCTCGCCCCCGTGGTGACGGTCGGCCAAAAGGTGTTCGGCCGGCTCACCCCGTCGAATGTGAAAGAGATCGTCGAAGAATTCCGACGCATGGAGGAGGCGTAATGCTCCCTCCTCCGGTCCGGACAAAGGCAGGCTCGCATTGCGCCTGCCTTTGTCGTGATCTTCCCTATCCTGTCTGCTCTACCGACACCCTTCGCCCGCAACACCTCCCTCGGGAAAGCACTTTCCACCGCCCCTCCCCGGAACATCACGCACCGCCGGAACACATCGTCGGGTTGCAAAAAGGTAGATGAAAGCCTAAAAAATACACTAAACTTCGCTTCTATCATCCAATTTAGGAAATTCGATGCATAATAAGTTCTTTCGATATCATAAATATGTTATATTTACATATCGGGAGGCGACAGGGCTGACCAAAATAAAACCACAAATTAAAACAACCAACCATAACAACCTAATTTTTAACTAAATTTCGCATGAAAAAACTATTTCTCAAGAAAGCGGCACTCCTGTTGCCCCTTCTCGCAATTCTCGGCGGATGTACTACATCCGAAGAGGATTACATCAAAGTAAACATGACCACCTGCTCGTTCCGCGGGCTGGATGCTTCTCCCGTGACGATACAGGTCAACGCCGAGCCGAAGCAGTGGAAAGCCGAAGTTTCGGGCACGTGGATCAAAATCGTAGAGCAGACCGAAACGACCTTGGTGCTGAATGTCGACGACAACACCGACACCGAGGAGCGTACCGGTGAAGTGACGCTGACCGCAGGCGAGGCCATGCAGACCATCCGCGTGGTGCAGATCGCCGAACATGTGTTGCAGTCCAGCTACCGCACGTACGACGACTACACGATGGGCGCCGTGGTATCTCCCAACGGACGCTACGTGGGCGGTTTCACCGCGCAATGGGACAGCGATGTCCAGGCCATTGTAATGCAGGTGAACATCGTCGACCTCCGCAATGACAAGGTGCATCTGCTGACCCCGTTCTCGAGTTCGCTCTACAACCTGTATGACCCCTGCGCGATCACCGACAACGGCGACGTCTTCTTCCACTGCGAAGACGGCCGGATCGTCATGTTCAACCTCAGCGACGACGCGGTAGTGCTCAACGATGTACCCGGTGCCAAAAAACCGTGGATCTCCCAGGTGGGATCGGACGAGAGCGGCGTGTGGGTAGGCTGGGCTGCCGGCGGCAAGACCGTCTATACCCCCGTCAAATGGACGAACGGCGAAGCCAAGATACTTCCTCTGCCCGAAAAGACCTTCCGCGAAAATAAAGACTGGCTCCAGGGAGGTATGGCTCGCGGCTGTAGCCACGACGGTAAAATAGTCTACGGTACCACCTGGGAAGGCCTCGACTCCTTTCTTATGTGGTGGGACGAAAACGACAACGTACGCTGGGTATCCGAAGACCTCCACCAGGTTACCCGCGTTCAGATCCTCGACCCGAACTCCCAGACCTATTTCGACGCCAACCTCGTGAGCGGCGTGAAGGGCTCCAGCAACTCCCATAACATCAGCCCCTCGGGCCGTTGGATCGCAGGCATGTATTGCATCGAGAAACTCAGCGAAAACAAGATCGACATCGAAATAACTTCTTGCCCCGCATTCTACGACACCGTGAACGATAAGACGTACACCTTCCCCGAATACCATGATGCCTGCGGCATGACGGTTACCGACGACGGCATCGGCATCATCGGTCTGAATGCGGCTACCGGTATCATAACTGGCACCTACATGATTGACATCGAAAACGGAACGGATCTCGGCTCCACCACCTCCTGGATTATGAATACGCTGGGAATCTCCGTACCGGCGGATAGTTATGTGCAATACATCACCCCGGACAAGCAGGTGGTCTTCGGATACGACCTGAACGGTCAGGGCGGCGAGGCGATGAGGATGTGGACCGTAGCTCCCAAACTCAAATAACAGACAAACAAACTTCCGTATGACACCGCCCGGCGGTGTCATACGGAATACCAACCGACACCAATTACCTAATTCTAATCAAACCGAATATGAGAAAATACATTACCTTCCTTGCATCGGCGCTTGTGGCAGTGGCCGCATCGTCGTGCAACCCCGTCGACAAAACGGAAGCCAAGCTGACGGCAACGCCCGAATCGCTGTATTTCGCAGCTGAAAAGGCTACGGCCCAAACCATTACCGTTACGGCTGAAGCAACGGAATGGAAACACGAACTCCCCGAAACAGCCACATGGCTCACCGTCACCCGCAAGGACAATACGCTCACGGTAAACGCCGCAGACAATACGGAACCGACCGCACGCGAGGCGACCATTACCATTACGCCCTCCGCAAGCGGCGTAGCTCCTGTCAAGGTGGCCGTAACCCAGGTTGCCGCCACGGCTCCGGAGGTACCGTCTTCGATCACCCTTTCGCCCGAAACACTGAACTTCGTCGCTACGAATGCTCCCGCCCAGGAGGTTACCGTTACGACGGTCGGCGAATTCACGTGGAAAATAGCTACGATGGCTGGCGAGGAGTGGATCCACATCACACCTCCCGCCGATGGGAAGTTCACCGTCACTCTGGACGACAACACCGCATCCACGGAGCGTCGCGCCTACATCAACGTGATCCCCGATGACAAGACCATCGTTACGCAGAAGTTGCTCGTCATACAGGAACCCGCTGAGGTTGAGCCCGTGCTGGAGCTTATCCTTCCCGAAGGAACCGATCCGGAGAAAGGCATTATTTTCGATCCGGCCGGCGGATTCATCAGATTCGACCTGAACGTAGAGCCCCAGACGGCGGAATGGACCGTCTCGCTGAGCGATGAGAACGCCTCCGAATGGCTTGTCGTCACCCCGACCGTGACACCTAATGCGCACAGCATTCTGCTTCAGGCCAAACCGAATCCCGCCGAAACTAACCGTACGACTCAGCTGACGTTCTCGCACGCATCGGAAAACGTAGCTCCCGTGACCATTACAGTCACCCAGAAAGCCAAAGCCAACGTCCTGAGCACCATCGAAGAAGACATAGACGTTACGATGCCCCAGGCACGTATCGAATGCAAGGCCAACAACACCACCCGCGACTATCCGTTCATCCAATGGACTCTCACCCTCTACGAAGAGGGACTGACCTATAACAAAATATGGGGCAGATGGGAAGGCGCCGGCGCACGCATTGTCATTCATATGACCGGCGACCCGGCAAATGAGGAAGACGTGGAACTCGAAGCGAGGACTTACACGGTAGTTCCCTATGAGAAATACACCAAACAGCCTTTGGTAGATCGCCTACCGGGTTGGGTATGCACAGGTTCCAGCAACGGCAAATCCCTCTACCCCTCCGGCACATGGTACCAGACCCTCTCCGGCGGCGCCGTGACCGGCTGTGCCAACGCCACCGAGGGAACGGTGACCGTTACCCGCAACGGCGACGAATACACCATCTCGTGGGACTTCGTAAGCGATGCAGGCAAGCAGGTGAAGGGTTCCTATACCGGCCCCGTGAATATCATTTTCTAACCTCCGCAAGACGCATAAAACAGAGCGGGTGGACCATTCGGTCCACCCGCTTGTTTTATGATACCGGCTACGCCTGCTCCTACAACCTTTCGCCTTTTCGGTGCCGAGTCCTCGCAGGGTCTCTCCGGCAGAAAGCAGCTCCGCCGGGCCTACCGGCCGAGGTGCCCCGCCGCAACGAGGTATTCGGCGATCTGCACGGCATTGAGTGCGGCCCCTTTCAGGATCTGATCGGCTACACACCAGAAGGTAAGTCCGTTGGGATTGGCGGTATCCATCCGGATACGCCCCACGTAAACGGGATATGCACCCGCGGCAAAGAGCGGCATGGGGTACTCGCGTTTCGCCGGATCGTCCATCACGACGATACCGCCGAACTCCTCGAATGCGCGACGCGCCTCCTCGGGCGTAACGGGTCTTTCGGTCTCCACCCACACGCTCTCCGAATGGGCACGCATCACGGGCACGCGGACGCACATAGCGCTCACCGCCACGTCGGAGTGCATGATTTTCTTGGTTTCATTGACCATCTTCATCTCCTCCTTCGTGTAGCCGTTGTCGGTAAAGACGTCGATCTGCGGAATGAGGTTGCCGGCGAGCTGGAAAGCGAACTTCTCCACGCGGGGTTTGCGTCCGGCGGCGATATCGGCATACTGCTCCTCCAGTTCGGCCATCGCGCTGGCACCGGCCCCGCTGGCCGCCTGATAGGTCGAAACGTAGACGCGACGGATATGGGAGACCTCCTCGATCGCCTTGAGCGCCACCACGAGCTGGATGGTCGAACAGTTCGGATTGGCGATGACCCTGCGCGGCGTATCCAGCGCATCCTCCGGATTGACCTCCGGCACCACGAGCGGCACATCGGCATCCATGCGGAACGCGCTCGAATTGTCTATCATCAGCGTTCCGTATTTGGTAATGGTCTTCTCGAATTCCCTGGAGGTATTGCCGCCCGCCGACACGAACGCCACATCGACGCCCTTGAAATCGTCATTGTGCAGGAGTTGCTTCACCTGCACGCGCTTGCCTCCGAACTCATAAAAACTGCCCGCGCTGCGCTCCGAACCGAACAACAGCAACTCATCCACCGGAAATTTCCGGTCGGCCAACACCCTCAGGAACTCCTGTCCCACGGCGCCGCTCGCGCCGACGATCGCTACTTTCATCTCTGACTATTTTTTAGATATTTACTTCCATCCTCTCGCGGCATCGCACCGCCGCAACCCGCGCATCCACGTGCGCATCGCGACACGCTCCGCACGGCGGGAAAACCCCGCACCGCACACCGGAGCACCACGGACAACGACCGTGCCCTCCTGCGCAAAAAGAACTCCGCAACCCGCGCATCCACGTGCGCATCGCAACACGCTCCGCACGGCGGGAAAACCCCGCACCGCACACCGGAGCACCACGGACAACGACCGTGCCCTCCTGCGCAAAAAGAACTCCGCAACCCGCGCATCCACGTGCGCATCGCAACACGCTCCGCACGGCGGGAAAACCCCGCACCGCACACCGGAGCACCACGGACAACGACCTGTCAGTCGAAAAACTCGTCGCCGCCCGAATAGCTGCCGCTCTCCTCGCTGTCGGGACAGCGATACTCCACAGCGCCCGCAGGACGATAAAAGCGGTCGGTCCGCCGTACTCCCAGGGCAGGACGGGCATACACCCGCTTCATGAACTCCCCGAAGACGGGCAGCGCCAGCGATGCACCCTCACCCCCCGTCGCCAGGTGGGCACTCTGGTCCTCGCAGCCGATCCACACGCCCGCCACCAAGTTGGGCGTCACGCCCATGAACCATGCGTCGCGGTTCTCCTGCGAGGTCCCCGTCTTGCCGCCGACCTCCACGTCGCGGAAGCCGTAAACGCTGCGCAGACGACCGCCCGTACCGGCGACCACGTTGTTCTGAAGCATCTGCACCATCGTATAGGCCGTCTGTTCGCTGATGGCGTCGCTCACCGCGGGCACGAAGTTGGCGATGACGTTGCCCTGTCGGTCCTCGATGCGCGTGATGAAGATCGGTTCGGTGAAGACGCCCTTATTCACGAAGGTTCCGTAGGCCCCCACCATCTCGAAGAGCGACACGTCGGCCGTACCGAGCGCCAGCGAATTGACCGGGTCGATGTAACTGTGTATCCCCATCTGGCGAATGAAGTCCGCAACGGCCTGCGGGTCTTTCGCCTGCTTCATGATCCACGCCGAATAGTTGTTGCGGCTGCGGGCCAACCCCCACCGCAACGGATGCAACACCCCGTCGTACTCCACTCTGCCCGCCTCCTTGGGCTGCCACGGCTCCATGTTCTCCGTTTCGAGCGTCACGGGCAGGTTGGGCACCATGGTGCAGGGGGTCATTCCCATGTAGTCGATCGCGAAACAATAGACGAACGGCTTGATCGTGGAACCGATGTGCCGTTTGCCCTGCTTCACCATATCGTATTTGAAGTATTTGAAATCAGGACCTCCCACATAGGCCTTGACATGGCCCGTATTCGGGTCCATGGCCATGAACGAACCGCGCATGATCTGCTTGTGGTGCAGGATGGAGTCGCGCGGCGTCATGAGCGTATCGACCTCGCCCTTGTACGTGAAGATACGCATGTGCACGGGGGTACGGAAATCCGTTTCGATCTCCTCCCGGCTCGCTCCCTGTTTCACGAGGCTGCGATAGCGGTCGGTATAGCGCATGGCGCTCTGGATGATGCGCTCGGCTGCCTCGTTGGAGGTCTTGATAAAGAGCCGTCCCGTCCGTTTCACCTGGGCATCCATGCGGGGCTGAATGGCGGCGAGCTGCTGAAGGAGCGCCTCCTCGGCCGCGGCCTGCATGTCGTAGCTTACGGTCGTGTAGATGCGCAACCCGTCGCGGTAGATGTCGTACGGGGTACCGTCCGACTTGAAATTCTTGCGGCACCAGCCGTACACGGGATTGCTCTCCCATCGTGCCAGTTCGGCCTCGTAGTCCTTGCCGTACTGCTTTTTGGTGGGCCGGGGCATGTTGAGCACGTTGCGCACCATCTCCCGGAAATAGGTGGCGATACCGTCGTTGTGCGAAATAGGCGAATAACGCAGCTCGATGGGCTCCTGTTTCAGCGAATCGAGCGCTTCGCGGGAGATGTAGCGGTGCTGCTGCATGCGCGTCATCACCGTATTGCGGCGAAGGGTCGCCCGGTCGGGATTGCGCACCGGACTATAACGCGTGGGGGCGTTCACCACCCCTACCAGCAGGGCCGCCTCCTGCACGTTCAGTTCGGCGGGCTCCTTGTCGAAGAAGGTCTTCGCCGCCGACTTGATGCCGTAGGCGTTGCTGCCGTAGAAGACCGTATTGAGGTACATGGCGATGATCTCCTCCTTCGTATAGTTGTACTCCAGCTTGACGGCAGTGACCCACTCTTTCAGTTTGGTGACCACCATCCGTCCCCCTCGCACGAGCGGATTGCGGTACACGGTCGTATCGCGCGGAAAGAGGTTTTTGGCGAGCTGCTGCGTGATGGTACTGCCGCCCCCCTGGCTGCGGTTGCCGAAAGCGAGCGTCTTCACCGCCACACGGGCGAGCGAAATGAAGTCGATGCCCGAATGGCTGTAGAAACGGGCATCCTCGGTGGCCACGAGCGCGGCGACGAGGGCCGGCGACAGATCCTCGTAATCGACATACGACCGGTTCTGTATGAAGAACGATCCGAGTAGGCGCCCGTCGTCGGCATAGAGCTCCGTCGCAAGGTTGCTCTTGGGATTCTCCAGCTCCTCGAACGAGGGCAACCGTCCGAAAGCTCCCGCTGCGGTGAGCAGCACCAACAATAATAATATTCCGACCGGTATGGTGAGTACGATCCAAAACCACTTCGTAAACCGGCGGGCACGTTCCCTTTTCTCCAAATCTTTCCCTCTCTTCTGCATAGTTCCGCAAATATAGCTATTTACCGCCTATGTGGACAGGCGACACCAGAATTTATCCCCGACCGACTTTTATTTACATTTTGAAACTTTCGCACCGCATGCGTTAAAGAAACGGCGCACATGCGGGCAACCCATATCCTTGAAAACGACAACCGGGGCCGCCGCCCCTAAAAGAAACGATACACGGCCCCGAATATTTCCCGGCCTACCGGCCGGATGCCGGTATCCCCCGCCGGCACAGATCCGCATGCGGAGAGGGGGCGCTGCGGTCCGACCGCCGGAGAGCTACCCCGGAATCGACCACCGCTCCGTCCGGCTCTTTCGCGACATATCGTTCCGCTCCCCCGCCACGCACACAGGCAATCGCGGGATACGACAGCCCTCCCGGACGCGGCCGCACAAGCGGCAGGACGGGAACGCATGATACGGGAACGAAATCGAACGGGCAAGCCCACCGCCGCACACGGTACGTCGGCAGGACACGGTATGCCCCGTTACCGGCGATCGCTGCGGGATGCCCTCCGCAGAAATCGCAACGGACATTTCCCCTCCTCGCGCTGTCCCAGCCGCGCAAGGCCGCGGTCGATGAAATAGAGCAGGTAGGCGAGCACGAACATGCCGAGGGCTGCCAGCAACGCATTCCGCGCCACGATGCCCACCCCGTAGGCCTCCACGTCGATAAAGCTATAAGGATAGGGGCTCGACGTCCCTCCGATATTCCCCGCAAAAGGGGCCCGGATGAGAATATAGATGAAATAGGCGAACGGAATAAGCAACCACGAAAGGGGATCGGAACGGTGCCACCTTCCCTTGGGACAGAAGAGCAGCCAGTCCAAGAGCGCCATCAGTGGCACGAGGTAGTGCTGCACCATGTTGAGTACCGAATAGAAACTGCCGCCGTTGCCCATCCGGAACGCTTCGGGACGCAGGACGAAGTGATAGACCAAAAACGTCACCGTGATGCAGAACACCACGGCTCCCTCCAGGCGGGGCCGCCACGCCTCCGTCGGAAGCCCCCGGGAAAGACGCCGGATATTGACGATCAGCACGATGAGAAAATAGAGAAAGCACACCGCATTGCTGAGTACCGTATAATAGTTGAAATCGCCCCATCGGCCGGCCGCCATGTGAAACTGGAGCCCGTAGGCGGCTGCTATGACCAGCAGTGCCTTATAAATGATAAAAAACCAATCCTTTTTGCTGTTCGGAAACTTTGCCATCGGTCTACGATATTTTATTTGGAACAATCGGCGTTTGCCACGATGCCGCCCGCCTCGAAGATACTCCGGCAGCGCTCCGCGGCCCACCGTCCCCTTCCTTACAAATTTAATACAAAATTCCCGAACCGCTCCGGACACTCCTCCGACCCGAGGCCGCACCCCTGCCCTCCGACTCCCCTCCCCCGACACCGCCATACCCCTGCCGCACACAAACCAAGGCCCCCTCCGGGAGGTCGCCCGAAACCCAGGCATGCACAGTGTTCGGGAGCCCCCGGACACCGCTTCCGCAAAGCCGTTCCCCTTCCCTGCAATCCTACGAAAACGACGGTTCCACCGACCGGCACCCCGGAAAACCGACAGCGATCCGGCATCCGTCCTGCCCCCGCGCCGTACCCTCCGCGCACCTTTCGTCACCGTATCGCACGCCCCCGCTCCGGCGGCATCGAGCGTCACGATACTACTCCGTTTCATCGGTGCAATACCGATACACAAATAACCGGAAGATAATTATACACTCAATAAAGGATAATTTGCTTGTATTTTAAAAATGATTTGATTAAATTGCAACACACATTCATTAACCATTTAAACTACTTTCCATGAAACGATTTTCCTCGATCCTCCTCGGCTTTCTCATGCTGAGCGTAACCGGTTGCAACGACACGCCGGAGGAGATAAAACCGCAACCTCTCAGGCTCGCCGAACCGACCGTCCGGATGGGTGCGATAACGGCCGCCACGGCTACCTTCTCATGGGAGGCGGTAGAACATGCGGACGGCTACGAATACGCCATAAAACTCGACGACAAGCAGGTGACGACGAAAAAGGTGGCAGCCACCGAAACGGAAGCGGTCGCAACCGGGCTGAAGAGCGAAACCGGCTACACGCTGACCCTGAGGGCGCTGGGCTCGAACGATTACCGGGAGTCCTTCTGGAGCGAAATCTCCTTCACCACGGCACCCGAAGAGGCGCCCACGTATGTCCGAATCGCGGACAAGGTACTCGAAGCCTATCTTTTCGACAACGGCATCGACACCGACCGGGACGGCATCATCTCGTTCGAAGAGGCAGCCGCCTTCAGAAAGATCGAAATGGGCTACGACTACGCCGAAGACGCGACCGAGACCAACACGGTGAAAAGCCTCCGGGGCCTCGAATATTTCACCTCGCTGGATACGCTCAACCTGAAGTTCCATCGTGTGGCCGACGCCGCACCCGTCGAAGGGCTCGCCGGCTTGCAGCAGCTGAACCTCGGCGAGAACCCGCTCAACTCCCTCGACCTGACCGGACTGGGCAATCTGACCGATCTGCGTCTTTACGGCACCGGAGTATCGGAACTGAATCTGGCCGAAGCCCCCAAGCTCACCCTGTTGTACCTGCAACGGACCGCACTGACAAGCCTCGATTTGTCGGTACTGCCCCTTCTGGAAAACGCCTTCGTCAACGAAGCCCGCCTCACTTCGCTGAAAGTCGTCGGACTCGAAAAGCTGACCCGACTGGATGCCGTGAAGAATCAGTTGACCGAGCTGGAGGTATCCGACTGCCCCGAGCTGACGGAGCTCCACCTGAACGACAACCGGCTGACCGAGCTCTCCTTCTCCGGCCTGCCCAAGCTCATGCGTCTCAACGTATATGCCAACCGGTTGACCTCGATCGACGTGACGCAGCTGCCGTTCCTGCTGTGGCTCTTCGTATTCGACAACGAACTCTCCGAACTGGACCTCTCCGGCAATGCCGCCCTGCGGGAACTCTACGCCAGCAACAACCCCCTCGTCGAGGTCGACCTGAGCCTGCAGGAGAACGTGGAGATCGTGGAATTGCAGGATATGCCGAAACTGGAGTTCATCAATCTGAAGAACGGCTATTGCAGCGATTGGGCGGAGTATTACATCGTGCAAGGCAACACGGCCCTGAAGAGCGTATTGGTGGACCCCGGCTACGAACTGGAGTACGTGAGCGGCCTCTTCAAAGACCATCCCGAAGTGAGCGTAGTCACGGAGTAACCCTCCGATTGCAGACCGACAGCCAAACCGGCGGGGAGCGTATGTTCCCCGCCGGCTTGCATTCGCCCCCGCATAGGACCGTCCCGCGCATGCCTGCCCCGGAAAATCCCATGGGAACGGACCCGCTCCGCTGCATGCCTTCCGGCCCGGCCGACCCTCCCGCCGGCGAGCCTTCCAACCTCTTCATCCTTTTACCGTTCGCATCGCATCCGCCCGTCGGGAAAAGCGCCCGCCGGAGCATGCCCCGGCACCCTCCGCACCGCTGTACGGTGCGCATCGTACAGCCGGTATTTATTACGAATATCCGAACGGGCTATGGAAAATAGGAAAATTATAATTACTTTTGTGTCAATTGGAAAAATAGTGAAAGTCAATGTCTGATACTTATGACAAGGTAGCGAAGAACATAAAACCGGGCTGGTTGAAGATCAAACTCCACAACGACGTGAAATACGCCGATGTTTCGAAGATCGTGGAGAAGCACGGACTGCACACGATCTGCGAAAGCGGAAAGTGCCCCAACAAGGCCGAATGCTGGAGCAGGAAGACCGCCACGTTCATGATACTGGGCGACATCTGCACCCGTTCCTGCAAGTTCTGCGCGACCAAGACCGGTAAACCGTTACCTCCGGCACAGGGCGAACCCGAAGAGGTCGCCGAATCCATACGCCTCATGGGGCTCAAGCACGCCGTACTCACATCCGTAGACAGGGACGACCTGCCCGACGGAGGGGCGGCCCATTGGGCCGAAACGATTCGTGCCATCCGGCGCGTCACTCCCGACACCACCATCGAGGTGCTCATTCCCGATTTCGACTGCCGCAAGGAGTTGCTCGACGTCGTGATAGACGCCGCTCCCGACATCATCGGCCACAACATCGAAACCGTCGAGAGGCTGACGCCCCTGGTACGGTCGCGGGCCCGTTACCGCACCTCGCTGGAGGTGCTCCGCTACATCGCCTCGCGCGGAGCGGTGGCCAAGAGCGGACTCATGCTCGGCCTGGGCGAAAGCGAAACCGAAATTCTGGCCACGCTCGACGACCTCGCCGATGCGGGCTGCTCGATCGTGACCCTGGGCCAATACCTGCGTCCCACCCTGAAACACTATCCCGTGGCCGAATACGTCACTCCGCAGAAGTTCGCCATGTACGGCGACTTGGCGCGGATGCGGGGATTCCGCTATGTGGCGAGCGCTCCGTTGGTACGTTCGTCCTACATGGCCGAAGAGGCGCTATCGAATTTCCGAAAAGAGGACTGACCATGGAAACGCCGAAGGAGAGAGTGATATGCCGCGACTTGGGCGTTACGGATTATGCCGACTGTTGGGAGCTGCAAAAACAGCTCTTCAACGATTTGTTGGCCTCTAAAAACGACGACGGAGGGAAAGCGGAGCAATATTTGCTGTTCTGCGAACATCCGCCGGTCTATACACTGGGTAAAAGCGGCCACGAGGAGAACATGCTCGTAGCCGAAGATTTCCTGAAAACCAAAGGTGCATCGTTCTACCGCATAGACCGGGGAGGGGACATCACGTTCCACGGTCCGGGTCAGCTGGTAGGTTATCCCATCCTCGACCTGGAACGGGAGGGGATCGGCCTCAAGGAGTACATCCACGCGATCGAAGAGGCGGTGATCCGGACGATAGCCGATTACGGTATCGGCGGTACCCGTGTCGCAGGCGCGGCAGGGGTGTGGCTGACCGAAGGAGGCCCCATGCGGAAGATCGCCGCGATCGGGGTACGCTCGTCGCGTTACGTGACGATGCACGGCTTTGCGCTCAATGTGAACACGGACCTGCGATGGTTCGACTACATCAATCCGTGCGGTTTCCCGGACCGGGGAGTGACCTCCATCCGGAAAGAGACCGGAACCGAAACGGACCTGAAGGATGTGGCAGGCCGGTTCGCGGCGCACCTCGAAAAGATTATAAATATTAAAATAAAAATAGAAGATTATGCCTATCGAAAAACGTTGGGTAATCAAGCCCCAGGGTGATCCGCAGAAGGTGGACGAGCTCGCCACCGCTGCCGGTATCCCCAAAGTGCTTGCCAACCTACTCGTACAAAGAGGCATAGACACTTGCGACGAAGTTTCGAGGTTCTTCGGCCCGAAACTCTCCGACCTGCACGACCCGTTCCTGATGAAGGATATGGAGAAGGCGGTACGAAGGGTGGACGAAGCCCTGACGCGCGGAGAAAAGATCATGGTCTACGGCGATTACGACGTGGACGGCACCACGGCCGTGGCGCTGGTTTACATCTTTCTTCGCCAGATGGGACTGGAAGAGTTGCTGTTCTACATTCCCGATCGTTACACGGAAGGGTACGGCATCTCGAAACTCGGCGTCGACTATGCCAAAAAGAACGGGGTGGACCTCATCATCGCGCTCGACTGCGGAATAAAAGCCGTCGAGAAAGTGGCCTATGCCAACCAGCTCGGAATCGACTTTATCATCTGCGACCATCACCTGCCGGGCGAGGAGATTCCCGCCGCGGTAGCCGTTCTGGACCCCAAGCAGCCCGGCGACGACTACCCTTTCGACGAACTCTCCGGGTGCGGCGTGGGCTTCAAGCTCGTACAGGGCTACTGCCAGTACAAGGACATTCCGTTCGACACCATCGCGGGGCTGCTCGACCTGGTGGTGGTGAGTACCGCGGCGGACATCGTGCCGCTCGTGGGCGAAAACAGGATACTGGCCCATTACGGACTCAAGAAGCTGAACGAAAAACCCCGCAAGGGCTTGCAATCGATCATCAAAATCTGCGGTCTGGAAGGCCATAAGATCACGATCGACGACATCGTATTCAAGATCGGCCCCCGCATCAACGCGGCCGGCCGCATGGCGGTGGACCGGGAGGAGGACATGTCGGCCCCCTCGGGAGGACATGCCGCCGTCAACCTGCTCGTGGAACGCAACGAAGACCTCGCCGACGAGTTCGGCATCTTCATCGACAGCAGCAACCAGGCCCGTAAGAGCATCGACCGCTCGGTAACGCAGGAGGCGCACGACTACATCCGCAGCCATCCGGAGTATGCCATGATGAAGAGCACGGTGATCTACAATCCCAAATGGATGAAGGGCATCGTCGGCATCGTGGCCTCGCGCCTCATCGAAACCTATTACCGTCCCACGGTGGTACTCACCATGAGCAACGGCTTCGTGACGGGTTCGGCGCGGAGCGTTCCCGGTTTCGACCTCTACCAGGCGGTGGAGTCGTGCGCCGACCTGCTGGAGAATTTCGGCGGACACATGTATGCCGCCGGGCTCACCATGAAACCGGAGAACGTCAAGGCGTTCATGCACCGTTTCAACGAATATGTGGAGCAGAACATCGATCCCAACATGCTCATTCCGCAGGTGGAGATCGATTCGGAACTCCTCTTCAGCGACATCACGCCCTCGTTCCGCGCCACGCTGGAAGCTTTCCAGCCTTTCGGGCCGGGCAATACGGCACCCGTATTCGTTACACGGGGGGTAAGCAACCGGGGCGATGCGAAACTGGTAGGTGCCGAAAGGGAACACCTGCGCATGGACCTGACGCAAAAACAGAAACCCAACACCACGATCGCATCGATCGCCTTCCAGCAACCCGCCTACCTCGAATGGATACGGAGCGGGCGACCTGTGGACGTATGCTATACCGTCGTGGAGAACCACTACCGCGGCAAGACGACACCCCAGCTACGCATCAAGGACATCAAAATAGTCCGTTGACGGAGCGGGTGCCGAGGTACGGACCGCCCGCGATGACGATGCACAGGGTGCCGGCCCGCACCGTTCCCTACGATCCGACACAGGGTGTCACCATGCGATGGTGACACCCTGTGTCGCTTCATGTACCGAACAGTCCGCTCAGACGGACGGGAGAAAGGGAAAAGAGCTACGGTATCGATCGGGCCCGCCGAAGTAGAAGTACGCGCCCGCATCGTCGGAGAGCGGGACCGCAATCCCCGGTCCGCTGCATCGGCCCGCCTCGGCACGGATGCGATGCCCGCCGACCGGACACATCTTCGTCACTCCGGACGTTTTCCTGCGGTACGGAACGTAAAGAAACGGGCCGTCAAGTAACTGTACACCACCACCACGGCATCCGTCAGCGGCCTGGCAAGAGGAGCATAGATACGGAAAACCTCCACGAAAATTTTCAACAACAGATAGTTGAGCAGAAGCGCTCCGGCCGCCTGAAGCACATACCGGAAGAGCTGGCTGCCGCCGCTGAGGGTCGACAGCGAAAAGGTCACATGACGGTTCAGCCAGAAACCGGTGAAGAACGTGATGCAGAACTGTACGGCCAGCGCAAGGACGTGGGGCGACATCACCACCACCCCCAGATCGAGGTAGAAATCCCCTATCGCATACCTGTAAAGCAGGGCATACAGCACCCACCCCAGCAACATATTGATGCCTCCGCAAACGACATAACGGAACGTTTCGAGGGGAATGATCCTCCTCAAAGGCCTCACGTAGAAAAAATCCACCGCTCCGGTTATCGCCTCTTCCGCTTTCACCTCTTCTCCGTCCCTTCTCCTGCCCGGTCGTTTTATTCGCGTATGTAGAAAATCATCTTTCGGACGCTCCGGCCGACCGCCGCCCCGCACTGCGGAACGACACCCGGTTCGCACATCCCCCCTCCTCGCCTGCCGCAGGCGACCCAGCGCCGCATGCACGCACGAGCACCTCCATCGCTCCGGCCGGAATACTACCGACGCCTCCCCGGAGAGGATTCGCCATCCCCGGCCGGCCCCGCATCGCGACTACTTCTTCCGCTTCCCGCCGGATGCTCCCTCCTGCTCCACCCGGAGCTTCTCCTGAAGGGAATACATGTGGTTGCGATACTTGGCCGCAGCGATGAAGTCGAGTTCCGCCGCCGCCTTTTCCATCTTCGCCCGGGCATCCGCAATGGCTTCGGGCAGCTCCATGGCCGAATAGGAAGCGTCGATATCGGCCGCAACGGCGAAACCGCCCGCAACGGGATAAGGCGCACTGTCGCTCTCGGCGAGATTCAACAGCAGATCGTTGCCCGCCTTGGCGCTCTTCTGCGCCTGACGCGACACGAGGCCGTGCTCCTCGTTGTAACGGATCTGTTTCTCCCGGCGACGGTTGCTCTCGTTGATAGCCATCCGCATCGCTTCGGTACGCCTGTCGGCATACATGATGACCTGTCCGTTCACATTGCGGGCGGCACGGCCCGCCGTCTGCGTCAGGGCCCGGTCGCTGCGCAGGAAGCCCTCCTTGTCGGCATCCATAATGGCCACGAGCGACACCTCCGGCAAATCGAGTCCCTCGCGCAACAGATTGACGCCTATCAACACGTCGAACGACCCCGCCCGGAGATCTTCGAGAATCTGTATCCTTTCGAGCGTCTCCACCTCCGAATGGATGTAGCGGTTGCGGATACCGATCCGGTCGAAATATTTCGACAGCTCCTCGGCCATGCGTTTGGTGAGCGTGGTGACGAGCACCCGCTCCTGTTTCTCCACCCGGAGCTGGATTTCGTCCACCAGATCGTCGATCTGGTTTTCGGTAGGCCGCACGGTGATGGGGGGGTCCACGAGCCCCGTAGGCCGGATCAACTGCTCCACGATCGCCCCCTCGCTCTTGGTAAGTTCATAATCGGCCGGAGTGGCGCTCACATAGATGGAGGTTCCCGCCAGGGCCTCGAACTCACCGAAGGTAAGCGGACGGTTGTCCTTCGCGGCCGGAAGCCGGAAACCGTACTCCACCAGACTCTCCTTACGGGCCTTGTCGCCGCCGTACATGGCACGTATCTGAGGAATGGTGACGTGGCTCTCGTCGATGACCAGCAGGTAATCTTCCGGAAAGTAATCCAGCAGACAGAAAGGACGCGTCCCCTCTTTCCTGCCGTCCAGGTAGCGCGAATAGTTCTCGATTCCCGAGCAATAACCCAACTCCTTGATCATCTCCAGGTCGTACTCTACGCGCTGCTTGAGGCGCTGCGCCTCCATCATCCGGCCCGCCTCCTCGAAAAAACGGATGCGTTCGCCCAAATCGAGCTGGATCTGCCGGATGGCCCGGTTGGTACGCTCCCGGGTCGTTACGAACATGTTGGCGGGGAAAACGGTCACCGTATCGAGTTTTTCGAGTATCTGCCCGCTCCCGGGATCGATACGGTAGATCTGTTCGATCTCGTCGTCGAACATCGAAATCCTGTACACCGAATCGCTGTAAGCCGACATGATGTCGATCACTTCGCCCTTCACGCGGAACGTTCCGCTCTGGAGCTCCGTTTCGGTACGGGTATAGAGAGCGTCCACGAGGGCATAAAGAATCTTCTTGCGGCCGGGAGCCTCGCCTGCCGTCAGCTTCACGCTCGAAGCGTGGAAATCTTCCGGATTTCCGATACCGTAAAGACACGACACGCTCGAAACCACGACGATATCCCTCCGCCCGGAAAGCAGCGAAGCCGTGGTCCGCAGGCGGAGTTTCTCGATCTCCTCGTTGATGGAGAGGTCTTTTTCGATGTAGGTGTCGGATGCCGGAAGATAGGCCTCCGGCTGGTAATAGTCGTAATAGGAAACGAAATATTCCACGGCGTTCTCCGGAAAGAACGACTTGAATTCGCCGTAGAGCTGTGCCGCCAACGTTTTGTTGTGGCTCAGGACGAGCGTAGGCCGTTTCAATTCGGCGACGACGTTCGCAATGGTAAAGGTCTTTCCCGAACCGGTGACTCCGAGCAGGGTGTTGTGACGGCTGTGTCCCTCGATGGAACGGACCAGCTCGGCGATGGCCTCGGGTTGATCTCCGGTCGGCTTATAATCGGATACTAATTTGAAATCCATGCTGTAAAGATAACGATAAGGAAAACGGATACGACCTTATACGAACGGATTCCTGCCTTCATGCAGTATAATCAAGCACCGGGAATACCCGGCACCCGCCGTCCGAGCGCTGTTTTCCCTCCGCGACGCCGCCCGAGCGGCCGACATCGGCCCGATCCGACGCAGGGACTCCTGCCCAGAAGGGGCGGATTCAATCCTTCCGGTTCCCTTTCATGAATTCGGCGAAACGACGAACGGCAACTCCCCGGTGGCTGATGGCATTCTTCGCCTCGGCGGACATCTGTGCGAAACTCTCCCCATAGCCGTCGGGCACAAAGACCGGATCGTAGCCGAATCCCCCCACTCCGCAGGGTGCCTCCGTAATGGTCCCGTTCACGATCCCCTCGAAGGTATGCTCCTCCCCGTCGAGAATCAGCGCGATGACCGTCCGAAACCGGGCACGACGGTCGGCCACCCCTTCCAGATTATGTAGCAACAGGCGGACATTGGCCTCGAAATCGTGACCGTCGGTAGCATACCGTGCCGAACGGACGCCCGGCGCCCCGCCCAGTGCCGCCACCTCCAGCCCCGTATCGTCGGCGAAACAGTCCGCTCCGGTCCGCGCATGGACATACCGCGCTTTCTGCAGCGCATTGCCCTCGATGGTGGGCTGCTCCTCCGGAATCTCCTCCGTGACGCCCTTCTCCCGCAGCGTAACGAGCCTGTAACCGTCTCCGAGGATCGCCCTCACCTCCTCCAGTTTATGGGCATTGTTCGTAGCGAACAGAATCTCTTTTTCCATGGATACTCTACTCTTCGCATTTGCGGTTCACCCTGAGCGACTCCGCCATGAGTTTGATCTTGTTGTCGGTATAAATCTTGTCGATAATGGTCTTCACCAGCTTGTCGATCTCGCCGCCCTCGGTATAGTCCGCCGGGCAGACGTAGGTGGCACGCCCCTCGTCTATCAACTGCCGCATGGCCTCGAACGAGCCCCGGTGGGCGGGATTGTAGACGGCTATCGAATGGCCCCCCTGCGACTTCACCAGCCGCATGCAGGGAATGTCGGTAGTTCCGTCGCCGATGAAGATCATGTGTTTGAACTGTACCGGACGCTTCTCCTCCTCCAGGTATTGATTGACCAGCTTCGTGTCGCTCACCGACTCGACCCCCTTGTTGATCTTGTAGATGAACTGGGTCTTGTTGGTGTAGTTCACGCCTACGGCCGGCCAGTAGGCCGCTCCTTCGTCGTCGTAGAGGAACGAACTGGCATAGATGTTCTTAAATTCGCCGGCAATATCCGTTCCTTCGATGATCTCCTTGATACCGGAGGAGTTGATGTAGTGCTGCACCTCCACACCGCATGCCGCGCCGTAGGCATTGATCCGCCCGAACCACTCCCGGACTCCCCGGTAATAGGTGATCTTGCGCCCCGACTCGCGGAAGGCCTCGCGTTTGAGCGAAAGTCCCTTCCGGCGGGCACACTCGATCATCTTCGCCATGTAGGTCAGGATCGGGTCGGCATCCTGCGCATTGGCTATCACATTGCTCTCCTCCCAGAACTCGGCGGCACTCTTGCCTACGGCAGGGATAAAATCGTACTCCTGCATGTTGCCGGGCGCCAGCGTACCGTCGAAATCGTATATCAACGCTACCGTAACGGGTTTATTCTCCATAATTCACAATCATTTTATACAACGGATTCCGCTCCTTCCGGCGCACCCGTCCGACAGGCAGACGGCTCACGGCCCCACGGCTACCGAAGACGAATCACCCGCTCCTCCGCTACGGATTCCCTTCTCGGAGGAGGGGCAGACTCGGCCGAATGTCCTATGGCCACCGCGCACAGAATACGCCTCCCCTCGGGCACGGGAAGGAACGAACGCAGATACTCCTCGGCAGAGGGACCTTCCGGCTCGTCCCGCCGCTGCGGCCGGCCGGCGACATGTACCCAACAGCTTCCCAGTCCCAAGGCCTCGGCTGCCAGTTGCACATACGTGGCCGAAATGGCGGCATTCACCTCCCAGAGATCGCTCCGGGCCTCATCGCCCGTCACGAGCACCACCAGCGGCGCTTTTTCCACGAACGCAGAACCGTAGTCCCGCATCCGGGCGATCCGACCGATAAGCTCCGGTTCGCCGACGATCATAAAACCGCTGCTGCGCGTATTCTTCGACGAAGGCGCCGCAAGCGCCGCCTCCACGATTCGGTTCACATCCTCCTCCGCTACCGGATCGGCGGTAAAGGTACGCACGCTGCGCCGGCCCGCCACCATCTCAAAAAACTCCATAACCGTTCCCTTTTATCCCCTTCCTGCGCCCCGACTCGAAACAACCGCCGGCACAGCACGAAGAGCATCCGAAACCATATGACGACAAAGTTATAAAAACTTATCCCATATCCTTCATGCCGCACTTCTCTCCTCAGCGGAAGCGCCGGGGTTTCGCCCTCCTCTGTCCGTTTCGGTCGCGCCCCCGAAAGCCCGGAGGCCGCTCCGCAGTACCCCGCGTCCTGTCGGTTGACGAAAACACCGCATCCGGGCCTTTCGCCAACCGGCCGGAAAAAATAATAGAGGCTGTCCGGACATTTTCCGGACAGCCTCTTCTATTCCACCTCCCCGCCCGAAAAGCCTCTCCGGACAAAGGAACCTCGGTTTATTCAAACGTTATCATATAGGGCATGAGTGCCATGATTCCCTCCTGCTCCAACGTCCGGCGAAGCACGTCGTAGCGTACGAATGCCTCGTCCCACCGGCCGCGTATACGGGTCGAGGCGAACCCTTCCGTCCGGGCGGAAAGCATCGAGAGGAACAGAGCGAACGAATCGGGCTCGGACAGTATCTCGTAGACCCGGAAATCTTCGGCGATACCGGCCCTGTCGGCTGCCAGCGACACGGCATCGGCCACCCCGCCGAAACCGTCCACAAGACCGTTCTTTTCAGCCTCCGTACCGAGCCATACGCGACCTTGTCCGATCGAATCCACCTGTTCGAAAGTCATGTTGCGCCCTGCGCCCACATGTCCGACGAACGTGGCGTAGGTACGCTCCACCTGGGCTTGCAGGAATGCCCGTTCGGCCGGCGTCAGCGCCCGCACGATGCTTCCCATATCGGCCGAAGGATCGGTCTTGGCCACATCCACCGTGATGCCCGCCTTGTCGCGCAGCGTCTTCTCCAGATTGAGTTTCATGCCGAAGACACCGATGGACCCCGTCTGGGTGGTCCGGTCGGCCAGAATCACATCGGCCGGTGCAGAAATATAGTAACCGCCCGAAGCCGCCACGCCTCCCATGGAAACCACCACGGGTTTCACTTCACGGCACAGCTCCATTTCGCGCCATACCACATCCGAAGCGAGTGCGCTTCCGCCCGGCGAATTGACCCGAAGAACGACCGCTTTCACGTCATCGTCTTTCCGTGCACGGGCGATCTGCGACGCGAGCGTCGCGCCCCCCACCGCACCGGAATAACTTTCGCCGTCCACGATCTGTCCCTCCGCATAGACCACCGCCACCTTATTGCGGGAGATCTTCCGGGGCTGGGCATGCGCAGCGATATAATCGCTCAGCGACACGGTGTTGAGGCCGGAGACTTCCGTGTCGGCAGCCTCCGAAAACTCCTCTCCCCGACAGAGTGCGGAGAGTATCCCCGTCATTTCATCCCGGTAAGCGGTCCCATCCGCAAATCCCAGCCGCACGGCATCCTCCGGCCCGCGGACCTCCATCCGGCCGGCATACTCGCGGAGCTTCCCGGCCGGAATGCGCCGAGACTCGGCAATATCCGTCACCATGACATCCCACAAGGAATTGACCAGGGTATTCATCTGCAAACGGTTGGCCGGACTCATCCGGTCGGTGATATACGGCTCCACGGCCGATTTGAACGTCCCGTGGCGGACGATCTCCACCTCGGCTCCGAGTTTGTCGAGCAACCCTTTGTAGAACATCACGTTGGCAGCCACACCGCGCCAGTCGAGAAACCCTTCGGGATGGATGAAGAGCTTGTCGGCCGCCGAACTGAGCCAATAGACCGGCTGCGAATAGACCTCGTTGTAGGCGACCACGAACTTGCCCGACTCCCTGAAACGGAGCAACTCGCCGCGCAACTCCTCCACCTGGGCGTGGTTGACCGCACCGGCCCCTTCGACATTGATATAAATCCCTTTGATGGAGGGATCGGAAGCGGCCATCCGAATACCGTCGACCACTTCGAGCATCGTATTGGAGGTTTCCAACCGACGACGGTTCACGTCGAAAGCACCGAAACGGTTATCGGGAGAATCGACGATCCCGTTCCGGAAATCCACCACCAGAACGGCATCCGAAGGGACAGCGACCTGCTTCGGACCGAAAGAGGCGGCAATTCCTCCGACGACCGAAAACAGCATCAGCCACATCAACACCGTACCCACAAAGAACGCGAGCAAAGCGGCTCCGAAAGTCTTGAAAAAACTCTTCATCTTCTATACCTTAATAATTAATATGCGACAAGATCGATTAAGACACTTCGCAAAACTACAATATATTTTCCGTATGTTTATCGAAATTCGATATTCTTTTATCAAGTAACAACCATTATCGCGCTTCCGCCGGGCGTCCACGGCTACGGAAACGCCCTGCTGTCGAAGGCCGGAAAGTGCGGTTCGCAAGCTCCGTCGATGAGAGATCCGGAACGGTCGGAACCCCGACACGAAGCGATACCGCTGTCGACCGGCCGGGAACCTGTTTTCACGATTCGCCTCCATCGGATCGCTGCACGAACGCCCTCCGGGCTATCGCCCCTCAACCGCTCTTCGACTCTCGGAATCCATCTCGCTTTTACGGAATATTCGCCTTCGATGTTCAGCGAATATATTTCCTATCTTTGTATCATTGTTGAAATAAAACCAATCTCCATGACTGAATACGAAAAGAACATACGAGCGGTTCTCGCGGGAATCGTGCATCCGGAAACGGGACAGGATATCGTCTCCTCGGGTATGGTCGAGCATATCGCAGTGCAAGCAGACGGAGCGGTCGTCACGCTCGCATTCCGCAAGCGGCGCGACCCGTTCGCCAACTCCATCAAACGACAGGTAACGGCAGCCGTTGCGCAGGCGTTTCCCGAGCTGGCCGGAAAGGTGGTCGTAACGGAACGAGAGGAGGCTCCGGCAGCCCCGGCCAAAGAGAAGGTCTCCTCCACGGCGGGCATCCGGCACACCGTAGCCATCGCGTCGGGCAAAGGCGGAGTCGGCAAATCGACCGTCACCGCCAACCTCGCCGTTACGCTGCGCGATATGGGATACAGCGTCGGAATACTCGACGCCGACATCTACGGACCCTCCATGCCGAAAATGTTCGGCGTGGAAGACTACACCCCGCAGGCGCTCGTCCGCGACGGACAAGAGTACATTCTGCCGGCCGAGGCGGGAGGCATCAAGATCGCCTCGATCGGCTTCTTCATCTCGCCCGACGACGCCCTCATCTGGCGCGGCCCCATGGCGACCACGGCACTCAAACAACTGCTTCACCAGACCTTCTGGGAAGGACTCGACTACCTGCTCATCGACCTCCCTCCCGGAACGGGCGACGTACATCTCTCCGTGGTAGGGGAGATCAAAGTGGACGGAGCGGTCGTGGTATCGACTCCGCAACAGGTGGCCGTAGCCGACGTCCGACGGGGCGTAAACATGTTCCGTGCGGAAGGTATCGACGTACCGGTACTCGGCATCGTGGAAAACATGGCCTGGTTCACGCCTGCGGAGCTTCCCGAAAACCGGTACTACCTCTTCGGACAGGGCGGAGCACGGAACATGGCCCGTACGGAAGGCATCGATTTCTTAGGCGACATTCCTGTCATACAGTCCGTTATGGAAGGTGGCGACAACGGAACCCCGGCCGTCTCGACGCAATCCGAGGTCAAAAAATACTATCGCGAGATCGCGGAAAAGATTGTGGAAAAGTTGGAAAAACCCGGTTGCTGAGTGTTGAAAAAACAGAAAAAGATTGTTCGCAAATGTTGAAAGATTTCCGTTGCCATCCCTATGAAATGCCGCCGATCCGTATATACGGACCCGGTACGGAAAAAAGCAAGAAGAATCTTTCACCGTCCATCGGCAGTTTATCGACAATCTCTGCACACGTACGAAGGAGAGGCACGCCTCTGTCGATATGTGGATAAAATTATCAACATCCGTTAACAACCTACAAGTATCACCGGCGACAAGATATACGCTAACAATTGAAAAATAAAACGATAGATAGTATCCGAAACGTTGGTGCCCCGGAACGCAAGCTGTTGATAAACGTTGATAAATTCTCCGAACCGAAGATCTTCAAAAGTTATCGACACAATGAACAGGCTTTATTATTGTTATTTTCTTTTTAAGATTTAATTAAGGAATAAATAAAAAAATAAAAAGATGGTTGACAACACGACCCTGCCGGAAAAGATCGAAGCGCTCAAGAAAGCGAAGAACGCCGTGATACTCGCCCACTACTACACCCGGCCCGAGGTGCAGCAGATAGCCGATTTCGTCGGGGATTCCCTTGCGCTTTCGCAAGCGGCGGCGAAAACCGATGCCGACATCATCCTCTTCGCCGGAGTCTATTTCATGGCCGAAACTGCCAAGGTGCTCTCGCCGGACAAAAAGGTGCTGATTCCCGACCCCGAAGCGGGGTGTTCCCTGGCTGACTCCTGTAATGCGAAGGATTTCCGGCGGTTCAAGGAGCGCTATCCCGATCACAAGGTGGTGGCTTATGTCAATACCTCGGTGGATGTGAAAGCCTTGACCGATGTCTGCTGCACCTCCTCCAATGCCGTCAGGATCATCGAAGCGATGCCGGCCGGAGAGAAGATCATCTTCGCGCCCGACCGCAACCTCGGCGATTATCTCAAGCGGGTGACCGGCCGGGAGGATATCGTGCTGTGGGACGGGGCTTGCCACGTGCACGAGAAGTTCTCCCTCGAACGGATTCTCGAACTCCGGAAGGAGCATCCGGGAGCCAAGGTGCTCGCCCACCCCGAGTGTAAGAAACCGGTGCTGCTGGCGGCGGATTTCGTAGGGAGCACGGCGGCGATCATCGACTATGTCGGCACGGACGGAGGGCGGGAGTACATCATCGCTACCGAGTCGGGAATTCTGTTCGAGCTTCGGGAGAAGTATCCCGATGTGGACTTTATTCCCGCTCCGCCGACGGATGCCTCCTGCGGTTGCAACAATTGTGAATACATGAAACTCGTGACGCTCGAAAAGATCTACGACGCACTGGTGAACGAGGCGCCCGAAGTGGTGATGGATGAGGAGGTGAGGCAACGTGCCGAGGGCTCCATACGCAACATGCTGGCCCTCTCGAAATAGCCGGAACGAAGCGCAACGGAAATCGGGAGTACTCCGGCGCAGGTTTTGTCGGAAACCGGCGGTGTGTCGGCTCCTCCGGCCGGGAAACGGTTCGGCCGGTTCGCCGACGTTCGCCGAAGAAGCAACTCCGCATGGAGGTGCGTTCCGGAACGGACTGCCTTCGTAGGGGGCCTTCACTGCGGGAGCGGAAAGCGAATGGGGGGAGCGGGAGGTGTGCAATGGCCGTCTTTCGACTTCTTTCGATGCGTACTCGCTATCGGCCGGTGGGAGCCGGTACCATTTTCAGGTGGGCGACAGCGAAGGATTCGTCAACTATCCACCGAACTTCGGAGCAGAAAAAATGCGACCCACAGTCACGGGTCGCATTTTTTGTATCGGTCTGGGTATCGGGCCGGAAGAGGTATGCGTCGCGGAGGCTCTTTTAGGAGCGGGGATGCCGTCCGTCTTACCGGTTCTCCGGGCCGGGCCGGAAGAACTCCGCCATGGCTTTTTCAAAGCGTTCCACCGTCTTTTCGATGGTGTCGTAGGATTTCCCTCCGGAGGCGTTCTTGTGGCCTCCCCCGTTGAAGTATTTCGCGGCGAAGAGGCTGACGTCCACGTCGCCGCGCGAGCGGAACGAGATGCGGATGAATTTATGCGTTTCGATGAACATCGCCGACATCTGTACCGAGGCGATCGAGAGCGGATAGTTGACGAATCCTTCGCTGTCGCCCACCTGAAAATCGAACCGCCGCATCTCGTTCTCCTTGAGTGCGATGTATGCCGCCCGGCCGTTCTCTATCATGCGCATCTTGTTGAGCAGCACGTAGCCCAGGAGCCGTACGCGGCCTTCGCTGTAGGAGTTGTATACCTTGGAGTTGATGGCGGGGATGTCGATCCCCTTTTCGATCAGTCCGGCCACGGCACGGAAAAGGCCGGGGGTGAGGAAGCTGAACGAGAAGTTGCCCGTATCGGTCATGATGCCTACGTAGAGCGATTCGGCCGCTTCCCTGTCGAATACCTCCAGACCGGTGAGCTGTTCGGTGATGCGGTACACCAGGTAGGAGGTGGAACAGGAGGTGGGGTCGGAGAAGAGCAGCGAATACTCCTCCGTGGGAGGATTGAGGTGGTGGTCGATCAGGATGCGGACCGCTTTGGTGTTGTCCTTGATGTGGCGGCTGAGGTTTTCGAGCCGGTCGATCTGGTTGAAATCGAGGAAGAAGATGATGTCGGCATCGTCGATGACTTGCTCTGCCAGTTCGTTGGCCTCCTTGGCGACGATGACGTTTTCGATGCCGGGCATCCAGGCCAGAAAACCGGGATATTTATTGGGGACGAGGCAGGTGACTTCGTGACCCAGGAAACGCAGGACTTTCGCCCAGGCGAGCGAGGAACCGATGGCGTCGCCGTCGGGATTGGTGTGCGCCAGGACGGCGATTCGTTTCGGGGTTCCGGTCAGGTACCCTTTCAGTGTTTCGATTTTTTGTTCCAGATCTTTCATAAGCAAACAGTTGCCTTTCCTATTTCCACCAGATGACCCTCTGCGGCAGTAGACGAAGTTACGGATTTTACCTGAAAAAAACAATTTGCGGGGGTCTCTTCTCCTTTTGCAGGGTTCGGAAGAGGGGGCGGACCGTGCATGAGCGGGACGTTGGCATTGGGAACGGTTCGGGATATTTTACTAATTTTGCGGAAGCGGCCGTTCGTGAACGGAGCTTTTTAAACGATCGAATCCATGTTGTATCCATTGAAATTCAAACCTGTCCTCAAGTCCCGCATCTGGGGGGGCGACAGGCTCGTGAAGGCGGGCAAGAAGTTGCCGGCAAAATGCGCTTCTTCCGCCGGGACCATCGGCGAAAGTTGGGAAATATCGGGTGTAGAGGGCGATCTCTCGGTGGTCGCCAACGGTTTTTTGAAATCGAACAACCTGGAGGAGATCACTGAGGTCTACATGGGCGACCTGGTGGGCGAAAAGGTGTACGATACCTACGGTCTGGAGTTTCCGGTGTTGGTGAAGCTGATCGACGCCCGCGACGTGCTCTCCGTTCAGGTGCATCCCGGCGACGAATTGGCCCGGGAGCGGCACGGAAGCCGCGGTAAAACGGAGATGTGGTACGTGGCGGACTGCGAACCGGGAGCGTACCTTTATGTGGGATTCAACCGGCCGGTGACGCGCGAACAATACCTGCAGGCCGTGGCTGAGGGCACGCTCACCGACCTGCTCATGCGCTACGAGGTGCGCAAGGGGGATGCCTATTATATTCCGGCCGGAACGGTGCACGCCATAGGGCCGGGACTGTTGATCGCCGAGATACAGGAGACTTCCGACGTGACCTACCGTATATCGGACTGGGGAAGGCTCGACAAGGACGGAAAACCGCGGGAACTGCATACGGCCGAAGCGGCCGATGCGATCGATTTCGGTCCCGCCGGAACCTATTTCAGGAGTGCGTCGGCTGCGCCCGGTACGGTCAAGGAGGTCGTGTCGACGCCTTTCTTTACGGTCAATACGGTGGAGGTGGACGGAACGATGTGCCGCGATTATGCCGCACTCGACAGTTTCGTGGTCTATATCTGTACCGAAGGAGCGTTGCGGGTGGAAACCGAGGGGGGCAGCGAGGCCGTGGCGGCTCTCGAAAGCCTGTTGCTTCCGGCCGAAACGGACGAGGCGACGGTGTCGGGCAAAGGGACCTTGCTCGAAGTGTACATGGGGTGACGGTATCCGGCGGCGTGCCTTTTTCCTTGTCGATGCCGCCTTTGAATGGGGAGATATGACTACTGCAGAGAGATACGAAGGAATCATCGGGTGGTTCTCGGAACACATGCCGGTGGCGGAGACCGAACTGCATTACGGTTCCGCATACGAGCTTTTGGTCGCTACCGTTTTGTCGGCGCAGTGTACCGACAAACGGGTGAACATGACCACTCCCGCCCTCTTCGAACGTTTCCCTACTCCGGAGTCGATGGCCCAGGCTACTCCGGAAGAGATATTTCCCTATATCAAAAGCATCTCCTACCCGAACAACAAGGCGAAAAATCTGGCGGCCATGGCCCGCAAGCTGACGGAGGAGTTCGGAGGCGTCGTGCCCGATAGTGTGGACGAGTTGCAGAAACTCCCGGGTGTAGGACGCAAGACGGCCAACGTGGTGGGATCGGTGGTGTTCCATAAGGAGGTGATGGCGGTGGATACACACGTCTTCCGCGTGTCGCGCCGACTGGGACTGACCCGGGATGCCAAGACGCCCCTGCAGGCCGAACAGCAGCTTACGGCCCGCATTCCGACCCATTTGTTGCCTACGGCACACCACTGGCTGATTCTTCACGGACGGTATGTTTGCACGGCCCGGAATCCGAAGTGCGCCGAATGCGGACTGCGCGAATGGTGCAGGATGCCGGTAGTCCCGGTCGAAAAGCCGGCCGCCAGTGCGGAGAGGAAGAAATAGTTTTCGGACGGAAGTATCCCGGAGGAGCGGTTTCGTATGGTGTTTCCGTGCGGACGTCATAGGACATCCCTTCGGCGTTCGCTTTCGTATTTCCGCAAATATGTTCGTATCGTTGACTTTGTCTTAAATACTCCGTCTGGGCAAAACCCGCATGCTATTCGGTTTTGTACTCGACTTTTCGTATCTTTGTCCCCTATCCAAATCAAAATTAAACGGAACAGACCGATGAATTTCGCAGAAGAACTGAAATGGCGCGGCATGGTGCACGACATGATGCCGGGTACGGAGGAGTATCTCAAGGAGGGAATGGCTACGGCTTACCTCGGATTCGACCCTACGGCCGATTCGTTGCATATAGGCCATCTGGTGGGAGTGATGATCCTGCGTCATTTCCAGCGCTGCGGCCACCGGCCCATCGTCCTCATCGGAGGGGCGACGGGGATGATCGGCGACCCTTCGGGCAAATCGCTCGAACGCAACCTGCTCGACGAGGCCACCCTGCGTCGTAATCAGGAGGCCATCCGGGGGCAACTCTCCAAATTGATAGATTTCGATTCGTCCGCACCCAATGCCGCCGTGCTGGTCAATAACTACGACTGGATGAAGGGGATGGGATTCCTCGAATTCATCCGCGACGTGGGCAAGCATATCACCGTGAACTACATGATGGCGAAAGACTCCGTGAAGAAGCGTTTCAACGGCGAGGGCGACGGCATGTCCTTTACGGAGTTCACCTACCAGTTGGTGCAGGGGTACGACTTCATGCAGCTCTATCGCGAGCATGGCTGTCGGTTGCAGTTGGGAGGTTCGGACCAGTGGGGCAACATCACCACGGGTGTGGAGCTGATTCGTCGCATAGAGGACGGACAGGTGTACGGAATGACCTGCCCGCTGATCAAGAAAGCCGACGGGACGAAGTTCGGGAAGACCGAGAGCGGCAATATATGGCTCGACGCACGCTATACGTCGCCTTACAAGTTCTACCAGTTCTGGCTGAATGTCAGCGACGAGGATGCGAAGAGCTACATCCGGATCTTCACCTTCCTCGACAGGGAGACCGTCGAGGCCCTGGTGGCCGAACACGAGGCGGCTCCGCACGAGCGCAAACTGCAAAAGACGATCGCAAAGGAACTGACCTGCATGATCCATTCGCAGGAGGAGTATGACAAAGCCGTCGAGGCTTCGGCCATCCTGTTCGGCGGAGCGACGGCAGAGGCACTGCACCGTCTGGATGAACAGACCTTGTTGCAGGTTTTCGACGGAGTACCTCAGTATCGGGTCGCCCGTACCGCTTTGGAGGCGGGTATCGCCTTTCCGGAGTTGTGCGTGGAGCGGTGTCCCGTGTTCCCCTCCAAAAGCGAACTGCGCAAGCTGATACAGGGCGGAGGCGTCTCCATGAACAAGGAGAAGGTGGAGTCGCCGGAACGGGTCGTAACCGTGTCCGACCTCATAGCCGACCGGTATCTGGTCGTGCAGAAAGGTAAGAAGAACTATTTTCTGATCATAGCCGAATAGCGGCGGAAACGGGAGCAACGGATTTCCGGGACAGCGTCGACATCCTGTCCCGGATTTTTGTATCTTTCGGTCCGTACGATAACGAACGAATACGTTTACATGGGAAAAAAACTCATTTTTACGGCGTTGCTGCTCTCCCTTTCCGTGGCTGCGCTTTCGCAGGAGCGGGTGACGGAAGCCCGTTCCGATCTCGAAAAAAATCTCTTTACGTTGGCTTCGGACGAGATGCTCGGTCGGGGTGCCGGTACCGAACAGGGTGCCGCTGCGGCTGCCTACATCGTGTCGCGGTTCGGAGAGGCGGGACTCTATCCCGGTGCCGCCGACGGTTCGGGGCGGACGTTCCTGCAACGTTTCGAGCGCTCTTCGGGGCGGTATGCCAACGTGGTGGGGTTCATTCCCGGAAGCGATGTCCGGCTGCGCGAGGAGTATATCGTGCTGGGGGCGCATTACGATCATCTGGGATACCGCGTCCGGGGCGGCGATACGGTGGTCTACCACGGTGCCGACGACAATGCGTCCGGAGTGGCCGTGTTGTTGGAGGCGGCACGGCGGTTGAAAGAGCGGGAGGGCGAACTGAAGCGTACCGTGATCGTCGTCGCTTTCGATGCCGAAGAGATCGGATTGTATGGATCGGCGGCCATGGCGGACAACATGGAGGTCGACAAGGTGAAGTTCATGGCCAGCATCGACATGGTGGGATGGCTCCGGGAGGCCGGCTGCCTGAAAATACGGAATGTCGGTTCCCTTGCCGGCGGAAAGGAGCTGTTCGAGGCTGTTCCCTGCCCTGCCGGTCTGGAAGTGAAGACGACGGAAGGCAACGGATCTCCCTTCACGGGTTCCGATCACGATTCGTTCGCCGCGCGGAACGTGCCGGCGGTGTTGCTGACGACCGGGACCAAATCGCCCTACCATAGGCCGGAAGATACGGCCGACAAGATCGACTACGAAGGATTGGAACTGGTGACGGAGTATGTGGTGGCTCTGGCGACGGAGATGGCCGACCGCGAGGAGATCGTCCCCGCGAAGAGGGTCTTGCGGCGGGAGGAACCCCGCAAGGTGGAGTTCGCCGTCAGTGCTTCGGTAGGCTCTTCGTACATACATTACGGCAACGAAGCCCCCGTGACCGGAGCATCCCGTTTCTCGTGGAATGCGGGTGTTTTCATGCAGTATAATTTCAACGAATGGCTGTCCCTCCGCCCGGAGGTGATCTACAACCATCGTACGTTCCGTTATCCACAACAGAATGAGGCCGGCGAGCTGGTGGTGACCGATTCGTTCCGCAAAATGGTGTCGCCTGCGCTGACCGTTCCCGTCAGCCTGCTGCTGAAGACCGAGGTGGACAGCGGCTACTACATGTACGCGGGGGTGGGCGGTTACTACTCCTATGTATTCGATACGAAGCTGGCGGGCGAGCCGATACTCCATAACCGTCACGAAGGAGGCATCTCGCTCAGCCTGGGATGGAATCTCAGCCATGTGGGTGTGGCTGTTACGGGATACTGTCCCCTGTCGCGGCTGTCGCCCGAGGGGTTGAAAATGCGCGGATCGTCGATCTTTTTCACGATGTATTACACGTTCTGAGGGCCGACGGAAAGCCGGACGGATACGGAGAAGTTCAACGGATTGTTTGCGGGTCATGCGGAACGGAGAGGTGAAGATAGATTTCGTGATACCCTGGGTGGACGGGAGCGATCCGGCCTGGCGGGCGGAGTTCCTGGAGTATCGTTCCCGCATCGCGGCGAATCCCTCCGATGACGGGGGGGGGGAGGTACGGGGAGCGACGGATGCTTCCGAAGAGCGTTACCGCGACTGGGATACGCTGCGCTACTGGTTTCGCGGCGTGGAACGGTTCGCACCCTGGGTGAACCGCATCCATTTCATTACCTGGGGCCATTTGCCTGCGTGGCTCGATACGGACCATCCCAAATTGCATGTGGTCCGTCATGCCGACTACATCCCCTCTCCTTACCTGCCTACGTTCAGTTCTTGTCCCATCGAGCTCAACATGCACCGGATCGAGGGCCTTGAGGAGCATTTCGTCTATTTCAACGACGATACGTTTCTGTGCAGACCCGTCGGCCCGGAGCGCTTTTTTCGGGACGGTCTGCCGAGGGATGCGGCTCGTTTGGCCGTCATTCCCACCGAACGGGTGGGACATAACATCCTGGAGTGCCTGGCCGTTATCAATCGTCGGTACGACAAGCGGGAGGTTCTGCGCAGGCATGCGGGCAAGTGGTTCGACTGTCGCTACCGGTTGAGCGACATGCTCAAGACCCTCACGCTCCTGCCCTGGAGATTTTTTCCCGGCTTCAGGGATTTCCATATGCCGCAACCCTTTCTGCGTCGGACCTTCGAAAGGTTGTGGTGCGAGGAGGCCGGGGTGCTCGATGCCACGTGTCGGAGCCGGTTCCGTTCGGCTACCGACCTGTCGCAGTGGGTGATGCGTTACGAGCAGTTGGCCGCGGGCGAGTTCGTGCCGGTGGGCATGGGAGATACCGGGCTGGCGACGCTCTCGGAGGCCGGAATGCCGGCGCTGGGGCGCGATATTCGCTCGGGAAAGTATGCCATGGTCTGCATCAACGATAGCAATGCTATTTGCGATACGGAGTTTGTCCGTCGGGCGCTCGTCGACATATTCGATAACCTGCTACCTGAAAAATCCGCTTATGAACGTTGAGTTCTCGGTCATCATACCGCTCTATAACAAGGAGCGCGAGGTGGGTGCGGCGCTCGCTTCGGTGTTGGGGCAGCGACGGTTGCCGTGCGAGGTGATCGTCGTGGACGACGGTTCCACGGACGGCGGAGCGGAGGTGGTGCGCCGTTGTGCATCGCCCCTGGTACGTCTGGTCGTACAGGAGAATGCGGGGGTTTCGGCGGCCCGCAACCGGGGTGCGGCGTTGGCGCGGGGAGCGTACCTTGCCTTTCTCGATGCCGACGACTGCTGGCAGCCCGGTTATCTCGAAAAAATAGCTTTTCTGATCGGGCGCTATCCCGACTGCGGAGCCTATGCGGCTGCATTCGATATCGTGAGCGGTACGAAGGTCCACTCCAATGTGCATCCGCAACAGGAGGGAATCGTTCCCGACTTTTTCCGCGAGGCGATGCGCTCCTATATCTGCCAGCCCTCGGCGACGGTCGTTCCCCGTACCGTTTTTCAGGAGCTCGGAGGCTTTCCGGCGGGGATGAAGATCGGGGAGGACCTCCATTTCTGGATACGGCTGGCGAGTCGTTATCCGGTCTGCTTCACCCCCGAAAACCTGGTGCTTTACAGCAGGACGGCCTCGAACCGCTCGGCGGGGATCTATACCCCCGAACAGACCGTTTATTCCTTCGAGGAACTGTACCGTCCGCAGGAGGGAAATTCTTTCCGTAACGAATATATCGCCCGCTGTGCGATCGGCAAGGCGTTGACGCTCACTGCCAAGGGAGATACCGCGTTCGGGCGGCGTACCGAACGGTTCTTCGCCTATACGACCCTGTATCGGCGCGGGTGGCACAAACTCCGCCTATTGAACCGGATTCCTCCGCGTTTGCGGCCGGCGATTCACGCTTTTTACAACCGCATGGCGTGGGTTCTTGCCCGCAAAGGATTCTGACGCTTTGCAGGCAAAGGGGTGTCGCGCTCTTTTTACGGCCGAATATTGCATTCGGAGGGGAATGGCGGGAAAATCCTCCGGTGCGCACGGTCGGCGTCGTAAACGGGCGGTAAAAAGCCGTTGTCGAGGCTTTCATCTTAAATATAGTATTCGGTGTCGCAGGGGCAAGGGGCTTTTGTGCTGGTGGCCTATGTCCGGGACGATGAGGTCTGCATGCCGGGCGGCAGGTTCCGCTCGTCGCACGCAAGGGTTTTCCGCTTGTTTTCGGAGTCGGTGCGCTCCTTGCAACCGGCCGTTGCGGAGGCGGTGTTCCGTTGACGGGGAGGGGATACGGATTCGGGCCGCAACGAGTTGCGGCCCGAACGTGTGCCGGAACAGAGCCTACCACTTCACCGTTTCGGCAAGGATTACGCCGTCGGCGGCGTCTTCGGCAGCGAACGTATCGCTTCGGTACTGGATGCAGAGCATTACGAGCGGTTCGGTGCTGTGGTTGCGTACCGAGCGTTTGCCGGCCGGCGACACCCGCACGACACTTCCTTCGGACACGGGAAAAACCCGGCCGTCGACCTGGAAGCAGCCCGTTCCGCGGAGGAAGAAGTAGAGTTCTTCGTGGTGTTTGTGGGTGTGCAGGAAACCGCTTTCCGTTCCGGGTGCGAACTGCTGAAAGGAGAATTCGCAACCGGTGGCCCCGACGGCTGCGCCGCCGAATACTTTTCCCGGGATTTTCATCGACGGTCCCAGCTCCAGGATGTAATCGTTCAGTTCGTCCGTTTTTCCGATGTCGATTGCGCTGAAGTTCTCCGCAGCGGCAATGGTCTCGATCTGTTTCATGCGTATCGTTTTTTGTGTGTAAAGTTGTCTTTTCGGGAGGTAAATGTATGGTATTATGTTTTGTATTGCAATAAGTTACGTTTACGATACTTGGTTACCTGCGGGTCACTTTTGCAGGATGTCAGCCGCTTGCGGATCGATAAAAATTTGCGTTTTTCGCTGACGCGGTGTCCGAGGAACGGTTGAAGCGGCCGGGAGCGGGTTCTCCCGTGGCGTTCGGATTCGCCGTTCGATCCCGTTCCCGACCTTTCCCCTGCCCCGGGCACGATGCGAAACAATGGCCGGAAGCGCCGTCGGGGTGATAATAAAACACCAAAAATCTTAACTTTGCACTTAAACAAGCAACCGAATATGGCAACGAACGACAACGGGGTGGCGGGCAAGGAACGCTCCCTCAATTTTCTGGAAGAGATCATAGAAGATCATATAAACAGCGTAGACGGCAGGATACATACCCGTTTCCCGCCGGAACCCAACGGTTACCTGCACATAGGCCATGCCAAGAGTATATGCCTTAATTTCGGCCTGGCGGAGCGTTACGGCGGGCTTTGCAACCTGCGGTTCGACGACACCAATCCCGTGAAGGAGGATGTGGAGTATGTCGATTCCATCAAGGAGGATATCACGTGGCTCGGTTTCCGGTGGGCCGAGGAGCATTATGCCTCGGACTACTTCGAGCAGCTTTACCAGTGGGCCGTCGAGATGATCCGCAAAGGATTGGCCTATGTGGACGACCAGTCGCAGGAGGAGATCCGCCTGGGCCGCGGTACGGTGACCGTGCCCGGTACGGAGAGTCCGTGGCGTAACCGCAGCGTGGAGGAGAATCTCGACCTTTTCGCACGGATGCGGGCCGGGGAGTTCGCCGACGGGGAGAAGGTGTTGCGTGCCAAGATAGACATGGCGCACCCCAACATGCTGCTGCGCGACCCCATCATGTACCGTATTCTGCATACCGAACATCACCGTACGGGCGATAAGTGGTGCATCTACCCCATGTACGACTATGCGCACGGGCAGAGCGATTCGATAGAGAAGATTACCCACTCCATCTGTACGCTCGAGTTCGACGTACACCGCCCGCTCTACGATTGGTTTATCCAGACGCTCGGAATCTTCCCCAGCCATCAGTACGAATTTGCCCGGCTCAACCTGACCTATACGGTGATGAGCAAGCGAAAGTTGCTTCAATTAGTTGAAAATAAGATAGTTAACGGATGGGATGATCCGCGTATGCCTACCATTTCGGCAATTCGTCGCAAGGGGTATACCCCTGCCGCCATCCGGGCTTTTGCCGAACGGGTGGGTGTGGCGAAGCGGGATAACGTCATCGATCTTTCGCTGCTCGAATTCTGTGTGCGCGAGGATTTGAACAAGACGGCCGAGCGGCGCATGGCGGTGCTCGATCCCCTCAAGGTGACGATTACGAACTATCCCGAAGGCAAGAGCGAACTGTTCGAGGCGGTCAATAATCCCGAGGATGAGTCGGCCGGTACCCGGCAGGTTCCCTTCTCGCGCGAGATCTATATCGAGCGGACCGATTTCATGGAAGAACCTCCGAAAAAGTATTATCGCCTTGCTCCCGGTGCCGAGGTTCGGTTGCGTTACTCCTACCTGATTAAGTGCGAGGAGGTGGTTAAGGACAGCGAAGGCAATGTCGTGGAATTGCGCTGTACGTACGATCCGCAGTCGGGCGGTGGTTCCTCTTCCGACGGACGCAGGGTGAAAGGAGTGATTCATTGGGTATCGGTTCCTCATGCCCGCGAGGCGGAGATACGGCTCTATTCCAACCTCTTTACCAAAGAGGACCCCAACGATGTGGAGGAGGGAAAGACTTTTCTCGACTACCTCAATCCGGAGTCGGTCGTGGTGCGGAAAGGGTATATCGAACCGTCGTTGGCTCAGGCTGCGACGGGCGAGAAGTTCCAGTTCGAGCGTGTCGGCTATTTCTGTGTCGATACCGACTCTACTCCGGAGTGCATGGTATTCAACCGTACCGTGGGATTGAAGGATACTTGGGCGAAAATAGCGGACAAATAGACTGTTTTCTGTCGGATATGAAAAACGGATGTCTGAAAAGGCATCCGTTTTTTGTTGTCTGGAGTATGGTTGTTGCTTTCCTATTTTCGCATTTGTTCCACGTGGAACAAAAGAGTGTTTTGTGATTTCAATAAAAAAGGAGTGTTCCACGTGGAACACTCCTTCGGTTTATCTTCCGAAATAGACAAGCAGTACATTGATGTCTGCGGGCGATACGCCCGGAATGCGCGATGCTTGCCCTATCGTTTGCGGTTTGATGCGACTCAGCTTTTGACGGGCTTCGATGGTGAGCGACGAAAGAGCGTTGTAGTCGAAGTCCGGACGCAGGCGAATGTTCTCCAGTCGACGCATTTTGTCGGCGATAAATCGTTCGCGCTCGATGTATCCTCTGTACTTTATTTGAATTTCCGCCTCTTCGATGATCTCGTCGTCGATTTCGTTCTCTTCGATGAATCTTTTCAGGTCGGGTAATACGGAGGTTACTCCTTCGATGCTGACACCGTTCCGAAGCAATACGTCGTAAAGTTTGCGTCCCTGTTCCAGCGGATTTGTTCGGACCGATTGCAGGTAATCGTTTATCTCCTCCTTGCCGACGCTCCGGTTCCGAATGAAATCGATCAGAAGCGCTACAAATCGACTTTTTCGCTCGAAGGCTTCCCTTCTCTCCGCAGAAGCGAGGCCGAGTTCGATCGCTTTCGGTGTGAGTCGCAGATCGGCGTTGTCCTGCCGGAGCAGAATGCGATACTCCGCCCTACTGGTGAACATGCGATAGGGTTCATCTACCCCTTTGGTGACGAGGTCGTCGATCAGGACGCCGATGTAGGCTTCGTCTCTCGCCAGTACGAAAGGTTCCTTGCCTTGCAGTTTCAGCGCGGCATTGATGCCGGCCATCAGGCCTTGTGCGGCGGCCTCTTCGTATCCCGTGGTCCCGTTGATCTGTCCTGCGAAATAGAGGTTGTCGACCCTTTTCGTTTCGAGCGTGTGTCTCAGTTGGGTGGGTGGGAAATAGTCGTACTCTATGGCATATCCGGGACGATAGATGTGTACATTTTCAAAGCCACGGATACGGGAGAGTGCACGTACCTGTACATCGAGCGGCAGGGACGACGAGAAACCGTTCAGGTAGTATTCGTTCGTTTCTCTTCCTTCGGGTTCGAGGAAGAGCTGGTGGGACTCCTTGCCGGCGAAGGTGCGCAACTTGTCTTCGATACTCGGACAGTAGCGCGGTCCGATTCCCTGGATCGTGCCGTTGAAGAGGGGCGAATCCGCGAATCCTTCCCGCAGGATGTCGTGTACTTCGGTGCTTGTGTGGATGAGGTAACAGGGAATCTGCTCCGCTACGCATTCGCTGGAGGGCAGGAAGGAGAATTTCGACGGCTTCTCGTCGCCGTACTGCGGCTCGAAGGCGGTGAAGTCCACGCTTCGTCCGTCTATCCGGGCGGGGGTACCGGTCTTCATGCGTCCTGCTTCGAACCCGAGTTCGCGCAGGCATTCGGTCACTCCGAGCGATACGCCGTCGCCTGCCCTACCCCCGGGAGCGCTGGAACGTCCCGTGTGCATCAGTCCGTTCAGAAAGGTTCCGTTGGTGAGGATGATCGCACGAGCCCTGAACGTAGCTCCCATGACGGTGTGAATCCCTTTGATAATATATTGATTATCTGATGATTGTTTATTGTCTCTCGTGCATTTTTCCGTGATGAGCCCGTCTACGGTATCCTGCCAGATGTACAGGTTGTCGATGTTTTCCAGGGTTTGGCGCCACAGTTCCGAGAAACGTGTTTTGTCGCATTGGGCACGGGGACTCCACATGGCACTCCCCTTCGAGCGGTTCAGCATCCGGAATTGGATGGCCGTCCGGTCGGTAATGATGCCCATGTGTCCTCCGATGGCATCTATCTCTCTTACTATCTGTCCTTTGGCTACTCCTCCTACGGCCGGGTTGCAGGACATGTTGGCGAATTTGCCCATGTCCATGGTAACGAGCAGTGTCTGTGCGCCGAGCGTAGCGGCGGCGGCGGCGGCTTCGCAACCGGCGTGTCCGCCGCCTACCACGATGATATCGTATTCGTAAGTCATCTTGTTCTTATTCCCCTCGCGGATCGAGTGCTCCGTAGGTTTTATTTGTGCGTCGTATGGTTGCAACGGGGGTACCCGTTGCGTTTCTCTCTTTCGTTGTTCGGGGCGGCTTTGCCGTGCATGATCCGACGCGGAGAACCGAAGGTTCCCGATGCGGTGTCCAAGCGGCGGAAAGGGGCTTTTCCGGGCAGGAAAACGGGTCGTCGGCAATCTGTCCGTGCGACCCGGGAAGTGCGCTCAAAAACGATGTTCCGTCCCTTTGCGGGCCCCTCCCCTATCGGGCCGGCAGTTTGAACGGCGGGTAATCGCCGTACGTCCCGCGATACATGGCCAGGCTCCGGTCTTCCGATGCCCGCATGGCCCGCTCCTCCTCCGGGGTTTTGTCGCCGTGGCCGCACAGGTGCAGTACGCCGTGGATGATGACGCGCATGATCTCCTCCCGGGGTTCCGTCCCGATGGCTTCCGCATTGGAATGCACCGTAAAGGGGTCGATGAAGATGTCCCCGCCGATGCTCCGCGTGCCGGCCAGGTCGCTGTAGTCGAACGTGATGACGTCGGTGTGGTAGTCGTGGCCGAGGTATTGCCTGTTGATGCCGATGTGGTATTCCGGCGAGCAGAAGATGTAGGCGATGTCGCCGGGCCGGTAGCCCTCGGCGGCGATCACCTCTTTGATCCATGCCGTTATTTTGCGTCTGCCTTGCGGCAGGAAAGTGCACTCTTCTGTATGGAAGCTGACTGCCATTGTTCAAATCGTTTTAGTAAATCCGTTGCGGAGCCGCCTCCGTTCCACAAAGGGCTTGTTACGGCATATCCGCCGTTCGTGTTCCCGCCGTTCCTTCGTTCGTTCCGGTGTCGCCTTGCGGCCGGGCGGGAACGGCAGAGCCGCAGGACTCCGTTACCTCGACAGCCACTTCTCCGGGTTGAGGAACGTGGTGCCCTTCCATAATTCGAAGTGCAGGTACCAGTCGTCGTTGTTCGCCGTCGAGGAGAGGGTGCCGATGACCTGATCCCTCCCCACCCGATCGTTGGCCTTGACGCTGACCGATTCGAGGTTGGAGTAGACCGTATAGTAATTACCGTGGTTGACCATTACGCAGTTGTTCAGTCCTTTGATGAAGACCACCCGGCTCACGGTACCTTCGAAGATGCACCGCACGGGGGCGCCCTTCTCGCCTGCGATGTTGACCCCCTTGTTGTCTATCGTCAGGCCGCGTTGCGTGGGGTGCGGGTGTTTGCCGAAACGGTCGATGATGACTCCGCCCCGGACCGGATAGGGAAATTTCCCTTCGTTCTGTTCGAAGTTGTTGCTCAGCTCCACCCTCACCCGCTCTTCCGCGGCGCTGCGTTTGGTTCCCGCATTGCGGCGTGCCTCCTCGGCTACGAGTTGTTGGAGCTGCCGCTGGGCGCTTTGTTTTTCGCGCTCCTTCTGGCGTATGCGTTCGGCTATCTTGCGTTCGTCGGCCGCCAGGCGGGAACTGTTCTTCTTGTAGGTCTGTTCGTCGGCCCGCAGCGTCCGCAGCTCCTTGTCGCGGCTGCTGCGCGACGTTTCGAGCTGGGTCAGTTGAGTATCCAGTTGCGTCACCTCGCTCTGCAATACCCCCGCCAACGAATCCAGTTCCGCAGCCTTCTCCTCCCGCATCCGGTTGTAGCGCTTCATGTAGTTGATGCGCAGGGTCATCTCCCCGAAGTCGCGCGAGGCGAAAAGAAAGGCCATCGAGTTGTTGAGCAGGTGGTTCTTGTATGCGGCGTAGATCATGTCGGCATACTCCTGCTTGAGCACTTCGATGTGGCGGTTGAGTTCCGTGATCGCGCGGTTCTTGTCGGCGATGTCGCGTTCGCAGAGGGTGATCTGCTGGTTGAGCGACGAAACGATCTGCTGACGGTTCGTGATGCGGGAAACGATCAGCTTCAGTTCGTTCTGCGTGACAGCCCGCTGCCCCTTTATCTTGCTCAACAGGGCCTCGTTCCTTTTTATCTCCTCTTCTGCACGGGCGATCTGCTCATTCAGCGCCTGTATCGAGGGCTGTACCCGCTGTGCCCTGATTGCCGGAACGGCGAGGCAGAGGAGGGTCGTCAATATCCACAGGGTGCGTTTCATCTTCATTCCTTTCCCTTTTCCTGTCGTTGGCGGATGATCTCCGCGTCGTACCCTTTTTCGAGGGCTCGTTTCCAATAAATTTCCGCCATGAACGTATCGCCCAACGCATAGAGGATTTCCCCGTAGTGGAAGAGCAGCACCGGACTCCCGGTTCTGTCGAACGAGACGGCCTGCTGCATCACGGTGCGGGCCTCCTCGTAACGTCCCAGCAGGTAGAGAATCCACCCTTCCGTGTCGAGGTAGGTGGCGTTGCTCGGACTGAGTTCGTTGGCGCGGCGGCTCATGCCGGCGGCCTTTTCCAACTCTTTCCCCTCTTCGCTGAGGTAATAGGCGTAGTTGTTGAGTACGACGGCGTTGTTCGGGTCGAGGCGGAGCGCCTTTCCGTACTGCCGGTAGGCTTTGTGCAGGTCGCCCAGTTCATGGTAGGCGTCGCCGAGTATCCCCGCCGCGACGCTGCGCGTGGAGTCCTCCTTTGCCGTGCGGTAGGTCTCCCTGAAAGTGCGTATCGCTCCCCGGGTATCGTTCAGGGTCAGGAGGGCGTAGCCTTTGGTGAGCCTCAACTCCTGGTCGTCGGGGAAGCGTGCGAGTGCCAGGTCGGTGTATTCGATGACCGAGTCGGGGCGTTCCAGGAACGATTCGATGCCGATGACCTGCCGGTAGGCTTCCGGTTCGTCGGGCTCGATGCCGATGAAGGATTTGTAGAGTTCGAGTGCCTGTTGCAGCTCGCCGCCCCGGATGAGATGCATGGCGTAGAGATTCACCACGGCGTAGTCGTGGGGGTATTTGGTGATGAGAGTCGAGGCGAGCGAGTTGATGGAGAAGTAGTTGCGTCTGTAGAATTCCAGGTCGGAGGTGATGTCGGCGAAGATCCGTTTCTTGCTCTCCGACGACATGCGGTCGTTCTCGAAGAGGCGTTTGAGCGTAGACAGATAATGTTCCGCATCGTTGGCGCGGCGGTAGAAGTCGGCCAGCGAGGAGAGCGTCTCCAGGTCGTCCGGCTCCAGGCGCAGGGCCTCCGTATAGTTGGTCAGCGCCAGCGAGTCTTCGCCCATCGCACGGTAGATGTCGCCCAGCATGCGGTAGTTGTCCTCGTCGTAGGGGTAGTCGCGAAGCAGTTTCTTCGCTTCGTCCACTGCCTTGTCGTAGAGCCGCAGGCGGACCAGTATCTCGCGCTTGTAGGCCGAAAGCTCCTCGATTCTTCCCAGGCGTATCTCTGCGGTGTCGAGGATGGACAGAGCCGTGAAAGGCTGCCCTTTGTAGTCGTACAGGGCTGCCAGGAGGCGGTAGTTGAGCGGATTGTGCGGGTCGTCGCGCATGAGGCGGGTGTAGATGCTCAGCGCCTCGTCGTATTGCTCGGACATCACCAGTGCCCTGCCCAGTTGGTTGCGGTAGGCGAGGTTGGCGGTGTCGAGCCCGTAGGCTGTTTTGCTGAAGGTGACGGCCTGTGCGGGATCGGTTTCGAGCAGGATCTCCGCAATCTCGTAGTAGGCTGCGGCATAGGTGGAGTCCGCCTTCATGGCCCGGTGGAAATAGGCCAGTCCCCCGGCCTTGTCGCCGTTCACCGTCGCCGCCTTGATTCCTTCGGCGTGGTAGTAATAAGGGGCGTTCGTGCCGCCCAGATCGCGGTCGGGAGTCGGGCGCAAAGGGCCGCGCGAGGTCACCGTGCAGGATAGGAACCCTGCCGCGACCGCGATACCCGCTATTGTCCGTATGTTCTTCATGCCCTCTGTGCCTTGTACAATGGTTTCGCTGCGGTCTGTGTCCTGCTGCGGCCCTCCCCTGCTTCGTGGCGGCGGGTCGTCGTCAGATCGCCGACCCGAACTGACGCAGGAAACGGATGTCGTTTTCGAAATAGAGGCGCAGGTCCTTCACTCCGTATTTCAGCATGGAGCAGCGCTCTACCCCCATGCCGAAGGCGAATCCGCTGTACCGGTTGCTGTCTATGCCGCAAGCCTCGAGCACGTTGGGGTCTACCATGCCGCAACCCATGATCTCGAGCCAGCCGGTGTGCTTGCAGACGTTGCACCCCTTGCCGCCGCAGAGGTTGCAGGAGATGTCCATCTCCGCCGAGGGCTCGGTGAAGGGGAAGTAGGAGGGCCTCAGGCGTATCTTGGTTTCGGGTCCGAAGAACTCCTGCACGAAATAGAGGAGCGACTGTTTCATGTCGGCGAAGGAGACCCCTTCGTCGATGTAGAGTCCCTCGATCTGGTGGAAGATGCAGTGGGCCCGGTAGGAGATGGCCTCGTTGCGGAATACACGTCCGGGGCATATCACGCGGATGGGCGGCTTCTGGGTCTCCATGGTGCGCACCTGGATGGAGCTGGTGTGGGTACGCAGCAGGATATCCGGATTCTTCTCCACGAAGAACGTGTCTTGCATATCGCGCGCGGGATGCTCCGGCGGAAAGTTGAGAGCCGAGAAGACATGCCAGTCGTCCTCGATTTCGGGACCTTCGGCCACGACGTATCCCAGCCGTTCGAATATGCCGCATATCTCGTTTCGCACCAGCGAGATGGGGTGCCGGCTTCCGAGCGGCTGCGCGGTGCCCGGACGCGTCATGTCGTCCATCGTGGAGGACGGTGCGGCGGCCGCACGCGTTTCGAGGTCGTTCTTGAGCTGGTTGAGACGCTCCTGCGTGCGGCTCTTGAGCTGGTTGAGGCGCTGTCCCAGTTCGCGTTTCAGCTCCGGTGCGACGCTTTTGAATTCGTCCATCAGGTCGTTGAGTTCGCCCTTTCGGCCCATCACCTTGATCCGGAACTCTTCCAGTTCCGCCGCGGTACCCGGATGGAACTCCTCCACCCTCTTCAGCAGGCGCTCTATCTTGTCGGTCATATCTTTCTCGTATTGTTTCGGTTGTCGTGAATGATACATTGCAATAGTAACTTACAAAGTTAAGGATTTTTGCGATTACTTTACAAGCCGTTGCCGGATAAGGGCGGGAAAAGTTGCCTCCCCGTCCCGAAAGTTTTTCCATCCCGGGTAAATTGCGTACCTTTCGTGTCCGGATCAGGGTGGTCCGTGTCAAAAAGAGAGAATTTCCTATGGCTAAATTCATCGTGCAGGGCGGCAACCGCCTCAAAGGCGAGATCGTTCCCCAGGGGGCCAAGAACGAGGCCCTTCAGATAATCTGTGCCACGCTGCTTACCCCCGAAAAGGTGACGTTGCACAACGTTCCGGAGATCGTGGATATTCTGCAGCTCATCGATATGCTGCGGGCCATGGGGGTGGAGGTCGAGAAGACGGGGGAGCAGAGTTACTCGTTCTGTGCCCGCGACATCGATCTCGACTACCTCCGTTCGGAGGACTACCGCCGGCGCGGCGCACGGCTGCGCGGTTCGGTGATGGTCATCGGGCCTCTGCTGGCCCGTTTCGGCATCGCCTACCTGCCTAAACCGGGCGGCGACAAGATAGGACGCCGTCGTCTGGATACCCACCTGATCGGGTTGCAGAAGCTCGGTGCGAAGTTCGATTACGACCTGGACAACAGTTATTTCGCTCTCCGTTCCGAGGGGTTGCGCGGCACCTACATGTTATTGGACGAGGCTTCGGTGACGGGTACCGCCAACATCGTCATGGCGGCCGTGTTGGCCCGCGGCGAAACGACCATCTACAATGCGGCTTGCGAGCCCTACGTCCAGCAGTTGTGTCGGATGCTCGTGCGAATGGGGGCCGACATTACCGGTATCGGTTCCAACCTGCTTACCATCCGCGGCGTGGAGCGGCTCGGCGGGACGGAACATACCATGCTGCCGGACATGATCGAGATCGGCAGCTTCATCGGCATGGCCGCCATGACGCAGTCCGAGCTCACGATCAAGAATGTGTCGTTCGGCAACCTGGGTATCATTCCCGCGCAGTTCGCCCGCATGGGGATTCGTTTCGAGCAGCGCGGCGACGACATTTATATCCCCAGCCAGGACCATTACGAGATCGATACCTTCCTCGACGGTTCGATCATGACCATCGCCGATGCACCTTGGCCGGGGTTGACGCCCGACCTGCTGTCGGTCTTCCTGGTGGTGGCGACGCAGGCGAAAGGCTCCGTGCTGATCCATCAGAAGATGTTCGAAAGCCGTCTGTTCTTCGTGGACAAGCTGATCGACATGGGAGCCCAGATCATCCTTTGCGACCCGCACCGGGCCACCGTCATCGGCCACAACCACGAGCGCCGGCTGCGCGGTACGATGATGACTTCGCCCGACATCCGGGCCGGTGTGGCGCTTCTCATCGCCGCGCTGAGTGCCGAGGGTAGCAGCGTCATTCAGAACGTGGAGCAGATAGACCGCGGGTATCAGAACATCGACGCCCGCCTCAACGCGCTCGGCGCCCATATCGTCCGTGCCGAGTAGGCACCTTCGCCTCCGGGGTGGACCCGTAGACGCCATGCGCCGCAGAAACGATTTCTGCGGCGCATGGCGTCTACGGAGGGTGCGTGCTTCGCGTGCCGTGTCCGGAACGGTCGCCTCCGGCGATAAAATTTCGGGAACCGTGCAACGAATCGGGGGCTTCGTGCGTCTTATGGGAGGAACCGTTCCGCAGAAAAGCGCTTCGGTCCGCGGCGGCACGCTATGCCGTGCGGGCGAACGCGGAGGGCGCGGACGGATTTCCGGAGAACCGCTGAGGTCCGGTGGCCGCGGTCAGCCGTTCTTCTGCTCCCAAATATCCAACTCGCCGTTTTCGGTCAGGTGAAAAATCCGGGCCAATTCCCCTATTACCGGCGACACGAGCTCGATCGCATCGGAGATCGAGCTCTCTTTCGTCTTATCCCCTTTGATGCGGTAGAGCATGGCGGCATAGAGGGTGCGGAAAGCGAGCTCCGTGTCGGAGATATCCTGCCGTCCGGTCATCTCCCGCAGGCGCGGTAATTCGGGCTGCAGGCGGGCGTAGAGGGTACGGTAACGCTCCCCGGCCGGTGCCTGGAGCAGTTGTTCGTGCAGGGTGTGCAGGTCGCCGATCAGGTGGAGGGTATGGTCGAGGTGTCCCGTCTTCTCCTTTCCCTCCTCGCGCAGGAGCGAACCCACGTCCATGTACCACATGAGCAGGTTGTTCTGTTTCTCCTCTTCGCCGGGGGCCTGGGATGCCACGAGCTGCGACCAGATCGCCTCGGGGCTGAACTGAAGCGCACGGAGCAGGTCCTCCAACTGCCATAGGTAGAGGATGTATTCCGCGATGTTGGTTCTTCTTTTCGCTTGTGCTATATACATGTCATCGATCGTTTTTCGGTTTCGGGGTCGTTTCCGTTGTCGTGCCGGCCTCGTCAGAGCGGCACGGAGAAGCCGCAGGTCACGAAGAGCTTTTTGCCGTAGGGCTTGTAGACGCCTATCGTGAAGGTGGAGGTCGATTCCGCCGGCATCCGGAACGGGGCGATGTCGAAGCTTACCGAACCTCCGTAGGTGTATATGTGGCGCGGCCCGCCGCGTTTTTGCAGGCCGTCGGAGGAGAGGCCCGAGAGGTCCGAGAGGTCGATGAAGTACTCCGGTTCCAGGTAGCGGGCGTACTCGAACGAGAGGTCGAGCGAGATGCGTTTCAGGAAGAAGACCCCGCTCACGCCCCAGTCGGGATAGACCACGGGAAAGCGGTAGTCGGCCGATGCCGCGACATATTCCGTCGTGGCGATCCGGTCGTAGCCGCGGGGCTGGAAGTCGATCACGTTCATCATCGGGAAGACGTCCGTGGTCCTTTGGTAGGCGGCGGCGAGCGTCAGACCGTGGTGCAGGAAAAGACCGGGGGTGTAGATGCGCCCGTAGACGCTCCATGCGGTGGCGAACATGCTGCTGAAGGGGTTGCCTACCGTGCTCGCACGGAGGGTATAGCCCCAGCGGGGTTGCAGGTCGAGGCGGGCCCGGCGGACGTATTCGTTGTACTGCACGGAGCCGATCACCAGGGAGCTTCGTTCCGGTGCTCCTGCGGGCGGGATGATCTCCATGTTGTCGAGGTTGTATTGGAGCGTCGGCACCAGCGAACGGATGCGGTAGCCTGTCGAAAGGAGCAGCGGCAGGTAGATTCTGGCCGAAAGGTTGAAGCTGTTCCCTCCCGAATAGATCGTATAGAGCGGGCTGCTGCCCGTGTTGACGATCCGGTGGGGGCGATCGCTCCAGAGAGCCGTCACTTCGATCTTGGGGGCCCAGCCGTAATAGCCGAACCGTCCCCTGACCGTAGAGTGCCCGTCAAGCGTGTAGCCGTATCCGAGGCTCGCTTCCGTCGTGCCGAGCAGGTTCTGGGAGATGAGTGTCGCGCCGAAGCGGACGTCCAGCAGGTCGCTCTCCAACAGCCGGTCGGGGGCGTAGTAGAGCGGAGCCCAACTGTGCAGGTTGAAGAGGTGCGCCGCTTTGGAGTAGCGTCGCGAAGGGTATTGTTTCCGGGAGGCGTCCATCGCTTGCTCCGAGAAGACGACGTCGTCTATGGCCGGGACATCCCACGGTTTCAGAGGAGCGTTCACCACATTCCGGGGGACGGGCGTCCACTCCGCCTCTTCCCAGTACTCCACCTCCTGCAGGGCTGCATGGTAGCCGTTGCGGTCGTAGGTCGTAAGTGCCACGAACTCGCCGCCGGGCGAGGGGGAGGGGGCGAAGGAGCCGTAACGCGATTCGGAGATGCGGTATTGCCGGCCGGTGTCGAGATCGATCGTGTGGGCTTCGTCCTTGCCCGAGTAGATGGAGTTGAAATAGAGCATTCCGTTGCCGGCGCTGAGGTTGTCGATCGTCACGTAGGCCGGGAAAGCGACGCAGAAGAGTCGTCCCTCGGGACCGGAGAAGTCGATGCCGTCGATCGACATGCCGTCGTCGGAGAGGGCGATGCAGTAGAAGCATTGCGTCAGGTCGTCCCAGGCGAGTCCGTGCAGCGATACCGAATCGCTGAAGTGGCGGCTTATCGTGCCGCGGCGGCGGGAGTGCAGCTCCACCGAATAGTGGCCGTCGGGGTGGTAGCGCACGAATGCCATGTCGCCGTCGTCGGTCAGCGTCGGATAGAGGATTCCGTCGCCGAAGGAGGGTTCCTGCCGATAGGAACCGCTGCCGTAGTGCATGATGCAGAGCCGTGAATCGACTTTCTGCTCCCACACCGCGCTCTGCCGGTATTCCGTCCAGATCACCGTGCCGTTGCGGAAGACGGGGCGTGTGCTCACGATTCCCGTATGGCACACGGGGCGCTCTTCTCCCGAACGCAGGTCGATCTCCACGAAGCGCGACGTCCGGTGGTAATCCTCTTTCAGGACGAGCAGCGTGGAGTCGTCGACGTAGAGCGGATGGGAGTAGGTGGTGTAGCTCTTCACCGCCGGCGACACCACGCGCGGACTGTTGCCCGTATCGGGAAGCGAATCCCAAAGCCGGTTGAGGGCGGAGAAGGTTTCCCGGAAAAGTTTTCGCGTGGAGGTGCCGTAATATCGGTTCAGGGCGAGCTGGGTGGTGAAGATGAAGATCGGGTAGTCGGAGGTGTAGTGCGTGAGGACCGTTCCGAGGTATTCGTCGTATGTGCGGTCGGCGTGGGCAACGAGCTGGAATCCCAGTTCGTAATGGCTCGGGACGTAGTCCCTGTAGGAGCCGCAGAACCACTTGTCGGGATTCTTTTTGTGCAGTATTTCATCGCCCAGGGCCCGGTAATGCATGGTGAACGAGGGTTGCAGCCCCCTACCGAAGGAGGACATCTGCGTTTCGGCCATCACCGCATCCCCTTCCAGAAACCAGAACGGTACGAGCCCCGTGGCCAGCAGCGGAGCTTGTTGCCCGAAGAGGTAGCCGAGGATTTTCACCGTTGAACGGTTGATGTTGCCGAACTGTACCATGTGGCGGTATTCGTGGGTGGCGAGCTGTTTGAGCCACGGTTCGGAATAGGTGTCTATGGCGGGAATCCCTCCCATCTCGATCCGCCGGGGAGCCATCATGGCGAGGCCGTTGGAGAAGAAGTTCTCCGTGGTCATCCGGACGGGTATCCGGAGCGGGGGCAGGGGATAGCCGTAGGCGATGCGGCTCCGGACGGTGTCCATGTAGAAGAGCGTCCGTCGGGCCTGTCTGTCGAAGCCGTCGGGAAAGACCACGGTTACGGAGTCGTTGCCGATCGCCCGCCATCGCAGCGAAGCGGGCGACTGTCCCGTGTTGTAGTATTGGGCCTGCGCCGGGAACGCGAATGTCAGCAGAAGGGCGGAGAGCAGCGGAAAGATCTTTTTCATTGTCCGCCCGCCTTTTTCGCCTTGTAGCCCGCTTTGAGGAGAATCTCCGTTACGCGGTCGCGGAAGTCGCCCTGGATGATGATTTCCCCCTCTTTGGCCGAGCCTCCCACGCCGCATTTGTTTTTCAGCATGCTGGCGAGGGCCTTGAGGTCCTCTTCGCTGCCCCGGAAGCCGCGTACCAGCGTTACCTGTTTGCCGGCCCGTGATTTTCGGTCGATCCATACGCGCAGTTCCTGTTGCTGCGGAGGGAGGGTGGGCATATCTTCCGGTGCTTCGGTTTCGTATCGGAAGTCGGGATTCGTGGAGTAGACCACGTTCAGCCTCGATTTCCAGTCGTTGTCTGCCATCGTGTTTCAGTTTAGTGCAAATATATGAAATATATTCGCTGAAAGTCGAAAGTGCTTGTCGGGCCGCAGGGCCGGTGCACGGTCGCGCAGCGATTCGATTGAAGCAAATATCAAAAATCATATTCGCTGGAAATCGAAAGTGCTTGTCGGGCCGCAGGGTCGGTGTGCGGTCGCGAAGCAACTCGTTTGAAGCGATTCCGAGCGCACGGCTCTCAAGAGCGCACGAAGGGTGCGAACGGTCCGTTGTGCCGGCCGGATCAAAGGGTGAGGAAAGGACGTATCCGATTGGATGTTTGCGTTTTCGATAATAATTCTTTATATTTGAAATAATCGTGTTTTGTGGGGAACCGGCTGAAGTGTGAATCGGTCGGATGTTGTGAAAGAGGAATTTTATCGGATCGGCGAAGCGAAGAAATATGGAGTCCAGTACCGGTGCGACTTTCTCGAGGTTGTTCCGTTGAATGATATATAAATAATCGCCTGGATTTAAACTACTTAAAAATGTTTGTTATGAAACCGAATTTGCTTTTTTGGCTCTGTATCCCCTTGCTGTTTACGGGTTGTTTCAGAGAGAAGTACGGCTGCACACATTATTGTTTTGGAAATAAAACAGACAAGGTCGTTCGCGTGGTATCATATTATGATTTGGATGCCAATGGTGAGCCGAGAGGTATAGAGTATTCGTTCGACGTTATTCAAGGCGGAGAATATGAAATCACACGTTCTGCTATGGGACATTTTCCTCGTCCCTTTGATACTCGCTATGTCAGGATTTCCGACGGCGAGCGGGAAGTTACTTTTGTACGCTATTCGGACCGTCTCGATCAAAAGACTTATTTGTACGAAAAGGAATCCTATCAGGTAGTCAAATCGAAGAGATATGAAATCTGGTATCGTTACGACTTTACGGAAGCCGATTTTCGATACGGTGTTCCGGTAACGGAAAAGGCGGGAACCGAATTATTAACCTAAAATTTACTATCATGAAGAGCCGCGCGGAGCTGCTGTTGTTGGCAGTAGTATGGGTTGTATCCTGTAATAAGGAGGGAGAAATTTTTTACAGGGAAGGGGAGCAGCAAGCTGAGGAGGCAGCGGTTACCCGGGCGTTGCAGCATGCCAGCGACCCTTTCGCAATCGATGCCATGCAGCGGGCGTTGGACCTCGTGGCTGCCGATGACCCGTCGGTCCCGTGCATTATCCTGAAACCGACCGGTTATTATGTGAAGTTCAATCCGCAGGACAGCGTGCAGATGGAGAGGCTCGAAGGACTCGGTATTGAGTTGTTTGGCCATCCTCTCGATAACGGGATTTATCCAGAGATCGAACCCGAAGAGCCCGGGCTTTAGGAGGCCGTTAAAATAAAAAAACCGCCTGATAACAGACGGTTTTCGCCGAGCCGCAACCGAGACTTGAACTCGGGACCTCTTCATTACGAGTGAAACGCTCTACCAACTGAGCTATTGCGGCCTCATTTATGCGGGGGCAAATATAGGACATTTCCTTTAAATCGCGAAGTTTTCCAGGTAGAAATTTTCCGCGAAAGAGCTTACGGGCTTTTTTTGCAGGCATTATTGCTATCTTCGTGCCTGCAAAACGATACGTATTTTCTTAGCGAAAAGTCTGTCAAAATGAGGAAACCGGTACTTGAGCCGACGGGAGAGGATAGTTATGTGATCGCCTATGTCCCTGCGGCCGACGGGGATGATTTCGATTTCGCGGCCGAGCTTGCCCGTTCGCGGAGGCAGGAGGAGGCACGCGATTTCGAGGGTGCCTGCAATACGCGCCTGCATGCGTTCCAGCGATTGGTGGATATGATTCCCGAAGAGGGGGAGACGGTGCTGGAGTGGGAGGACGAATCTTCACGGGCCGCGATGCTCACCGGTTACTGTTCGGGTATCGACCATTTCCTCGCCGGCGACTGGGAGATGGCCGCCGCCATTTTCGAGATGTTGCTCGACATAGATCCCGAGGACCATACCGAGGCGACCGTACCGCTGGCGTATACCTACATCGCCATGGAGGAGTACGAGTCGTTCGATGACATTGTCAATGACGTGAACGACAAGTATATAGATAAAGTGGTTCTCACGTTGTGGAGTGAATTCCGCCGTACGGGTACGCTGCCGCGCGGCGAGGTGGTGAGGTTGCGCAGCCGCTTTCGTCCCTATTACGACGAGTTTATGGCCGAGGAGCACCCCGTCGACGACGCCTACCTGCGGGAGATACGTTCCGAAAGGCCCTCCAAAGAGGCCCGGGCCCGGGAGCTTTGGCTCCAGACCGAGCATTTGTGGTCGCTTTTCCCCGGTTTTGTCGAGGCGCTGCGCAAGGCGTGAGTATTCCGCCGTGCGGCAGGGATCGTGCGGATGATGTTCCTGTTAAAGAGAATGATATGATCTACCCCTGGGGCGACGAGCGACCGTTCAACAGCTATTCGGGCTATTTTCGCAGGCTGTTCGGCGGGCGCGTACAGAAGTTGACCGTCAATGCCGGCTTTACGTGTCCCAATCGGGACGGAAGGGTGGGGAGCGGCGGTTGTACCTTCTGCAACAACGAAGCCTTCACGCCCTCCTATTGTCAACCTTCCAAGAGCGTCGCCCGGCAGATCGAGGAGGGGATCGAATTCCATCGCAACCGGTATCGCCGGGCCGAACGTTATCTGGTCTATTTTCAATCTTTTTCCAATACCTATGCGCCGCTCGAACGGTTGCGGGCCGTATACGGCGAGGCGCTCGCCAATCCTCTCGTGGCGGGGATCGTGGTGGGGACGCGTCCCGACTGTGTGGACGATGCGGTGCTCGACTACTTCGCGGAGCTCTCCCGCACCTGTTACATGGCCATCGAGTACGGTATCGAGTCGTGTTACGACCGGACGCTTCGGGCTGTGAACCGCGGGCACGATTTCGAATGTGCCCGACGTGCCGTGGAGGCGACTGCCGCGCGGGGAATCCATACCGGTGCGCACTTCATTCTCGGCCTGCCGGGCGAAACCGACGAGATGATGACTGCGCAGGCGGCCACGATCAATGCGCTGCCTCTGACGACGGTCAAGTTCCACCAGCTTCAGATATTCCGGAATACGCCCATGGAGGCGGACTGGCAGGCCCATCCGGAGCGATACCGTTTCCGTACCCTCGACGAATACATGGAACTCTTCATCGGCATCCTGTGCCGGTTGCGGCCCGACCTGGTCGTGGAGCGTTTCGCCGGGGAGGCTCCGCCCCGGTTCCATTGCGGTCCGACCTGGGGCCTGATCCGTAACGAACAACTGTTGGCCATGCTCGAAAGGCGACTGCTCGAAACGGGCGCCTATCAGTCGCAGTTGTGGGAGGGGTAGGACGCGTGCGTTTCTGCGCCGGTCCTCGTCGCTCCGCAAGATACGAGTTGCCCTGGCCGACCGGCCAGGGCAACTTGCGTGTAGGGGGACTTCCTGCCGCGTGTGACGGCGGCCAGGCGGCATGTGCCCTCTCCGGCGGGAACGTGCATCGCCGTCGGATCAGATGGATAGCATGCGGATGGTCTGGATCAGGTCGCGGTTGATCGGTTTGTCGTCGCGGATCGCTTTCGAGAAGGGGACGTAGACGAGTTTATCGTCCTGGATGCCGACCATCACGTTGCGCTGTCCCTCGATGATGGCGTTCACCGCGGCTTCGCCCATGCGGGTGGCGAGGATGCGGTCGGCTGCCGTGGGCGACCCTCCGCGCTGGATGTGTCCCAGAATGGTGACGCGTACCTCGTATTCCGGATACTCCTGCTTCACCCGTTCGGCCAGCCCCATGGCGCCTCCCGTGACCTCGCTCTCGGCGACGAGCACGATGCTGCTGTTTTTGCTCTTTCGGAAGCCGTTCTGGATCAGTTCGGCCAGTTGGTCCACTTCGGTGGCGATCTCCGGTATGATGGCGGCTTCGGCGCCGGTGGCGATCGCGCCGTTGAGGGCGAGGAATCCGGCGTTGCGGCCCATCACTTCGATGAAGAAGAGCCGTTCGTGCGACATGGCCGTATCGCGTATCTTGTCTACGGCCTCCATGATGGTATTCAGGGCGGTGTCGTAGCCTATCGTGGTGTCCGTCCCCGAAAGGTCGTTGTCGATGGTGCCGGGAAGTCCCACGATCGGGAAGTTGAATTCGGCGGCAAACTCCCTGGCGCCGGCCAGCGAACCGTCGCCGCCGATCACCACGAGCGCGTCGATGTGCTCGCGCTGCATGTTTTCGAATGCCTTCCGGCGGCCTTCGGGGGTGTGGAACTCCCGGCTGCGGGCCGTTTTGAGGATGGTGCCGCCGAGCTGGATGATGTTGCTTACGTTCTCGGTGCGGAACGTTTCGATTTCGCCGTTCAGGAGCCCTCTGTAGCCGTGATAGATGCCCTTGACCTCGAAACCGTTGTAAAGTGCGGTGCGTGTCACCGCACGGATGGCGGCGTTCATGCCGGGGGCATCGCCTCCGGACGTCAGGATGCCTATGCAGTTAATACCGAGCATATCGTATCTGTGTTTTCGAAATATCCTCTTTTACGGGGTGCAAGAATTATGCAAGCGTCTTGCTCCTCTCCTCGCGGAGGGGGAAAGGTTCCCGATGCAAAATTATCGAAAATATACGAGGAATGGAGGGCGGTTTCTTTATTTCGCCGCTGAGAAAGGGCTTGCTCCGATTTTTACATCTTTGGAGCTATTTTTATATTTATGAGTTATAAAAATTGGTGCTGATATAGAGTCCACACCGGAGAAATTCTAAATTTACCGTTAGTACATTTGTGATTAATTTTCTTTGCCGCTTTTGGGATATTTTTCACCTGTATATCCTTGCCGCGCGAGCTATTCTGCCACAATGCAAAAGATAAAAGAGAAGCTTTTACTTTCATATTTGCAAAAAACACCGCTGAAGCACAATGCCAGCGGTATTCTATTTTAATCCCCTTTTTTATGAAGATGGGGCTTAAGAGACGGCGTATTGCCTGGTGTCTGCTTATTGTCTCTTTGACGTCTGTCTGGTTTCCCTGTGGATTTTGCAATCCTTTTTGGTCCTGGCTTAATTCCCATGATGTCTATTGATTTTAAGTTTCACATAAAATGACAACAAAAATGCCAATTATGTATTTGGCGCAAAATAGCCATATTTATGACACACGAGCGCCATTTTGGCAAATTACCGGTGATGTTTTTTAGAATTACATCGGACAATCTCACCATCTCTGCTTGCAGATTGCATAGCAACCCTCCTAACGATGTAAAGCGGTTGGGGTATTAAGTTTCCCCGAAATGAATTTCGTGGCACACGGACAAGCCCGAAGCAAAACGGCTTTGGCAAATGCTCAATGTAAGAAACAGCCCTAACCGCCGAAAGCTATCCGATAAAAATGACACAAAGGATATTGCTATGAAGATGGAAAGGTCCATAATGGAAGCAATTATCAAAACTATTGCATTTTCCTGATTTCGTTATATAAAGCCAGCCCTTTTGCCGTAAGCAGATATTTTTGTCTCGGGTGATTGGGCTTGTCGGGATATAGCACCTTGAGAAAACCGGCTTCGGAAGCGGGGCTTATATAATTCTCCAAAAATGTCGGACGATGTTTCAGACCGACTTTCTTCATCAATACTTTTAACGATAATTGTTCGTATGACAAAGCTAATAACAAAGCGCGAACTTGTTCGGTTACTTGTATGGTAGGTTGTTCGGTACTTGTACGGTCGATTTGTTGGACTTGTTTTGCAGTCAGCTCTTCCGAAGCATTAACCACCATATACCTATTCCGCAACTCATTGTTTTCACCCAATAACAGATTGCGAAAGAACCGCTCCAAATATTCGGAATTACGCATGATGCCTTTTTGCACGTTTTGGTAGTTGGCACGTACCAGCGCATTACGGAAATACCACGAATGATTGGCGAACAGGTCGTTTGTTACGTCAAAGCCCATAGAACGCAGATAAAGAATTGTGAACACGGCAGTCGTTCGGGTATTTCCCTCACCGAACGGATGGATTTGCCACAATCCCGATACGAATTTGGCTATGTGCCTCACTAATCCATTCCTGTCCACTTTTGAATAGTCGAACTGGCGTTCTTGTTCCAAGTCGTATTCAATCGCTTTGCGGAGATCGGGCGCGGAAACATACAACACCGTATCACCGCGCAGCACCCATTCCTTTTTCGTGATGTTGTAATCTCGCATTTGACCGGCAAACTTGAATACGCCATCGAATATCCGGCGATGAATCGATGTCAGCCCGACAAGTGTAAAGGCAAAGGTTTTCTCGGTAAGAAGTCGGCGGATGTTGGTCGATGCCGTATCCGCCTCATGCGTTTCTGCCTCTTCGGGTGTACGCGCTTCTTTCGACTGGTAGTAGCTTTTTATGAGTTGTTCCGCTTCATCAATCGTAATTTCGCCTTCAATATCTTTTCGGGCGGTTTCAATCAGATAGTCGGATGGCTTGAGCCCGTCGACGGCCTGCAAACCGATTGCTGTTTGCCACGCATATCCTTTTTCCCGTTTCTGCGGTTCGCCTTGGCGTATGTATTCGTCGAAGTCCATCATACATGTATATTATTTACTGCTCAGTATGTATAAACATTTTTGCAAGTAAATGATATTCTGCTTTTTCGAATAAATTTATTTCGCCATTCGTTCCCATCCGAATAACATCGTTACATGTTTTTAATCGTGCTAACATTGGCATGATAATACTTTTGCCATGATTGACAAAGTCATACAATTCTTTTTCTGTTGATGGTATTTTATATCCACCAGAGCTACTTGATATTATTACTTCATTATCCCGAAGTTTTGCTATGATTTTATTCCGAAAAGTCTGAAGTGATAATCTATCATATCCTAAGTACACTAAATGGGTAATAAGTTCTTGTGTGGGAATATATTTCCTTGGCGATTTGTTCATAAATCTAAACAGGAGATGATTCAATATTGCAATTTGCTGTTTGATTTCGTCATCGTCTGTATTATTGTGCGTTTCTATAAAATGTTTGGCTTTCCTATAACAGATATCAGCAATTTGTGGATTATACTCAGGGTTCAAGTCATTTTGAGACACATTGAATGTATCAAAAGTTTCAGGAAACTCTTTTATTCTTAATATCTTATCCCCTAATACGGATTTGTAATTATAACCGTCAGATTCTGATATTTTCCTTATATCATAATTATATGCAAGGGAACCACACACTATATCTGCCACTTGTATGATTATGCTGTGTTTACTATTTTCAAACCTAAATAGGCTATTATCAAATAAATCAAGAGGTATTTCTTTTGACCTAACGTAAGCTGCAAAAGATTGAAGATAATCATCACCTCCAACTTCATCAGCAGTAATCGTTAAGTTATTATATGAAATTCTCAATTCTTGATGTACGATGTTGTTCAAGAATTTATAAAATGATTGTTTATATATGAGGCCAGAATTTTCATATATTTTTCGTTTGTCGCATACAAATGTAAATATGTGGAATGGGAGTTGTTTTAATTCATTCAGTATAGAAATACGCCTTTTGTGGTTCCTCCCAATTTTACTGGATTTTATTTCTCCTTGTTGAAAATATTTTTTTCTAATAGTTTCTACGCTCTCCGCTACAAGCGAAAGATTGCTTTCGTCTACAATAACTGCACAAATCAGAAAATGAGTAGTACATCCCGGATTATCAAAATCATATCCGAATGCACCGAATTCATCAATAAAAGCATATTTCTTGTTACTCATATACGAAATATTCATTAGAAAAATAATCATCAAGAACTTTGCGTGTATCTTCATTCAATGGTTTCCGCTCAAATTTGTAACCCGATTTATAGGATGATTTGAGCCAGCCATTAACCAATTCTGTGATATTAGGTACAACGAATTTTATGTTCTTTTTTGCCATCTTATTCCTCTTTACTGTTAATCAAATCCTTCGGATCAACTTGTAGGATATTTGCGATTTCGAACAGCACATCTAAACTCGGCTGGCGTCTGTTGCATACATAGGAATTGACAATACAAAAGCTCTTTCCGAGTTTTTCCGCCAACCATGTCTGCTTAATGCCTTTTTCTTCAGCACCTCTTTTATACGGTTCTTTGGTTTATCCATGTTCGTTTGATCTATGCTTACAAAGATATAAAACATAGTGCAGTAAAAATATAAAACAGGATGACGTTATACTCGTTCTTATCTGTCTGATGTCGAACTTGGTGGTCTACGAGTTTTCCAACCCTTCGTAGAGGTTTCAGAAGTATGAATTAACCCCAAAGTTTCATTGCAGCCAAAAGAGAAAATGCGATATGGAGTATGGCCAAGTGAAAAGAATGGAATCAGATGAAAAATAAGAAGACGGAAAATCACTTAATTTTTGATTTTGTGTCTACGTTGTCTCTTTGACAAGTTAAACGGGATATTGCGGTGATTTATAAAAGATTAAGTATACGCCAAATAACATTTTCCGGGGTAGTTATATTGGATGTTGTCTTATATAAATGTGGTATTATTGTGTCTTTATTTGTTATTTTAGGTACATTTGTAAATGTATAACCCTCAGGTGTCGTGCGGTGTGCGTCGCCTGGGATAAAAGCGGAGCGCAGATGGGGAAAGAGAGTTATATGCGGCCTGCAGCGGAGGTGCTGGAGGTGTTGTGCGAGGAGGGGATCGCCCTCTCTTACGGGACGGCCGGTGCTGCGGGGGCCGACCTTCAGGTAGATGAAACGGATCTGGACTGGTGAGGCGTATGAGAAGCGGTTATTTCACTGCGGCGTGCAGGCTGGGCCTGCTGGCTGGTTTTGCGACTTTGGCGGCATGTGGCGGGCCCGACGTTGCGACGGGAAGTCGAAAGGGAGTGCGCATCGAAGCGGGTGCCTATGCCGCTGCGGCCGGCACGCGGGTGGAGTACGAGTCCGACGGGACGGGGCACCGGGTCGTCTGGGCGGAGGGCGATGCGCTCCGGGTGGCGGCTTTTGCAGACGGTGCGCGCGTGCGGTCCGGCGACAAGGCGTGGAGTCGTTTCGATATGGTGACGGAGGGAGGATTCGATCCCTCGTACATGCTTTTCGGCGGCGACGCCCTGCTTCCTGCCGAGGGGAACGTGTCGCGGCAACGGCTCTACGGCCTCTATCCGGCGGGGATGCTGTCCGTTGATACGGACGATGCACTGGTTTTCCCCGCGGTGCAGCGTTATCGGGCGGAGTCGTTCGATACGGATGCGGTGCTTCTGGTGGCCGCTCCGGTGGAGGCGACGATTCCGCAGGAGGGCACGGTGCGTGCCGAACCTTTTCGGTTCGCCCATTATACGGGTTATCTGCGGCTCTCGCCCCGGGATCTGCCGGCGGACATAGGCGATGAACCGATCAGCCGTATCGTGCTGGAGTGTATGGACGACACGCCCGTGGCGGGCGATTTCCGTGTGTCGATCGACGATGCCGCGGGCGGTTGGGCGCTGGAGCCCGGTGCGGATGCCGTGCGTTCCGTGACGCTCGACTGTTCGGAAGAGGCTCCGCGGGTGGGAGAACTGGAGCATTGCTGGTTCGCGCTGCTTCCGGGGCGTTACGACCGGGTGGCGCTGACTCTCCATACCGAAGCGGGGACCGTCGTGCGGATGGAGCGGAGCGGTCTCGAAATAGCATCGGGGGTCGTGAAGTTGCAGGATATCCGCTTCAGGGCCGGCGATACGGTGAGTCGTACCTATCGCCTCGACGGCGGCGACCTCGGTATCCGGGATTATGTGAACGGCGAGGTGCTGACCGGAACGAAAAACGGCGTGGAGTTCGGCTTCCTGAAGTTGCGCTACCTCCTTTCGGGCGAAGATACTTGTCTGGAGTTGGGCAAACGGGGCGGAAGATTATGGAATACGGAGCCTCTGCCCGGCCGGGTGACGGCTGTGGAGGTGGAGTGCGTCGAGGCCTACAATGCCCGGTTCGTGCAGGCGAGCATCGGTAGCTCGACCGAAACGTACGAGTATACCCGGATGGGGAACACCGGCGAGCTGAATCGTTTCGAGCCGCCGGCCGGGAGCGACTTTCGCTATGTGAGCATAGAGAATACGGGGGCTTCCGCCGTGGCGGTCGTCCGCTGTATCCGCATCGTCTGCACGCAGGGGGAGTGAGAGAAGTGAGCCGGAAGGCGTTCCGGTCCGCAGACGTGTCGGTATCCGAACGTTTCCCGCGTCCTCCCCGGGGGGATTCCTGCAACGGCATGCCATGGAAGAATGCTCCGAAGTACCGCAGGTGCTTCGGAGCATAGCGTATCGGGCGGTGCCGATTCCCGGTCCGTGCATCCGGAATCCGATGCACATGCCCGATAGCTCTTGGAATAGTCGCTGAAAGATTGCCTATAACGGATGATCGGTCCGACCGTTGCCTTCGTGGTGTGTTGTGCGGGGCGATGTGCAGGGCGGCGCTCTCGTCGTGGCCGGTATGCGTAGCGATCGCTTGTCGTGACGGTGCTCCCCCTGCCGTCGGGAGCGGTTCGATCCCATGCGTGTCGGTATCCGGGAGGGCGTGTCCCACGGTACCTTTCGGGAAGAGATTTCCCGGGTAGGTGTACCTCCTCCTCCCGTCCTTTAAGGATGGGAGCGTATTTTACCGGCACGTTCACGAACCGCTTGCCGTTGAGGGAGTAGCCGAATCCCGCGACGAGATGGGAGGCGATCCTTTTCGAGGGCTGGAACGGCCTGTCCGGTCCGTATTCATACCGTAAATCCGGCGAGAGCCCTGGGGTGCCTGCGCATGCAGCCTGTAGTGCAGAGGAGGCATGCTGATGAAGCACGCTGAACAGCGTGCGGTTCGTGGCGGTGTTCCTCTTGAAGGCAGCGCTTAAAACAAATAGGAACGGTTAGCCGTTGCGCTGTTTGCGGGTCCGAATATTATATTGCGCGGGCGGACACCGGACCTGTCGTGAACGCAAAACGCCCCCACCGGACGCCAGTCGTCCGGTGGGGGCGTTTCGTTGCCCCGAGCGGGGGATCAGTTGTCGTATGTCAGTGCTTCGGCAGTTGCGTCGATGACGATGGGACGCTCCTTCTCCACCTCGCCGGCCAGGATCTTTTTCGAGAGGTCGTTGACGATGTAGCGCTGGATGGTCCGCTTGACCGGTCGGGCGCCGTACATCGGATCGTACCCCCGGCGGGCCAGCCACTCCTGTGCTGCCGGCGTCACCTCCAGTTCGATGCCGTTGGCGGCGAGCATCTTCGTGAGCGAGCGTACCTGTATTCCCACGATCCGGAACACGTCCTCCTTCGTGAGCGGGGTGAACATCACGATCTCGTCGATGCGGTTCAGGAACTCCGGTTTGAGCGTCTGTTTGAGCATGTCGACGACGTTGTCGCGTGTGCGGTCGATCACCTCCTGCGGGATCGTTTCGCCGTCGTACCCCTTCGAGAAGTTCTCCATGATGAGGTGCGAGCCCATGTTGGAGGTCATGATGATGATCGTGTTGCGGAAATCCACCGTCCGGCCCTTGTTGTCGGTAAGGCGCCCGTCGTCCAATACCTGGAGCAGGATGTTGAAGACGTCGGGGTGGGCCTTCTCGATCTCGTCGAGCAACACCACCGAGTAGGGTTTGCGGCGGACCGCTTCGGTGAGCTGGCCCCCTTCGTCGTAGCCGACGTATCCGGGAGGCGCTCCGATGAGCCGCGATACGGCGTGTCGCTCCTGGTATTCGCTCATGTCGATGCGCGTGAGCATGTTCTCGTCGTCGAAGAGGAACTCCGCCAATGCTTTCGCAAGTTCGGTTTTGCCCACGCCCGTAGTGCCGAGGAAGATGAACGAGCCGATCGGGCGTCGCGCATCCTGCAGTCCGGCCCGCGAACGGCGCACGGCATCGGCCACCGCCGAGATGGCCTCGTCCTGGCCCACCACGCGTCGGTGCAACTCCGTTTCCAGGTTGAGCAGCTTGGCGCGTTCGCTTTCGAGCATGCGGCTGACGGGAATGCCCGTCCATTTGGCCACTACCTCGGCGATGTCTTCCGCATCCACCTCCTCTTTGATCATGGAGCCGCGCGAGGAGTTCGTTTGGTCCAACTCGTCCTGCAGGAGGGCGATCTGTTCCTCCGCTTCGCGTATTTTGCCGTAGCGTATCTCGGCCACCAGTCCGTATTCGCCGTTGCGCTCGGCCTCGATGGCCTGCTGGCGGAGCTGTTCAATCAGTTCGCGGTTCTTCTGTATCTTGTCGAGCATCCCCTTTTCGGATTGCCATTTTGCCCGCATTTCGCTCCGGCGGGAGTTCAGTTCGTCGATCTCGTGCGAGAGCTCCTCGATGCGTTTCTCGTCGCCCTCGCGGCGGATGCCTTCGCGTTCGATCTCCAGCTGGCGCACCTTGCGGTCGAGCGAGTCGATCTCCTCCGGTACGGAGTTCATTTCGAGCCGCAGCCGTGCTGCCGCCTCGTCCACCAGGTCGATGGCTTTGTCGGGCAGGAAGCGCGAGGTGATGTAGCGGTGGGAGAGCTCCACGGCCGCCACGATCGCCTCGTCTTTGATGCGTACCTTGTGGTGGTTCTCGTACCGCTCCTTCAGGCCGCGCAGAATGGAGATCGCGTCGAGGGTGGAAGGTTCGTCGATCATCACCTTCTGGAAACGTCGTTCCAGTGCCTTGTCCTGTTCGAAATACTTCTGGTATTCGTCGAAGGTGGTCGCACCGATGGTGCGCAGTTCACCCCTTGCGAGGGCCGGCTTGAGAATGTTGGCAGCATCCATGGCACCCTCACCCTTACCGGCGCCTACAAGGGTATGTATCTCGTCGATGAAAAGGAGTATCTCGCCCTCGGAGGCGGTAACCTCCTGGACGACGGCCTTGAGCCGCTCCTCGAACTCGCCCTTGTATTTCGCACCGGCTACCAGTGCGCCCATGTCGAGCGAGAAAATCTGTTTGCTGCGCAGGTTTTCGGGTACGTCGCCGTCCACGATGCGGCGGGCGATACCCTCTGCGATGGCGGTTTTGCCCACACCCGCCTCGCCGACGAGGATCGGGTTGTTCTTGGTCCTGCGCGAAAGAATCTGGAGTACGCGGCGTATCTCTTCGTCGCGGCCGATCACGGGATCGAGTTTCCCGGTACGGGCCATTTCGTTCAGGTTGATGGCGTACTTGCCCAGGGCGTCGAATACCTGTTCGGAGGTCTGGCTGTCGATGGAGCCTCCCTTGCGGAGCTCCTTGATCGCCGCGATGAGCTCCTTCTCCGACACGCCGCTCCCCTTGAGCAGTTGGGCCGCCTCGCCCCCGTCGGCCACGAGGCCGAGGAGCAGGTGCTCCACCGAGGCGAACTTGTCGGCGAAGACGGAGGTGTAGTCCACCGCCTTCTGGATCGCACGCGACGAGGCCTGCGAAAAGTAGTTGTCGCCGCTGCCCGATACCTTCGGGAATGCGTCGATGCGATCCTGCACGGCGCGGCGGAGAGACTGTACGTTCACCCCGATCCGCGCGAGCAGGTAGGTGTCCAGCGCATCGTCTTCGGCGATGAGCGCCGAGAGGATGTGCATCGGTTCGACAGCCTGGTTGGAGGCGGCCGAAGCGATGGAGAATGCCGATTGCAGGGCCTCCTGTGCTTTAATGGTCAGTGTGTTGATATTCATATATCTGTTTTTGTTCGTTGCTTTTCTCGCATGGTTGATTATAGCAAATAATTTGCCAATTCCCGGAGCTGTCAATCTGTCATGTGTGGCGGGAGCCGTTCGCGATGCCGGAAAGAGGGCGTCCGGTCGCGGAAGAGGAGGAGGTCCGGTACCTTGCGAAAGCCGCTGCGGGTGCGGGCGACATGCTCCCCGGGCGTAGCTTTTGCGGAGTTTGTTGCAGGACGCGGGTGCGGAGTGTGGCGAGGACTTTTTTACGGGGAGCGGGGGCGGAGAGTCGGGCGGTTTTGTTTCCGGCGGTTTTAAAAACGACAGGGGGACCGTCGGGTCCCCCTGTCGCGTGCATGGCCTGTTCCGGCTCCCTCTATCCTACGGAGGGGGCGTGCCGGAGTTCCTCCGCCTTCTCGATCTGTGCCTTGGCATAGGGAAGACGGATATGGAGATTTTTTCTGTTCTTCGAGGGAGTTTCGAACATCGCGTCGGTCATGATGGCCTCGCATATCGAGCGCAGCCCGCGGGCGCCGAGTTTGAACTCCATGGCTTTGTCCACGATGTAGTCCAGTACCTCGTCGTCAAAGGTCAGCTTCACGCCGTCGATCTCGAAGAGCTTCGCATACTGCTTGATCATCGCGTTCTTCGGCTCGGTGAGGATCATGCGCAGCGCCTTGTGGTCGAGCGGATCGAGGTAGGTCAGTACCGGCAGTCGGCCGATGATCTCCGGGATGAGTCCGTAGGCCCGCAGGTCCTGCGGAGTGAGGTAGCGGAGCAGCCGTTCGTTGTCGAATACCGACGTATCCGGCGTACCGTATCCTACGGCATGGGTGTTGAGCCGGCGGGAGATGCGTTTGTCGATGCCGTCAAAGGCGCCTCCGCAGATGAAGAGGATGTTCGACGTGTCGACCTGGATGAATTTCTGGTCGGGGTGCTTGCGTCCTCCCTGCGGCGGGACGTTCACGACCGTTCCTTCGAGGATCTTCAGCAGGGCCTGCTGCACGCCTTCGCCGGAGACGTCGCGCGTGATGGAGGGGTTGTCGCTCTTGCGGGCGATCTTGTCGATCTCGTCGATGAAGACGATGCCCCGTTCGGCCTGCGCCACGTTGTAGTCGGCCGCCTGAAGCAGGCGCGTGAGGATACCCTCCACGTCCTCGCCCACGTAGCCCGCTTCGGTGAGCACCGTAGCGTCCACGATGGTGAAGGGTACATGGAGCATCCGCGCGATGGTGCGTGCCAGGAGCGTCTTGCCCGTTCCCGTTTCGCCCACCAGGATGATGTTCGATTTGTCTATCTCCACCTCGTTCTGTCCCCGTTGCTCGCCTTCGGCGTGCAGCAGTCGTTTGTAGTGGTTGTAGACGGCTACCGCGAGCGTCTTCTTCGCGTTGTCCTGTCCGATCACGTACTGGTCGAGGAACTCCTTGATCTGGGCCGGTTTCATGAGGTCCTCCCGATGCAGCTTGGTCTCCTCGCGCAGGAGTTGTTCTTCGGCCTCCTGTCGGTCCATCAGGGTTTCGTAGCCGCGTTCGATGCACTGGTCGCAGATGGCGGCCCCGTCGGCTCCGGAGAAGAGCATGCCCACCTCCGTGATCGGCAGGCCGCAGAACGAGCATTTGTCCGCTTCGATGTATGTACCCATGTTATTTGCTGTTTTCGCGTTTCTTCTTGCTGGTGACGATGTTGTCTACGAGGCCGTAGGCCACCGCCTCGGGTGCCGTGAGCCAGTAGTCGCGGTCGGCGTCCCGTTCGATGGTCTGCAGGTCGGTGCCGCTGTGCCGGGCGAGAATCTCGTAGAGCTCCTGCTTGAGCTGGAGGATCTGCCGCGCGGTGATCTCGATGTCGGAAGCCTGGCCGTGGGCGCCGCCCAGGGGTTGGTGGATCATGACGCGCGAGTGGGGCAGGGCGGTGCGCTTGCCTTTTTCGCCGGCTGCCAGCAGGACGGCCGCCATGCTCGCCGCCATGCCCGTGCAGATGGTCGATACGCTGGGGGCGATGAGCTGCATGGTGTCGTAGATGCCCAGACCTGCGTAGACCGAGCCGCCGGGAGAGTTGATGTAGATGCGGATGTCCTTGCCGCTGTCGGCCGCTTCGAGATAGAGCAACTGCGCCTGGATGATGTTCGCCACGTCGTCGGAGATGGGGGCGCCGAGGAAGATGATCCGGTCCACCATCAGGCGGGAGAAGACGTCCATGGTGGCGATGTTGAGCTGACGCTCCTCGATGATGGTCGGGGAGACGTAATCCGTGATGGACGAGCTGTAGTCGTACAGCGTGTGCGAGCTGATGCCGAGGTGGCTGGTCGCGTATTTTTCGAAATCGTTCTTTTTCATGTGCATGATGTTTGGCCTTGCGCCCGGATGTGCGGGCGTGCGGTTATATAACGTAGCGTACCGCCGCTTCATTATCCTCCCTCTCGTACTCGGTTCGACTCCCGTCGGGACGACTCGAACCGGTCGTCCGTTCCGCTCGGCGGCTCCCTGCCCGGTTGCGGGGTTGCGGCGTGCGTGTAGTGCGCTCTCCCTCTTCCCGCAGGTCGGCATCTGGTCGGTGCCCTCCCTCTCGGGACAGAGGCCGTTCCGGGGCGGCGGTAGGGTACCGGCCTGAGAAAGTTTCCCCGTGCCGGAGTACGGTACGGGGAAACAGGCGTGAAGTATTCCGGAGCGCCGGACTATTTCGTCATGGCCTCGAAGATCTTGCCCAGCTCCTCGGGGGTTACCGATTTGTTGGATACCTTGACGAGCGGGGTGACGGCCGCCACGATCTTCTTCTCATAGAGTCGGTCGAGTATCTTGTTGGCCTCTTCCTTGTTGCCGAGGATGGAGTGAGCGTATTTGGTCAGCATTTCGTCGCCGACGTTGCTCATGCCGTACTGTGCGAACTGTGCGGCCGCGTAGGCCTTGGCCTCTTCCAGCATCTCGTCTTGCTCCACTTTGATCTCGAAACGTTCGGCGAGCTTCTTCTGTACGAGGTTCCACTTCATCATCCGGAGGAATGCGGGGAACTCCTTCTCGATCTCCTCCATCGGGAACTTGCCTTCGTTGATGGTGTAGAGCCACCGTTTGAGGAACTCTTCCGGCATCGTGGGGTTGGCCTTTTCGATGAGGAAGTTGCGCATCTCGGTGGTGAAGACGTAGTCCGTTTCACGGGCGAGGTCGGCAGCTACCTGTTCGTCGATGTATTTTTCCAGTCCCTTTTCGTCCTTCACCGAGCCGTCCGGGAAGACCATCTTGAAGAACTCCTCGTTGAGCTCCGGTTCCGCAAATTTGCGGATCTGCTTGATGGTGAACTTGAATTCGGGGTTGACCGCCTCCAGCTCCTTGTCTTTCAGGCCGAGTACCGACGAACGCTGCGACGGATTCGGATAGAGTTCGTTGACGTTCACCGTCATCTCGTCGCCCACCTTCTTGCCGATGAACGGCTTGCGCTGTTCGTCGTTCATGGAGATAAGACCTACGTAGCCCTCTTCCACCTTGATCTCGCCGTTGTCGAGGATACCCGTTACCGCTTCGTCGGCAGTGACTTCGTCCACATCCACCAGGCGGCCGTAGCGGCGCAGGAAGTTGGTGCGGTAGCCCTCGCGCATCTCGTCGGAAACCTTGATCTTGTATTTCGTGAGTTTGTCCTTCTCCGAGAGGTCGATGGCGATCTCGGGAGCGAGGCCCACCTCGAAGATGAATTCGTGTTCGGTATTGTTGTCGAAGTCGAAAGCTCCCTGTTCATCGCTCGGAAGCACGTCGCCCACGTAGTCGATCTTCTCTTTCTCGAGGTATTCGAAAACCGCGTCGGAGGCCATCTTATAGGCCGTTTCCGCGATCGTGCTCTTGCGGTAAGTCTTGTTGATGATGCTCATGGGCACCATTCCCGGACGGAAACCCGGCATGTTGGCCTTGCGGCGGTATTCGCGCAGTTTCTTTTCTACGGCTTCGTTGTAGTCGGACTCGCCGACGGTAACTTTGATGACCGAAACCTGGCCTTCGCGGTTCTCTTTCGTGATGTTCATTACCTATCTGTTTGATTTTAATTGTTTTCCTTTCATGCTTTCTGCGCCGGGCGGGGTCGTGTTCGTCGGAAGGTTCCGCGGCGGACGGCCTCGGCCGCATGCCCTTAACCGCCTGAAAACAGCGCGTTATGCAGGGCGCAAAGATAATATATTTGACTGGCGGTAACAAATTTCGGGACGACAAGATTGTGCCCGGAGGGTGCCGTGCTTCCTCGGTTTTCGGACGGCTACTTCACGATGGTCACCGAGGAGAGCGGAGAGCGCGAGAAAGCCACGTATTCGTTCCGGTCGGAGCGGTAGCAGAGCGTCATCGTGCGGTCGTTCAGCCGTTCGATGCGGAAGTCGCATGCCATTCCTTCGCCCGTGACGATGAGTATGTTGCTCTTCAGGTCGATGCTGTATACGCACTGCGCCTTCAGGAGGTAGGTGTCCTTGGGGAGCGCATCTTCGTTCGCGTCGTCCCGTTTTCGGAAAAGATACATCGTGTCGCTTCCCTCCTGAAAAAAGACCGCACCCTGCGGATCGGCCAGCAGGCAGGGGACCTCGCCCTCGGCGAAATCGGCCACGGTCCACAGGCATTCGCAGAGGTATTCCATCGCTACCGGGGCCGGATACATTCCGCCGGTCGGTTCCGTTTCGGTCTGCAGTTGGCAACTTCCCAGCAGCAGGACGAAGGGCAAAAGCAGCAGTTTCGTTATCTTCTTCATGGCTTCGGGTGCTTGTTATCGTTCGGGCAGGGAGGTCGGATGCTTGTCGAGGAACTCCTCGCGCGAGATGATCCGGACGGCCTCGGCCGGAATCTTCATGAATTTTACGTTCTCGCCGTCGTCCCCGCTCAGGGTGAGGGTGCTGCCGTTGAGCACCAGGATGTCGTACCACGCGTCGGGCAACAGACAGAGCCGGCCGTTGCGGAAATCGATGGCGTATTTGGTGTAGGTCTGGATGGAGGTGTCGTAGCAGGCGTCGTAACCTCCTGCGGCATCGGGTCCGCTACAGACGTAGTAGAAAATCTGTTCGGAGTCCGAGAAGCGGACCAGCCTTTGCGCCTGGGACGTTTCCTCCTGCCAATACCCCCGTGTAAGCTCCTGCATGAGCTCCTCCTCCTTCGCCATGCTGCACGAGAGGAGCGGCGCTGCGAGCGCTGCGAGGCACAGGGCCCGGCTGAGGATGGTTTTTTCGATGCGCATTCCCTTGCTGTTTCGTTAGTCCGTCGTGCGGACGGGAGCGGAGTCCGGTGCGGCGAAGAGTCCGGCGCCTTGAACGCTCTTTTTCTGCGGAACGGTTTCCGTATCTGCATAGAAATGCAGGTCGAGCGTCCCGTAGATGCCTTCCAGCCACAGTCTTTCGACGGAGATCTCCCGGACGACGAATGAGCCGTAGGTGTCGATCACCATTTCGGCCGCCTGCGGGGTGTAGATATACCGGAGCTCTTCCACGGCTTCCGAGCCGGGGCCGGCCTCTTCGGCGAGGACCGACAGGATGCCGTTTTCCCCGAAGATGTAGAGGCGTCGTTCCGTGGCCTCCTCCGGGAGGGGGCCCTGCGTGCGGGGGACGAACTGCTGTCCGCACCATACGGTGGACAGCAGGATCTCTCTGTTAACCCTTTCGCTGTCGCTCGGGGCGCAGCCTGCGGCCGATATACACACCGTTGCAGCCGCTATCCAGTGCCATGGACGGAACATTTTCCTGCTTGGTTCTGTTGTTTTTCCGGCGGTCCGAAACCTCCGGATTCATACAAAAGTACTATTTTTTTATTATTTCCAAAAAGCCCCGTGCCGGAATCCCTCCTTCCCGGAGGCCGGTCGGTGCGGGCGGGGCGACCTGTCGTCGGAGCGTAGGAGCCGGTATCTTACGGCGCAGGACAGCGGGCGGGAGCGGGGCAGGAGGCCGGGTGCGGGATCGTGCTTTCTGAGAGGATGGCATGGCCGCGGGGCGTTCGGGGGTGCGGAATCCGGCGGTCGTTCGGGGGCGGCAGGTCGACGGAGGCGATGCCCCGAATGCGGTGCCGTCGGCAGGGGCCGGCAGTCGGGGTGTTCGCGCAGCGGGCCGGCTAAGATGCCGGGTTCTTTCCCCGAAAGGTGCGGGGGAAGCGTCCGCCCGCCGGGCAGGAGCGGTTCCGGAGCCTTCCGGTGTCGCATGGCCCGGCGGCGTGGGCGGTTATTCGAGACTCTCCGAATCGGCGTAATAGCGCATGGCTTCGGTGACAGCACCCACCAGATCGTCGGGGGCGGGGCTGCTGATGATGTAGCGTTTTTCGTAGATGTCCGTGATTTCGATGAAGTCGTCCCACTGCTTGCAGTAGAGCTTCAGGACTTCCCAGTTGCGGCTGTCGATGTAGTAGCCGTAATAGCCGAAGAAGCCGTAGCTGCCCAGCAGGACGCTCTTCTTTTTCATCGCTTCGGGCGGAATGCGCCGGATGCTGCGCAGGTCGGCGTATTTGATGTGGGTGACTTCTACGATGCAGCGTATCTCCAGCGCCGTATCGCCCACCGCCACCTTTCGGGGGATGGACATGATGTAGAGCAGGGTAAGGGCTCCGAACAGCGATACGGCCCATGCCATGACGTAGCCCCCTTCGCCCCACAGGAGCCAGAGGAGGAGCAGCAGGAGCGCTCCGACGGCCATCCACATCGCCGTCAGCCGCCCTGTCCGCCGGTCCATCCGCCCGTAGTCGAAGATGCGGAACGTATCCTTTACCGTTTTCCCTTTCATGTGGTGATCGTTTTTTGTTTCTCTATTTCTAGCAGAGCCCGTGCCACGACCAGGTCTTCGGGCGAGGTGATCTTGAGGTTGGCGCGGTCGCCTTCGCAGAGCATCACCCGCTCTCCGGCGGCCTCCACTACCGAGGCGTCGTCGGTGAATTCCGGCCGGTAGGCCGCCCGGTAGGCGTTGCGCAGCAGGTCGGCACGGAAAACCTGCGGCGTCTGTACGGCCCGCAGCGTTTCGCGGTCTGCCGGTTCGCTGGTTTCGCCCGCAACGACTCTCCGGAACGAGTCGACCGGCCGTACCGCCGGTACGGCGGTGCCGTGTCGCTGGGCCGTGGCGATGCAGGTGCGGATGAGTGCTTCGCTGACGAGGGGGCGGACGCCGTCGTGCACGGCGATGTATTCGCAATCGCCCAAGGCGGCGATGCCGTTCCGCACCGATTCGAAGCGGGTTGCCCCGCCCGTGCAGAGGCGGTGCGTCTCCGTCAGACCCCGCAGGCGGCATATCTCCCGCCAGCGATCGGTTTCGGCCGGCGGAAGCACCACCACGATTTCGCCCTCGGGGAGCGCTGCGAGGAATCTGCGCAGCGTCGTCTCCAGGATCGTCCGGCCCTCCTCCAGCGGAAGGAACTGTTTCGGTACGGCGGCCCCCATCCGGGTGCCCGAGCCGCCCGCCACGATGATTGCGGAAACTTTTTTCATGCCTCTCTTCCCTTTTTGTTCCGGTAAGCCGTGACCACCCGCTCCACCGTCTCCGGAAGCGGCGTGTAGGCGAAGTCGCAGTATCGGGTTATCTTCGAACCGTCGTAGCGCGTGGTGCGGAGTACGCTGCCCAGGTTCTCCCGCGTGACCCCTCTGTCGCGTACCAGCCGCAGTGCGATGGCGGCCTGCATGCACGCATAGGCGAAGTCTACGGCTCCTTTCCCGATGCGGATGAAGGGGCGGGGGCGGTGGGCGGCCCGGGCGCCGAGCGTGATGAGTTCCCGGTAGCTCATGTCGCCGGCCGAGAGGATAAACCGCTCGCCGGGAGCCTGCGGGGCGGCATCGAGCAGGACCATGGCTTTCGCCACGTCCCGCACGTCGACGTAGGACATGAGGCCGTCCGTGTAGAAGGGCTGTCCGCAACTGATGGCGGGAATGAGTGCCGCGCTGTTGTTGCCCGTGGCGTCGCCTTCGCCGAGGATCACGCCCGGCAGGAGGACGATGGTCGGCAGACCCGTGGCAGCTCCCTGCCACACCTCCTGCTCGGAGTAGTATTTGCTCTGGCCGTAGGCGGCATAGTCCGTCACGCTCTCCGGTTCGCAGCGTTCCGTGACGGGAAGGTCCGGAGCGGGGGGATTGCCCAGGGCGGAGATGGAGCTCACGTGTATCAGCTTGCGAACGCCGGTGGCGAGGCACCATCGGGTCACGGAACGGGCGATGGCTACGTTGTTGTCGATGAGTTGCGCCGCGGTCATGTCGTCCGACATGATCCGGGCCGCACAGTTGAATACCGTGTCGATGCCCGGGAGTTTTTCGGCGAGCAGGTCGGGGTCGGTCAGCGGAGTCTCGATGACCTTCAGTGCGCCTTGGGGAGCGTGTACGCCCAGCCGGCGGAGGGTGGCCTCCGTGGCGGCGATGCGGGAGGCGTTGCGCACCGGCAGGGTGATGTCGTCGTACCCGGCGCGGAGCAGTTCCGCCACCAGGTGGCTGCCCAGCATCCCCGTAGCGCCCGTGACGGCGATGCGCCGTCCGTAGAACCCGTCGGCGGAGGGTGCGGTCGGCTCTTCGTTATATAGCATGCCAGAGGAGTTTTTTACCGAAACCGAGTCTGTTGTCGGTGAATTTCATGAAGGTGGGACGTAGCGTCCACAGCGTGAGGTCGGCCACGACCGCATAGGGAAATCTGTGCAGGTAGGCTTTGCGTGCCTCTGCCGCAGTCTCGCCATCGGCGAGGGCGGCGCAGCCTGTCAGCTGAAGACCCTGCACCTGTCCCACGGTCCGTGTTTCGAGTACGATGGAAGCCGCCACCCGACAGTCGCTGTGCATTTCGCGGTAGTGCCGCGTATGGTCGTCGGAGGTGAATACGAAGAGGTTGCGGTCCGGTAGGTAGGCATAGAAGAGATTGGCGCAGTAGGGGCCCTCTTCCGTTGCCGATGCGATCGTCATCACGTGGTGGCGCCCGATGAACCGGACGATGCGTGGGTCCACTCCGTGATCCGTTTGTTTCCCGTTTGCCATGCTTTGTAGTGCAGTCGTTTGTTGCTGTTGAATCCCGAGGGCGGTGGGGCATCGTTCTGACCTCCCTTCTGCCTCATCCCCTCCGTCGAAGTCCTTGGTCCTCTTTTCCTGTGTCGCCTTTTCTCCGTGCCGTCGGTTCCGCGACCTGTCGCTGCGGATATTTGATACCTGGAAGGTTGTCGGGCCTTCCGCTTCCCCTGCTTTCCCTGTCTTTCCTGTTGTCCGCTTTTCCGGTCTTCCCGACCTCCTCGGCCCCTCTCGCCCCTTCGCGGCCGGCAGCCTTGTACGGCTTCCTTTGCCGTTGACCCGGGGAACGGTTTCCCGGAGCGTGCGGTTTCCGGTTTTGGAGTCGGGCCGGTTCCTTCGGTTTCCCGGGTCCGGCGCCTGTCGCCTTGACGGACCGGCCTCGGATCGGTGGTCGCTCCGGCCTCTTCGGGTGCTCCCGCTATTCGGGGAGGCAGGGGGATGTTTCCGTTTTTCCTGCTCCTGCCTGGGGCGGCATCGTGCCGTCGCCTGCGGCATTCCCTGATCGTTGCGGCCGTGGGAGGGCTATTCCTCCTTGCCGGATTCGGGAGCTTCCGGAGATTGCTGCTCGGGCAGCGGGTCGAGGCTGAGTATCTTCTCCTCGTCGGGCACCTCTCCTTCCAGCTCGGCGATGATGCGCTCCCTGACGCGGTCGAAGGCTTCCCGGTTTGCGGCGTTGATCGGTTCCACCGGATCGGAGGGTATCTTGAGCGGGTCGATGGCCGTCCCGTTTTTCCAGATGCGGAAGTCGAGGTGCGGTCCGGTCGACCGGCCGGTACTGCCCACGTAGGCGATGGGTTGTCCCTGCGATACCCGACTGCCCACGGCGATCCCCTTGACGTATCCTTTCAGATGGAGATATCCCGATATGTAGTTGTTGGCGTGTCTGATCTTGAGGATGTTGCCGCCTCCCTTGCTGTCCCAGCGTTTTTCGGTCACCACACCGTCGGCGATGGCTACCACTTCCGTTCCCGCCGGAGCTGCATAGTCGACCCCCAGGTGCGGTCTGCGGACCTTGAGGATGGGGTGCAGGCGCGAAGGGGAGAAACGCGAACTGATGCGCGTGTACTTCAGCGGAGCTTTCAGGAATTGGCGGCGCAGGCTATTGCCGTTTTCGTCCCAGTAAGCCAGCCGACCGTCCTGGCGGAAGGGGATGGCGCGATAGACCTTCCCGTTGTGGCGGAATTCGGCGCCCCACACCGTACCGGTCCCCACCCGGACGGTGTCGATCCACCGTTCGTCGAAGATGACCGTAAATTCGTCGCCCTCTTGCAGGGCGAAAAAGTCCACGCTCCAGCCGAAGATGTCCTCCATTTCGCAGGGAATGCTCGCGGGCATTCCCGCTGCGATCGTGGCGTTCCACAGCGAGTTATTGATCTTGTCGATCTTCGCTTTCTCCTTGCGGCGCACCGTGGTCACCTCCTTGCTCTCCTGCCGGACCGCTATCGAGTCGCCCGCGAGCGATACCACGATGTAGTCCATGGGGTTCTTTTCGTAGACGAAGTGGCAGAGCCGGCGTCCCAACGAATCCTGTTCCAGGAAAGCGGTGTAGGGGTGTCCCGCCCGCATGCCGCGCATGTCGAATACCGGCTTGCAGCCGCGGTCGATGCGGTCTACCGTGGCCGGACCCACGCCCAGGGAGCCGAGAATGTGCGAGAGGGTCTGTCCGTTGCCCACCTGCTCCGTTACGACGTCGTAGTTTTCATATTCGATGCCGTAGAGGAGGTTGCGGTCGGTCGTTTCCTCTTCGCCGAGGGGGTCGGCATTCGCCGTGCGTGCGCACTGTTTCGCACCGAACACGATGCCCAGCACTACCAGTGCGGCGGCGACCGTCGAACCGGCGATCATCCCCGCCTTCCGCCAGGTCTCCTTCTTTATCTTCATCTTCTCCATAGAGCTCGTTCGATTTTCTGTCATTCCGCCCCGCCTGCCCGTTCTGGGGGCTGGAGGGGCGGCGACGATGCGGGTTCTCCCGTGCGAGGCGTTCAGGGCGCCGCACGGGAGCGTTTCCGTTTTAGTTTACCGAGGGCAGGAACGAGTACCGGGCCGAGTAGTCCAGCATCTGTTCCGCATAGCTTTCGGGGTATTCGTAGGTGATATCCACGATCTCTCCTCCCTCCATGACCGGGGTGTAGATCGGGTTCACGAAACCGCTGTAGGGCTGTATGCCGAGTTTGCCGTAGCGCTCCAGCACCTCTTCGTGCAGCTTGCGGTCCACCTTCACGCCGTAGCGCTCCACCAGGTCGCGGCCCGCTACGAAGTCGCCCTCGGACTTGATGCGCTGCACCTCGCGGAGCATCCTGCCGAAGAGGGTGCGCAGCTTGTCGAAGTCGTTGACTACGATGTAGGTTTTTCCGTCGCTGACTATTTTTTCGATGACGTTCTCCTTGCGTCCCAACTCATAGGCCCACTCGCCGATCAGCTTGCGGTTGCGCATGTGGGTCTGCTCGATGTCCTTGCCGAGCTCCACGCGGGCGAGCTGCGTCAGCAGTCCGTTCGAGATGTAGGAAGCGTACTGGGCTTTCGCCACCTCCGCGTCGGGCAGCAGTCCGAGTTCCACCATCTTCGGATCGGCCATGTAATAGAGACTGAAGAGGTCGGCCCGCGTCTCTTCCAGCGTCGAACCGTACTGTTTCAGTTCGTCGCCCTTCACGCCCGGAGCGAGCTGGCCCGAACCGTGACCGAGGCATTCGTGCAGGTCGGTGTGCATGTTGTCGCCGAGGGTGCCGTAGAGGGCCATCCGCTCGCGATCTTCGGGACGGAGGATGAACTCCTCGGCGAAGCCGTTGCCCTTGTTGCTCTCGGCATAGGCCTGCGTGATGTTCTGTATGGTGACGGATTTGGAGCCGTGGTCCTTTCTGATCCAGTCGGCGTTGGGCAGGTTGATGCCGATCGGCGTCGCCGGATAGCAGTCGCCGCCGAGAATCGCGGCGTTGATCACCTTGGCCGACACTCCCTTCACCTCCTTCTTCTTGTACTTGTCCTGAATGGGCGAGTGGTCTTCGAACCACTGTGCGTTGGCGCTGATGGTTTCCGTGCGCCGCGTGGCTTCCAGATCCTTGAAGTTCACCATCGCTTCCCACGATGCCTTGTAGCCGAGCGGGTCGCCGTAGACCTCCGTGAAGCCGTTGACGAAGTCCACCATGCTGGTCGTATCCTTTACCCACAGGATGTTGAACCGGTCGTACTCCTTCAGGTCGCCCGTGCGGTAGAACGAGATGAGCGCCTCGATCGTCGGCTTCTGGACGGGGGAGGCTACCTCGGCGGCCTTTTCGAGCCAGTAGACGATCTTCTCCAGTGCGGGTGCGTACATGCCGTCGGTCTTCCAAACGCGTTCGGTCACCTTTCCGTCCCGCTTGACGAGCTGGGAGTTGAGGCCGTACGAGATGGGCTGCGGGTCGCCCGGTTTGGCCATGCGGGCGTAGAAGGTTTCCGCCTCGCGCTGCGATACGCCGTCGTAGTAGTTCATCGCCGATGCTTTCAGCAGGTCGACGCCGTCGGCCTGGCTTACCCGTATCGGATAGAGGGCGGGGTCGAAGATGGCCGGTTTGACGACAGCCAGCAGCTCTTCCGCGGTGCCGAAATCGTGCGGCAGTTTCTCCGCGGGGATGGCCGCTACGAGCGTGTCGAAATAGGCTTCGTCGAATTCCGGTATGAATTTGTCGCTCGAGTAGTGGTGGTGGATACCGTTGGCGAACCATACCTTTTTAAGGTATTTCTCGAATGCCAGCCAGTCGGCCGTCGTGCGGTCGCCCGCATAGTTGGTGTAGATCGCCTCCAGCGTCCGCCGGATGGGAAGGTTGTATTTGAAGTTCTGGTCGAAGATGATGTCCCGTCCGCTCAGCGCGGCCTGATTGAGATAGTAGATCAGCTTCTTCTGGTCGAGGGACAAATCCTCGAAGCCGGGGATCTTGTATTGCAGTACCTTGATGTCGTCGAACGTGTCCACGATCCATCTGAATTCTTCTGTCTGCGCCTCCTGCCGGGGTTTCTCCAGCTCGACGCAGGCCGACGCTCCTAACGAAACGAATGCCATAGCTAAAACGGTTAATCCTTTTCTCATGACTCTGCCTTGGAAATTTACCCCGTAAAAATAGTGATAAAAAACGGATAATGGTAAAACAGGGTTCCATTCCGTAAGGGAAGAGGCGCGGATTTTTACGCGTCGCGGCGGAAAGGGGCCGGGCTGCGGAAGGGCCGGGGGAGAGAGGAGAGGTCCGAAAAGGGAGACGGAAGCGGGAGAAGGGGCGTGCCGTTGTGCGGGGATCAGCGTGTCGCCGGCCGGTCGGAGAACCAGCGTTCGATGCGGTCGGCGATACGGACCGCGGCGGCGGATTTCGTCTCGAGCGGATATTCGTCGATGCCGCCCTGCGCATCCATCAGGGTGATTTTGTTGGTGTCGCCGGCGAATCCCGCTCCCGGGTCGCGCAGCGAGTTGAGGACGATGAAGTCGAAGTGTTTGCGGCGCATCTTGTCGAGGGCGTTGTCGCGTTCGTGGTCCGTTTCGAGTGCGAAACCCACCAGCAGCCGTCCGCCCTTCGTGCGCCCCGCTTCGGCGGCGATGTCTTTCGTCCGTTTGAGGCGGATGACCAGGTCGCCTTCGCCTTTCTTCAACTTGGTCGTGCTCACCTGTGCAGGCGTATAGTCGGCCACCGCTGCGCACATCACGGCACCGTCGGCCTGCGGAAAGCGTTCCATCACCGCACGGTACATCTCCTCGGCCGAAAGCACGTCGATGCGTTCGACGCCCGCCGGGGCGGCGAGGTTTGTCCGGCCGCTGATGAGGGCGACGCGGGCGCCGCGGGTGGCGAGTTCGCCGGCTATCGCGTAGCCCATCTTGCCGGTGGAGTGGTTGGAAAGGAAACGTACCGGATCGAGCGGTTCGATGGTCGGTCCGGCCGTGACGAGAAGGTATTTTCCTGCGAGCGACATGGTTACGATAGTATCCTGCGCATCTGGTCGACGATCTCTTCCGGTTCGGCCATGCGGCCCTTGCCCGTGAGGCCGCTCGCCAGCTCCCCGGCGCCGGGTTCGACGATGTGTACGCCGAGCGACCGCAGTTTTGCGATGTTCTCCTGCGTGGTGGGGTGGGCGTACATGTCCAGGTCCATGGCGGGAGCTACGGCGACGGGGCACCGTGCCGAAAGGTAGCAGGTCAGCAGGAGGTTGTCGGCGATGCCGTGGGCCATTTTGCCGAGGGTGTTGGCCGTGGCGGGGGCGATGAGGTAGAGGTCGGCCCACTCGCCCAGGCTCACGTGGCTGTTCCACGCGCCGTTTTCCGGATCGAAGAAGTCCACGAGAATGGGGTTGCGGGAGAGCGTGGCCATCGTGAGGGGCGTGATGAACTGTTTGGCAAGCGGTGTCATGACCACCTGCACCTGTGCCCCTTCCCTGACGAGGCTCCGCGTGAGTACGGCGGCCTTGTAGGCGGCGATGCTGCCCGTGACACCCAAGAGTATGTGCTTGCCTGAGAACATTTCGGTCGGTACGGAGTGCCGTGCTCGGCGCGGTTGCCGGAGGGGAATCTTTCCGCTGTCGGTCCGGTGGACGACGGGACGAATCCCTCCTTGGCGTCGGAGCAGGAAGGCCTGGAATTATTGCTGCTGTTCGGAATCGGGGGTTGCGTTGCGGAAATAGACTTCGCCCTCCAGGAACTCCTCCGTCGCGATCAGGGTGGGTTTCGGAAGCCGCTCGTAGTAGCGGGATATTTCGATCTGCTCGCGGTTCTCGAACGTCTCTTCCAGCGTATCGGTGGTGGTCGAGAAGTCGGCCAGCTTACGGTTCAACTCCTGTTTGACCTGCGTGGCGATCTGATTGGCCCGGCGCGATATGACCACCAGCGATTCGTAGATGTTGCCCGTGGGGGAGTCGAGGTCGGTCAGTTTCCGTGTCACCGTGTTGTTGGGCACGTTATTTTTCTTGATGTCCATGGTATGCTTGTTTCTTATTCTGTTGCTTCGGTCTGGTGTGTGCCGAGGTATTCCCTCGCGGCTTTCTGAAGCCGGTCGAGCTCGCGGCGGTAGCGGCTCTCCGGAAAATCGCCCACGAACGTGTAGTAGGCATCCAGCATGTCGAGGTAGCGGTCGCGTTGCATCGATTCCACCGAGTTGGTGGCCAGTTCGTAGCACGACTTGACGGTGAGGTAGAGGATCTCCTCCCGGTGCGGGGTTTCGGGGTACTCCCGGAGCGCGTTCCGCAGGGCGATCACCGCCGATTTGTGGCGGCCGATCTTGTAGTAGGTCCGTGCATTGAAAAACGACTTGTCGTACAGCGTCTGCTGGAGCTCGTCGAGGCGCAGGAGGCACAACTGTTTCTTCAGCGAGTTGGGGTAGCGCTGGAGGTATTCGTTGATGCTGGTGATGGCCATGTAGGTCGAGGTCTGGTCGCGGTTGGGCTGCGGCGAGAGGTAGTAGAACCCCATCGCGTATTTGTACTCGGCCTCCTCCACGAACGGACTCCGGCCGAACCGGTTGCGGAAGTCGTCGAACTCCATGGAGCTCAACTGGTAGTCGCGGGAGCGGTAATGGGCGTCGGCGGTATAGAACAGGATGGTGTCTTCGCGTGCGGTCCCCTGGTAGTAGGGGGCTATCTCCTCGAAAAGTTGCAGCGTCTTGTCGTACTTGCCCGCCTCGAAATACTCGAACGCAGCCTGATACATCCGTTCCTTGTCGTTGCTTTTCAGCAGTTTGTTGTAGCCGCTGCATCCCGCCGCAAGCAGCAGGGCCGCGGTGCAGACCGTTATTCTCAGGAGCGGTTTCGTCATGATGTCGTTGGTTTATACAGGCGTGCACGGTGCAAATGCGCACAAAGTTACGCAACTTTAACGAGACGCAAAAAAGTTTATTGCATTTTCTCTTACTTTCAGTAATAATGGCTAAATTTGTCCGACCTCATTCGGCGAACCGCCGATACGGACGATAGATAACTTCTAAAACATATTCAAGTGAACATCTTAGAGAGAATCAGGCAGAACTCCGGCGGACCTATCGGGCAGTATATCGACTATGCCCACGGTTATTTCGCATTCCCCAAGCTCGAAGGCGACATCGGTCCCCGCATGAAATTCCGCGGCAAGGAGGTTCTTAACTGGAGCCTCAACAACTACCTCGGACTGGCCAACCATTCGGAGGTCCGCAAAGCCGATGCTTTGGGTGCCGTAGAGTTCGGTATGGCGGCCCCGATGGGTGCGCGCATGATGAGCGGTCAGACCAAATACCACGAAGAGCTGGAGCGCCGGCTGGCGAAGTTCGTCGGCAAGAAGGATGCTTTTCTGCTCAACTTCGGCTACCAGGGCATGTTGTCCATCATCGACTGCCTGCTCACCCGTCGCGACGTGGTGGTATACGACTCCGAGGCGCATGCCTGCATCATCGACGGTCTGCGCATGCACATGGGCAAGCGTTTCGTCTATCCGCATAACGACATGGAGCGGCTCCGCGTGGAACTGGGCCGTGCCACGGAACTCGTGAAGGAGACCGGCGGCGGTATCCTCGTCATCACCGAGGGCGTATTCGGCATGAAGGGCGACCTGGGCAAGCTGGACGAGATCGTGGCGATGAAGAAGGATTTCGACTTCACCTTCCTCGTGGACGATGCCCACGGTTTCGGTACGATGGGCCCCGACGGCCGCGGTACCGCCCACCATTTCAACTGCGTGGACGGGGTGGACGTGCTCTTCAACACCTTCGCCAAGTCGATGGCCGGTATCGGTGCTTTCGTCTGCGGCGACAAATACCTGATCGACTTCTTCCGTTACAACATGCGGTCGCAGCAGTTCGCCAAGAGTCTTCCGATGCCCATGGTGATCGGTGCGCTCAAGCGTCTTGAACTCATCGAAACCCATCCCGAATACCGCGAGCGGTTGTGGACCATTACCCGTGCCCTGCAGCAGGGATTCCGCGACAAAGGGTTCGATATCGGCGGTACGCTCTCTCCCGTGACTCCCGTCTATATGAAGGGTGGCGTGGAGGAGGCCACCAACCTGGTGTACGACCTGCGCGAACGCTTCAACCTCTTCTGCTCGGTGGTGACCTATCCGGTGATACCCAAGGGCGAGATCATCCTGCGCATCATTCCTACGGCGGTTCATACCCTGGATGACGTGGCGTATACGCTCGACTGTTTCGAGGCTTGCCGCGAAAAGCTCGCCAAGGGCGAATACCAGAAGGAGATGCCGCGCGTGGCGGACAAATATTTCGAAGGGCAACCCGAATAGGGGAGTGTCTTCCGGGTGCGTCGGGCGGTTTCCGTCCGTCGTGAAAAACCGAGAAGGGGAGGAACGATTTAATCGTTTCTCCCCTTCTCGGCTTCGGCCCGGTGCGGCCTTCATCGGGAGATTTAGGGTTGTTCGCTAAGCAGGATACGTGCGCTGTAGTTGGGAAAAGCCAATAATGCTGCGGTGGATTTGGAAACAGGTTTCATAACTTTAGGGTTTAAAGGTTTGTTTAGGTATTATCGCTTGTTACCAATCGTTCCAGATATCGTGGTCGACGGTCATTATGTACTCGGCCGTCCATTGGTCTGTGCGCGTATAGTGCCAATGTTCGTAAGACCATATGTTTTTGTGTTTCCAATCATAATCGCCTTTCGGATACACTTGGCACAGCCCGTTGAAACGGATGATATTGGCGTAGTAGAAACAGTTGGACGGTTCGGTGTTGTCCGGGCTTTCAAATACTTTTACGAGCGTTTTGGTGTGCGCAGGTAAAAGTATTTTGCGGTATAGATTGACTTGGAATCTTTTAGGAAGATCAGGCGTTCCGGGTGTGCGATATCCCTCCTGAACAAGCTGTGTTCCTGGTTCCTGATAATAGGGCCCTGCAAATTCAAGGTCTATGTCCAAATCGTTTTGGATGTAAAAGTAGCTCAGGCCGCGTGGAGATAGCGGTTCGGGCTGGCTGTTGTTACAGCTTGTCGGTATCATCAGCATCGCCGCTAATACCGGTAAAAGAAATTTTTTCATTGTACAGGGGCGTTTTAGTGTTAGTGTCTTGTTAATAAAGATAATAAATAGATTGAATAAAAATTCCCTACGGAATTTGTTTTTATACTTATGAAAGAGGAGAGTGGGAATGCGTGTTAAGAATTGGCGTACGGCGGCTCGGATGTCGTTTGTAATTTTAGGGGTAGGGAAATAATCAAAGGGAGGAGAACAAATGCGTTCTCCTCCCTTTGATTATGGCGTTGGTGTCGTAGGGTTGTCCGGCGGACGGCGAAGGGGGCCGCCGGGCCGTATGTCGCGAGGAAGCACCGGCGTTGCGGCCGTGCATTCCGATGCCGGATTCCGGATCAGTTGTCCAGGTCGATGACGTTGAAGTCGAGGTCGAACTTGATCTCCCAGAGATTGGAGAGTTTCACCTCGTAGTCGTGGCGGTCGCGGTCGATGCTCCGGATGTAGGCATCCGGGTAGTTTGCAGCCACGTACTTCGCGATCGCTGCCGGAACGATCGCTGCCGGAACGGCACCTTCGAGATACTCCACGTCGGTCCATTCGCCCGATCGGTCGAATTCGACCTTGTCGCCGTTGGCGAAGATCACCTCGTAGCTCTTGTCGAAAAGTTCGGCATCCATCTTCGCCATCGCCACCTTGTGGTCGGGCATGTGTGTCGAGATGAATTCCTGTGCCGGACGGGGCAGGTCGGTGACCTTGATGGGTTTGTCGTTCGCGCCGCATGCCGTCGTCTGGAGTGCCACCAGGCCGAGCAGGAGGAGTGTCAGTTTTTTCATGATAGTCGATTTTTAATGATTGTCGTCCCTTTCGGGGTTATTCGTCGTTGTGTTTTCGGTTGGGCGTGCAATTTCCGCTCCAAACTCTTCCCTATCTTTCGCTCGTTCTTTTCCCGGGGTGTTTTTCGCGGTTCTCTTTTGCGGAAAAGCTCCGATTACCGGTATCTTTGCATCTCCGGCCCTTTGCGGGGGGCTTGTCGATGTAGAACGGATTGAATCATGATAATCAGAGAGAACGAGTCGAGAGAAGAGTATGTAATGTCGGTGGCCAGGGCGATGATGACGGCCGCGAGAACCGCACCGAAGGGGTGCGGAGCGGATCACCTCGATATTGCCGCCCTGGGCCTGTCGCGCCTTACGCGGCTCGCCCATAAAATGCGCGAGATCGGCGAACGCGACGGAAAAGCCTTTTTCCTGCGCGACGCCGAGGGAGTCGCGCATTCGCAGGCCGTCGTGCTGATCGGCTGCCGCCATGAGGTGCGCGGCCTGAATTGTGCCCTTTGCGGGTATCCTACCTGTCGCGAAAAGCGCGAGAGCGCACCTTCGGTTCCCTGCGTGTTCGACGTTACCGACCTCGGTATCGCCGTGGGAAGCGCCGTCGCCGTGGCGGCGGATTGCCGGGTGGACAACCGTATCCTCTATTCCGCGGGCGTTGCCGCGAAGGAGCTGGGTTTTCTCGACGACTGTTCCGTGATTTATGCCATTCCCCTCTCGGTCAGCGGCAAGAACATCTTTTTCGACAGAGTTCGCTGACGTGCGCGGGGGCGCTTGCGTCGCCCCGGCCGGAACCTTTCCCCACCGGCAGAGGGCCGCGCGGCGGGACGGCTTCCCCTGGCCGGATGATGCGGAGGATGCGCCCTGTCGCATCATTGTTTTGCCGCCCGCGAAATGATCAGCGCGATGCCCGCCGCCATGAGCAGAACCGGAAGTACGATTTTGCTGAAGGAGAGGTGGATGTTCAGCACGTCCATCGCCATGAAAAGAATGCCGAGTCCGCCCGTCAGCAGGCCTGCGCCCCATCGGCGGAGTGCCAGCAGGAAACCGCCCGTGGCCACCAGCAGCATCTGCCACGAGAAGAGCGCGTGGAAGAGGCCGTAGCCGATCCATCCGATGTTGTAGAGCAGCCAGATCAGTCCGATGGTCACGAGGATGCCTCCGAGGTAGATGTTGCCGGCCAGGTTGCCCTCTTTTCTCTTTTGCGGCCGCTGCGGCGGCCGACTGTCGTTTATCACTTCCATGGTATCGTTTTTATTGTTTCCGGTCGTTGGACCGGTGTGAAGGTTTTATCGGGTGTGTCGGCCGACCACGATGCGTTCGTCGCTGAGGGTGTCGGCGGGGTTGTCGGGATGAAGAACCACTTTGCGGATGACGACTCTGTCGCCGTCTTCGGTGATCTCCACACGGATGTTATCGGCGTTGTTCTCGTCCCATTCCTCTTCGAGGTATTCGCGGGAGAGCTCTTCGATGACGGGGTCGTCGTCCGCCTCTTCGCTCCGGTTCCATGCACCTGTCCGTTCGCGGACGTTGCGGTGGCGGTCGTAGAAGTCGTCGAACTCTTCGAACTCTTCGATGTCGTATCCGAGCTGCCGTGCCCCCTCGTGCAGGTTGTCGGCATTCCGGAGCGTGGTTACCGAGAGGTAGACGATCAGTACGATCCACAGCACCGATGCGGCCAGCAGGAAGGTGCGGTTAGCCCTCGAGCCGAAGAGGATGGTCAGGAGGAAGTAGTCGATCAGGAGCAGCGGAATCAGTACCGCGATCAGCAGCAGTCCGGTATAGAGGCCCGGCGTGATGCCCTCCAGGCCGGCGAAGGCTTCCATCACCATTCCGCTGCCCGGCAGTTCTTCGCTTATCAGCAGCGCGAAGAGTGCGATGAGGCATCCGATGGCGGCCAGGCTGACACCCAGCACGATGAAGAATACCGCCGTTTTAAGCAGGAACAGCAGGATGCGCCCCGCGGCGTAGACGAGATCGGCCCATACCGTGGCCGACCGTTGGCGTTTCGGAGCGGGCGGCATGGCCGAGGCGTCGTCTGCGAAGTTCTCCCGGATGGAGGATGCGGTGACCCTTTCGCCCTGCATCTCGAGCCTTTGTCGCGGTGTCCGCGCCATCGGAATGGCGATCCACAGGATGAGGTAGAGCACGATGCCCGCCACGAACAGCGATCCGAAAAAGCCGTGGGTGGGGAGTACGATGAGCAGGAGCGGCAGGAAAAATGCAAGCCGTATCCATACGGGATCGGTGCGGAAATAGGTGCCCAGACCGGAGCATACGCCGCCCAGTACGGCACCTTCGGGATTCCGGTAGAGTCGTTTCGGGAGTTTCTCCGCGGAGTCTGCGTGCTCCTCCAGCTCGTCCGGAAAGCCGAGTTGGGCCACTACCGATTCGGCGAGCTGCCGGCTCACCACGCTGTCGCTCTCCTGTTCGTTCAGGATCAGTTCCGCGATGCGTGCCTCGATGTCGGCAACGATCTCACGTCCGTCGGGCTGCTTCGCGTAGCCGGCCTCGAGTCTGTCGAGGTAGCTTTTCATTACCTCGTAGGCGTCCGGGGCGAACGAGAATGCGATGCCCGATATGCTTACTTTTACAACCTCTTTCATGGTCTTGATGGTGTTTTCCGGACCGCGTTAGCGGCCGCGTATCTGTGCGATCTGTCCTATCAGCTCGTCCCACGAGGCGTCGAGCTGGGCGAGCGCTTCGCGTCCCTTGTCGGTGAGGGTGTAGTACTTCCGGGGAGGGCCCTGCGGCGACTCCTCCCAGCGGTAGGAGAGCAGCCCCTGGTTTTTCTGGCGCGTGAGAATGGGGTAGAGCGTTCCCTCCACGACGATCATTTGCGCGTTCTTGAGCTCCGCGATGATCTTCGGGGCGTAGGAGTCGCCGCGCGAAAGGATCAGCAGTACGCAGTACTCCAGAATCCCCTTGCGCATCTGCGCCTTGGTGTTGTCAACGTTGATGGGTTCCATGGTCAGCTCCTTCCGTAATTGTCGCGGCCCCCGGCCGATGCCGGTTCCAGGGGAACCGCTATCCACAGCACGAGATATACCCAGAAGCCTGCCGAGAAGCAGAAAAGGGCGAAGAGTGCGATGATGCGGACGAGTACGACGTCTACGTTGAAATAGTCGGCCAGTCCCTGGCATACGCCGCCGAGGATGTGCCGGCGGCTGCGGTAGAGCCGCTTGGGCTCCCTATTGTCGTTGATGATCTCCATGTTTGTCTTTTTTATCGGTTGGTTTGCTTGTCTGTCTCGCTGCGGGCCGGTGCCCGGCGGGATGTTTTCAAAGGTATTCGGCGGCGGGGACTCACGCTTCGGAGGGAATCACGATCCACAGGATGATGTATACCCACACGCTGATGCCGCCGAAGAAGATGAGCAGAAACATCAGGAGGCGGATGACGGCGACGTCGATTCCGAAATAGTCGGCCAGACCGCCGCATACGCCGCCGAGCACCCGGTTGTGGCGCGAGCGGCGCAGTTGTTTGAGGTCGTTCTGTCGTGCCTCCTGGCGCTTGCGGCGGGGTTCTCCGAATTCGTCGGCCCGACCCAGAATGGCGATCGTTTTGCGGACGAGATCGGCATTGACCACCTGCCGGGGCGAGGCGAGGTTCTCGCTGAAGATGTCGGCTATGCGCATCTCCAGGTCGTTGAGCGTTTCGGCGGCTTCTACAGGTTCGAATCGCTCTCCTACGTCGTCAAGGTATTTCCGCAGGATATGGTAGGCATCCTCGTCGATGACGAATGCGAGGGAGCCGATGTTTACGTTAAGTGTCTTTTTCATGGCCCATGTCCGGTTTAATGTCTTTTGGCATCGCAAATATATGTAAATTTTTCAATACTATGTATCGCATAGTATATTTTTTTCTCTTCATGCCCTTGTCCGGTGACGGTTGTCCGGTTGCAGGAGGACTTCTGATAAGAAGGTGTGCAAAGCGGCTGCCATTCTGTGCGTGCGGCGGAGGCTTCTCGACAGGGCGAGGCTTTGCGGAGCTGCGTAGCGGCAGTTTCAGAGGGGTCAGGGTTCTTTTTCCGGGAGGGGCGGTGGGGAAACGTTGCGCAGGGGAAGGCGTTGCGTGTTCCTCGGTGCGTCGTCAGGCACCGTGCGTGTGGCGGAAGGTGGGCGGATCGTAATCTTTTCGATGTTTTTTGCGAAAAAAAATTATGAATTGTTATTGGAATTAAAAAATAAGCTATACTTTTGTGTTATCGGAATAACAGTTATTTCAGTAACAGTTCTGTTCCGGGGCCGCACTGGGAAGTCCGGACAAGCAATAGTTAGGATAGTAAGTTAGGTTAGAGGTGCATCGCACGGGTACGGCACGCATCGTACCCGGGCGGCACACGAAAGGGGAGAGGTTTCCCGGAAGGTTCTTTGGAAAGGCGGCGGTTCGTGGCGAACGGGATGCGCTCGGCGCTTTCCGTGCCGTTGCCGCAAACGGTTCTTCCCCTGTCCCGCAGCGTGGAGGCGATCTCCCGCAGCGGTGGGATGGCCCGGTGGGGGAGGAGGGATTTCCTCCCGTGCGGCGGCGAGCGATGTATCCGCTCCCGTGCGTGCGGGGCTGCCTCGGTAAGATGAAATTGGATTGTAACGATATACCCGTCCGTTCAGGCGGACGGGCGTTTAAGTTTTAGGTAGGATTTTAGAATGTCGGTGCAGGTAAGCTGGGAAGCTCGCCTGCGCCTTTTTTGTGTTTGCGGAGTTCCGGGGACCGCCGTTCTGCCGCTCCTCTTCGGGTGCGGTACGGCACCCGGGGCTACCGGTCGATGTCGCGACCGATTCGGTCCATTCTCTCCAGCGAATCGAGGCGGTCGGCGTCGATCTCGTCCTTGGCCCGCTGCGCCCGGTCGGAGATGTCGTAGGTTTTGGCGATCACGGTGCCGGTCTGGGTGTCGTCGCGCATCTTGCGCCGGGCGTCGGCGATGTCGTCGCGGAAATCGGCTTTCTCGTCGTCGAAGTCGGCGCGGGCCGTGATGACCTCCAGGTTGACGTCGTCCTTCGCCTTGCGGGCCGCTTCGCGTGCCTCCCGGATGTGGTGCCGCGAACATCCGTCGTCGAGCGCTTTCTCCGAGCGTACCGTCTCCCGGAGCTCTTCGTCGATCCTCTTCATCCGGTCGGAAGCCTCCTTCTTGACCTCCGTATACGCCTCGCGTGCCTCCTGGCGTACCTCCTTTTTGAGCTCCGCGGCGGTTCGGTCGAACTCCCTGCGTGCCTCTTTGTACTCTTCTTTTTTCATCTCTTTCATCGTAGTCGGTATTTTAAATCGTATGCGGGTCGGCCGGAGGCCGGACCGCTTTGCAACGACACCTCAAAAAAGGGGCCAGCCTTGGCCCGATGGCGCTGCGCCCGGCCGCGCCGAAGCCCGCCGGGTTGCATTATTCGCAGGTAATCCCTATCTTGCCAATCCGATAAACATACGGTAGTAAAAAGGTATGGAATCTTTGTTCTCTCCCTCTGTGACGACTCTGGGCATTCTGCTCGTTTCGTGTTTCTTCTTCATGAGCGGTAAGGTCCGGTCCGATATCGTGGCGCTGTGCGCCCTGCTCGCCCTGCTGGTGGGCGGCATCCTCACCCCTTCCGAGGCGCTCTCGGGGTTCGCGAGTCCGGTGGTGATCATGATGGTGGGGCTGTTCGTGGTCGGTGCCGGTATTTTCCGTACGGGTCTGGCCAAGATGATCAGCAGCCGGATTCTGCGTATCGGCGGAAAGAACGAGAATGTGCTTTTCATCCTCGTGATGCTCGTGACGGCACTCATAGGGGCCTTCGTGAGCAATACGGGGACGGTGGCGGTCATGATGCCCATCGTGATGAGCATGGCCGCTTCGGCCGGCATCAGTTCGCGTCGTTACCTGATGCCCATGGCCTTCGCCAGCAGCATGGGGCTCTTTACCCTGATCAGTACCCCGCCCAACCTGGTTATTCAGGAGGCGCTCGTGGATGCCGGCATGAAGCCTCTCGGTTTCTTCACCTTCGCTCCCGTAGGGGCGGTGGTCGTAGCCGTCGGCGTGGGGGTACTCTATTTCCTGAGCCGGTTGCTGGTGGGCAAGGAGGCCGGGAAAACGAAGGAGCGGCAACGGACCAAGACGTTGCCGGAGCTCGTTGCCGAGTATCACCTCGAACGGCATAGTTTTCAGGTGGAGGTGCCTGCCGCGTCGCCCGTGGTGGGTCGTTCGCTGAAGGAGCTGCGCATCGGTTCGCTCTACGACGTGAGCGTGGGTCGCATCATCCACACCTCGCCGGGCCGGTTCCGCCGGGCCGTTACCGAGGAGGTCGCCGGACCCGAGAGCGTGATCCGGGCCGAAGACATCCTGCATCTGCACGGCAGCGAGGAGAATGTGGACCGCCTGGTGGCGGAGCAGGGGCTTGTGGCGACCGAGTGGAGCCCGCAGACGTCGGGCGAAACTGCCGATACGGGGTATGCCGAGGCGTTCATCATGCCCAATTCCCACCTCGTCAACCACACGGTGGCGGACAGCCGTTTCCGGGAGCTCTACAACGTGAACGTGCTCGGCGTCAAGCGGCACGGGGAGTACGACCTGGGCGACGTGCGCGACGTGAAGATGCATGCGGGGGATTCGTTGCTGATTCAGGGGACGTGGGAGAACCTGACCGGTCTGGAGGAGTATACGGACGAATTCGTGCTGCTGGGGCAGCCCGAAAAGCGGGCGGCCCGCGTGACGCTCGACAGAAAGGCGCCCGTGGCGGCGCTCATTATGGCGGGCATGATCCTGCTCATGGTACTCGACGTGGTGCCGGGGGTGGCCGCCGTGCTGCTGGCATCGGTGCTGATGGTGCTCACCGGCTGCCTGCGCAACATGGAGGAGGCCTACACCAGCATCAACTGGAGCAGCGTGGTGCTGATAGCCGCCATGATTCCCATGTCCGTCGCTTTCGACAAAACCGGCATCACGGCCGCCATCTCCGGATTCCTGCTGCACGGCCTGGGCGATGTGGGACCGCACGGGTTGCTGGCGGCGGTCTACTTCGCCACTTCGCTGACGACCATGTTCATCAGCAATACGGCCACGGCGGTGCTCTTTGCCCCTATCGCCATGGATGCCGCCCTGCGGATGGGGGTGAGCCCCTATCCTTTCCTCTTCGCGGTGGCCGTTTCGGCGAGCATGTGTTTCGCATCGCCCTTCTCCACACCGCCCAATGCGCTGGTGATGAATGCCGGGGGATACAAGTTCGGCGACTACATTCGTGTGGGTCTCCCCTTGCAGGTGGCCATGGGAGTGGTGATGATCTTCGTGCTGCCGCTGCTTTTCCCCTTCTGACGGTGAGTTTTCGGGCGGGGGACGTCGGGGCGTAGGTTTCCGTCGTCCCCTGCGTGTGTATGGTCGCGTGGCGTGCGCGGGCTGTTCGTGCGGCGGTGCTCCGTCGCGGTCGAGGGTGCGAAAAGGACCGGTCGGTGCGGCCGGTCGGGCGGAAATTCGTAAATTTGCACGGAGGATATTCCGAACGTACGAGATGATAGACAGGGAAACAGTAGACCGAATCTATGCCGCCGCCAACATCGTGGAGGTGGTGAGCGATTTCGTCACCCTCAAACGTAAGGGGGCGAACTACCAGGCCTGCTGTCCGTTCCATAGCGAGCGCACGCCTTCTTTCGTCGTCTCCCCCGCCAAGGGGCTCTTCAAGTGTTTCGGTTGCGGCAAGGGCGGCAACGCCGTGACGTTCGTCATGGAGCACGAGAAGATGACCTACGGTGAAGCGCTCAAGTATGTCGCGAAGAAGTACGGCATCGAGGTGCGGGAGAAGGAGCTTACGCCGGAAGAGGCCAAGCGGAACGACGACCGCGAGAGCATGATGGTGGTCAGCAGTTGGGCCGCCGACTATTTCCAGCACGTGCTGCATGATACCGACGAGGGGCTGAGCGTGGGGATGGGGTATTTCCGCGAGCGCGGGTTCACCGATGCCACCATCCGCAAGTTCTCGCTGGGCTACTGCCCGGCCAAGGGAGACGCGATGACCATGGCGGCGCTCGGCGCGGGATACAAGGAGCAGTTCCTTACCGAAACGGGACTTACCATCAAGCGCGAAACGGGCGGGTATTACGACCGCTTCACGGGGCGCGTCATCTTTCCGGTGCACTCCATCAGCGGTCGAGTCATCGCGTTCGGGGGGCGGGTGCTGAAAACGAGCGACCGTACGGCCAAGTACCTCAATTCGCCCGAAAGCGTCATCTACAGCAAGAGTCACAGCCTGTACGGGATCTATCATGCGAAGAACGCCATCGTGCGCGAGAACTTCTGTATTCTCGTGGAGGGGTATACGGATGTGATGCGGATGCACCAGACGGGGGTGGAGAATGTGGTAGCCTCGTCGGGCACCTCCCTGACCGTGGACCAGATCAAACTCATCAGCCGGTTCACGAAGAATGTCACCGTCATCTACGACGGCGACTCGGCGGGCATCAAGGCGTCGCTGCGCGGTATCGACATGATCCTGCGCGAGGGGCTGAACGTGCGGGTGGTGCTGCTGCCCGACGGCGAGGATCCCGATTCGTTCGGCCGTTCGCATTCGGCGGCCCAGGTGAAGAGCTACATCGAGGAGCACGAAGAGGATTTCATCCGTTTCAAGACGCGGTTGCTGATGGCCGACGCCGGGGACGATCCGTTGAAGAGGGCCGGGCTGGTTACCGATATCGTGCAGTCGATCTCCGAGATTCCCGACCCGATCATCCGCTCGGTATTCATCAAGGACTGTGCGAAGAGCATGGAGGTGGACGAGCAGGTACTCGTGGCCGAGGTGGCCCGCAAGCGTCATTCGGTGCATTACGACCGTCAGACCGGCGATTTCCTGCGCAACATGCAGGCGCAGCGCCGCCGCGAGGAGCAGGCCGCCGTGCTGCCCACCCCGCTCAGGGGCGTGACCGCAGGCAGCAGCATGGACGAGCTGGAGAAGGAGATCGTGGGCTACCTGATGAAGTACGGTCATCTCTATTTCGAACACAAGGAGGGGCGCAACCTGGTGAAGTTCAATGTGGCGGAAACCATCTTCAGCGACCTGCACGACGACGTATCCATCCGCAACCCCCAGTACAGGGCGATATACGAGTGCTACGAACAGCACTATGCCGACCTGGGCGAGGGGGTCCGGGTGCCGGAGCACTACTTCACCAACCATGCTGACCCGCTGGTGTGCAACGCGGCGGTCGACATCCTCACCTCGGATACCAACTACGTGATGAGCGAGCTGTGGAAACGACACGAGATCTTTCTCGACAGCGAGGAGGAGCGCCTGTCGGAACTCGTTCCGCGGGTGGTCACCCTCTATAAGTCGAAGACCATCGAGGCCATCATCGCCAAGCTCAAGGAGCGGCTTGCCGACGAAGGACTTTCGGAGGAGGAGCAGATGTCCATCATGGAGAACATCGCCGCACTCAACGAGGTGCGGACCCGGATTGCGAAGAAGATCTCGAGGCTGATCCTCTGAGGTCGGCCGACCGCGGGCAAGGGTCCGGTTTTTGTTTATCGTTGCGGAATATGTACCTTTGCGAATAGGCTATGGCGGATTACAACAAGAAGATAAATATAAAGAACAAGCGGGCCGCGTTCGACTACGAGATACTCGAAGAGTATGTCGCCGGCATCGTGCTGACCGGTACCGAGATCAAGTCGCTCCGACTGGGCAAGGCTTCCATGGTGGATTGTTACTGCTATTTCGACCGCCACGAACTTTACATCCGGGGGCTGAACATCTCCGAATACCATTGGGGTACCTACAACAACCACCAGCCGCGGCGCGACCGCAAACTGCTGCTCAACAGGCGCGAACTCGACAAACTGGAGCGGGCATCGCAGGACAAGTCGGTGACTGTCGTGGGACTGCGGCTTTTCCTGAACGACCGGGGCCTTGCCAAGGCGGTGATCGGACTGGCCCGCGGCCGGAAGAGCTACGACAAACGCGACTACATCAAGGAGAAGGATGCCCGGCGGGAGATGGACCGCGCCATGAAGCGGTAAACTCCCTTCGTCCGGCAGGAAGCTGCGATCGCAGCCGCCCGCAGGCTCCCCCGTATCGAAATCGAATAGCGAAAGAAAATGTCCCTTATACTCTGCATAGAAACCGGAACGGATGTATGTTCCGTCGCACTCTCCCGCGCAGGCAGGCCTGTTTCCGTTCGGGAGGAGGCGGGGCGCGACCACGCCCGCAAGGTGGCCGTATTCGCCGACGAACTTTTCCGGGAAGCGGGGGTGAGCCCCCGTGAACTGGATGCGGTGGCGGTCGGCCGTGGGCCGGGGTCCTACACCGGTCTGCGGATAGGCACCTCCTTCGCCAAGGGGCTTTGTTATGCCCTGGATATTCCGTTGCTGGCGGTCGACTCGCTCGCGGCGCTGGCGGTCATCGCCTGCGAAGACCGCAGGGCGGGGCTCTTCCATGCCGAACGGTGGGAGGAGGCGCTGCTCTGCCCCATGATAGACGCCCGTAGGATGGAGGTCTATGCCGAGGTGTTCGATACTTCGCTCGAGCGGCGTTCGGAAGTCGCCGCCGAGGTGGTGACGGCTGCGAGTTTCGGGACGTTCATCCGTCCCGGAGGGGAGTTCTTCGTCTTCGGGAGCGGTGCGGCCAAGACCCTGGAGGTGCTACCCCGCGACGGAGTCCGGTTCATCGACGTACAGCCTTCGGCGCGGGGGCTTTGCGGGCTCGCGCAGGCCCGGCTCGATGCGGGAGAGGTGGAGGATACCGCCTATTTCGAACCGGCCTACCTGAAGGATTTCGTGGTGACGGCGGGCCGGAAAAAGTTGTTTTAGGAGTAAGAGTTGTCGTAATGGGATATCACGAAGAGAAACAGAGGCAGTTGGACATGCGGTACATCCGCATGGCGAAGATATGGGCGGAGAACTCCTATTGTGTCCGCCGGCAGGTGGGGGCGCTGATCGTCAAGGACAAGATGATCATATCCGACGGATATAACGGCACTCCCTCGGGCTTCGAGAATATCTGCGAGGACGAAACGACGGGCAAGACCAAGCCCTATGTGCTGCATGCCGAGGCCAATGCCATCACCAAGCTGGCCAAAAGCGCCAACAACGGCGACGGCGCCACGCTCTACATCACCGCCGCCCCCTGCATCGAGTGTGCGAAACTCATCATACAGGCGGGTATCAAACGGGTGGTTTACTGCGACGACTACCACTGCGACGACGGTGTACTGCTTCTCAAGCGTATCGGTATCGAGGTGATGCAGGTCGAGCCGGCCTGACCTTTCGGCTGCCGGTTTTCCGGCCGGGGAGTTGCGTGAGGACGGGACCGGGCGCGGCAAGGGGCTTTTCAGCTGTTCTTCCGGTAGCTCAGGATGGCCCACACGTTCAGGATCACGGCCATGGCCGCGAGCGCTGCGGCCTCCCTCCACAGATCGGCCATGTCGCTCCCCTTCAGGTAGATTCCCCGCATGGCATCCACCATGTATTTCGTAGGATTGACCGCTGCGACGGCCTGTGCCCACGTGGGCATGCTTTTGACCGGTGTCAGCAGGCCGCACATCATGATGAATATGATGATGAAGAAGAGCATCACGAAGGTGGCTTGCTGCATGGTAGAGGAGCTGTTGGAGATGATCAGGCCCATTCCCGTCATGGTGAGAATGAAGAGGGCCGTAAAGAGGAGGATGTTCCAAAGGCTGCCCACGGGGTACAGGTCGTAGATGAGCCAGGCGAGCAGCATGCTCACCACCAGGGCGAAGATGCCTATGATCCAGAAGGGAATCAACTTGGCGAGAATGAACGAGAGCTTTGAAACGGGCGTGACGTTGATCTGTTCGATGGTCCCCAACTCCTTTTCCTGTACGATATTGACCGCCGGCATGAAGCCGCACAGCAGCATGATCACCACGACCATCAGGCCGGGTACCATCGTGTGCTTGTAATCCAGCAGGGGATTGTACATGTTCTTTACGAGGATCTCCAGTTGCGGCAGGGTCGTCTGCGCGGCCGGTGCCGGAGAGGGTTCGCGGACGGTGAACTCGGTGGTCAGCATTTGGATGTAGGCGCGGCCCAGAACCCCTTTGGTCGTATTGACCGTGTTGATGGCCACCAGCAGGTCGGCCGAGCCGTTGCGGATGTAGCTCTCCTCGAAGCCCGCCGGAATCTCCACGATGAGGTCGGCATCGCCGAATTCCATCGCATCCGCAGCCTCTGCGTGACTCTCCGTGACATCCATCAGGCGGAAGTAGGAGGAGTTGTGGATGGCCTTGATCAGGTCGCACGACATCGTGCTGGCGTCGTGGTCCGCCACGATGGTGTTGATATCCTTGATGTCGAGGGTGGTGGCCCACGGCATGAGCACCATGATCATCAGCGGAAAGAGCACGACCAGTTTCGGCATGAACTGGTGCCGGAAAAACTGTTTGAACTCTTTTTCGAGCAGGTACTTGAGGGTCATTATTCGAGCCGGTTATTCAGTTTCTTAAGACTCGCACCGATCAGCACGACGGCCATGGACGCGAGGATGACCGTCTCCTTCCATGCGAAGAGCATCGGAAGACCCTGGATCATCAGTTTGCGGACGGCGGTGATGTACCACCTTGCCGGAAGAAGACACGAAATGCCCCGCAGCGGCCAGGGCATGCTCTCTATGGGAAAGATCATTCCCGAGAGGAGCATGGTCGGCATCATGAGCAGCAGTCCGGAGAACATCAGCGCGATGACCTGCTGCCGGGCCATGGTGGAGATGAGCAGCCCCAGCGAGAGGTTGGCGATGATGTAGATGAGCGACACGAGCCACAGGGCCGCCAGGCTGCCCGCCACGGGCACATCCAGTACAAAGACCGACAGCAGCAGGATGGTCGCCAGGTTGATGCACGAGAGCACGAAGTAGGGTACCATCTTCGATACCACGATGTAGATGGGGCGCACGGGCGATACGAGCAGCACCTCCATGGTGCCCGTCTCCTTCTCGCGGACGATGGAGATGGAGGTCATCATGGCGCAGATGAGCATCATGATGAGCCCCATGATGCCCGGAACGAAGTTGTAGGCCGACTTCATCTGGGGGTTGTAGAGGAACTGCACCTGCGAGAGGATGCCTTGCGGTCCGCCCGCCCCGGCCATTTCGCCGGCGAAGGCCGCGATGATGCCGCTGGCGTATGAGGTGTAGCTTTGTGCCATGTTGGCGTCGCTGGCATCCACGATCATCTGCATCTGCACCCCGTCGGGCGAGAACATGCCGCCCGAGAAGTGCTGTCCGAAGGCCACCACCAGCTGCACCTCCCCCGATTTCATCGCTTCGTCGATCCGGGCCGGCGTGTCGAGCCACCGTGTCACGGTGAAGTATTCGCTGGCGTCGAGCCTGTCGGCGATCTGCCTCACCGTGGGGTCGGGCGAGGGGGAGAGGATGGCGATGTCGACGTTGCGCACCTCGGTCGAGAGCGCGAAGCCGAAAAGGACGATGAGCACGACGGGCATCACGAGCACGATGAGCATCGTCCGGCGGTCGCGCAGGATGTGGTAGAACTCTTTCTTTACGAATGCTCCGAACTCTCTCATGGCGTTGCTACTCCTTTCTTTCGGCCTTTCTTGCAAGAGCATGGAATACCTCCTCCATGGAGCGTGCCCCGAACCGCTCCTTGAGGTTGTGCGGCGTATCGAGCGCGTCGATGCGTCCGTCCACCATGATCGACACCCGGTCGCAGTACTCCGCCTCGTCCATGTAGTGCGTGGTCACGAAGACCGTGATGCCCCGGTCGGCCGCTTCGTAGATCATCTCCCAGAATTGCCGCCGGGTGTAGGGGTCCACGCCGCCGGTCGGCTCGTCGAGGAAGACGATGGCCGGATCGTGGAAGATGGAGACCGAGAAGGCGAGCTTCTGTTTCCAGCCCAGCGGCAGCTTCCTGACCATCGTGTTGCGCTCGCCGGCGAAATCGAGCCTTTCGAGCAGTTCGTCGGTCTTGCGGGCGATCTCGGCCCCTTTCATGCCGTAGATGCCGGCGTACAGCCGGATATTCTCCCATACCTTCAGGTCTTCGTAAAGGGAGAACTTCTGGCTCATGTAGCCGATGTTGCGTTTGATCTTCTCGTATTGCCGCGCGATGTCGAACCCTGCCACCGTCCCCGTGCCGGAGGTGGGGCGGCTCAGGCCGCAGAGCATGCGCATGGCGGTGGTTTTGCCTGCGCCGTTGGCGCCGAGGAAGCCGAAGACCTCTCCGCGGTCCACGTCGAACGATATGCGGTCCACTGCCGTGAAGTTTCCGAACCGTTTGGTCAACTCTTCCGCATGTATGACTGTTTCCCTCTCCATGGCATTGTCGTTTATTGTCCGGCCAGCAGCATGTAGCCATCCTCGATGGTGGCTTCGGCGGGGAGGAGAAGCAGGTCGCCGTGTCCCCTCTGCCGCAAGTGGCGGCACAACCCTTCGGCATCGAAGCCGTCGCCCGTGGTGAAGTGGTGGTTTTCGCCGAAAGCGTAGCAGTTGGTCACCCCCGGAAACGTTCTTACGTCGTCGAGCAGGCGGTGCATCCGGTCGGACCGGATCGCCCACAGCGGCACGGAGAAGCTCTGCCGGATGTTCCGGGGCGTATCGATTTGCAGGAAGCGTCCCCCTTTGATGAGCGCGATGCGGTCGCACAGGTTGGCTTCGTCCATGTAGGGGGTGGAAACCACGATCGTGATCCCTTCCTGCTGGAGTTTGCCCAGCATCTCCCAGAACTCCTTGCGCGAAACGGGGTCTACGCCCGTGGTCGGTTCGTCGAGGTAGAGGATGTCGGGTTTGTGGATGAGGGCGCAGCAGAGCGCGAGCTTCTGCTTCATGCCGCCCGAGAGTTTCCCTGCCCGCCGCTTGCGGAACGGCTCGAGGAATTTGTAGATACCCTCCACCAGGCGGTAGTTCTCCCGGATGGTCGTCCCGAACACCGCGGCGAAGAACGCGAGATTCTCCTCTACCGTAAGGTCCTGGTAGAGCGAGAAGCGTCCGGGCATGTAGCCGATGCGTTTGCGCAGCTCCTTGTAGTCCCGCACCACGTCGAATCCGTCCACCGTGGCGGTACCTCCGTCGGCCAGTATGAGCGTGGCGATGATGCGGAAGAGCGTGGTTTTTCCGGCGCCGTCGGGACCGATGATGCCGAACAGCTCCCCCTTCTCCACCTCGAAGCTCACCCCATCCAGGGCGACGGTCTTTCCGTACCGTTTGGTGATGTTGTCGACGCTTACCGCAGGCATGCTCTTACAGGTTGATTCCTCCGTACATTCCTATCTTCAGGTAGCCGTCGTTCCGAACGGCCACCTTGATCGCATACACCATGTTGGCGCGGTCGTCCGAGGTGACGATGTTCTTGGGCGTGAATTCGCTCCGGTCGGCTATCCACGTCACGGTCCCCTCGTATTCGCGCCGTTCGCCGTTTCCGAAATCGGCGTACACCGTCACTTTCCGGCCCAGTTGCACCTGCGGAAGCTGCGAGGAGACGAGATAGGCCTTCAGGTAGATGTTGTCCACGTCGGCCACCTTCATCAGCGGCTTGCCCGCGACGGCGAGCTCGCCCGCCTGTGCGTATTTGGCCAGTACGGTTCCGTCGATCGGCGAGGTGATGCGGCATCGGGCCAGTTGCTCTTCCAGTTGGAGGTGCTGGGCGCGTGCGGCCGCGATCTGGGCTTCGGTGCTATGGAGCGCATTGCCGAGCGCACTGCGCTGTGCATCGAGCTGCTTCTCGAGTACCGTGATTGCGGAGGTGATGTCGTCGAGCTGTTTGGCGGTCGTCACGTCGGCCTTCATCAGGTTCTCCACGCGCGCTCTTTCGCGTTGCTGCTTGGCGAGCTGCTCTTCCAGCGGTGCGAGCTGTGCGCCGACCGCCGGTCGGCTGCTTTCCAATGCCCGGATATTGGCCTCGACCTGCAGCTTCTGCAGATGGAGTTGGGTGGAGTCGATGAGGCCTACCTGCTCCCCGCTGCGGACGGGGCTTCCTTCGCTGACGGGGAACTCCAGGATGCGACCGTTCACTTCGCCGGATACGACGACTTCCGTCGCCTCGAAGGTACCCGTGGCGTCGTATTGTTGGCGGTCGCCCGCACAGCCTCCTGCCGTCAGAAGAGTTGCGGCGGCCAGAAGGGCCGTGCCGATTCGCTGTATGTTCATATTCATGAGATTATCGGTTTACCGTGTGTTTCAGATCGTAGATGTTCTTGAGCCACTCCACCTCGTGGATCGTCCGGTTGCGTCGGGCCTGCTCTTCGGCATTCAGGTCGCGTAGCAGGTCGTTGATGCTCCCTTCGCCGTTGTGCACCAGCGCTTCGGTCCGGCGGCGTATCGTGCTGCGCAGCTCGATGATCTCTTCGTCGTAGCGCATCACTTCCTCCATCTGTGCGATGGCGGCACGCTCCTGCGTGCCCTGCAGCTCCATGTTGTAGAGGAAAGTCGCGCGCTGCGATTCCAGCCGGCGGCGGTTGAGTTCGATCTGCGCCATCTGGTTCTTTTTGGTGTACAGGCCTTCGATGTTCCACTTGATGCTGATGCCTGCGAAGAGGTAGGGCGACCATTTGCTCTCGCCCATCATGCTGTTGAAGATGTTGGGGCTGGGATTGGAGTAGGCGCCCAGCACGAAAGCCCCTATCTGCGGCATGACGCTCGCCCGTACCGCGCGGCGCTGTGCGTTCAGCAACCCCGCCTGCGCATCCATCAGGGCGAGTTCGGGCCGTTCGTTCGGGGCATCGGTCGGCGGAAGGGCAGGAGCCGGTTTTTCGAGTTCCGTAGCTGCGGTCAGTTCGAGTCCCGTCATGATGCCCAGCATGGCGAGGTAGGCCGCATGCGTGGCGCGGAGCTGGCTGCGTTGCTGTTCGGCCCCCAGGATCTCCACTTTCAGCAGGTCGAGATCGTTCTTCTCGGCCGTGCCGAAGCGGATCATGGATTCGAGCATCCCGTAGTTGCGCGACAGCTCCTCGAGCATCAGGTCGGCGGTGGCGATATGCTCCTGCAGCAGCAGCGAACCGAAGTAGAGCTGGTCGACCCGTTCGTCGAGAGCATACATCTCGGTCTCCCAGTTGCGGCGGGAAACCTCGCCTTCGGCCTTGGCGGCTTCGGTCTGCGCCTTGATCAGTCCGCCGTCCCATACGGCTTGCTGAATCTGTACCGCAGTGCCGTAGAGGGCGTTGGGCATGGCGGAAAAGTTCATTCCCAGTTGCGAGAAGAGGTTGTTGAGCTTCTCGGGGAATTCGGGTACCTCGGTGAGGTAACCCGCCATGGCCGAGAGCGATATCTTGGGCAACCAGTTGCGGCGGGCGTTGGCGATGCTGAACTCCTCCAGTTCGTCGATCACTCCCTTCTGGGCGATTGCGGGATAGTGTTCCCGTGCCCGGCAACGGCACTCTTCGAGCGTTACCCGCTGCTGGCCGTAACAACATGCGCCTCCCCAGAGAAGCAGTAGCAGACATGCGATGCGTTTCATGGTCTTTCGTGTGTTTTCCCTCCGCCGGAGCTCCCCGAGGGGCATGGGGCTTTTGGATAAGCTAAGTTACGGAAAAAGTTTTGATTGCATGCCATGGGCCGCATGAAAACCTCGCGTATCCTTGGCCTGCAGCCGGTCGGACTTTTTGCGGCTTCCGCAATTTTCTTGCAAATGTAGGGGTTGTCGAGGCGAAAAGACGAAAATAATTGTGCGGCGGGGTGTTTTGCGTCTTCCGGCCGGGTTTGCCGGCCTTGGCGGCTTCGGAGTGCAACCCTCCGGAGGGGGCGCCGGCATTCGGTCCGCCGAGGGATGCGGTGCAAAATGAAAAAACGAGCCACCCGTCGGGTGGCTCGTTTTGCGGCTCCTCAACCAGGACTTGAACCTGGGACCCCCTGATTAACAGTCAGGTGCTCTAACCAACTGAGCTATTGAGGAATGTTGCTCTTGTGAAGCCGGAGGCCGTCGTCGGACGGGTTGGTTCTCCGTTTCGGGATGCAAATATAGAGCAAATATTTTTCTGTGCAAAATTTTTTGCGGAAAACTCTGCGATAATTTGCATCCGGTCGGTTTTCGGCTCGAAGGGGCGGTCGGAGGGCGCCCCCCTTCCGAGGAGGGAGTATCGCTGCCGGGGGAGGGCGGCGGAAGCGCCCTCCGATATGCCTGTCGTTTCTTGGGGAGGATGGTGTTTCGTTACGTGAATATTTTATAGATTTGCAGAGCCTTATTTTTTATGAAGATGTACGGATTGTTGAAAAGGGCGCTGTGGCTGGCGACGACCCTCCTGGCCTGTGTGGCCGGCAGGGCGCAGAACAGCACTTCCGCGCTCGTTTTCGATGAGTACGAATGGGATTTCGGTACGCTGCGCGAGGTGGACGGGAAGGTGGAGCATGAATTCGTTTTCACCAATACCGGCGCTGCGGCTGCGGTGATTACGCGCATCGCGGTGGACTGCGGTTGTACCGCGGTCGACTACTCCCGGGAGCCGGTGCGGCCGGGCGAGAGCGGTTCGGTGACGGTGGTGTTCGATCCGGAGAACTATTCGGGAGGCTTCTCCAAAGGGATTGCCGTGTACAGCAACGGCGGCCGGAACCTGCTCCGGGTGAAGGGGTCGGTGATCGGACGTCCGCGCGGTGTGGAGGAGGCCTATCCCTTCGCGCTGACCGGCGGCCTGCGGGCGGAAACGTTGCATGTGGCGTTCGGATATGTGGAGAACGGCAGTGTGCGGTCCGTGGCGGTGGGCATCGTGAATACCTCCCGCAACGAGGTACCGTTGGTTGTGAGGAGTGCCGGCGGCAGCGGACGGCTGAAGATCGCCGCTCCGCAACGGCTTGCGCCGGGGGAGAAGGGATTGGTGACGTTCGCCTTCGACCTGAGCGAAGGCGATGCGGTATACGGCCCGCTGGCCGAGCGGATCTACTTCTCGGTGGCCGGCGAGGAGTCCGGATTGCCTTTTACGGTCCATGCCGTTGCGGTGGACGACTTCGGCGGCAAAGAGAAGGCGGGTGCTGCCCGCTGCGAGGTGTCGCCGATGTACCGGCATTTCGGAAGTGTGGCTCCCGGTGAGGACCGGACGCTCGATGTACGGATAACGAACGGCGGTCGGAGCGACCTGATCGTCCGCAGCGTGTCGCTCAGGCGCGGCACGGAGTGTCCGCTGGAGGCGGGAACGGTCGTGCGCCCCGGAGCGTCGCTGACCGTGCCGGTAACGCTGAAGATCGGCGAGGAGGCTTATGGCCCGGTGGCGGGCGGGGTGTCGTTCGTAGTGAACGATCCCGAGCGGCCCTTCCGCGAAGTGCGCGTGGGGGCCGAGGTGTACTGAGAGGGCACCCGAGACGTTTGTAACAGAATTATAACCAAATATATCGTTTATGTTCAGGATAATAGAAAAGAGGCTGCTCGCGCCGGACATCTGGTTGATGAATGTCGAAGCGTCGCGTGTGGCCAAAGCGGCCCAGCCCGGCCAGTTCGTGATCGTGCGCGGTACCGACGACGGGGAGCGGATACCGCTCACCATTGCCGATTACGACAGGGAGAAGGGGACGGTCTGCATCGTGATACAGGCTGTCGGCGCCTCTACCCGTAAGATGGTCGCCCTCGAGGAGGGCGGTGCGCTGGCCGATTTCGCCGGTCCGCTCGGACAGCCCTCGGAGTTCATACACGAGGATCCGGAGGCCCTGCGTGCACGCAGGTTCCTCTTCATTGCCGGCGGCGTGGGTGCCGCACCGGTCTATCCGCAGGTGAAGTGGCTGCACGAGCACGGCGTCCAGGTCGATGTGATCGTGGGTGCCCGCAGCCGGGAGATGCTCATCATCACGGAGGAGCTGCGCAAGGTGGCGGGAAACCTCTACATCTCCACCGACGACGGGAGCGAGGGTTTCCACGGCAATGTCACCGCACTGATGAAGGAGCTCATCGACAACCGCGGGAAACGGTACGACGAGGTGGTGACCATCGGTCCGATGATCATGATGAAGTTCGTGTCACTGGCCACGCGCGAATACGGCATCCGGACCATCGCCAGCCTCAATACGCTGATGATCGACGGAACGGGAATGTGCGGTGCCTGTCGGGTGAGCATCGGCGGCAAGATGAAATTCGCCTGTGTGGACGGACCCGAGTTCGATGCGTCGCTGATCGACTTCGATGAGGCGATGCGCCGCCAGAGGATGTACAAGACCAAGGAGACGGTAGCCGACCACCGTTGCCGGATCGGTCGCGGAGAGTAGCGGTGCGGGGGCGGAGGCACGTTGCCGGCCGCCCAGCCGCCCGAGAGAAAAAGGATAACGCGGGCCGGGCCCGCATAAAAAGATCGTAAGAGAAAGTATGGCAAATAAGATTCCCCGCGTTCCGGTGCGGGAGCAGGATCCGCAAATAAGGGCGACGAACTTCGAGGAGGTTTGTTACGGGTACGACCTGAACGAAGCGCAGCTGGAGGCTTCGCGTTGCCTGAACTGTAAGAACCCCCAGTGCATGGCGCACTGTCCGGTTTCCGTCAAGATACCCAATTTCATCGCGCGGCTGTTGGAGGGCGACCTGGCCGGTGCGGCCGGTGTGATCGCCGAGGACTCCTCGTTGCCTTCGGTGTGCGGCCGTGTCTGTCCGCAGGAGGCGCAGTGCGAGGGGGCGTGTGTGCTCGGCATCAAGGGCGAGCCGGTGGCTATCGGCAAGCTGGAGCGGTTCGTGGGCGACTGGGAGCTGGAGCACGGCGGCGCGAAGCGTCCGTCGGTCGCTTCCAACGGTCATAAGGTGGCTGTCATCGGCAGCGGTCCTTCGGGACTGGCCTGTGCGGCCGACCTGGCCAAGCTGGGCTACGAAGTGACGGTGTTCGAGGCGTTGCACAAACTCGGCGGAGTGCTTCAGTACGGTATTCCGGAGTTCCGTCTGCCCAAAGACAAAGTGGTGGCCCGGGAGATAGAGAAGGTGAAGGCGCTGGGTGTCCGGTTTGAAACCGACACCATCGTAGGGCGTACCGTCACCATCGACAGCCTGATGTGCGACGAAGGGTTCGAGGCCGTATTCGTCGGTTCGGGTGCCGGTTTGCCCAAGTTCATGGGTATTCCGGGCGAGAACCTCAACGGCGTGCTCTCGGCCAACGAGTTCCTGACGCGCAACAACCTGATGAAGGCCTACCTCGAAGAGTCCGACACGCCCGTTTACGTGGGTGAACGGACGGTGGTCGTGGGCGGCGGCAACGTGGCCATGGACGCCGTGCGCACGGCCAAGCGTCTGGGGGCCGATGCCTACATCGTTTACCGTCGTTCCGAGGCGGAGCTTCCCGCCCGCCAGGAGGAGGTGCATCACGCCAAAGAGGAGGGCGTGAAGTTCGAGATGCTCGTCAATCCGCTGGAAATCATCGGTGACGAGGAGGGCTGGGTGAAGGGCGTGCGCTGCATCCGCATGGAGCTCGGCGAGCCCGACGAATCCGGGCGCCGTTCTCCGAAAGCGGTGTCGGGGTCCGAATTCGAGATACCGTGCGATACCGTGATCATGTCGCTCGGAACCTCCCCCAATCCCCTGATCGCCTCTACGACCGAAGGGATTCAGACCACCCGTTGGGGCGGACTGATAGCCAACGACGAAGGGGCTACCACGCGCGAGGGCGTGTTCGCCGGCGGCGATGCCGTTACGGGTGCGGCCACGGTTATCCTCGCCATGGGGGCGGGACGCAAGGCTGCCGCTGCGATAGACGCCTATATCAAGGGAAAAACGGAGTAGCGAAGCCCTCCCTGCCGGCACCCTGTCGGCGGGAAGGCGGACAAGCGTAACGGGAAGGAGCCGAGCTCCTTTCCGGAGTGCCTTTAAAGAATTGCAACAGTCTGAGAAATCGGGCTGTTGCATTTTTTTATCATAGGACGAGGTAACGAAAAGGCAACGGCTCTATTTGCCCTTACTTACATCAGGTAGGGCCCTGCCTTCTGTCTTTATACTGTATCATTGTACGAGTGTGCGGGCGACAAATCCTTTTTCTGTCAAATCCCTTTCCATGCACCGCATGGTATATTCCCCGTACTGTACCCACTCGCATGGGGATCGGTCCATCCCTCAGTCAGTTTGTCGTCCACGACTAAATAGCCGTCGTAGGCCTCCTTCTCGATATTGGATTCCTTCGATGTAGGCGGGTTGTCCTTTCTTAATATCCTGCACCTGTTTAGCACCTGTTCATCGGTGAGCCGTACCCCGTAAACGGCCGGATTGCGTGTGGCCGGCTGCTTCCGTGACGTTCGAGCCGCGATAGGCCCCGATGGCGCCACGTAGGTACGGCAGGGGTTATTCCGAATAAGTCATGATTATGGTTCATATATAAACGTACCGCAATAAAAAGACAACGAAAAATACAATGATAAGGCCACTTTTTCTTCACGGGTTTTCGGATTCTCCTCCGAGGGGATTCCCCCGGCTTTGCTTTCCGTCTTTTCCGATGTCCGAATACAGTATTATCCGGTCTGAAATGCCGACTTTGCGCTTGGCCGATTATTAACCGTTAAAAAAGGAGGTATACATGGGAATAAAAAAGAAGAAAACACAAACACGGACCAAACCGGGCGGTACGAGCGTCCGTCCGATGCTCAACGTTCGCAAGGACACGACCAGCGACCGTTATACGCTGGTGATCCGGATTCTTCGTGCCCGTCGGCGCGGGGTGGTTTTCACGCCGTTCAAACTATTGCCCGAGGAATTCGATCCGGTGAAGGGCCGTGCGGTGCCCAACCTGAATATCCGGGAGCACCGTCGTTTCGTGGACAACGTGAACCGTTACCTGCGCCACCAGTTGCACGAGATCGACCGTATCGTCTCGGAGCTGGAGCTCGTCGGCGAGCTGGACGAGCCGGCCGTTATGGAGTTCCGGGATTTCCTGGTGCGCGAGGGGCTGAGTGTCAATACGATGACGTTCTACCTGAGCAAGTTGCGTGCGGTCTATAACCGGGCCGTGCGGGAGGGGTTTGCCCCGAAGGGCCTGGACCCGTTCGAGGGCGTTCCCTTCCGGGTGGAGAAGACGCGCAAGCTGGCCGTGGACGACACGGTGCTGAGGTTGGTGGCGGGAGCCGATCTTCCCCGGGGGCCCTTGGCCGTGGCACGCGACCTGTTCCTGTTCAGCTTCTATTGCCGCGGGATGTCGTTTGTGGATATGGCCTACCTTCGCCAGGGAGACATCGATGGCGATGTGATCCGCTACCGTCGCCGCAAGACCGGACAGTTGTTCATGGTCAGGATCATTGCGCCGTTGCGTGCGATCCTCGACCGTTACCGGGATATCTGCTCTCCTCTGGCTCTGCCGATCCCGACGGATTCTGTTCCTGTATCTTCCTCGGCTTCCTGGCCCCCGACCAAATGGTTCGGGCAGGACACGGGCGAGAACCCCGCAGGGTATTTGGATGTGGAACAACTCTCGGAGGCTATTCCCTCCGGAGTGTTCGACTGGATCCTGTTCGACGCCTGCTTCATGGCTTCGGCCGAAACGCTTTACGCGCTGCGCGTAAAGGCGGAGCGGATCGTCTGCTCGCCCGCCGAGGTGATCGCCGACAGCTTTCCGTACGCCGAAATCATGGCGGAGCTGCTGCGCCCGGAACCCGATTTACGAGCAGTATGCGAAACCTATTACCGCAACTATGCCGACGACCCGCGGCCCGCATACCGCTCGGCCACCGTGTCGCTTATCGAGACCTCGCAGTTCGAAGCCCTGGCCGAGGCTACCGCCTCCGTGCTCGGGGCGGCCCTAACGACCGACCCCGAAGCCCTCGCGGGTATGGAGCTGAACCGGCTTCAGCCGCTGGACCGCTACCGCCGCCACTTCCTGTTCGATATGGGAAGCGTGGTCCGTGAGCTGGAAACCCGCGGCCTCGTTCCCGCATCCGTTGCCGATGCCTGGCGTGCGCAGCTCGCCCGCACGGTGATTTACGAAGCGCATACGCCCACGATGCTGGGCCTTGCGCTCGACGAGTGTTGCGGACTCTCGATGTACGTGCCTTACGCAGACTACGCAGACCTGAACGAATATTACCGGACGCTGGAGTGGTACAGGCAATGTTATCCGGCGGATTATGCCATAGCCCAGTGACCGAAAATACGGATATGCAAAAGTATGGTACGCAGTTGCGGAGCGATGTGGTGCTCGAAAGAAAGCCGCAACGGCGGAGGCACCCCAAGGGAATGCCGGCTATGATGTCAGAACAGATACCGAATTGTTTTGAACGTAAGAGAGCGATATATTAAGATAATACTTACCGTTACCGAACCGCTGACGAACTGTCCGGTTTTGGAATGTAAGGCATGGGGAGGGAATGTTCGCGACGCGGTTTCTAAAACCAACGACAATTCTACCTCACTCCATTCCGATTCGGTAAATATAATTCGATTGTTTGACCCAGTGCAAACGTACTACCTATAATTAAGTCCAATAGCTTGTTCCTGCCACCGGGCGCTGTAAAGCTTCCCGTTCTCTACCGCTACCGGCCCCCGGGACTATTGTGCGTCTGCCTACGAGAAAGCCTTCCGTAAAATCAAGGAGAGGCTTTCGCCGTGTTCATACCGCCGATGCAATATAGCTAAATGTTATTGGTGTGCGTTTTATGCTCTATTGCCCCTGTCCTGTAGTTGTAAAGGTATTCCTAATTAGAGTACGCTTGTTTATCGAATGGACGTTCCCTTTTCCGGAGAGCGGTCGGTCGGGGCTGCATGTGCGCTCCGCTTCGGCACGTTCTTGAAGTCCGCGGTCGCTCCTCGCGGTCGGTGCGTTGGGGGGCGGAGGGCTCTAGGATTTACTTCGTCTGAGCGGGCGCGGGGTATTTCCGGAGGGTTATCGTACCCGACGCATCGAGGACCGCATAGGCGGGGTGTTCGATCCATTCGCCCAAAAAGACGGCAGTGGAGCCGTTGCCCAGCGGATAGAGCTCGGCGCAGTGGTTATGGCCGAAGAGGAAGTAGTCGACCGGTTTGCGGTCGGAGTAGCGGCGGGCAAAGCGGACCATCGGCTCCTCCTCGGCGAGGAAACGGTGTGCGATGGCTTTCGATTTCCGGCTGTGCGCCGACCAGCCGTGGCCGAAGCGCAGGGCAACGTCGGGATGCAGCAGGCGGGAGAAGAGCCATCGCATGCTCCGCGACCGGAAGGTCCCGTTCATGAGCCGGGTGGGCAGACCGTGTTCGCGGGCGGTGATGTCGTCGCCGTGGGTGATGAAGAGCCGTTTGCCGTAGAGCGTGGTTTCCAGGGGCTTGTCGTGGACGTGGACGCCGCATTCGGTATGCAGGTAGTCGTAGGCCCACATGTCGTGGTTGCCGGTGAGGAAGTGGATCTCCACGCCCCTGTCGGTGAGTTCGGAGAGGGTTCCCAGCAGCCGGGTGAAGCCTTTGGGGACGACGCGCCGGTACTCGTACCAGAAATCGAACATGTCTCCTACGATGAAGATCGCTGCGGCGTCGCGGGCGACCTCGCGCAGCCAGCCGATGAGGAGCTTTTCGCGTTCCCGCGACTCCGCTTCGGGGGCCAGCCCCAGATGCATGTCCGATGCGAAATAATACATGGGCCTCTTATCTTTTTTTACCGACGAGTCTCTCCACCTGTTCGGCGAGTCGGTCGGCGGGGATGTTGCGTCCGACGATCTCGCCCGAGGCGTCGATGAGGTAGTTGGCCGGTACCCGGTCGATGTTGTAGATGCGCGGTGCGATGCCGTCCAGTCCCCTGAAGTCGCATACCGATATCCAGGGCAGTGCCTGTGCCTGTACGGCGTTGGTCCACGCTTGCCGGTCGGTGTCCGTGCCCACCTGGTAGATTTCGAATCCGGAAGTTGCGAAGCGGTCGTAGACTTCCCGCAGTTCGGCGTTGTAGATCGCCGAGCCGGGTGCCGCCGCAGCCCAGAAGTCGAGCAGGATCACCTTCTCCCCGACGGCGGAGAGCCTGCGGATGTCGCCGTACATGTCCGGCAGGGCGATATCGGGATAGGAGGCGGGATTGCAGATGCTCTCGCACACCATGCGGGCGAGTTCCTCGTTGGCGTCGGCCGTGTCGACCTGCGAACGGAGCGCCGCCACATAGGGCGAGCCGGGGTAATATTTGCCGACGGAGTCGGCCACCAGCCGGTAATAGATAATGTCGGAGTCGCCGTTGAAGAGCGTCTTGTCGTCGGGCAGCCGTTGGTAGAGGCCGTAAAGCGCCGCGAGCGAGCGGCAGTTGGAGACGATGAACTTGATCTGTTCGCGTTTCAGACGGCTGTACTCCCTGCCGTACTCCCGGATATGTGCTCTTCTCCGGTCGGGATCGCGGTCGGAGGAGGTGATGAGCCGCGAGAGCGAGTCGAGCCGCCGGACTCCGGCGTTCATCGTGTCGTGGAGCTCCTTGACGAGAACCGATTCGCGGGAGCCGTCGACGAGGTAGCTGCCGGGGTTCCCGTAGAGGGAGGAGACGGTCACCTTTTCACCCGGGGCGACGAAAAGCGGAATCCGGTCGTCGCCTATCCGGAGGTTGTAGAACGTCGTTCCGCAGGGGGGGACTCCGAGGTCGAACCGGAAGTTGCCTTTGCGGTCGGTGGTTACGGAGTCTACGGCCACGCTCCCGGCGGCCGTGATCTGTTCGAGCACTACCGTGCTCTGTTGCGGCCCGGCGATCCGGCCCGATATTTTCGCTTTGTCGCCGTTACAGGAGGTGGCGAGCGCAAGGGCGGCGCAGAGGGCCAGTGCGGAAGCCGGAAGGATATTTTTCATGCGAAGCGGTTTGGAGTGTAAAGATGCCCGATCGGTAGGAGAACGCGGAAAACGTTGCGGTAGCGTATCGGATGCGGAACGGTTATTTGGAGTAGTTGTGGCGCTGGGGACCTTTGCCGTTGTTCTTGCCGTTCTTCTTGTTGTTGGCGTAGAGCGGTTTCTTGGGGCGGGCGGGGGCCTGTTTGTATTCGCTTTTGATGAGGCTCAGGGCATCCTCGTCCACATGGATGCGGTAGTCCGCCATTCGCTTGATCTCTTTGATGATGGCCTCGTTGTTGGGGTGTTCCTGGTTGTACTCGTAGCTTTTGGTGCGCATGTAGCGGGCGATGTCGCCCAGTACCTCCTGTACCGTCTCCTGGTCGTCCGCCCCTTCGAGCGAGCGGATGATCTTCTTCACATACTTGCCGTAGTGTTTCAGCCCCACGCGTTTGTCGGGATACTCCATGCGGTAGGGCATGGGGGTGAGGGTCTGCGAGGTGGGGATGGGGTAGGGCGAGTCCACGTCGAGTTTGAAATCCGACATGATGAACAGATGGTCCCAGAGTTTGTGGGTGAATTCCGGGGTGTCCCGTAGGAGCGGGTTGAGGTTGCCCATCACGTTGATTACCACCCTCGCCTTACGGTTGCGCTCTTCGCGGTTCTCGATGGCCATCAGGTTGTCCACCATCTGGTGTATGTGCCGGCCGTATTCGGGGAGCTGGAGACTTTTTCGGTAGATGTTGTAGTTTCTTTCCATACGATGAAATTAGCCGCATGTCGCAGGAAGATCGTCCGTCTTTCACGATAGTGTCCGCTCGCGTCAGGAGCTTCCTGTCCGGATAGGTGTATGTGAAATGAAGAGGTCGAAATGCCGGTCGATAAGAGTCGGATGGCAGCATGCCTGTCGACAGGGGGAACTAATCGCTTAACCCGTACAAAAGTAGTGCGATTTTCGAGGAAATCAAATTTTGCCCCGGGATTTTGAGCCCCGGCCGGTGCGGGCGGTATGTCGGGCTCTTGTGCGGGCGGGACGGCGGAGGGGTAGGGGTATCGGCGCGGGTTCGCGGAAAGCGGTTTGCGGGGTTTGCCGGTGCCGGGCGGGAACGGAACGTTTCGGCCGATGCCGGCTGGCGGAGAATAAAAAACGGGACCTCCGAAGAGGTCCCGTACCGATAGGGTCGATGATCCTGAAGCCGGCCCGGCAGCAGGAGATCGTTCCGTGCGCTACCTTCCGCCCTTGCTGTGCTCGGTGGAGAGTACCGTGACCGTACCGTTTGCCCGGATGGTCGCCAGGTCGGGTATCGTGATGACGGCCTCGGCGGTCGCGTGTTTGTCGGTCTGCAGGTCGCCGCCCTTGTTGAGCCACGTCAGCAAGCCGGTAGTCGGGTCGATTTCCAGTCTTCCGCCGAACGATGCTTCGCTGTCGGCGGTGTACGCGATCGCGTATTCGAACGTCAGTACGTCCGCATTCAGCTTGTAGGTGTCCGTACCGAGGGTCGTAAGCGCTCCGTTTTCGTATACCACCCTGTTGTCCGTATCCTTGATGACTACCAGTTTGGCGATATCCGCCTGGTCTGCGGTAGCGGTGAGCGTCTTGAGCGACACTGCGGCTATCGAAGCGTTGAACGGCCTTACGAAGCGTACCGTGAAGGTTTTCGTGCACGATTCGCCGTTGACGCATGCGGCTACCATCTCGACCGCATAGTCGCGGTAGCGTTCGTTCTGGGTCAGCGGGCTTGTCAGCGCGATTACCTGGTCTTCCCAGTCGGTGCCGGTGATCTCCGCACCCGTGTGGGCGGCGTTGGTGAAGCGGAAGGAGAGTCCGGTGTGGTTGTCTGCGTCGACCTCATAGCCCTCCAGGTAGTCTTTGCAGAACTCCCGCAGCTCGGCCTGGAGTTTCCAGGTATCGCCTACGGCCAAACCTTTCACCTTCACCGTCCGGCTCTCTCCCTCGACGAGGTAGTCGGGGTTCAGGGCGGGCATGTGGCTTTGATCGTGCGTGATGGTGTAGTCGAGCGTGAGAACGATGTCGGGATCCTGCTTCTTGTTTTTGGCCGGATAGGTGATGGTGACGCCGCCCTTGCCGAATTTCACCTGATTGGTGATGGCGATATGTGCCACTTCGGTGTCGGTATTGGCGTTGTCCGGATTGTTGGAAGTGACGCTCACTCCTTCGATCGTGCCGTTGGCCGGGACGATGACGGCGGCTTCGTACCGGGTGGAGAACTCGCCCATCGTCAGCTCGAGTGCGTCGAGGATCTCGGCGTTGAACGTAGCCCAGTCATAGGCTTCGGTGTAGCCCGTGTTCGGGTCGATGTCGCCGTATTCGATGGCTGTGCCGCGGTTGATGTGCCACTCCTTGCGGAATGCCTCCTTGTCTTCCGGAGCTACCGCCTCCTTGGTGATCTCCAGTTTGATGAAAGCCGTGGCGATCGTCTTGCCGTTCACCTGCGCGTCCACTTTGAACAGCGGGGTGCGGCCTACTGCGGCAGTGCCCTGTGCGAGCCACTCTTTGTCCACGGAGACGATGCCGGTCGCTTCGTCGAGCGTCACGAACTGCTGCTGGTCGGTCAGACCGTCCTCGGAGATATACTCGTCGCATTTGGTGAACCGGTAGGTGGGCTCGAAGCGTACGGAGGGATCGGTGAGTACCTTGTCGATCTCAGCGGCCCATGTTTCCACCACGTCGTGGAGGTTCTTCGATTCGTCGTATTTGAAATAGGAGTTGGCGGGTACGTCGAATGCGGGTTCCGCGGTGGGGAGAGCGTCGATCGAGGATTTGTCGTAGTCCACCCGGTCCCGGTCGTCGTATTTCAGTTTCTCCTTGTTGATGATGTCGAACCGGGTCAGCTCGGTGAGCTTCACCGCAGCGTAGTCGGAAACGATCGCCGCATCGCTCTCCGTGCAGAGGGCCTGCAACGCCACGATCGCCTCCTCGTTCGCTTTCAGCTTTTTCAGTGCATCGTTGGCCCGGACGGTGAACTCCATGCCCCCTTCGCTGCCTGCTTCGGCCGAGAGGAGGGTGAGCAGTGCGTTCCGGTCGCCCGCTACACGGGTTTCGACCGTGCGGTCGATGAACGACCACTCGATGCCGGATACGTCGGCATTCTGCGGATTCAGGCGGTAGGTGATCCGTGCGTCGTTGGCGGCGACGAATGCGCCTGCTTTGGTGATGGTGTAGAAGTCGATGACGCCCATTCCGAGTCGCGTGTCGATGACCTGCGGTACGAAGGCGAGCGACTGCAACGTGCCGTACAGACGGATGCGCACGGGAGCCTCGGAACCTTCCACGTTGAGGAGCGTCAGGTAGCCGTTCTCACTGTCCCATACGGCGGTCACGCTGCCGGAGGGAAGCCATGAGTCCGTCGTGGTGATTTTGGTTTCGGTACCCGTGGCTCCGTCGCGGGTCACTTGCACCCAATAACCGTTCTCCTCGCCTTCGGTGCCGGGATAGTAATAGACGGTGTCGCCCTGGTCGCCTTTGTCTCCCTCATCGCCTTTGTCGCCTTTGTCTCCGTCGGGGCCCTGCGGACCCTTTTCGCCCTGCGAAGGCTTGCCGGTGTCGGTGCCGTCGATGAACCAGTTGCCGTTGTCGCCGATGGTCACCACCGAACCCGGTTTGCCGTCCTCTCCGGCAGCGCCGTTCGAACCGTTTGCACCGTCTTTCCCGTTGGTGAGTTCGAACGTCTTGCCGTTGCTCAACGTCACCTTCACGCCGTTGGCTGTGGGAGTTACGTCGGTGACGACGGCGCCGTTGCCGATCTGTGCCTCCAGTTCGGCAACCGATTTCTCGACTGCCGTTACCCGTTCGTTCAGGCCTGCAATGTCGCTGTCGTAGCTCTTGCAGGATACGAACATTCCCGTGGAGCCTGACATGAGCGCCCCGCACAGGAAGATGCTTAGAAATTTTTTGTTCATGATGTAAAAGTTTAAAATTTATAAATTTTAAAAAGAAAATGAGGTCTTGTCCGCGTGCCGTCCCAATTATTCCCCCTGCTTTTCCGTTATTTTATAGGTAACGGCAGCTGTGAGGAAAGTTCTGTCCGACAGGTTTTTCTGAGAGGTATTTCCCGGGAAGTCGGTATGGGAAAAGCAACCGCCCCTCCCGGAATACATTTTCCGGGAGGGGCGGAGCGTACGGCGTGGCCGGCAGGGAAACGGCCGGCCGTTTGGGATCGGGGCTGGAGCCGCCTCCCTCACAGGGAGGCTTTTTTGCGGGCCTCGCGTTTGACGTAGGAGATGATCGCCCGATTGGCGTCGTCGATCCGGTCGTCGCGGAAAGGTTTGAGATAGGTCTCCGTCACTGCGATGGAGGAGTGGCCCATGGCTTCCGAAATGATGCCGGGATGAATCTCGCAATAGTAGGCCATCGTCGCCCACGTATGGCGTATCGTGTAGGTGGTGACGGGCACGGTGCCTCCGAGCGCCTGCCGCAGCTCGGCCAGTTGCCGGTTGAAGTGCCGCAACGCCCGTTGGTATTCCCGGTAGGCCGCTTCGCTCCCTTCGGGGGCGGTGATGTAGGGGAGCAGATAGGGCGAGCAGGCGTTGCAATCCGCTACAGTGTCCAGCAGCCGCAGGGCTTCGGGGGTCAGCGTTACGGTGAGCTGTCGTCCGGTCTTGCGTCGTCGATACCTTAATATATTGTCCCGCAAGTCGCTTTTGCGCAGGTAGACGAGGTCTACGAAGGGAATGCCGCGCAGCAGGAACATGAGTTGCAGCATCTTCAGCGTGTGCGCCAGGTCGGGCGGGAGAGCAGGCGTTGCCGGCTGCTCCTCGTTCAGCAGGCTGCCGATGTCGGGGGCCTCCAGGGCACGTTTCCGTTCGGAGGCGACCCCCGTGTAGACATGCCTGAATAGTCGGGGTGCGGGGGCGGCGTACCCTTCGTCCACGGCTTTGTTGTAGGCGCTCCTCAATGCTTTCATGTAGGTGGATACGGTGTTCCAACTGCATCGGCGGCCGCGCAGGTATACCTCGAACTCTTTCAGCAGGGCAGGGGTGATCTCCCGCAGGGGAAGGTCTTTGCCGGCGGTGAAGCGGACGAAGGCGTTGGATGCGCTTCGGTAGACATGGGCCGTTCCCCATTTGCCGGAGTTCCTAAGTTCTTGTATGATAGTCGATAGTGTTTGCAATAACGATTTCTGTTCCATAAGGCTGCATCTTTTTGGTGTAGGCGGTCGGGATACATAAAAATGGCCATTATTTTTGTGCAGTTGCGAAAAACAACTATATTTGCATCACTGTGTGCCGTTACCTATAAAGTAACGGCACATGCTGTTTCAGGCCTTTGCCGACAGGGATGTCGGGCGGAGGCAAGGGGGCAGGGAGATCCGGTCGGGTGCCCCGTCCCATTTGGCTGTCGGGAAAGTCCCTCCCTCCGGGAGAATCGAAAATTCGGATATTTTTGTGAGTTGTTTTAAACGAGTTTAGAAAAAATTACTATTTTTGTCTATTGTGACTTAGACGGTATGTCATCAATTAAAGTAAATCAAAATAATCTAAATCTCTGACTATGAATAAAAAGATCTTGATCGGAGCAGTTTGTACGGCGCTTTTCTGTGGGATGTCCGCAAATGTTTTCGCGCAGGACAAGTCGGGCGCTGCGCCTTCGCTGCTTAACAGCGCCGATCCGCGTGCGGCCGGTATGGGTATGGCTACCACCGCAGTGAACGACAATCCTTTCGGAATATTCGGCAACGCCGCTTCCAACCTTCTCAGCGAGGAGAGGATGGGCTTCGGTTACTCCTACAATCCCGTGATGCCCGAGTTCAACAAAGGCGTTACTACCCATGCGGTAGGCGGGTACTTCAACCTCGACGAGAACAACGGCTTCTCGCTCGGTTTCCGTTATTTCAACGGTCCGAAGAACACGATTTTGGGCGAGGACGGTGTCGCAGGCGAAGCCTTCCGTCACAACGACATGGCGGTCAGCCTCGGCTATACGCGCAGGATCGTGGACAACTTCACCATGTCGCTGACGGCGCGTTATATCCGTTCGGACTATACGAAGTTCGGTAGCGATCTCTACAAGGCCGGTAACGCTTTCACCTTCGACCTCGGCTTCTATTATGAGAATACCATCGAATCTTTCTACGGTTCGACCTGGGCGGTGGGCCTCAACGTGAGCAACGTAGGTACCAAGCTCGATATCTCCATTCCTTCCGATCCGATCGCGATGCCGGCTTATGCACGCCTGGGCGGTTCGATCGACATGCCCTTCTCGGAGAACCACAAGCTCCTCGCGGCACTCGACCTCGGTTACACCTTCATGCCTTCGACCGATGCCTCCTTTATGGCGGGTATCGGCCTTGAGTACAACTTCCTCAAACATGGTTTCCTGCGTGCCGGTTACCACTACGGCGACGAGAAGGCCATCGGCGGAAGCTACGCTACCGTGGGTCTCGGTGCAGCGGTAGGTCCGGTGAGGATCGATGCTTCGTACTGGATCGCAGGCAAGACGAGTCCGGTGAAGAATACCTGGGCGGTAGGTCTCAGCCTCTTCTTCTAAATCGGAGACGAAGGTCGCTTCCGGCGGCTGAATCATACGTGCGGCGGGCATCCCGATTCGGGATGCCCGCCTTTTTCGTGTCCGATGGATCAGCCGCTTCGGGGAGAGTCGTCGATTGCCGTCGAAGCCGGGACGGGGGGACGTGCGATTTGTCAAAGACGGCAAAAAGAGCTATCTTTGCCCCGCATTGCGGATATGGCGTAATTGGTAGCCGCGTCAGACTTAGGATCTGGTGCCGAAAGGCGTGGGGGTTCGAGTCCCTTTATCCGCACAGATTAGCTCCTTCGGGAGCTTTTTTTGTTCGGACAAAGGGACTGGTTCTACTCTACCTGTCGTTGACAATTCCCTTGAATCCCCCTTAGGGGAACTTTGCTTTGCCAACGCAAAACTCATAGGTTCTGTAGTTCGCCGATTCACTGCACGGAACGCCTGACCGAAATCGGGCGTTCCGTGTTTGTAAGGTTTTTCTGCTGAACGGTTTGATGGTTGCGGGTGACGGGGTTCTCGTTCCGACTTTCGTCGATAATTCCTCCAGACCTCCTTTGGATTAGGCGAGGCTTTCTTGTGTCGGCGAAGTGCGAGTGTCCGGTGGTCCGCTGATCGACTGTTTGTTGAATTCCTCTTTCGAGGTTTTTTTGTGGGTGTTGTCTGCGATCGGAGAGGGAGGCGATGGCGTGTCGGAGCGTGTCGTGAAATGCTTGTCTACGGTCGGAAGGTCGTACGGAAGAGGTGTGCGAGGCGGGGCGACTCATGAGGGAGAAAATGCGGACGGCCGGGAGGAATCTCCTCCCGGCCGTCCGGTATTTCGGTCTTTTTTGTCGATCGGCCGTAGCTGCACCGAAGCGCGATAGCGCCGGGTGCGGTGGCGAGGCAGGTGCGTGCGCCCCGTTGGGGAGTGGCACTCCGCCTGCCTGCGGGAGGCGTCGAGGCTACCTGTCGTTAGTTTCTTCGCGCGAACCCGATGTAGTAGAGGAGGGTTGCGATAGCGCTGAGTGCTGCGACGAGGTAGGTGCGTGCGGCCCATTGGAGGGCGGTTCCTGCCTGTCGGAGCGCCTGGCCGTGCAGCGTGCCGCTCGACTCCAGCCATTGCATGGCGCGGCGGGAGGCGTTGTATTCTACCGGCAGCGTGATGAGCGAAAAGATCGCCGAAAGGGCGATGAGCGCGATGCCCGCCCAGAAGATGGCCGGCAGGGTGTTGATGAGCAGGATACCCGCGATGATGAGCAGGAACGACCACTGCGAAGCGAAGCTGATTACCGGCACCAGTGCCGAGCGCAGACGCAGGGGAGCGTATCCGTAGGCATCCTGTATGGCATGACCCGTTTCATGGGCGGCTACCGCTGCGGCCGCTATGCTGGCGGAGGCGTAGACGCTTTCGCTCAGGTTGATCGTTTTGTTCGTGGGATTGTAGTTGTCGGTGAGGTGGCCTCGCGTCGAAGTCACCGTAACGTCGTGGATGCCGTTGTCGTGCAGCATCTTTTCCGCCACCTGGCGACCCGTCAGACCGCCCTCCATGGGCACTTTAGAGTATTTGGAGAAAACGGCCTGGAGCCGTCCCTGTACGATGAGGCCGACAATTCCTATGATTATCAGCAGCAACCACTCTATTGTCATCGGTAATGTTTGTTTAATGGGTTTCTGATTTCGATAACGATACTTCGGGAGAGCTATTGTGCAACTCTCCCGAATAAATCGTCTTTCCGCCGTTCCCCGGTAGCGGGTCGGCTACATCTCTTTCTTGTTGTAGTAGGAGTTGGCTTGCGAGACGGGGGTTACCACGATCTCGTCGATGTTGACATGGGGCGGCTGTGTCACGGCCCACAGGATGGTGCGGGCGATGTCGTCGCCGCGCAGCGGACGGATGCCCTCGTACACCTTGTCGGCTTTCTCCTTGTCGCCGTGGAAGCGGATCAGCGAGAATTCCGTTTCCACTTTTCCGGGGCGGATCTCCGTGATCTTCACGCCCGTGCCGAGCAGGTCGATGCGCATGCCCCTGCTCAGGGCGTGTACGGCATGTTTCGTGGCGCAGTAGACGTTCCCCGCTTCGTAGGCTTCGGTGCCGGCGATCGAACCCAGGTTGACGATGTGGCCGCCCCCCTGCTGAGCCATCCGCTCGGAGATGATGCGGGCCATGTAGATGAAACCTTTGATGTTGATGTCGATCACTTCGTCCCAGTTGCGGATGTCGCCCTCCTGGAATTTCACGAGGTCGGTGGCGCGACCGGCATTGTTGACCAGAATGTCGATGTGCCGGAAGGCTTCCGGCATGGAGTCCAGTGCGGCGCGGCCCCGCTGGTAGTCCCGCACGTCGAAGCTCAGGACGTGGACCTGCGTGCCGTAGCTCTCTTTCAGCTCTTTCTTCAGTTCCTTGAGTCGGTCGGCGCGTCGGCCGGCGATGATGAGCTTGTAATCGCCTGTCTGGGCGAACAGCCTTGCCGTCGCCTCGCCTATGCCGGAGGTTGCTCCGGTGATCATTGCAACTTTTTTCATATCCGATTCGGGATTTTGCATATTTTCGGTAAAACTACGAAGAAAGCGTCGGAATTGCAATTTTGCAGGCCCCATTTCGCTCAACCCCCGTTTTTTGGTTTAATTTTGCGGACGGAGGCAGGCCGTGCCGCCGGATGGGTCCCTTGAGGATGCACCCGGATGCGGAGCGCCTGCGTCGTTTGCCCAACGAATCAACCCGCCCCGTTGCCATGCCGCGTTTCCGTACAGAGTGGTTCATCGCCCGTCGCATCTCTTCCCGCAGAGGCGGCAGGAACAACATCATGGTGCGTATCGCCACGCTCACCGTGGCGGTGGGCATGGCTGTCATGATCCTCGCGCTGGCGGTGGTCACGGGCTTCCGGCGGGAGGTAACGGCCAAACTGGTGGGGTTCGGTTCCCATGTGCGGATCGTGAGCCTTCACTCCAATGCTTCGCTGGAGACCGATCCCGTGCGGGTGGACACCGCGCTCATGGAGTCCATCGCCCGGTTGCCGGATTTTGCCTCGATAGCTCCCTATGCCGTGAAAGGCGGGATGATCAAGACGCCCGATGCCATCCAGGGGGTGGCGCTCAAGGGGATCGGTCCCGACTACGACCTCGCTTTCTTGCGGGACCATCTGGTGGCGGGCGTGCTGCCGGCGGTCGGGGGACCGACGCGCGGCAAGGAGCTGTTGATTTCGGCCAATATCGCACGGATGCTGGAGCTGGAGGTGGACGACCGGGTGGAGATGCTCTTCATCAGCTCTTCGCGGCCCGTGCGGCGCGATCGTTTCAAGGTCTGCGGCATCTACTCCACCGGGATGGAGGAGCTCGACGACGCGATGACCTTCACCGATATACGCAACGTGCAGCGGCTGAACGGCTGGGATGCCGGGCAGGTGACCGGCTACGAGGTGATGACCTCCGATTTCGGGCGGCTCGACGAGTTCGCCGAGGCGGTCTACGGTGCCGTTTTCGACCAGGCCGACCGCACTTCCGACGTGTTGAAGGTGGAGGATGTGGTGAGTCTTAACCCCAATACGTTCGACTGGCTGCGTGCCCACAACGTCAATGCTGCGGTGATCATCGTCATCATGCTGCTCGTGGCGTTTCTGAACATGGTGTCGGCGATGCTGATCATCCTTCTCGAAAAGACCTCCATGATAGGGTTGCTGAAGGCGCTGGGAATGCGCAACCGGGCCGTGCAGCACATCTTCATGCTGCGTTCGCTGGCCATCGTATGGCGCGGTGTGCTGTGGGGGAATGCGGTCGGGTCGGGGCTTGCGCTGTTGCAGCGATATACCGGGCTCGTACGGCTCGACAGCACGGGGTACATGCTCTCCCGGGTTCCGATTCATTTCGGATGGGACTGGTGGCTCGCCCTGAATGCGGGCGTGCCCCTGGTGATGCTTTTTCTGATGGTGATACCCGCACGGGCCGTTTCGGCGGTAAGGCCGGAGAGGACCATGCGTTACCAGTGACGGATATGGAGGAGAACAAGAAAATGCGGGTGCGTGCGATGTTCGACAGCATCGCTCCCCGATACGATTTGCTGAATCACCTGCTCTCGTTCGGTGTGGACAGGTTGTGGCGCAGGCGTCTGGTCGCCGGCGTCGCGGCGGAGGGTCCCTCCCGGATACTCGATGTCGCCGCAGGGACGGGAGATGTGGCCATCGCGCTGGCCCGCCGTCTGCCGCAGGCGCGGATTACCGGCATCGACCTCTCGGACGAGATGCTCGCCGTAGGGCGCGGCAAGGTGGCCCGCCGGGGACTGGACGACCGGATCGGGCTGGTGCAGGGCGATGCCGAGAAGCTGCCTTTTTCCGACGGGGCTTTCGATGCGGTGACGATCGGGTTCGGTATCCGCAATTTCGGCAGCATAGAGGCCGGGCTCGCCGAGGCCTTCAGGGTGCTTCGTCGCGGCGGGCGCCTCTCCATCCTCGAATTTTCGACACCGCGCGGCCGCTTCTTCGGGCCGTTGTACCGATTCTATTTCCACCGTATACTGCCGCTGGTGGGGCGTTTGGTGTCGCGCGATAAGGCGGCTTATACCTATCTTCCCGAATCGGTGGACCATTTTCCGGATAATTTATTATTTTTGCGACTGATGGAGCAGGCCGGTTTCACCGGGTGTCGTGCCCGTCGCCAGATGCGCGGAATCGCGTATATCTACGAAGGCAGGAAGGAATGAGAAGAGGTATTTATATATGCGTCGTCGCGCTCGTGGCACTTGTGGCGTTGCAGGGGTGCCTGCGAAAGGATGCCATTGTGTTTCACGGGATTTCCGATGTGGAGGTCTCGCTGGAGGCGTCGCCCCGTATCGGCGTCGTGCTCTCCGTCGAGAATACTTCGTGCCGGAATATCACGGTGCGCGACATATCGTTCGTGTTGACCGACCGCACCGGGGGGCGTATCGCCAAGGCGGTGGTCGAGAGCGACCTCCGTTTGCCGAAGCGGAGCTGTACGGAGCTGTACGTGCCGTTGAAGTGTTCGTTCAGCAATCCGCTGAAGGCGCTCGCACTGCTGGGCGATCTGGAGGGGAGCGTGCCGCAGCTGTTCGTGTCGGGCGGCGTGACGGTGCGTGCCGGATGCCTGAAAAAGAAGTTCCGGGTGGAACACATGCCGCTGTCGGAGTTCCTCGACTATTTCGAGGGGTCGGTGCAGTCGTTGCGTCAAGGCCTGGAGATGTAAGCTATGGGAGTGAGACAGGTGATATATGCCTTGGGGGTGCTGCTGGCGCTTTTTCTCTCGTCGCCGGTCATGGGGCAGGAGATCGGTGCTTTCAAAGCCCGGATGGCGGTTCCGTCCGAAGAGAAGGGGGCTGCGGTGAAGGTGCACGAATACGGCTCTGCCGCGCAGGCCGTGACGCTGTACGACCGTCTCGCCAAGCCGGCCGAGATTCCCGGTTATCGCATCCGTATATTCTTCGATAACGGACAGCATGCACGCAGCGAAGCGCTTGCCACGCAGGAGCGATTCCGGAACGAATTTCCCGGCATATCGACCTTCCTGGTGTACGAGAATCCCTCGTATATCGTGACCGTGGGTAATTGCGTCACGATCGACGAGGCGTTGATGTTGTGGAACAGCGTGCGACGGAGTTTCTCCACCGCTTTCCTGTGGCGGGGAAACATTCCCGTGGCCGATCTGTTGCAGGAGGGGCCTGCGGTGCCGGCAACGGAAGAGAAGGTCGAAGAGAACGCTTCAGAAACAAGGGTTTTACCGAATTAATCAATTGATAACCTATTAAAATTTAAACGCTATGAAAAAGTTGACGTTGGTTTGCCTCGTGGCTATGGCCGCTTTCGTGATGACCGCATGCGGTAACAGGAATGCAAAGAAGGCTGCCGAAGCACAGGTGGTTGAGACCGAAGTGGTAGCTGCCGAAGCTGCTGCATGCTGCGCAGATGCTGCTTGCGCTTGCGAGGAGTGCAAATGCGAAGATTGCAAATGCGCTGCCGAAAAGTGCGAGGAGTGCAAATGCGAGGAGTGCAAGTGCGGCGAGGCTTGCTGCGCTGAAACCGTAGTGGTTGAGGAGACTGCAACGGTCGAGGCCGAGTAAGGTCCGATGTACGGAGGGCTCCGAAAGGGGCTCTTTTCCGGAAGAGAAACGGCGAGAGGGATGGCCCCTTTCGCCGTTCTTGCGTGAAATGCGGTTTATTTGAATATCTTTGTACCTTGTAAAAGATAAAAGATGACCGAAAACCAAGATTTCGGCTCGCTCGGGCTCTCTCCGGAGATGCTTGCGGCAGTCGAAGCAAAAGGGTTCGAGCGCCCTACATCCATTCAAAGGCTCACAATCCCCATATTACTTAACGGCCAGAACGACATCATCGCCCAGTCCCAGACGGGAACGGGCAAGACGGCCGCATACGGACTGCCCGTTCTGCAGAACCTCGTGCGCGGAGCCGGCGGAGTGCAGGCCATCGTGTTGGTTCCCACGCGGGAACTCGCCCTGCAGGTGACCGAGGAGCTGATCTCCTATAACCGGGAGAAACGACTCTCCATCGCAGCCATCTACGGCGGTGCCTCCATGAGTGAACAGCTCAGGCGGCTCGCGAAGGGGGCCGACATCGTGGTGGGGACCCCGGGACGCGTACTCGACCATATCCGGCGCAGGACACTCGACCTCTCCGGCATCCGCTACCTCGTTCTCGACGAGGCCGACGAGATGCTGAACATGGGATTTATCGACGATGTCGAGGAGATCATGTCGCATACGTCCGACCGGCGGCGCGTGCTGCTCTTCTCGGCGACCATGCCGCAGCGCATCGTGAACCTTTCGCGCACCTACATGCACGAGGTGGAGATGTTGCGGGTGGAGTCGACGCAGCTTACGGCCGACCTGACCGACCAGATCTATTTCGAGGTGCGCGAGGCGGACAAGTTCGACGCACTGACGCGGATCATAGACATTACCCCCGAGTTCTACGGCATCGTCTTCAGCCGTACCAAGGTGGGAACGGACGAGCTCGTCAACCGGCTGCTCGAACGCGGTTATGCCGCCGAGGGGCTTCATGGCGACGTGTCGCAGGCCCAGCGCGAGAAGGTGCTCCGCAAATTCCGCAGCAAGCAGGTGAATATTCTCGTGGCGACCGATGTGGCGGCCCGGGGAATCGATATCAACAACCTCTCGCATGTGATCAACTACTCCCTGCCGCAGGATTCCGAGAGTTACGTCCACCGCATCGGGCGTACCGGCCGTGCGGGGAATCAGGGGACGGCCATCACGTTCATCTCCTCGTCGGAGATGCGGCAGTTCGGTTTTCTCCGGCGCGACATCAAGGTGGAGATCAGGCGGGAAGACCTTCCCACGCCGCAGGACATCGTGGCCGTCAAACGGCAGCGCATCAAGGATGAGTTGCAGGAGATCGTCGAAGGCGACAACTTCGCCGACTACGGCGACATGGCCGATGAGCTGCTGTCTTCCTATACGCCGGAAGTGGCGTTGGCGGCGTTGCTGCGTCTGGCTTTCCGGAGCGAACTCGACGAGTCCAACTATCCCGAAATACGCTCCTTCTCGGTGGATCGCCGAGGCACGGCACGGCTCTTCCTGGCCATCGGCCGGGAGGACGGCTACGACGTGCGGAAACTCGTTGCCCTGCTCAAACGCGAGTGCGGCCTGCGCGACAAGCATATCAACGACGTGAAGCTCGGCGACAGCTATTCGTTCGTCAGCGTGCCTTTCGAGGATGCCGAGCAGGTGGTGCGCAGGCTCAACAAGCTGCGTCGCGGGAACCGTCCGTTGGCGGAGATCGCCCAGCCGGCCGGAGCGAAGGGAGCGCCGGGCAAGGGAAAAGAGGAGGCTGCCGATGGAGGCGAGGGTTCGTCCGCCGCTTTTCGGGAAAGGCGGCCGGCGAGCCGTGGGCCGAAGAGGGAGCGTCGTTCCTACGGGGACGGCGGAACCGGAGAGGCCGAGCGGGGCGAACGCACGTTCGGGAAAAAGGAGCGCTCCGGGACTTTCCGCGGCGAGAAACCCGCAGGGAAGGGAAAGATGTCCCGTCCTGCGGAGCGACGTGCGGACGATGCAGTGGAGACTGTTTCGGCCGGTAACGGCGACGGAGGCTTCGACTGGTCGTTTTTTGAGAAGGACGGAAACCTGTGGGAGCGGCCGTCGAAAGGCAAGAAACGGAAATAGCACCTTACGGCCTCTTTTCGGGGCCGATCGACGAAGCATGACCGCCGTGCTGCCCCGGGGCAGCACGGCGGTTGCGGTACAGGCCGGTTGCGTTGCGGGGTGCGCAGGCCGATGCTCCTCGACGAAGTGTCGGGAAGGCATCCCGTTTTTGTCGTCGGACCTCGGATTCGCACCTCGGGGTGCGTTGGCGGCGAACGGAGGGCGGAAGAGGATGGCGGAAGCGTCGGGTGTGGGCGCTTCCCCGGAACGACCGGGTCGGTATGGCGGCCTGCGCAGGGAAATTCGGTAGCGGGCGGCCGTTTCTCCGGAAAGCCCGAAGGGCGGCGGCGTTCTCATGAAAATTGATCGGAGCCCTCCCCGGCAAATTCGGACGAGCGTAACCTCCGGCGGAGTCGGGCATGTGTTCGGCACGTATCCGGTATGGGGTATGTCCGATAGGTTTTTGGGGTGTCTGTTTCGGTCGGCGGGCTTTGCGCGGAGCGTTTTCGGTGCAGCGGCGGTTGCGGGGGATTATTCCCGTGGTGCCGATATTTTCAGACACAACCGTTTTCCGCTTTTCGGATTTTCCGCCTCTCGGCGTCCGCCTGCCGTTTCCGGGTGCAGCACCGGCTGCGTGCATCACGGGAAGCGCACCTCGGCAGGTTTCGTCGTAACGAATGCAAAAGGCTGTCCGTCGGTAGACGGACAGCCTTTTACGTGCGGGCGCCTTACCGGCGCACCTTTTGTTTACATCATGCCCATGCCGTTCATGCCGGGGGCACCTGCCGGCATCGGGGGCAGGGGCTCCTTCTTCTCGGCCAGCACGCACTCGGTGGTGAGGAACATGGAGGCGATCGAAGCGGCGTTCTCAAGCGCTACGCGAGCCACTTTGGTCGGGTCGAGGATGCCCGCTTCGAGCATGTCCTCGTAACGGTCGCTGCGGGCATTGTAGCCGAAAGCACCTTTCCCTTCGCGCACCTTGTTGACAACGACCGAACCTTCGCCGCCGGCGTTGGCTACGATCTGGCGGAGCGGCTCTTCGATGGCCCTCTTCACGATGGCGATACCGGTGGTCTCGTCGTCGTTCTCGCCTTTGAGCTGCTCGAGCGCCGCCGAGGCACGGATGTAGGCTACGCCGCCGCCGGGAATGATACCTTCCTCTACGGCTGCGCGGGTCGCTGCGAGCGCATCCTCTACGCGGTCTTTCTTCTCTTTCATCTCCACTTCGGTGGCTGCACCCACGTAGAGTACCGCTACGCCGCCTGCCAGTTTCGCGAGCCGCTCCTGCAGCTTTTCGCGGTCGTAGTCGGACGTGGTGGTTTCGATCTGCTTGCGGATCTGAGCCACGCGGGCCTTGATGGTCTCCTTGTCGCCGGCACCGTCCACGATGGTGGTGTTCTCCTTGTTGATGGTCACCTTATCGGCCGTACCCAGCATTTCGAGCTTCACATCCTCCAGCCGGTATCCCTTGTCGGCGGTGATGTAGGTACCGCCCGTGAGGGTGGCGATGTCTTCGAGCATCTCCTTGCGACGGTCGCCGAAGCCGGGAGCTTTCACTGCGGCGATCTTGAGGGTACCGCGCAGTTTGTTCACTACCAGCGACGAGAGCGCTTCGCCGTCCACATCCTCGGCGATGATCACGAGCGAACGACCGTTCTGTGCCACCGGTTCGAGGACGCTCATGATCTCCTTCATGGTGGAGATCTTCTTATCGGTGATGAGGATGAGCGGCTTGTCGAGCTGGGCTTCCATCTTTTCGGTGTCGGTCACGAAGTAGGCCGAGATGTAACCCCGGTCGAACTGCATGCCTTCCACTACCTCTACGGTCGTTTCCGTGCCTTTGGCCTCTTCCACGGTGATGACGCCTTCCTTGTTCACCTTGCTCATGGCCTCGGCGATGAGCGAACCGATCGTGTTGTCGTTGTTGGCCGAGATGGTGGCTACCTGTTCGATCTTCTCGATGTGGTCGCCTACCGCCTGGCTCTGCGTGCGGAGGTTCTCCACCACGGCAGCGACGGCCTTGTCGATACCCCTCTTGAGGTCCATCGGGTTCGCGCCTGCGGTGACGTTCTTGATACCTACGCCGATGATGGCCTGTGCGAGCACCGTAGCGGTCGTGGTACCGTCGCCGGCATCGTCATTGGTTTTGGAGGCTACCTCCTTGACGATCTGTGCGCCCATGTTGGCGAACGGCTCCTCGAGCTCCACCTCCTTGGCCACCGACACACCGTCCTTGGTGATGTGCGGTGCACCGAACTTGCGGTCGATGATCACATTCCTGCCCTTCGGGCCGAGCGTTACCTTCACCGCGTCGGCGAGTGCGTCGACGCCCTCTTTCAGAAGCTCGCGGGCTTCCGCATTGTATTTTATCTCTTTAGCCATGGCTGTATGGTTTTTATTTTAATGGTGTGAAATGAGTTAGATGATCGCGAAGATGTCGCTCTGGCGCATGATGAGGTAGGTTTCTCCCTCCACGGTCACTTCCGTGCCCGCATATTTGCCGTAGAGTACCTCGTCGCCCTCCTTGACCTCCATCTTCACTTCGGAAGTGCCGGGACCTACCGCCACGACCTTGCCTGCAAGCGGTTTCTCTTTTGCGGTGTCGGGAATGATGAGGCCTGCCGCCGTCCTCTCCTCAGCCGGATTGGGCTGTATCAAAACTCTGTCTGATAACGGTTTGATGTTCATGACTTTGTTTATTTAGGTTTGATATGTCGTATCGTGTTCTTCGTTGCGTTGCGGGCGCTTTCGCACTTGCGCGAGCATCTGCAACACATTGTATGCCAAATGGGGAGAGGTGTACAAACTGTCACCTGCGGGCTGTCAGCCTGTCAAGGACGTGTCGCGAGGGGTGACAGAATTGCAGGTTCGTTGCGCTTTTGTCTGCGAATATAACACGATTTCTCGTTTCCGTAAAAATAGAGGTTGCGGTCGGGGAAATCCATGGATCTGTCCATAAAAAAGTCGTATATGTTGCATTTGTATTTGTGTGAATAAAATGTGAAATAATATGAACAATCAATTTATATGTAGTATTTTAATATTATATTTGTTTTCGTATGGATGTCGGACGATTCATGCAGATGAGATGCAATAACCTTTAAACGACTAACTTATCATGAAAAAGCAATTTATTCTCAGGAGCTTCACAGGGTGCGCTCTGGTGCTTTTCGCCCTGTCGGCCTGCAGGCAGCCGGAACAGGAAAAGATTCAGTATGTCAGTCTCAGCCAGGCGGGGTGTACGTTTCCCGGTACGGGGGGCGACCCCCTGGTGATTACGGTCGAAACCTCTCCGGCGCGTTGGACGACGGAGGTTTCCGCCTCGTGGGTGAAGGCGGAACCCGGCGCCGACGGCACTATGCTCGTCCTCTCGGTGGACGACAATCCTGCGGCGATGGAGCGGAGCGCGACCGTTACGGTGAAGGCCGCCCGTGCATCGCAGCAAATTGCCGTCTGCCAATTGGCGCCCGACCTCTCCATCAACCGTTTCCGCAAGGAGCGGGCGTTCCAGAACGGCGGTGTGGTATCGCCCGGCGGCAGGTACATCGGCGGGTTCACGAACAAGGCGATGGGGGGCGATGCCTGGGACTACCATCCGGTCATCATCGACACCGAAACGGGAGAGCGGATCGACCTGGGTCCCTTCCCCTCTTCGCTGCTCACCTGCAGTCAGCCCTTTGCCATTACCGATTACGGTCAGCTCTTCATCTCCGACCACCGAAACGGCGGCTCGATCCTTTTCGAGCTGAACGGCGACTACATGCTCTCCGGCGTGCCGGAGGGGTGCGTGGATCGGGGTTGCGTGATGGGCGTTTCGGCCGACGGTTCCAAATGGGTGGGGTATGCCCGCCGGGAGAAACAGGCGGGAGAGCGCCTCAATCCCTACTGTCCGGTGATCTGGGAGAACGGCCGGGGGCGGATACTCCCCCTGCCTGCGAAGAATTTCAAGGGACAGGAGTTCGTCGTGGGAGCCATGGCACGCGGCATCTCCGCCGACGGCTCGGTCGTCTACGGTACGACATGGGAAAACAGCGACGGCGCCATGATCTACTGGAAGGAGGACCGGGTGCGGTATGTCGGCGAGGATGTGCACGAGATCAAGTCGGTGACCGTAGAGGACGAGACCTTCTACTATGCCGACGGGATGGTCTGCCAGGCCGAAATCTATAAGATGAGTCCTTCGGGAGAGTGGATCTCCGGCGCCTACCAGAAGATTGTGCTGAACGACGATTACTCGGTTTCGGCATCCGTCTGTCCGGCCTTCTACAATACCGAAACGGAGAAGACCGTCGTACTGGAGGAGTTCGACGGCGCCAAGGGAGTGCATGTGACCGATGAGGGGATTGCGTTCATCGCGCTGCCCATGGCCGGAGGCATGGTGTACGATCTCGATGCGGGCGTCACGCTGGGTACGGTGGCCGAATGGGTGTACGCCGAATACGGCCTCATCATTCCTTCCGACATCTTTATCAAGTATGTTTCGCCGGACGGCAGGGTGGTGCTCGGTACGGGTGTCGAACAGCCGGCAGGCTCGAAGGGACGCATCTATCCGTGGTACATCATTCCTCCCACCAGGTAGCGCTACGCCTCTGTCCCTGAAAATGCGCACGGGATTGTTCGACCGGTGGGACGGCATCGGGAGATGCGGGAGTCCGCCGGAGGAGCGGGACTCGGATATTTCGGATTCAACTAACCTAAAATGAACGGATTCAACCATGAAAAAAAGATTGTTCATGATCGTCGCGGCCTCTCTTGCGGCCGCATCGTGTACCCCGAAGGGGCAAGGGGAGGAGGCTTCGCTCGACCTATCGCCCGCGTCGCTCTTCTTCGCAGCGGAGGCGGCCTCGCCGCAGGAGGTTGCGGTACGGGCCGTGGGGGTCGGATGGGAATACAAACTTGCCGGAAGCGCCTCGGAATGGGTGGAGGTGACCGCCGACCATGAGAAGGGAATACTGACGGTGGCCGTGGCGGATAATCCGCGGGACGAACGGCGTACCGCCTCCCTGACGGTCGGCGCCGTGGGCGGCAGCGGCATCAAGGCGAAGGCCAAGACCGTGACGATCGTTCAGGAGTCTTCGTCGGCACCGGTCGTTTACTCCGTTGCGGTGGACCCGGCCTCGCTGACCTTCAGGGCGGAAGGGGCTCCCGCACAGGAGGTGACCGTGACGACCCGGGGCGAGGGGCTTGCCTGGAGTGTGGAGACGGAGGAGGCTGCCCGCGGATGGATAACCGTTACCGTAGACGGCGGGAGGTTCACCGTGGCGGTCAGCGACAATCCCGATACCGTGGAACGGGCGGGGAAGATCACCGTCGTGCCGAGCGTGGAGTCCGTCGCGCCGAAAGTGGTGCGCGTGGTGCAGCAGGAGAAGGTGATACCGCCCTCGCTCGCGGTCGAACTCAGCAACGGAGCAACTCCCGAAGAGGGTTTCGTATTCAATTATCTCGGCGAGAACTGGAATTACTCGATCGATATACGGGCCGTGAATGTCGATTGGGGTTATCGGGTGGAGTACGATTCCGCCGCGACCGACTGGATTACGTTGCGCAGGAACGATATCTCGGACCGTGTCGGCCTGATGGTGTTGCTGAATAACAACAGGAACGAATCGCCCGAACCGCGTACGGGGCGTATCGTGATCTATACCGGCGAAGAGGGCATTGGGCCTTTCGTGGTGACGGTAACGCAAACCGGAAAGCCGGAGTTCCAGAGTACGATTACCGAAAGTGTGGAGATGGAGGCCCTCGCCGGCACCCGGGCGATTGTCTATCCCAACAACGAGAAGCGGGATTTTCCCTATACCCAATGGGAGGTCGCGTTGTGGAACGGAACCATGGAGTATATGGCCAACGTGGGGAGGTATACCGGTTCGGGCGAATTGTTGAAGCTGACCCTTGCCACGAATCCGATCGCCGGGAACGAGGAGGGAGTGTATCGGATACCCGACGGAACCTATCGGCTGGTACCCAATTTCGACACTAAGAACGAGGACGGAACGTCCGTTATGCCCGAACCGTTTACTGTCAGCGGGGGCGAACGCGGGCTGTGGAACCATCCCCAGACGGCGAAAGCGACCTGGTACCTGCGGATGCGGGACGGCAAGTACAACGGTGAAGAGGCCCGCATTACCGGCGGTACGCTGACCGTCACGGGTGCGGAAGACGGTACCTACCGATTGGTGTGGGACCTGGTTTCCGATGCCATGTATCGCGTGACGGGCAGTTACGAGGGGCCGCTTGCCCTGGAGGTCGTGGGTTGAGCAGGACGGAAGAGGTCGGTGTGGCCGGGCATCCGAAGCCGGCGGTCTTCCTCTCTTTTCATAGGTGGCGTGCGGGACTTCGGTCCCGCACGTTTTGTATCCGGAGCGTGTGGAGGGCGGTGTGCGGTCCGCTTTGGCCGTACTTTTTCCGATCGGGGGCTCCGGTGCACCCGCTTGTCGGTCCCGGGCGGGGGCCGCATCGTCGGTCGTTTCCTCCGGGGCCGGTTGCCTTCCGTCGCTCCGTTGCGGGGCGGTGATCGGTGCGAGTGCAATCCTTTGGCCGGATCGGCGGGGGGGGGAGATCCGGTCGGCTTTTTGCGGACGGTGCCTCCCTTGCTCGTCGGGAGCTGTCGGGACCGTCAGGGGCGTTGTCGGGAGAGTACGATGTGGCGGTGGAACTCTACGGGGACGGGAATGGCATTGCCTCCGATGCCGAGCGTTTCGTAGTAGATATAGTCTACTGCGGCCGTTTCGCCCCAGAGTTGGCGGGCGTGGGGGAAGTGTTCCGGAGAGGCCGTGAACCGGTCGGGAAACAGAAGGCGTTCGAGGCCCGATGCGTCCCGTTCCATCGAAACGGGGAGAAAGGTTTCCGGCTCCGTCCACGCTTCCACGATTCCCGTCGGGAATTCGAGGTGCGGAGCGGAGTAGTAGGACGTACCTCCCTGTCGGAATGCCTCTCCGAAAACGATGCCCGCCGTCCCGTTGCGCATCGCCAGGCGGAAGGTCGCTTCCGGTGCGACGCCCAGTCCCGTCACGCCGTGGCCTGCGATCCCGGCGAGGGCATACCCGTCCCCGTCGCGTGTCACGGTGGCTGTACCGGAACATGTCGCGGCCTGCGTCCACTCCTCCGTGGTGACGGAGAGCGACTGCCATTGCCAGGTGCCGCACAGATCGTCGAGGGCGGCTCCCTGTTGCGAAACGGGCAGGACCGTCCTGTCGCCTTGGGCCGTGTGTACCGCGATCGTGCCGGTGCGCACTCCCCGGCCGTCCCACGGTGCGACGGTCACCTCCAGCAGCGTGCCGCTGACGGTCGCCGAGAGCCATGCCTTGCTCTCGGGGGCGGTTTCGGCCGTCAGCCCCGTTCCTGCGGAGGTGATTCCGCAATTGCTGCGGCCACCCTCCGGGCCGAACGACAGCCGGTCGGGGGTGATGACGATTCCGGTGTCGCCTGCTGCCTGCTGGGTGATGTCCAGCACGGCGAACGCCCCTTCCGCATTGCGGACCGTGACTTCTCCGTGGCGTTCGTCGCCGTAGTTGACGGCGGCGGTGACGGAGAGTTCCTCCCGGGAGGATACGACGGCCAACCATTCGGCGCATCCGGGCGCCACGGTGGCGGTGATGTCGCTGCCGGAGCTGACGATGCCGACGGTTTTCGTCAGTCCGTCGCCCGCAGCGGCGAAGGTCAGCGAAGCGGGATCGAGGCGGATGGCAGCCGAGGCGGGAATGCCGGCCTGCCGGAGGGCCAGCCGGGCTTTCCCTCCCTGTGCGTTCGATAGGGTCGCCTCTCCCTCCCGGGCTTCGGACGAGGGATTGGGGGCTACCTCCACGACGAGCTCCTGTTTCTCGATGCGTACCTCGTACCAGCCGGCCTCCCCGGTCGGCGTCACCCGCAGGTCGCTGCCGGCGGTGGTTATCTTCGCCCGGGCGACCGATGTTCCGGCTGCCGGGAATTCGAGGAGAGAGGGGGTGAGCGTAATCGGAAAGGACTCCTCCTCGCCGCCGGCTTTTTGCGTGATTCCGACCGTACGCGGGGGTGCTCCGTCGACCGTAACGGTAAGGAGAGCGTTTCGTTCGTGCGCCCCGGTGTGGATGCTGCGGGGCGATACTGCGATGTGATGTTCGCCCTGCGCCGTTTCCAGCCACTCCTTGTCCGCTCCGGAGTAGCTCACCGCAATCCGGAACGAGGGGGCGTCCGTTTCGACGCTGATCCGTTTCGGAACGCCCGCCTCCTCGGCAGCGAAGAAGAGCGTGGAGGGGTGGAGTTCGAGCGTGCGGGGTGCGGGAGCGACGGCGGGCGGCGTACACCCGATGCCCGCGAGGAGGATTGCCGCGGGGAGGAGGTATCTTGTCAGACGGTCGATGCGCATGGTATGGCGAGGGTTGGAAGTTGCGGTAGGATTGCATGTCCGGCAGCCGGGACTTTCCCTATATGCCGGAACATCGGTTTCGGGAGCGCCTGTCGGAGCGCCCTCCCTTGCCGGAGTCATGGCCGGGGCCGAAGCCGGATGAAATCGGGCCTGCCGGGCCGGTCGCCGGCGCTCCCAGGCGGTCTTTCGGTTGACCGACAGCTGTGTCCTGCGCCGGGAGGCTCGTTTCCAGGATGCTGTCGTTTCAGTCGGCGAGCCGTTTGGCTCTGCTTGCTCCCTGCGGCGTGTCCCGGATCGGAAAAGGGATCTCTTGCCCATTAATCCCTGTTCGGCGCGGTTGCGGCGGAGTGCCGCGGCCAGTATTCCGGCTCCTTTCGGACGAGGGGCAAGCACTTGCTCCTCGCGGGGAGTCGCCCCGGCGGCCAGTCGTCCGTTGCCGGCCGTCAGCGTTCGTCCCCTTCCCGGTCGGCGGAGAGGCGGGGCGCTTCTTCGGGTCGGCCCTGCGTCGGACCGTCTGCTCCGAGGGGCGTGTTCCAGCCGCCTCCCAGGGCTTTGTAGAGCCGCACCAGGGCGATGTATTCGTCGCGGATGGCATTGCTCAGTCCGATCTGCGCGTCGAAATAGTGGCGCTGGGCATCCAGTACGTCGAGGTAGTTGATGACGCCGTTGATGTATTGCAGCCTTGCCAGCTCCACGTATTTGCGCGAGGCCTGTTCGAGGTTCCGTTTCAGCACGCAGGCCCGGCGGGCGCTGTTGTAGCCCACGATGGCGTCGTTCACCTCCCCGAAGACGGTCAGTACCTTTTTTTCGTACCGGGCGCATGCCTGTTCGTAGGCATGCTGCTGTGCGCGGTATTTGGCGCGTTTGGCGTTGAACGAAAAGAGGGGGGTGGTCAGCGTTCCGGCCAGCAGACCGTAGGGCGAGCGCAGGATGCTTTCGATGGCGTCCCCCTCCAGGCCGTAGGCTCCCGTGAGCCGGATGCGCGGAAAGCGGTCGGTGTAGGCCATGCCTACCGCCGCGTTGGCTGCGATGAGCGCCTGTTCCGCAGCGCGTACGTCGGGCCGGCGGAGCAGCAGTTCGGAGGGCAGTCCTACCGGAAGTTCCTGGGGCAGTTTCATCGCGTTGTCGAGCGACGACCGTTCGATGGGCCCCGGGTACCGGCCCGCCAGCAGGGCGATTTCATTCTCCTTTGCGGCCACTTTCCGTTCCAGTTCCGGTACGAGGGTGGCGGTACTGGCCAACTCCACCTGCGACTGCTGGTAGGAGGTTTCGGAGGTGAGTCCCCCCTCGAAGCGGATCTTGGCCTGCCGTACGCCCTCCTGGCGGGTGGCGAGCGTCCGGCGGACGATGGTCAGCTCGTTGTCCAGTGCGGAGAGTTCGTAATAGGCCTGCGCCACTTCGGCGATCAGGGTCATTTGGAGCGCCCGTTGCGTCTCGACCGATTCGAGGTACTCCGCGATGCCCTTGCGGCGGGCCCAGCGGAGGTTGCCCCACAGGTCCAGCTCCCAGGCGAAGGTGAGCTTCGCATCGAATTCCGATCCCACGTCGGGATCGTCGCCGCCGTAGTTCTCCCACTCCCGGTCGGCGGCCAGCGTGCCGCCTATTTGCGGCAGCATGGCGGCGTTGTTTATCCGGCGCAACTGGGCCAGCTCCTCTACCCGCTCCGCGGCGATGCGCATGTCGCGGTTGTGTTCGAGGGTGGCGGTGATGAGGGCCCGCAGGGTGGTATCGGAGTAGACCTCCCACCACTGCATGTCGGCGAAGAGCAACGAGTCGTTGCCGGGTCGTTCGTCGGTAAGACGATCGGGCAGGGCGAGGTCCGGACTGCGGTATTTCGGACCGAGCACGCATGCACCCATGCCCGCCGCTACGGCGGCGAGCAGCGCCGCCCGAAAGATATGTCGGAGGATTCGTTTCATGCCTTCCTCTTTTTAAGCCTGTCGGTGAACTTGTTTATCATGACGAAGAAGAACGGTACCAGTACGATGCCGACGATGATGGCGACGATCATACCGAAAAATACGCCCGTGCCGAGGTCCTGCCTGCTCGACGAACCGGGACCGCTGGCCAGTACGAGCGGTACCATGCCCAGGATGAAGGCCAGCGAGGTCATGAGGATGGGGCGGAAGCGGAGCCGGGCCGCGCGGAGGGCTGCCGTGGTGACGTTCACGCCGCGTTTGACCTCCGTCTGGGCGAACTCGACGATGAGGATGGCGTTCTTGGCCACCAATCCCATGAGCATCACCAGCCCGATCTGGAAATAGGCGTTGTTCTCCAGTCCGCATGCCCATACTCCCAGGTAGGCGCCCAGGACGGCGATCGGCAGCGAGAGCATGATGGCGATCGGGATCGTCCAGCTTTCGTACTGTGCGGCGAGGAAGAGGAATACGAACACGAAGACCAGACCGAGAATGTAGCCCGTCTGGCCGCCGGCCTTCTTCTCCTGGTAGGAGAGGCCGCTCCAGTCGACGCCGATGTTGTCGGGGAGTTTCTCGCGGGCGATCTCCTCGATCGCTTTCATGGCCTGTCCGGAGCTCTGGCCCTGCGCCGCTTCGCCGGTGACGGTGGCGGAGTTGAACATGTTGAAACGCTTGATCACGCCCGGGCCGGTGGTGTAGTGTGCCGTGCCGAGCGCGGTGAGCGGGATCATCACGCCCCCCGTACCGCGCACGTAGAACATGTTGATGTCGTCGCGGTGTGCGCGGTAGTTCGATTCGGCCTGGATGTAGACGCGGTAGATGCGGTTGAACATGTTGAAGTCGTTGACGTAGACCGAACCGGTAAAGGTCTTCATGGTGGAGAATACGTCGGCCAGCGGGACGCCCGACAGTTTCACCTGGTCGCGGTCCACGTCGAAGTAGAGCTGCGGGATCTCGGGTTGCAGCGACGAGGAGACCGCATCGAGCCTGCGGTTGTGCGCGGCGTAGTAGAGGAGCGTGTCGGAAGCCCGCCGCAGGTCGTCGAGCGTGGCGTCGCCCCTTGCCTCCAGCACCATTTCAAAACCGCCGGAGGTGCCGAGTCCCGGAATGACGGGAGGGGTGCGGAGCACCACCTTGGCCTCCGGATAACGCGACAGTTCGTTGCGTACCTCCTCCATGAGTTTGTCCAGCTTCCCTTTCCGGCGCTCTTTCCACGGTTTGAGGATCACCGTCATTTCGCTGCGCGACTGGCTCGTACCCACCCGCGAGCTGGAGCCGGCGACGCTCTGTACGTAGTCGACGTCGGGGTGCGACATCAGGTAGGCGATGGCCCGGTCGGTCACCTCCCGCGTGCGTTGCAACGTGGCCCCTTCGGGCAGTTCGAGCTCGACGGTGAAGTATCCCTGGTCCTCCTCGGGCAGGAAGCTGCCCGGCACGGCGTAGTTGAGCAGCCAGATGCCGATCACGACGATGCCCAGTCCGGCGAAGACCCGTTTGGGGGTCGCCAGACTCTTCTTGATCGCCTTCTCATAGGTCCTGTTGCCCTTGGCGAGGAAGATGTTGATGTAGCGGAAGACGATGTTTTTCTTGCGGCCCGTATCCGGTCTGAGCAGGCGGGCGCACATGGCCGGGCTCAGCGTGAGGGCCACCACGGTGGAGATGAGCACCGATGCCACGATGGTGACGGTGAACTGGCGGTAGAGCATGCCGGTGATGCCCGAAAGGAAGCTCACCGGTACGAACACGGCGCAGAGTACGAGGGAGGTGGTGATGAGCGCTCCGCTGATGCCCTGCATGGCCTCTTTGGTCGCTTCGTAGGCTCCGATTTTTTTCTCCTCCATGATGCGCGTGACGTTTTCCACCACCACGATGGCGTCGTCCACCACGATACCGATGGCCAGGATGAGTCCCAGCAGCGTCAGCATGTTGAGCGAGAACCCGAAGATGAGCATCACTCCGAAGGTGCCGATCAGGGAGATGGGGACGGCGATGATGGGGATGAGGGTGGCCCGCCAGCTTTGCAGCGAGAGGAAAACGATGAGAATCACCAGGAAAAGCGCTTCGAAAAGGGCTTTGTACACTTCGTGTATGGATTCGGAGATGTAGGTGGTGATGTCGAACGGGATGAGGTAGGAGATGCCTTCCGGGAAGGAGGCGCTGATCTCTTTCATCGCTTTGCGAATGAGCTTCGAGACCTCCATGGCGTTGGCTCCCGGGAGCAGGCGTATGTTCATCACCGCCGCGTTGCCGCCGTTCAGCCCGCTCTCGGTGTTGTAGCTCTGTGCCTCGAGCGATATGCGGGCCACGTCCTTGAGGCGGATGATCGAGCCGTTGGGGTTGGCGCGTACCACGATGTTCTCGAACTCCTCCACCGAAGAGAGGCGGCCCTGCGTGGAGATCGGAATGGAGATGTCGGCGCCGTCGATGGGCTGCTGGCCGAGTACGCCGGCGGCCGATTCGCGGTTCTGGTCCTTGAGGGCGTTCTGCAGGTCCTGTACCGTGACGCCGAAGTTGGCCAGTTTGTCGGGGCGCACCCATATCTGCATGGCGTAGTAGCGGCTGCCCACATTCGATACGCCGCCCACGCCCGGTACCCTTCGCAGGATATCCACTACGTTGAGGGTGGCGAAGTTGCTGAGGTATATCTCGTCGAACTTGTCGGCCGAGGAGAGCAGACAGACGGTCATCAGTTGGTTGGAAGCCTGCTTCTCGACGCTGATGCCGTTCTGCACCACTTCGGCGGGAAGACGGGCTTCGGCCTGCTTCACGCGGTTCTGTATCTCCACGGCCGCCAGGTCGGGATTGACCGAGATGTCGAACGTCACGGTCGCGCTGAAGCCGCCGGTGTTCGTACTACTCGACTCCATGTAGAGCATGCCGGGCGTGCCGTTGAGCTCCTGTTCGATGGGAGTGGCTACCGCCTGGCTCACGGTCAGCGCGCTCGCGCCGGGATAACTAGCGCTCACCTTCACCGTCGGCGGGGTGATCTGCGGGTATTGGTCAATGGGGAGCATCGAAAGGCCGATGACGCCCACGATGACGATCACGATGGAGATGACCGCCGAGAAGACGGGCCTGTCGATGAAAAAGTCGGCTTTCATGGGCTACTCCTCCGTATCGTTGTCCGTATCGGCTGCGGAGGGAGCCGTGGCGGGTTCTACGATCTCTACCTTCATGCCGGGCATCAGCTTGTGGTATCCCTCCACGACGATCCGCTCGCCGGGGATGAGTCCGCGTTCCACGATCATCTTGTTGTCGGTTTCGGGACCGAGCTCGATGAAGCGCCTTTCGGCCACGTCGTCGGGGCGGATGACGAAGATGTAGGCGCCGCCCTTCTCGATGATGACCGCTTTCGAGGGGACGACCACCGCTCCTTCATGCACGTCGAGCAACAGTCTCACCTTGGTGAACTGGCCGGGAAGCAGCACGTGGTCGGGGTTGGGCATCTCCGCCCGGACCGAGAAGGTGCCCGTCTGCGGGTCCACCTGCGGGTCGGCGAAATCCACCAAGCCCTGGTAGGGATAGACCGAGTCGTCGGCCAGCGTCACGGTGATGTAGGGGTTCCAGCCGCGCGTGGGGTCCTGATGTCCCAGATTTACGTTGCGCTCCTTGCTCTTGAGGTAGTCGAGCGCGGTCATGCTGAAGTCCACGCGCACGGTATCGCTCTTGACGATGGTGGCCAGGAGCGATTTGCCCCCCGGACCGACGAGCGTTCCGATGTCGACGTTGCGTTCGCTGATGTAACCGGCGATGGGCGAGCGGACCGTGGTGTAGCCCAAGGCCAGTTCCGCCTGTGCCAGGTCGGCCTCGCTCATGATCACCGCCGATACGGCGCTTTCGTAGGAGGCGATGGCGTTGTCCAGGTCGAGCTGGCTCGCCGCATTCTGCTCGAAAAGCGGACGGATGCGCTCCAGGTCGCGTTTCGCTTTCAGCTCGAGGGCCTTGTCTTTCTGCAGTTGGGCACGGGCGCCGTCTGCGCGGGCCTTGTAGAGCTTCGGGTCGATGACGAAGAGCACCTGGTCCTTATTAATATAAGTACCCTCCTCGAAAAGCATCTTTTCGAGGTAGCCCTCGACGCGGGCGCGTATCTCGACGAACTGCTGCGCACGGATGCGGCCTACGTATTCGCCGTAGATCTCCACGTTTTCGGTGGCTACGGTTTCCACCACCACGGTCGGGTAGACTTCCGGCTGGGGCCGTTGGCGGAAGATAAAATAGAGCGCTGTCGCCACTGCGGCCAGCACGACGATTCCCGCAATGAGCTGGCGTTTGGTGGGCTTGAATTTTCTTTTGTCCTTCTTTCCCATGGTCGGGCACATTTGTATGTTGCCGGAGATCGCGATCTCCGATTCGGATTTTAAAACACAACAAATATATGAAATATATTCGCTGAAACACGAAAGTGCCTGTCGTCCCGCAGGGCCGGTGGGCGGTTGCGAAGCGATTCGGGAAAGCAGATAATCGGAATCGGGGCGTAATTGTACCGTATTGCCGTTTCGGAAATTGTTTTTTTGAGGGTTCGGAAGGGGGCTTGCGGCGGTGTCCGGAGCAGGTTGTCCTTGTAGAAAGTACTGCATGTGGAACGGCGGGCGGGGGCTTGCGGTTGTCGAAACTTCCCCGATTTGTCGCGGCGGCGCTGTCGCGGTCGTTTCTTCTTCCTGAAGAGCCGGTTGCGTGCGTAGACGTTTGGCCGGGATTCCTGCTCCCTCGATGCGAAGGGTTCCGTCGTGCGGAAAAAGAGAGCGTTCCGGCCGCTGCTCCCGCTGCTCCGGTTCGTTCGGACGGGGGTAGGGAACGGCAGACGTGCGGAGAGGGGTGGAGCCTTCCCCGGCAGGGGGCGGGAACGATTTCGGAAAAACCGGCCTATCTTTGCTGCCGTTATGGAAACATGCGGCAAGACGGGATACACGGACCGGTTCAGGGGGATTGTTTATGCACTTCTCTCGTCATCTACATTCGGCTTTGCGCCGTTTTTCACCCTCATGCTGATCGGCGGCGGACTGTCGTCGTTCGAGGTGCTGTTCTACCGCTGGGGCGTGGCGGCGTTGGCGCTCGGCGGTTTCGGACTTCTCGCCCGTCAGAATTTCCGCATCGGGCTGCGCGACGCGGGGACGATCTGTCTGTTGGGAGTCGCGCGGGCGATGACCTCGTTGAGCCTTGTGATCGCCTATCAGAACATCGCCACCGGTGTGGCCTCCTCCATCCATTTTCTCTACCCGCTCGCCACGGCGGCGGGGATGGCTCTCTTTTTTCGGGAGCGGGTTTCGTGGAAAACCGTCGCCGCCATCGTGGTGTCGCTCGCAGGGGCGGTGCTGCTCTCGGCCGACGACCTCGTTTCCGGCGGCCGGAACGGGGTGCTGGGCGTCGTGGCGGCCTCGCTGTCGGTGATTTGCTACAGCGGCTACATGATCGGCGTGCGCAAGACACGCGCCGCCCGGATCGACTCCGCCGCCCTCACCTTCTATGTCACCGCTTTCGGGGCGCTGTTCTTCGGGTGCTGCGGTCTGCTCTTCGACGGGGAGATCCGGTTGGTGGCCGGGTGGAGGATGTGGCTGTGCGTGCTGGGACTCGCCCTGCCCGCTACGGCCATCTCCAACATCACCCTCGTGCAGGCGATCAAATATATCGGGCCTACGACCACGGCGCTGTTCGGGGCGCTGGAGCCGCTGGTGGCCATGGTTGTGGGTGTGGTTGCCTTCGGTGAGCATTTTACGTGGGCGACCGTCGCAGGGATGGCGTTCGTCGTGGCGGCGGTGAGCTGGTCGGTGCTCGACGGGGCCGGGCGGACCCGTTCCGGGAGAGAGGCTTCCGGAGGCTCCGCTTCCGGAGATGCCGCTCCGCGGTCGGGGAAAAGTCCGTTGCGGTAACGGATCGTCCGGAGCCGTTGCTGCTGCGCCGCGGTGCGAAAAGGAGGATGTCCGGGATGGTCGGACGCGTTTTTTCTTTCGTGAAACGCCTGATTCGTAACGACTACGTTCTGCTTTCTGTTATTGTTTCGCTGCCATCGGACGGATGATATTTAATAATTGATATCAATTTCGGGCGCTTTTTTTTAACTTTGTCGATTATATTAATTCGTGGAAAACCTGTCGGACCCCTTGTTCGGCCCGGCATTAGAGGAGGGAAACGATGCTAATGTACAGGAAATCAAAACGGAACTTGTTAGCTCCCGCGCTGGCGGCACTCCTGTGGGGGTGCTTTGCCGTCGCATGTTCTCCGCAGGAAGGAGGACGCGAAACGTCTGCCGCGACGACCGTGTATGTGCGTGCTTCGCAGGAGGAGGTGACGGGACCTTCTTCCCGTACTTTTATCGGCGGTGCGGAATTGGACAGGTGCTTCTGGTCGGAGGAGGACCGGATAGGCGTCTATAGCCGTCCGGCGGGCAGCGTCGATCAGCCGACCGGCCGTACGTTCGGATGTTACATGCCCTATCCCGATCAGGCGCTTTTTACGGCGGAGATAACCCCCATGGAGGAGGGCGAATATATCTATTACGGCGCCTATCCTTTGCCCGAGGGGGTGGACGGCACGCGCGTGACCTGGCGACTGCCCTCCGAGCAATCGGGCCGGTATCGCGGTTACAGGGACAATTTCGACTTCATGCTCGCTTCGCCCGTGCGGGGGGAGGCGCTTACCGCCGGCGGCGAAGCGCTCTCGATGAACTTTATCCATCAGTGCCATATCATGCGTATACAGATCCCGAAGGGGCGCAACTTGTGGGGAGCGGAGATCGGGAAGCTGCGTGTGGAATTTCCTTCCGATGTGGTGGGGCTGATGACGCTCGACATGGCCGACCCGACGGGGACGCCCGTGTTGTCCGAAGGGGGCGCTTCCGTGGTGGCCCGACTCCGGGCGCCGCTGCACGAATCGGAAGAGGATTCGCCGGAGGGGGAGTACGTATGGCTTTTCCTCTGTCCGGGCAGAATCTCCGGAACGGTGCGCTTCACGGCTTACGATACCAACGGCTACCAATCCGCTTCGCTGGAGGTGGAGATGGACAAGGTGCTGGAGGCGGGGCGTATCACGCCCGTTACCCTGACCGTACCCCAGGAGCTGCCGGTGACGTGGATGGAGCTCGCCATCACGGGCAATCATCTGGGCGAGGAGCCGCGGATGCTGACGGTGAAGGCTCCGCAGGGAGCGAAGTTCCGCAACGGGACGGATACCTGTTCGTTCAGGACCGACGGCGCGGAGCGTTACAGAGTCTGGTATTACGACCGCTACGACGGGATCGACAACGGCGCGTTGCTCAGGGCCGGGGAGTTTACGTTTACCTACGAATCGGACCGTGCCATCGTGTCGGAGAGCCGGACTGTGGCTCCCTTCCCCGAGAAGGGGGGCACTCCGTTCGGACTCACCGTTCCGTATTTGTTTCAGGAGGATTTCGGCCGAGCCGGAGGAACGGACCAGAACGACTCGACGGTGGCTTTGGACGCTTACAACCTGCCCGGTTGGTCGGGGTCGCGTTTCGGTCTGGGGGCGGGTACGGCGGCGATGATATCGGCCTACCTGAGCTCCTCGGCCATCAAGCCCGATCCGGACGAGGGCAACAACAAGCGGGGCCGTATGGATACCCCGCCCCTGTCGGCGATCAAGGAGGGGGCGACCGTCACGCTGGACGTGTCGTTCGATATAGGGGGTACCTCGCAAAAGGGGACGAACTTCCTGGGACAGGCGGTCGTCTATTCGCAGTATGAGTTCGGTACGGATACCCGCCAGGGCCCTGTGGATTATACCACCGGAATCGAAAACGTGGTGGTGGCGTTGGAGGATGCCGGTACGGGCGGCAGCTATACCGCTCTCCCGCTGCACCGCGAGGGCATCGAAGTGCCCGGGTGTACCGGTGCCCACAGGCTTTCGTGGAGGACCTCCTACCGCATCGAATATGCGGGGGCCTCGACCATTACCGGTAAAACGGTCTATGTCTATCTCGACAATATCAAGGTTTCTATAAAAGATTGATAACAAAAGAGTAACGGGTTATGAAAAAATACCTGACTGTCGGATTTTTATCCGTGGCGCTGCTTGCCGGCGCCTGTTCGGAGAACGTACCCCGCGAGCGTGCGGGGGAAGGCAGCGTGCGTTTCGACTGTATGGTGGCGACTTCGGTCGGTACCCGAGCCGACATGAAGGCGCTGCCGCAGGAACATGTCCCCGATATCGCTGCGCTGCGGTTCGTCATTACGGGGGACGACGGCGTCGAGGTCCTTTCCGGTACGATGGAGGATTACGACCAGCCGTTGCTCTCGGCCGGGACGTATACCGCTTCGTTTTCCTATGGCGATCCGGAGGCCGAGGGGGCTACGGCAGCCCATTTCACGGGGGAGCGGTCGTTTACCGTCGTCGCCCGGAAGACCGTGACCGAACCGGTGACGGTGTCGCTGGTCAACTCCGTGGTGTCCCTCACCTTTTCGGAGTGGTTCAACAAGTATTATACGGATTTTACCATCAATATTCGTACCACGTCGGGCTACCGGGCGGGTTTCGTCGGTTCGCGCGACGAGCCGCTGACGGAGACCTTTCCCGTGTACGTCAAGCCCGGAACGAAGCTTTTCCTGAGCGGTAGGGCCACGAAGACCAACGGTTTCGAGGTGACGTTTCCCGAGACGCTCGTCGGGACGACCGAACCGCGGACGTGGCACACCCTGAGAATGGATGCCGCCCAGGTGGGGCAGGCCGGGATCGTGGTGTCGCTCGACGACACGGTCGTGGCCGTGGAAGAGATCGAGGTGGAGTTGAATCCCGAAGCATGATATTGTAGAGTAGTATGAAAAACAGGAACGATATGAGAAGATGTATGTTATCCTTCTTCGCCGTAGGCGCTCTCTTGCTTTCGGTCGGATGTAAGGACGAGGGGGCGAACTTCCCCTCGAACCCGGAGGAGGAGACCGGGATGGGGTATCTTTCCCTGTCGGATTTCCGCGTGAACGTTGCCGAGCATGCAGAGGAGATCACTTCCGGTTCGGGCTTGGGTACGGAACAGGCGCGGCAGACCCGTGTGGTGGGTACGACGACCGATGCTCCGGGCGAGTACAAGGTGAAGATACGGAGCGCCAAGAGCGGCGAGGAGATGGAGTATACCTACGCAGACCTTCAGAAACCGGAGAATCAGCGGATTCCCCTCGCGCCGGGTGCTTACGTCGTGTCGGCCGAGTCGCCCGATTACAGGGATTACATAAACGGCTCTACGGGGGTGGACTGGGAGAAGCCCGTCTATTACGGTTCGGTGACCAAGACCGTACACAAGCGGATGGAAACCACGGTGAACGACCTGGTATGTACGCTTGCCAACATCAAGACCACCGTGACGCTGACCAAGGATTTGCAGGAACTTTTCATGACCGATACCCAGGCCGATGCGGCCGGGAAGGAGCGCCTGACGGTGGCCCTGTCGATCGGCGACAGCCGCCTCGTTTTCGACCGTGCCACGGCCGATGCGGGGACAGCGGGCTATTTCAAGGCCGTGGAGGCACTCAATACCGTCAAGATCGTGTTGTCGGGCGAGTACAACAAGGCGGCCTCCGACGAGGCGCCGCAGTACGTGCCGGTGAACTGGACGACGGAGATCGTAGGCTGCAAGGCCGGACAGTGGCGCAAGGTGTCGATCGGCATCCTCAATGCCGACGAGGGCAACGTGCAGTTCCAGGTGAAGGTGGAGAACTGGGTCTACGATCGGAAGGTGGACGTGGACATTACGCAACTCTACGCTTTCGGTGAGGAGACCATTCCCGACGAAGAGGTGTCCGACGAGGATTCGCCCGTCGTGACGCTCGAGGGCCACGACATAACGAAGGGCTACGCCATCAACGGTTCGATGTACGACGAGGAGCTCGACAAGTGGACCGAGAACCTGAAAGTGGTCTTCACGCCCGTAGGCGGTGCTGCGCTGCGGTCGGTGAACATGACGTTCGATTCGGACAATGCCGCCTTCCTGGAGGCCCTCGATGCACTCGGCATCCGGCTCACGGGTATGGCGTTGTGGCCCGAAAGTGCGGACCTGTCGACCTATGCGGTGATCCGGGCGGCCAATACGGGTGTGGTGACCGCCACGATGAAGGATGCCGGCATGTCGGCTCTGTATGCCTTCGAGGGAACGCATACCGTGCGGTTCGTGGCCGTGGACGACCGGGGCCGTACCTCCTACACGGATCTGGTTATCCGCGTGCAGGCCGGAGGTGTCGTGGCCGACGGTCCGTCGGTGGTGTGGACCAACAAGGCCGGTACGAAGACCTACGAGTTCGGTACCCGCTACAACCACAATGCCGTGGAGATCGTAATCGACGTGACCACGCAGAGCGCCTTCACCGAGTTTACCGTCGATATCGTCAGCGAGACGGTGCTGCCGCCCTCCGAACTTGTGGGCGTGGGGCTGACCGACCACCTCGACCTGATCAACCCCGGCCAGTACAAATCGCAGTTGGAGGGCTTCGGTTTCCCGACGGGCGATGCGGTGACGGGCAGCAAACGGGTGTCGTTCGACATCACCGGGTTCATGGACCTGCTCTCGCTGCTCAACCGGGAGGGTAAATGCGACTTCCGGCTTACCGTGACGGACGCTTCGGGTACCGTAACGAAGACCATTCAGTTGTACGTCGTAAAGTCGTGAATTAGAAGACCGTTAGAACGGATTGAAGATGAAAATGATGAAAAACTATAAGGGTCGTGCGACCGTTGCTCTGGCCGCCTGTTCCCTCCTGTTGGCAGGCTGTGCCGGCGATACCTCTGCCGAGAGGAATTGCCTCAACGGGGAGGGCATTCTGCAGCTTCGCGTGTCGCTGCCCGACGGAGATCGCTCCGGGAGCGGCGAATACGATGCGCTCGCACTGGGCACCATGCGTATCTACAGCCTTACGGACGACGGGGAGGGCGGCTTTACGGAGAACCTGATCCGCAAGTACAAGCCGGCTTCCGAGGCTCCGACCGATCTTTATCTCGCCGCCGGCCGCTACAAGGTGGCGGTCGAGGCGGGCGATCGCAGCGAGGCCACCTTCACCCGCAAGAGTTATGCGGGGGCGGAAACCTTTATCCTCGAGGCGGGCGACGTGAAGCCGGTGCCGGTGGTGTGCCGGCTCACCAACATCGCTGTCGAGGTGGCCTACGATGCGAGCGTGGCGCAGCGTTTCGACGAAGGCTATCGTACCTATGTGTGCGCGTCGGACGACTTTTCGCGAACCGATGCCGAGAACGGACTGGTGCCGACGCTGGAGTATACCTCCGGCGGGACGGGCTATTTTCTCCTGCCCGAAGGGACGAACCATCTCAGTTGGGGATTTTACGGCAAGAGTTCCGAGGCGGACGGATCGGGCGAAGTGGCGAAAACGGGCAGAATCGAGCTGCCCCGCGGCGGCATGCAGTATACGTTGTCTTTCCGGTATTCCAAGGATGCGGAAGGTTCGTTGACCGTGAACGTCAAGGTCCGCACGTACGACACCTCCCACAACGACAGCTTCAACTTCAGCCCGCAACCTACCGTCAGCGGCGACGGGTTCAGCATCGCCGGAGTGAAGGGGTATCATCTGATGCCGATCGGGTTTAAGATATCCTCGATCAATCCGCTCTCTTCGATCGCCTTTACCGCTGCGGGAACGCAGTACGAGGTGATGAGGGAGGGCGAAACGGTCGCTACGCCCGCAGAGGGCATGACCTATGTCCCTTCGGACGAATGCAACGGGTTGCTCACGCTCGACCGTAAGTTTTTCGCCCAGCTTCCCGCCGGTGTCAACGTGCTGGACTTCATTGTCGTTGATGGCGACCGGAGCGAAGGCAAGGCCACGGCGCGGATAGCGGTGCCCGGGGCGACGGGCATCGTGTCGTCCGACCTTTGGTTCGGAACGGCTACGCTGGGGGCTATCGTCACCGCTCCGCAGCCCTCTTCGGTAATCATCCGTTACCGCGAGCAGGGGAGCACCGAATGGAGCGAGGCCGAAGCGGAACCGGGTGCCGACGGCTATACCTATACCGTTCCCGTGACGGGAATCGGTGCGGGCCGGCAGTATGAGGTCCAGTTGTTGACGAACGGGCTGGAGAGCGGTTCGCTGACCGTAGCGGATACCGGTGCGGGCCGGCAGGTGCCCGGAGCCGGGTTCGAGGAGTGGCACCAGTCCGGTAAACCGTGGTATCCCTATGCCGCGGGCGGTACGGAGTTCTGGGGAACCGGTAATCCCGGTGCCACCACTGCGGGCGACGAGTACAACCTTACCATGGGCGTGGAGGATCCCCGTCCCGGTTCGACGGGACGCCTCGCGGCGAAACTGGAGACGAAGAAGCCCAGCTTCTTCGGTATCGGTAAACTGGCCGCCGGCAATCTTTTCGTGGGGTCTTTCGGTGCCGTTTCCGGTATGGGCGGTACGGTCCACATGGGACGGACCTTCGACTTCAATGCCCGGCCCACGGCGCTGCGGGTGTGGTATAAATACAAACCGGTGGGGAGCGACAAAGGCAGAATCTATGTCTGCATGGTACGCATGACTGACGGCAGTACCTACCATACGGTGGATACCAACAATGCCGAGAAGACCACCTTCGCTCCCGACGACGAGTTCCTGTATGCCGACAAGAGCAATGAGGCGACCCTGCAGGGACACATCATCGCTTACGGCGACCTGATGCTCGAACGGGAAGTCGGGGAGTGGACCGAGGCGACGATCCCCATCACGTATCGGGACAAATACGCATCGGAACGTCCCAACGTGTTGATCCTTACGGCTGCTGCCAGCTACCGGGGCGACTATTTCGAAGGGGAGGTGGGCAGTACCCTGTTCCTCGACGATGTGGAATTCATTTATTAGAGGAGCGATGGGCCGGAGTTCGTTCATAGGGTTGTTCCTTCTCCTTGCGGTATCGGGCCGGGGGCTGGCGCAGGATGTACCGGCCGCCGGGGGGACGTCGCGTCCTGCGAAGGAGATGCGGGGTCTGACGAGTCTTTCCAACGAGTTCGTTCCGCGGGGACAGTGGGTCGCCGGTCTGAACGCTTCCTTCTCGACCCATGCCAACCGGAACTATACGCTGGTGGTGCTCGAGGGGATCGAGTCGGAAGGGCATACCATCAAGCTCTCGCCCCTGCTGGGCTATGCCCTGGCGGACAACATGGTGATCGGTGCCAAATTCGGCTATTCGCGTACTTTTCTCCGTCTGGACGGCGGCGGTTTCAGCATGGGCAGCGGCGATACGGGCGTCGAACTGAAGGTCGATTCCTACTATTCGCTGAGGCATCTCTACGAAGGATCGCTGTTCTGGCGGCAGTATATTCCTTTCGGCTCCAACAAGCGGTTCGCTCTTTTCAGCGAAGTGCAACTGATCATGGGCGGTTCGCAGGCGAAACTCGCTGCCGATACGCCGGTGAGGGGAACCTATGAAACCGGTTTCACCTGTGCCCTGAGCGTGACGCCGGGCCTGGTGGCCTTCGTGACCAATGCCATGGCCCTGGAGCTCAATGTGGGAGTCATGGGTATCACCTACGAGCGTGTGAAACAGGTGCATAACCAGGTGGCGGTGGGACATCGCCAGGGGAGCATGATGACCTTTCAGGTCAACCTGTTGTCCATCGGTTTGGGAATAGCGTATTATCTTTAAAACGGAACGGTAAGGGATGAAGGGAAAGATATTCGTTGCATGGGTTTTGGCCGCTTTGTCCGTTCCGGTGTCGGGGCTCGCGTCGGATGGTCCGGGAAACTTCCCCGACCGGCCGGACCGGGGTGCGGAAACGGTTGCGGCGGCCCTGCCCGCAGGTGATACCCTGCGCGGTCCGGCGGGGAAGTCGGGACGTTTTCTGCCCACTACGCGCCGCATCGACCGGGGAATCGACGACATCTGTTATGTCTACAAGGGCGAGATGGCGATCGGATTCGCCGTGTCGTACGGGACGCTGACCAGTGATAACAGCGAGCTGATGCTGTTGCTGGAGGGGATCGATATGAGGGGGAGCGTTTTCACGCTCAATCCCGCTTTCGGCTATTTCGTGAAGGACAACCTTTGCGTGGGTGCCCGGTTCGGCTATACGCGCACCGAGGGCGTGTTGGGGAACGTGTCGCTCAACCTGGGGGCTGCCAACGACATCAGCATGTCGCTCTCGAACGTGGACTTCAGGAGCCAGATGACCACCGTGGGCGCTTTCGTGCGCTCGTATGCGGGGGTGGACCCCAAAGGGCATTTCGGCCTTTTCGGCGAGCTGGAGCTGATGTTCCGTATGGGGAATTCGCACTTTACGTATGGCCCGGAAGGGGGCGTAAAGGGGACCGACAGCGGCAACATGCAGTTGCGCGTGGGGTTCAGTTCGGGCGTTGCGGTCTACATCTTTCCCAATGTGTGCTGTTCGCTCTCCTTCGGGTTGGGCGGTTTTCAGTTCAACAAGGTGAGCCAGAAGGATGCTGCGGGGAGTGTGACGGGCAGCCGGAACGCTTCCAAACTGCTGCTGCGCCTGAATCTCGCCGACATCAAGATAGGGTTGAACGTACTCCTTTGATCGAGTTTCAAATAATTATACTGTAAGATGCACAGATTCCGTCGTTTGCTGCTGATGTTGCCGGTATTGGCCGTCGTCTCCTGTATCCGGAACGACATTCCCTATCCGGTCGTGGTGTTGGAGATCCTGGGCGTGGAGGGAGAAGGTTTCACGTGCGAGGCTGCCGACATCGATACGAAGAATCGTATCGTCACGCTCCGTTTGGACGAACCCACCGACATCAGTCGGGTGCGTATCGACTCCATCGCCGTGACCGAAGGGGCGACCGCTTCCGTGCCGTTGTCGGGCGAGTTCGACCTGCGGGCCGCCCAGCCTGTGGTGTTGTCGCTGTATCAGGACTATAATTGGATGATACATGCCAAGCAGGAGATCGCCCGAGCGTTTGCGGTGGAGGGGCAGATCGGTGCGGCGGAGTTCAATACCGAACTGCGCACGGCGCGTGTCTACGTGCCCATGGGGACCGACCTGTCCGCTATTCGGGTGACGGAGCTCAAGCTCGGTCCGGAAGGCGTCACCACCATGACTCCCACTGCCGAGGAGCTGACCTCGTTCGAAACCTACCGGACGGTCGATATCCGTTACCATGATTTCGAGGAGCGATGGATTCTGGGGGTGGTGCATACCGATGTGAAGGTGGAAATGACCGGTGCCGACGCCTGGACGAAACTGATCTGGCTCTCGGCGCAGGGTCGGCCGGGGACTGCGCTCGGCTTCCGTTACCGCGTACAGGGCGATGAGGAGTGGAGCGAGGTGCCGGCCGAAAAGGTCGAGGTGGAGGGCGGGACCTTCCGGGCCTGTCTGTCGGGCGTGGAGCCGCTGACCACCTACGAGGTGGTAGCCTATTCCGACGAGGAGCTCTCCGTGGTGCGGACGGTGACGACCGGAGCGGAAGAGCCGCTCACGAACGGCGGATTCGAGGAGTGGTGCACCGAAGAGGGAATCGTCTATCCGGGCCTCTCCAGGGCGGGAGCCTTCTGGGGAACGGGCAATACGGGAGCCGCGGTGGCGAAGACCACGCTCACGGACAAGACGGACGATGTGCGTCCCGGCTCCACGGGCAAATATGCCGCGAAGCTCGAATCGAAGCTGGCCGGTATTGCCGGCGTGGGTCGCCTCGCGGCGGGGAACCTCTTCGTGGGACGCTATGTGGCTACGCGCGGGACGAACGGCATCGTAGGCTTCGGCCGTCCCTTCACCATGCGCCCTACGGCATTGAAGGGATGGGTGAAATACCAGTGCGGGGAGATTACGGACGTGGGGGCCACGCAGCCGCCCGGCGTGACGGTTTCCAAGGGCGATCCCGACAAGGGCATCATCTATTTCGCCCTCGGAACGTGGACGAAAGAGGAGTACGGCGTGTGCGAGCAGGAAGAGGGCGACAAACTGGTGGGCACCGACGAAGTGCCGATCTGTATCGATACCCGCGATAAGAATACCTTCTTCAATCCTGACGGCCCGGCGGTCGTGGCCTACGGCGAGATGGTGTTCGACCAATCCGTGGAGGAGTGGCAGGAGGTGACGATCAAGCTCGATTACCGGGCTACCGACATCGTGCCTACGCATATCGTGCTCGTTTGCTCGGCCTCGCGGTACGGCGACTACTATACCGGAAGTCGCAACAGCATCCTGTGGGTAGATGATTTCGAACTGATTTACGACGAATAGACGCGGAGCGCCCTCGGAGGCTTTGCGCACGACGAAACCTGCGGAAGGGGTGCGGCGGAAGCCGTGCCCCTTTTCGTCGGCCGGTGGGCGGCGTATCGTTACGGCGCTTCCCGTTACGCGGGCGGGTTGCCGTCGCTCCCCGCCTTCGTCGGGGCGGTACCGGTGGAGCGGGCCTCCGTCATGCCGGCGGGAACGGAGGCCGGTCCTTGCCGACCGGCGTGCGGCGGAGGGGAAGGGGATGCGTCGCGGGGTGCCGCTGTCGGGTTGTCGTATGCGGGCTGCTCCTCGTTTCCGAAGATTTTGTGCCTCTGTGAGGATGTCAGGACATTGCCGAACAGGGTTTTCCCCGATTTTTGCTACCTTTAGCTCGCATAATCTGCATGGCGGTCGCAGGCAGTGCCGGCATGCGAAGTACGAATTTGTCTATGGCTGCTTTTTTGGATACGGCGAAAGCGGTTCCCGCTCTGGTCCGGGACGGGCTGCGCGGTATGCCCCTGGGACGGACGCTGGGGATCGTCGTGCTGCTCAAGCTCTTTATCATGTTCGCGATTCTGCGGGCGTTCTTTTTTCCGAATATCCTCGGTTCCCGTTTCGATACGGACGGAGAGCGGGCCTCCCATGTGGGGAGCCAACTGGTGGAAAGGGGCAAGTAAGGGGGTGCCGGGCGCCCCGTCGGCATAACTAATTTTTAACCTGTATAGAAATCAGATGGGATTTTTGACTGCTTCATTAGTAGAATGGTCGCGGGCGCAGTTCGCCATGACGGCCATGTACCATTGGGTTTTCGTACCGCTGACACTCGGTCTGGGGGTCGTTATGGCGGTCATGGAAACACTCTATGTCCGCACGGGCAGGGAGGAGTGGCGGATGGCGGCCCGCTTCTGGATGCGGCTGTTCGGCATCAACTTCGCGTTCGGTGTGGCGACGGGACTTGTACTCGAATTCCAGTTCGGTACCAACTGGTCCAATTACAGTTGGTTCGTGGGGGATATTTTCGGGGCGCCTCTCGCCATAGAGGCTATTCTCGCCTTCTTCATGGAGGCTACCTTCATCTCGCTCATGTTCTTCGGATGGAAAAAGCTGAGTCGGGGGGCCCATCTCGCTTCCACGTGGCTCACGGTGGCGGGCGCTACCATCTCGGCGCTGTGGATACTGGTGGCGAATGCCTGGATGCAGTACCCTGTGGGGATGGAGTTCAATCCCGACACGGTGCGCAACGAGATGCACGACTTCTGGTCGATTCTCCTCTCGCCGGTGGCGATCAACAAGTTCAGCCATACCGTGCTGTCGGGCTGGGTGCTCGGCGCACTCTTCGTGACGGGGGTGAGCGCCTGGTTCCTGCTTCGCCGGCGCAACACCGATTTCGCTCTCAGGAGTCTGAAGGTGGGAACGGCGTTCGGTGTGGCGGCTTCGCTGCTGGTCATCGCCACGGGCCACGGGTCGGCCACCAACGTGGCTCGCTACCAACCCATGAAGCTGGCCGCCATGGAGGCCCTTTACGACGGATACGAAGGCGTGGAGCTGGTGGGTGTGGGCATCCTGAACCCGCAGAAGGAGTCGTGGGACGACGGCGTGCAGCCGGTGGTGGGGCGCATCGCCTTTCCGAAGATGCTTTCGTTCCTCGGGTTCTCGGACTTCAATGCTTTCGTTCCCGGTATTCGCGACATCATCGAGGGGGGCTACGAGATGCCCGACGGCCGCGAGGCCCTCTCCTTCGAGGAGATGCAGGCCCGCGGACGGCTCGCCATACAAGCCCTGGCCGAGTACAGGTCCGCTGTGGAGGCCGGTGATGCCGCAGCTGCAGCCGTTCATAAAGAGGAGCTGCGCCGCAACTACGCCTACTTCGGTTACGGCTACCTCGAAACCCCCGAAGCGCTCATTCCGCCGGTAGGGTTGACCTTCTATTCGTTCCGCATCATGGTGGTTCTGGGGATGTGGTTCATCCTGCTCTTCCTCGTGGCGGGGTTCTGCGTGTGGAAGCGCGACATCGCCCGGCAGCGCTGGCTGCTTTGGGCGGCTCTGCTCACCGTTCCGCTGGGGTATCTCGCGGGCGAAGCCGGTTGGGTGGTGGCCGAAGTGGGGCGTCAGCCTTGGGCCATTCAGGATATTCTGCCCGTGCAGGCGGCCATCTCGAGCATCTCCGCCGAGTCGGTGCGGCTCACCTTCTTCATCTTCCTCGTCCTCTTCTCAGTGCTGCTGGTGGCCGAAGTGCGCATCATGCTGCGTCAGATAAAGAGGGGGCCGGACGCGACCGTGCCTGCGGGGACTATTGACAAACCGGAAAAATAGACGACCATGATCACATACTCCTTTTTACAACACTACTGGTGGTTCCTCATCTCGCTGCTCGGCGGATTGCTCGCATTCCTGCTCTTCGTGCAGGGCGGCCAGTCCATGCTCTTCTCGCTGCCGGGAAACGATGGTCAGAAGAAGATCATGCTCTCCCTCCTGGGGCGCAAGTGGGAATATACCTTCACCACGCTCGTCACCTTCGGCGGAGCCCTCTTCGCCTCCTTCCCGCTCTTCTACTCCACGAGCTTCGGCGGGGCCTACTGGCTCTGGATGCTCATCCTGCTTTCGTTCGTGCTGCAGGCGGTTTCCTACGAATTCCGTTCCCGGCCGGGGAACGTGTTCGGCACGAAGACGTACGATATCTTTCTCTTTATCAACGGTCTGCTCGGCACGCTGCTCATCGGGGTCGTGGTGGGGACGTTCTTTACGGGTTCCGACTTTACGGTGGCCAGGGACAACATCACGACGGTGGGAGCGCCCGTGATAAGCCGTTGGGGCAATGCGTGGCACGGACTGGAGGCCGTGGCCGATCCCCGCAACCTGTGCCTCGGTGCTGCCATGCTCTTCCTGGCCCGGACGCTCGCACTGCTGCTCTTCATCAACCGGGCGGGCGACGAGGCGCTGCGTGCCCGGTGCCGGCGCGGTCTGTGGTGCAATGCGTTGCCTTTCGTGGTCTTCTTCCTCGTTTTCGTGGTGTGGACCTTTCTGGGTAACGGTTATGCGGTGGATGCCGCGACGGGCGAGGTTGTCGTGCAGCGGCACAAATATTTCCTGAATATGGTGGAGATGCCTGCCGTGGGTATCGCGTTTCTGCTGGGTGTCGCGGGCGTACTGTACGGTATCGTCGTTTCGCTTGCCTGTGCGGGTGTCCGTCACGGGATATGGGCTGCAGGTATCGGGACGGTCGTAACTGTCGCCTCGCTGCTCCTTACGGCGGGTTACAACGGAACGGCCTTCTATCCTTCGAATGCCGACCTGCAGAGCTCGCTGACCATTTTCAATGCGTCGTCGAGCTTCTTTACGCTGAAGGTGATGTCGGTGGTGTCGCTGCTCATTCCTTTCGTCCTCGCATACATCGTGTATGCCTGGCGGTATATGGGGCCATACGAAAACTACAGAATGGGGGAAATGCTTTAAATATATATAAGATAGTTAGTTAAGGGGAAAATAGCGGGAAAAGGAAAATATAAGAAGGTATAATTTTGATGTCGTTTTTTCAAGGAGATGAGGCCCAGTTCGGGCCTTTTTTTATAAGAAACGACGGGAAAAATTGCGGTTACTATAAGAAGACGGAGGAGAAACCGCATGACTGCAACAAACGGCGGCGTCTGGAATGCCGTTAGTGCGGGCCTCCTGTTGCGGCGAGCGCGGCGGGCAACTGTTGAATATCGCCGGAAAGGCCATTTTTAGAGCCTTTTGCCATTCGGGCGAGGAATCGTGCCGCCTGCGCTCATTCGGCGGCAATTTAGGGCGCTACTGCAAGCGCTGGACGAGGGTGTCGACTACGTCCCGCAGATCACCCACCTGGTCGCGCAGTTCGTCAATGGCATCCCGCTCAGGGGCCTGTAGACTGTCCGATATCGCCAATTCGACGACCCACACATTAAATATCTCGTCCTCAGACAATTCAAACGTCTTGTAACGACGCTTGTCGGGATTGTCGGAAACGAGTGCTATCACGCCGCGCGACCGCAATTTATTGCGCAGTCGCTTGATGTACGTGTTTCCCTCGCGATCCGTCACAACATATACTTCGCTGTTGCGGATTCCCGCCCATTCGGCTCGATCCAGCAAGCGTACCACCACACGGACGCCGTCGTAGAGCGTCGGCTCCATGGATTCGCCACGAACACATATACACAGCCGTTTAGAGGATGTATGAGGCAGAATGGACGCGGGGATGCCCAATACGTCGGACTCGTCTAAATAGTCGCTATTTAGCGCCCCGCCGCCCGCCGCAGCTTCGATATCCACAACGGGTACTTCGGCCAACCGTCGCCCGGTTTCGTAAGCTGTCACACGATCGCTCGCGATGGCCGGTCGGGTGGTAGATAGATCATATCTTACCGGCTCCTCCGACTGTGATGAAGCGACCTTTCCATTTGATAACGTTTTTTGTAGTTTTCGTTCCGTATCAAAATTGTTATCAAAAATGTTATCATTTGATTTGATAACGTTTTTTGTAGTTTTGGAATGACCTTTTTTCCCAAAAAAATTTTCGGAGGAGATAAACATCGAACCTTGTCCGGTAATTAACCACTCTAACGAAACCTCTGGATATTTGGCGATAAATTTCGCCATAGTATCCTCGGTAATGCCTGTTTTCGATTCCAAAGTTCCGCGGGACACTCCAATCGTCTTATAAAAATCTCGCTTGCTAATCCCTAAATAGTCAGCGAAATATAAAATCCTTTCCTTGATTGGCGAAATCTTTTGCTCTTTTTCTTGCATCTTGGCGAAATCTTTTGTATGTTTGCAGGTGAAAAGTTTACGCAAAAGTAACAAAGAATAGTTTCAAAAATGAAACAGGCAACTCATAAAATGAAATCGACCGCCCCCGACGAAAGGGCGGCCCGGTGTGAGCGCATTCTCGCCCAATTGCGTATGGGTGATATAAGCAAGATTGCCCGCCGTATGGGCGTGACACGTATATGGGTGTCTTACGTACTACACGGTAAGGGGGTTTCCGAGCCGGTTCTCCGGACTGCGGAGGCGCTGCTCGCTAAACGAAAAGTAGGCCTGTTATTCGAAGAGACAGCTAACTGACAAATTTAATGATATGGAAGGAATTACAGTATTGTATAGGCGTCCGCGCCTTCGCTACCGGCTGGAAATGCAGGCTCGGTGGATTGTGAACAGAACCGTGTGTTTAATTAGGCGGTAAAACGCCGTAAGCATGTCTCAAGATGCAAATACGCAAAACTTACAAATATGAAAAGACAAGATTACATCAAACAGCACGCCGCCGAATATAAGCGTCTATGTGATAGACGTGATAAGCTGAACGAGGAAAGTATGAAGAGCGGGTTGACAAAAAAACGATATCAAGCTATTGTCGCCAGGCTTAATTGGACGTGCATGTATATCGCTCAGGAGGAGGAGAGACTCTTGTTTGCACTCGGCAGACTTAAGCCGGAAAACGCAAGGATAGAATATCAACCGGGGCATTTCCAAAGATATCCGGGTATCGCCGATGAATTAAAAGCTACAGAATTCGACAATTAGTGACTATTGGCGGATCGGAAGGAACGCATTTCAGCACGGAACCCCGCCACGAACGGACGTCTTGCCGGAGCGATGCCGGGGCGGGGTACGAGATTAAAATATAAAAAGATGAATACAAAAACCCAATACGCAATCCTTGAGAGGATTGAGAATGTAATTCGTGTAGCCAAGTCTCGAAAAGACCCGCAACCTGTTGAAAGGATTGTAGAAGAACTCACCACTCTCGGATGTCTTCCGATTCTGGGAAAAACCCTCCTTTTAGAAAGGGAGACAAAGGATTGGAAAGACACATTGTGTGGTAAGCCCGCTCGGTCTCGTGCACAACAAAAGGAGACGGGTCGCAAATTGAAACAGATACATATAGTCGTCGATATTCCTCTTCCTTGAACATGCCGATTGGCAATTCTGCTTCCGAAACCCGCAGATTGTCTGTTATTTCATACGAAAATGCCGGAAAACACTTTTTGAAAGAATCCAGAATGTCGATATATATCTGTACAAGACTTTTGCGGATAACATTAGTGAAGTGGTTGCTCAATTTTTCCATACGCTACAGAATTTGAAATTACAAATTTAATCAAAATCCCGCAGCGGCACAAGGCCGCCTCCCGGAGCGAGACCGGGGTGGGAACAACGAAAAACGTTTAAACGATGAATCGGAAATACGATACGCGCGAAAGTTGGCTAAATGCGGCAGTAGATGAATTGCGGCCGCTATTTAGAGAACGTGTCGAGGTGCCCCGGGTGAGAGTGTCTATAGGCTTTCCACCAAAACGCGGTCTCGGCAAACGGCGCGTGCTGGGTGTATGTTGCATGTCGGCCATGGCTACGGACGGCATCGCACAGATATACATCAATCCGACCGTTTCGCAGGTCGAAGGAGCGGAGGGAGTATTGTCGATCCTTGTTCATGAAATGATCCATGCCTGCGGCATTGCCGGGCATGGCAAGGATTTTCGGGAATTGGGCGTGTTCGTGGGCCTGGAAGGGCAAATGTCATCATCGACAGCAAACGAAAGCCTTCAACAATATTTTGAACACCTTGTATCCAAGCTTGGCGCATTTCCGCACGCCAGCCTTCATAACAGTATGCCGAATATCAAACCCGACCGATGCCGCCTGGTAAAATGTGTTTGCGAAAAGTGCGGGTATACGATACGAATCACTAACAAATGGATCGCTAAGGGTATTCCCGAATGCCCCATATGTAAGCGGGAATTCATCCGGGATTTGTAGTGTTTAAACGTTTGAAAATTTAATGCCGGTTTGCGGCGCTTGAAAGGGATTTTAAAATGATCGTACCAAACGACATACTTGTTCGCGAAACCTCCGACGGGGTTACCGTGTGGGTATCGCAACGTTTGGTCATGGATCGTTGCGAAATTGACGATGAATACTTGCGGGTTATTCGTGTTCGTTACAAACAATCCCTTCCGGCCTCGTGGCAGGCGGTTACATCGCAACCCGATTTTTTCCTGGGCGCGAAACCTGGCAAATCGTGGCGGTGGGGCCGCAAAGACGGCCAGTATTATTACGATATCGACACGATCCCGAACCGAAAACCCGCCTGTTACCGAGACTACCTGCCCACGAAAGAGGAGCTGCTGGCGGAGGTCGATGAGCGTAAGCTCTCCCGGAGCCGGGAACGCCGCGCAGCCCTACGGGGCGCCCTGGTGGCAATCGTGCAGGAGATAACCGATAACGCGGATGTTCGGTGGTTGCAGACTCAAAGCGGTTTCCGAATAGACCTCTCGATATGCCGCGAATATGCGCGTGCGCTGGCGTGGTGTCGGTTCATTCGTCGAACGATTGCAGATGGCGATTACGAGAACTACGGGTTTTCCGGTCAGGGGCAGTTTTTGACAGCGTGCGCCGAGATTCTTGCGGAGTTACGCCTGTCGAATTTCCGGGTCACCACCAGCGACAGTCTGCGTATGAAACTGCGCGGTTTCCCGACGGACGAGGACGACCAGCGCAAGTGGATCATTTCCGCAAAAATTGGCAACAACAACCGCCGTATCGTCGGCAAATATCCCGTCGTGGATCACCAGACGGGCGAGATATACCGGTTCGACGTGCACCAGGCTTTCATGCTGATGGCCTACGCGAACATCGACGGGCCGCAGAAAGAGGCGCTCACCGCGCTGTACAACGAACAATATGTGCCGGCGATTTGCGAGATCGGCGAAAAGCCGGTGTCGGAACGGACGTTTTGCAGGAGCCTCACCTCGTTGCCCAATCGGTTACGCTTCGACGTATTTAGGCACGGCGAGGATTACTATAATAAACACTATCTGACCTACATACCCACGCGGGAGTTGACGTGGGCGCATTCGCTTTTTTGCGGTGACGGTTCCGGTTTGATAAGCTACCGATACACCGCTCGCATTTTCGATAAAGACACCAAGCAATACACCGAGCAGACACGCACGCGCAATCTGTACGTCGTGATGATTACTGACGTGGCCAGCGGCTACGTCGCTGGCTATGGTATTGCGCCGGAGGGTTCCAGCGAGGAGAGTTTTACGATCGTCCAGCAGGCCGTCCGTATGGCAGTTCGCCGCGGCGGGAGCCGCACGATGTTCGAGTTCGTCAGCGACAACGCCCCGGCGTTCTCCAAAAACGAGAGTCGGGAGTGGCTGGCAACGGTATTCAATAGAGTGCGCCGTATCGAGGCGCATAACTCGCAGGCAAACCCCGCCGAAAAATATTTTCGGTTGTTCAAAAATGCCGTCCTGCGGTCATGTAAGGAGTTTGTGCGGAGTTCTCACAACGCCGCCATCGGTGGCCGAGCCAATACCGACAACATGAGCGTGTACGATTATCCGACCTATGCGGAAGCGGTTGCGGTGTTGGAAAAACGTATCGAGGCGTGGAATAACCGCCGCGTCAACGGTGGCGAATCTCCCGCCGAGCGGTTTGCACGTAAGAATCCCGCCTGTGCGGAGATGGATGCGCACCAGTTGCGGCAAATCTTCGGCACGCGAACCACGCTCACCATCGAGCGCATGAGGGGTTTTGTTACGCCCCAGGGCGCGACGGCCACCTGTATGTACGAGATTCCGGATTATGCGGGAACGGGTGCCGAAACCATCTCCCGCGCCACGGGTAACGGCTACGACAGCCGCGTACAGGTAGTATACGACGAGTCGGGTGCCGACTTGTACAGCCTCGGCGGTCGCTTTATCATGACCTGCCCGCCGGTGGCGAAGGCGTCGTTGTCGTACATCGAGGCCACGCCCGCGGATCGGGCTGCCCGAGAATATCTGCGCCAGAGAAAAGAGGCGGACCGGCAGCGTCCTGCCGAAGCATTGGACGAGCTGCAGCGGACATCGGAATATATGTTCGGTTACGGCTACGACGAGGCGGTGCGGTTCGGACTGCAAAAATCCGACATAAACGAGGCATACGAGCAGACTATCACCATCACGGCCGCCGATAAAAAAATGGCCGAGCGCAAGCGGCGGACGCTGGAGAGGCAGGAGGCTACCGCCGCGGATCGCCGGATGGAGCAGGAAAATGCCGACATCGAAGCGCGGTACCTCGCCCGCGAACGTCGGAAATTCGAGAAACGTCAATTACTTAACAAATAGATATGGAGAACTCTATCAAAGACCGTATTATGTCCGCCGCCGAGGAGTACTTGCAGGCGAACGGCATGACCGCCGCAGAGCTTTGTCGGCGGGCCGGGATAAGTCCCAGCTATTACAGCGTGGCTGCCAGTGGCAAATATACTTATCAAAACACCGAGATCCGCGACGCCTTTTTTCACAAACTTGCCGACGTCATCGGCCAGCATCCGGATACGACCTATTGGCAGCATGCCGACACCGCGCAGTACATTCAGATGACCAATACACTGGCCGAGGCGCGGCAACGCTGCGAGTCGCGGATGATCCTCGGCGAAACAGGCTGCGGTAAGACGTATGCGATCGATCGATTTTGCGTCAAAAACCCCATCGGCGTTTACCGGATCACCGTGAATGACTGCGATACGCTTCGCGACGTGTTGGCCGAGCTCGTCAAACTGCTACGAATCGACACGAAAGCGAAGAACGGTTCCCTTCTGCGCGTCATTTGCGAGGCGCTGCGCGAACGTGCCATGCGGGGCGAGCAACCTATCCTGATTTTTGACGAAGTGGAGAACCTTAAAAGGACGGGGATCAAGGCCATCAAGGCTGTTTACGACGGTGTGCGGCATGTCGTTCCGGTCGTGCTGGTCGGTACGCCGGAGTTCGGCGTAGCGCTGCAAAATTTGAAAAACAAAGGGGTGAAAGGGATGGCGCAGTTTATTCGCCGGTTCAAGGCCGGGCAGACGGCGCTCGCCCCGATCGACCGCCGATATCTCGCCTTTATGGCGCAGATAAAAGACGAGGAACTCCGGCAGCTCCTCTCCCGTATCGCCGACAATTACGGCGAGTTGCACGACTACATGGAGCGGGCGGTCCGCGAGGCGGAGGAACTCGGCGAGCCATTAAATGTGGAAATCTTTAGAGAAATGTATAATATTAAAATTTCTTAAAAATGGAGGAACTGCAAGAAGCAACTGCCAGGTTGGAGGCCGAAATAGAGGCTCTCGAGGAGTATGTTCATCAGATGGTAGGAGTGCTGCTGACGCAAAGCGGGAGTATGCCGTGGGGACGGGTATTGCGCATCAAAGGACATCTGTATTACCTGTGCAAAGCGTTCGAGGAGAAGCGGCGGGAACTCCGCCGGCGGCTCGAGGCGATCCATTAAATGTGGAAATCTTCAGAGAGATGTATAATATTAAAATTTATTAAAAATGGAGGAATTGCAAGAAGCAACTGCCAGGTTGGAGGCCGAAATAGAGGCTATCAAGGAGAATATTCGGCAGACGGAAGGATTGCTGCTGGGGCAAATCGGCTGTATATCGTATGAACAAGTATTGAACATCAGACATCTGTACTTCCTGCGCAAAGCATGCGTGAAGAAGCGGTTGGAACTCATCCGGCTGCTCGCGGCGAGCCTTTAAATGTGGAAATCTTTAGAGAAATGTATAATATAAAATTTCTTAAAAATGGAGGAACTGCAAGAAGCAACTGCCAGGTTGGAGGCCGAAATAGCGGCTCTCGAGGAGGCAATCCGCCAGACCGAGCGATACCTCCGTATGAATGCCGGCAGGCCCGCGGAAGATTTGGTCTTGGGCGTCAAAAAACGCCTTTACGACCTGTGTAAAGCGTGCGAGGAGAAGCGGATAGAACTGCGGAAGTTGCTCGAACCGAGCGCAATACAAATAACAATCACTTACAATTAACACATAAACGATGGAAAAAGTATCGAAAGAACAGGTAGAAGAGGCGGTTCGTACCGTCAAGGAATTGAAAATTAAGGTCGCCGATCTGAACGGCCGAATCAAGGACGCCGAGGCGGTCGTCGAGGCTTACGGGCTCGACCACATGGCCGATTTTTCAGACGGCCGGCTGGCGCTCGAAGCGGGTATTATCGCCATCAAGGCCGGTGCCGCGAAACCGGTCAAGGAGGGCAAACCGCTCTCGACTGCGGCCCGTTCGGAACTGGCGGCGGTGCTCCCGCCCGCGTATGTCAAAGTTGCGTGCGACTTCGGCGTCCTGTACGATAGCCATGATAAGGTCGTCAGGCAGATTTTAAAGGCTCGCGGCGTCGAAATCATCCGCGATGACAAATTCGCGGTTATCTAACCTTTTCCCGCCGGGTGGCTTGGGCGGGGGTTCAACTCCCCCGCCGGGAGCAAAATTTAAGACATGATTATGACATTAGACGGACAAAAAAAAGTGTTGCGGGCTGGTTTTACGATTATCCGCCCGGACAACCAGCCGCAGCCGCGTATCAAGACACTGCGACCGACCGGGGAATTCGGTAACCTGAATTGGGTAACGCTGGAAAAATTCGACACGAAGGCTGCCCGCGACCGCCGGTTTCGGGAGCTGTTGGAGAATCCGGATATTTTGGAGGATTGATGATGAAAGCGTTGGATACAGGGACCGGTATCGCCATCGAGGATATGACGGCCGAGGAGGCGGGGTTGGTGATGATGGCCGTTCTCCAGATGGCCGAGGAGGCCGACCGGGCCGGACATCATGAACACGCCCGTATTTTGCGGCGTGCCGGAATGCAGTTAGACAAGTGTTTACCCAAAGAATAGGTAGTTATGGACAGGAATAAGGCATACAGATATTTCCACGCACTGTTGGGCGAGCTCGGTATCCGCGACCGCAAGGCGGATATCCTTTCCGGTTACGGCGTGGAAAGTGCTGCAGATTTGACAGATGACCAGCTCACCCAGCTGATCGGGGCCCTCGAAAACGAGAAGCATCACCGCCGGGCCGAGCGCGAAACCCGCGAGGCCGATGCCCTGCGCCGCCATCGCAGCCGTGTACTGCGGATCCTCACGGACATGGGCGTGTATTACGTCGAGCCGGGCGAGCCGCGCGGGGCCTGCTGGGATCGGGTGAACCGGTTCCTCTCCTCGCCGCGCATCGCGGGCAAGAAACTCTACGTAATGACCCCTGAGGAGCTGTCGGAGCTGGAGGGGAAACTGCGGGCCATGATGAACAAGGGATACCTCTACGGCCGACATACTGCCGCGCCGCGCCCGGCGAAAGAGGCCGCCCCGGTCGTGGTGGTGGTCGGATCCGCAATCCGCGGTCCGGTGAGCTAAGGCACAAAAAAGCCCCGGACAGTATCCGAGGCGGAGAGTTGGCACTCACCGCAAAGATACTACAAAAACGGGGGATATGGCATACAACAGGAACGGATATTATAAACGTGCGCGGATTATTCAAGAAATTACCCGCAAACACTTCGAGCCGGAGCGACAAGACCGGTGCCTGGCGGCCGTTTGGCGAAAACATATTCGGGATGCCTTCGGCATGTGCTACGACACGTATCTCAAGTACCTACACACCGAGATACCCGCCGAAGTGCCCGAACCGACCGATAAACAACTATCGTTATTCGATGATTAGAAAAATTTGTATATTTGCCCTCGACTATCATATACACTATCGAGGGGAAATTACCAGTTAATTTACTCGATAAAGGAACGCCCCTATGATGGGTCGGGAGGAAACGACCGGCCAGCATCAACGCCCCTGCGTGTATGTGGTAGTCACATCTACGGGGGCGTTCTCTTTGTCTATAATTCTTATTCTATGACTACCAATAAGAATGTATTGCTGCCGATTGCCGTAACTGAAGGCGTTACGGTTCATGTGTTGCCGGACAGCCGGCACGAATTCCTTATGACTACCCGCGAGGTGGCCGCCGGGTATGGCGTAACGGAGTACACTATCCGGCAACATAAATTACAACATCCGGACGAATTATTGGATGGAAAGCATTACACGGCCGCCGTTAGTATTACTAACGGCACTAACGGCATCCCGCACAACGCCCTATTGTGGACGAAACGGGGCATCGTGCGGCTTGGGTTCTTCATCCGCTCGGAACGAGCGCGACTGTTTAGAGACTGGGCTGAAGATCTTGTCCTCGCCGTTGCCGAAGGTGCCGCGGTTCCGGCGGCGGTTCCCGCCCGGCCGACTCGGCGTATCAACCGCCTCACGCCGGAGCGCGTCATCGACCTGCTGGCCGACGTATGTCAGATTGAAGACAAAGGGCTGCGCGAGAGAATTTCCAAGAAAATTACGGGAGGACTGGAATATGGAGTTTGTAGGTAACGGCCCCCGCCGTAAAGGCATTATCGAGATCGACGGCCACGCGGCCGCCCTCGACCGCGCAAAGGCGCTTTTATTCGCGCTCCAGTGTTGGAATGGCGAGACCCCGCCGGATCCGTATACACTTTTCTGCATTTCGGATCTGATTACGGAACTCCTGCCCAGCGAGGAGGATTGTGTCCGGCTCGACCAGTACGACCGGCAACTGCGGCCGGAAAACGAGGAATGACAGAAAAGGCGGCCAAAATGCCGCCTTTTTTTTATGTAACCGTGTATAGTTCAGTGTATTGAAAATTAATTGCGATTATTTTTGAAAAAATGATTACTATTTCAAAAATAATTGCTATATTTGCACAAACAAAACGAATGAGCTATGAAACTTTATCACGGTACTAACGAGCAGTTTGACGATTTTAGGCTTCCACACGAACCGGTAAATTATGAATATTATGGACCTGCGCTGTTTTTTTCATCAAATTATGATGTTGCCAAGTATTATGGACACCAAGTTATTGAAGTTGATATTCCCGATTCAGTTATAGACGTGCGTGTTGATGCAAAGGGTGAGGTCATAAGATGCGTAGACGGTGTGCCCGAAATGATAAAAACCGGAGGCATCATCGCTATTGAGAATGTTCTTGACGCAAACCTTTATGGTCGGCAGTTTCAACATTTCGATCTGCCCGACACGGAGGTCGGCGAATACAAATACTTCCATTATTATATACTTAATAATAAGTGGAAAACGAAACAAGAAATGGATGACGAAACTAAAAAATTAGATAGCGCAGGTATAGCTTATAAAAAGAGTTATGACAAAATTTTGAGAAAATATCATATTTATACACTAAACTACCTGACAAAGGAACAGGCTATAGCCGCTTTTAATGCAGGAGCTGATGTCAAAAAAGGCATGTGCAAAACTCCGGAAACGGCCACTACTGTAATCTTTGCAGGCCAGAAAGCATTGGACATACTTAATTTTGTTAAAAATGCAAAAAAACAAGGATAAGAAAGACGGCCGGGGCGGAGCCCGCCCCGGCGCCGGTCGCAAGCCGATCGGGAGCCGGGTGGGCGTTTGTATCTCCTTCAGGGTTCCGGAGGAAATACGCGACGAGATACGGCTTTTCAT
>CAJTLO010000001.1:273049-462596 GCA_910577285.1 uncultured Rikenellaceae bacterium | reverse complement strand
CCTCGGCATAGCACGAACTGCGTTCGGCTCTGCGCTCGGCTTATCGAAAACGTTCCGTGCAAAGATAGAAAAATTTCTTTACACTTTTTTACACCTCAATTGCTGTGTGTTGTAAATAAGCGGCAAATTTTACACCTCGAACGATAAAATGAAGTCGAAGTAAAAATCGGTTGTTTGTCGGTAAATAGCTGAATTAATGAATATTATTTTAATATTTCTTCGTCTTTGTTTTGTTGGGTTACTTTCCGATGCAAAACTTCGAAAATATTTCGCTCAGGATGTCGGTGGTGGTGATTTCGCCGGTTATGGAGCCCACGGCGTCGAGGCTGCGGCGGAGGTCGGCGGCTATCAGGTCGGTCGGAAGGTTTTCGTCGAGCCCGTTGCGGGTATCGGCAAGGGCTTGCGCCGCGGTTTGCAGCGCCTCGTAGTGGCGGGAGTTGGAGACGACGGAGGCGCCGTTGTACAACCCTTCGGTATCGACGCAGGAGGTGAGGAACTGCTCTACGGCATCGATGCGGGTACCGTACCTGGCCGAGATGCGGATGACGGGCCAGGGCAGCGGCTCGGCCGGCGGGGGTGTCGGGGACTCGGTGTCGCATTTGTTCACGAGTACGGCGATCTTCTGTTCGGGGTGTAGGTTCAGGGCGCGGATGGCATTTGCCGTTTCGGCGGTGCCGAAAGCCTGCGGGGTGGTCATGTAGAGGACGATACGGGCCTCCGCTACGGTCCGGTAGGTGCGTTCGATCCCCATGCGTTCCAGCGGATCGTCGCTGTGGCGGATGCCGGCCGTGTCGATGAACCGGAATCCGATACCGTTCAGGGTCACTTGTTCGGCAATGGTGTCCCGCGTGGTGCCGGCAATATCCGATACCATGGCGCGTTCTTCGCCCAGCAGCCGGTTCAGCAGGGTGGACTTTCCCACGTTGGGACTTCCCGTGATCGCTACCGCGATGCCTTCCTTGATCGCATTGCCGAGGCGGAAGGAGTCGGCGAGCTTGTCGATCTCTGCGGCCGTGCGGTCGAGCAGGTCCCGCAACTGGCTCCGGTCGGCGAACGTGACGTCCTCCTCCGAAAAGTCGAGTTCGAGTTCGAGCAGGGAAGCGAGCCGCAGCAACTCTTCGCGCAGATGCGACAAGAGTGCGGAGTAGTGGCCGCGAAGCTGCGTGGCAGCCAGCGCATGGGAGGCGCGGTTGCCGGCAGCGATCATGTCGGCTACCGCTTCGGCCTGTGCGAGGTCGAGTTTTCCCGCGAGGAAAGCCCGAACGGTAAATTCTCCCGCTTCGGCCATGCGTGCCCCGCAGGCGTGGAGCGTGCGCAGAATCTCCGTGACTATCCAGCGGGACCCGTGGCAGGAGATCTCCGCCATCTCTTCGCCCGTATAGGAGGACGGGGCGCGGAAGACGGTGACGAGTACTTCGTCGATGAAGTTCCCGTCCGGATCCGACAGGTTACCGTAATGTACCGTCGCGCCTCGCTGTCGGTCGAGCCTTTTGCCGGAGGGTGAGGCGAAACAGCTGTCGCATACGGCAAGAGCTTCCGGACCGCTGACGCGTATGAGTGCCAGTGCGCCTCCCGGGGCCGTTGCCGGGGCGGCTATCGTATCGCCGTGACGGAACATATCAGCGGTATATTTCCAATCGTTGCCCGATGCGCAGTTTGTGGGCACTTTTGAGGTTATTCCATTTCATCAGTTGCGCGACGGTGACGTTGTGGCGTGTGGCGATGCTGCTCAGCGTATCGCCCGATTGCACGCGGTAGGTGTAGGAGTCGAGCGAGAATTCCTGCCGGGCCGGCGAGGTGCGCGAGGGCTTGAGGTATTGTGCCATGTAGAGGGTGTCCTTGGCATGGATCTGCTCCTCGTTTTCGATGAAGCGAGCCATCTCCCCCATGGGGAGCGTCAGGGTGTAGCTTTTGCCCGCGGCCGGTACGATGTCCATCTTGTACTGCGGATTGAGCGAACGCAGGAGCTCTTTCGGAAGGTCGATGGTGGATGCGATCTGGTCGAAATGCAGCGGTCGGCTGATCTGTACGGTATCGGTCGCCAACGGCAGGGGCGTGGGCAGGGGAGCGATCGCGTGTTGGTAGGAGAACGTGTAGGCATAGGTCGCTGCGATGAACGAGGGGACATACCCGCGGGTCTCGGTGGGCAGGTAGGGATAGATGTCCCAGAAGCTCTTCGCCTCGTTTCCGGCCCGTCTGATGGCCTTGTTCACGTTGCCCGGCCCGCAGTTATAGGCCGCCAGGGCGAGCGTCCAGTCGTTGTAGATGCGGTAGAGGTCTTTCAGGTAGCGGCATGCCGCACGGGTGGAGAGTACCGGGTCGCGCCGTTGGTCGACGAATGAATTGATCTCCAGCCCGTACACTTTCCCCGTCGTGTATATGAACTGCCACAGACCCGTGGCACCGGCTCTGGAGGTGGCGGTGGGGGAGAGGGCCGACTCTACCACCGGCAACATGCGCAGCTCGACGGGCAGTCCGGCGCGGTCGAGCTCCTCCTCGATCATGGGGAAGTAGTAGCGGGCGCGGCTCAGGACGTTTTCCATCTGTGTCTTGCGAAGCGTGTAGTTGAGGATGTAGCGTTTCACCACCTCGTTGTAGGGCATGTGGATCGGCGAGAGAATCCTCCGCAGGCGTGCCTCGTATACCGAGTCGGGGAGCTGCCGGCCGGAGATGCCTGCGGTGCACTCGATGTCGATGAAGTCATCGAAGAAGCGGTCGAAGGCTTCGCGGGCCCGCTGTTCCTGCAGTGCGGCCACCAACGAGTCGTACGGAAGCGTGTAGTTGTCGGAGAAACAGGGGGTGGGCGTGTCGTACGGAGCCGCGATCGGCTCTTCGGCTTCGTGTACCGAAATCGTGTGTGCCTGTTCGAGGGGATAGTATATGCAGATGCTGTCCGTCCGGAACCTTCCGGACGGTTGTTCGCTCTGCGGTTGGAGGGCGGTTGCCAGGAGTGCGATAGCTGTAAGAACGTTCATTGTCATGTGTCTCTATTGGTTTTTCTCCCCATGCGGGGAGAGGACGGCAGGCCGCGGGGGAGTGCGGTGCGCCGTCAGAAGGTCACGCTCAACCCCAGGCCGACGGCGTAGTTGTAGCCGCCGTTGAGGGCGTACAGGGGTTCGACCGTAGGTTGCAGCCGCCATGCCAGGTCGCCGCTTACGTCGAAATCCTTCATATGGGCGTCTACGTGGGCGTCCATGACGTTCAGCAGGTAGAATGCGGCGGTAAGGATGATCGCCAGGTCCCGGTTGCGGCGGTAGAGTTTCTTGTAGCTGCGCATCTGTTCCAGCGACATGGTGGTCTGGTTGGTGGCGGGATTCCAGAATTCGCTGCTGTGGGAGTCGGGGTCGTCGTCGGTTTCGAGCCGGATGGCCGTGTCGTAGCGTTTGTATCCGCGGTTGTTCCAGTCGATCACGTAGATGAACGAGGCGAAACCGCCCACCACGAGCGGTACTTTCCAGAAGCTGCCGTTATAGACCTGGCCCGCTCCCGGACATATCATGGAGAGGGTGGTGGCCACCTTTACGGGGTTCGCCTGTGCGGCGGGATAGTTGACGATGGCATCGCCGACGAAATAGATGTAGGAGGCGATCGCCGTACCCAGCAGCATTTGCTGCCAGGTGTTGTGCTGGATCATTTTCGTCTGTACGGGGTCGATGAGCAGCCGGTTGGTGTTGAAGTCGCTGCGACTCATCAGGTAGTCGTACTCGGTCTTGTACTTTCTGTATTGCTGGTGTTGGCGAATGCCGAAGAAAAGGGTGGTTCCGGTAGTGGCGTACAATATCGGGATTTTCCAGTAGTCGCCGTTGTAGAGCTGGCCGAATCCGGGCGCCACCAGCGAGATGGCCGTAAGGGGGGCTATCTTGAGCGTATCCCGGAAGAGGGGCGAGTGGCGGTAGAGGGTGGTGTCGGCCCGTCGCTGCATCCGTTCCATTTCCCGTCGCTGGCGTGCCGTCGGTGCGGTCAGGCTGTCGGGGCGTGTGGCGGCGAGGGAATCGATGGTTTCCGCCGGAAGAAGCGTCCCGGCGAGCGAGTCGGCCGCTGGACGGACGATCGTTGCCAGCGAGTCGGCGGAGATGACGATTTCGGTATCCGTATAGGTGGCCGTCTTTTTCCCTCCCGAGATGCGGTAGGCGTTCGTGCTCAGTTCCGGCAGGTCGAGCGGGGCGTTTTTCGCCTCCTTGCGCAACCGGCGCCGTTCGCGGCGCGACGAGGCCTGCTCCGACGGGGCGGTATTGTCGGGGGCTTTGCTGTCGTAGGAGGGCGGGTTGGGGTCGTCGAGCATGCGTGCCGCTTCGGATTCGTAACCGGGCATCTGCTCGTTGAAGGTGGGCTCCTGACCGGGACGCAGATCCTCGCCGTTGATGACGTCCATCTGATCCTGGGCGGGCAACCGGTTGTCCAGCACGACTTCCTGTCCCGGTTCGAGGAACGGTCGGGTGATGTCGCGTTTGAGTGCGGGCACCTCCGAGTCGGGAAGGCCATCCTCGTCCTGAAGGGGCGGACCGTCCGGGCCGGGTTGCTGTCCGGCACAGCGTGCGCTTACCGGCAGAAAGCAGAGGAGGACCGACAGCAGAAGCGTTCTGTAGATATGCGGAAATGCGGTCATGCGTTATTTTTCTTCCAGCTTTTCGAGGAAATAGGCGATGTCCTTGTCCGAGGAGAATCCGATCGTGAGCTTACCGCCGCCGTTGCGGCCTTTGCGGATCTTGATGTCGTCGCCGAATATGCGCGAGCAGCACTCGATCAGGCGGGTGTAGTTGTCGGGCAGTTCGTCGTCCGCCAGCGTTTCCCGCTGCGGTTCGCCTTCCGCGAGCCGCTTGGCGAGCTCTTCGGTCTGTCGTACCGAGAGTCCTTTGCGAACCACCTTCTTCAGGGCCGGTATGCGGGCCTCTTCGGGCATGGCGGCGATGGCTTTGGCGTGGCCCATGCTGATGAGGTCGTTCTTCAGGGCGACCTGCACCTCCGGGGGGAGCGACAGCAGCCGCAGGTAGTTGGCTACCGTGGAGCGTTTCTTCCCCACGCGGGCGGCCACGGTGTCCTGCGTCACGTCGCACTCCTCCATGAGGCGGTGGAGGCTGATGGCGATCTCCATGGCGTTCAGGTCCTGGCGCTGGATGTTCTCCACGAGGGCCATTTCGTGGAGCGTGCGGTCGTCCGCTTCGCGGATGAAGACCGGTACGGTTTCCAGCCCCGCCTTCTGCGAGGCCCGCCAGCGGCGTTCGCCGCTTATTATTATGTAACGGGAGTCGTCCTCTTTCCGGACCGTGATGGGCTGTATCAGGCCCAGCGTCCGGATCGAGTCGGCCAACTCCTCCAACGCATCTTCGTCGAAGTCGGTTCGGGGCTGTTTCGGGTTGGGCGTTATCAGCGAGAGGGCGATCTCCTCCATTTTGCCGGCACCGTCGCCGAACTTCGCTCCTTCGCTCTCGAAAATGGCATTCAGGCCGCGTCCCAATCCTTTGTTCTTCATCATTCGTTGCTGTTTCTGCGACGCGGGGTTCTGTGCGTCGCGGCGTTGTTCTTTCTGAATATCTATTTCCTGTTGCGCTGCATGAACTCCTTGGCCAGGTTCATGTAGGCCGCGCTGCCGGTCGAGGATGCGTCGTGCAGAATGACCGGTTTGCCGTGGCTGGGCGCTTCGCTAAGACGGATGTTGCGCTGGATTATTGTGTCGTAGGCCAGATGTTTGAAATGGTCCCTCACCTCGAGCGTCACCTGGTTGGCCAGTCGGGAGCGCGAATACATCGTCATCACGAAACCCTCTATTTCCAGTCCCGGATTGAGACGCGATTTGGTCATTTTGATCGTACTCAGGAGCTTGCCCAGTCCCTCCAGGGCGAAGTATTCGCACTGCACCGGAATCAGCACGCTGTCGGCCGCCACGAGGGCGTTCACCGTGGTGTACCCCAGCGAGGGGGAGCAGTCGATGAAGACGAAATCGTAGTTCTCCTTCACCGCATCGAGGCTCTTGCGCAGGCGCAGGTGTCCGTCTTCGAGCCCCGGAAGTTCGGCGTCGGCCCCTACGAGGTCGATGCTGGAGGGGAGCACGGAGAGGTTCTTCACGTCGGGACTCGCGAGGATGGCCTCGGCGGCGCCGCAAGAGCCCGTGATGCACTCGTAGATGCCACGGTTGTTGATGTCGAATCCGAGACCCGATGTCGCGTTGGCCTGCGGGTCGGCGTCAACCAGCAGTACTTTCTTGCCCATTACGGCCAGATTGGCAGCCAGATTGATGGCGGTGGTGGTTTTTCCCACCCCTCCTTTTTGATTGGCTAAAGCGACGATTTTCCCCATTGCGATACAGTTGTTAAACCAGACAAAAATAAGCAATTTCTCGGAGAACCTCCGCATCTTATCATAAAATGCGTATCTTTGAGGGCGTTTTAAAAACTCTCAAAACAGAATATCGCAATGGATATCAAAGGCAGAAATTTTCTGAAATTGCTCGATTTCACTCCGGAGGAGATAACCGGGCTCGTGGAACTCGCCGCACGCCTGAAGGCGGACAAGAAAGCGGGACAGGAGAAACAGATGCTCAAGGGCAAGAACATCGTACTTCTTTTTGAAAAGGACTCCACGCGTACTCGCTGCGCGTTCGAAGTGGGTGCCTACGACCAGGGTGCGCAGGTGACTTACCTCGGCCCGACGGGTTCCCAGATGGGTAAGAAGGAGAGCATCGCCGATACCGCCCGTGTGTTGGGCCGTATGTACGACGGTATCGAATACCGCGGTTACGGTCAGGACATCGTGGAGGATCTCGCCAAATACGCCGGTGTGGTGGTTTGGAATGGCCTGACGACCGAATTCCACCCCACGCAGATTCTGGCCGACCTGCTCACCATGAAGGAGCATTCCGACAAGCCGTTCAAGGAGATGAAGTTCTGCTATCTGGGCGATGCACGCAACAACATGGGCAACTCGCTCATGGTGGGCTGCGCCAAGATGGGTATCGATTTCCGTGCCGCATGCCCCAAGAGCTGCGCTCCGGCCGAGGAGCTGGTAAACCAGTGCAAGGAGATAGCCGCTCAGACCGGTGCGAAGATCACCATTACCGAGGATGTGAACGAAGCGGTGAAGGATTGCGACTTCCTCTATACGGACGTATGGGTTTCCATGGGTGAACCGGACGAGGTATGGGCAGAGCGTATCAAGCTTCTCAAACCCTACCAGGTAAGCTCCGAGGTGATCAAGGCTACCGGCAACCCGAACGTGAAGTTCATGCACTGTCTGCCGGCATTCCACGACCTCAAGACGAGGGTGGGCCGCGAGATCAACGAAAAATACGGCCTGACGGCTATGGAGGTGACGGACGAAGTGTTCGAAAGCCCCGCTTCCATCGTATTCGATGAGGCGGAAAACCGTATGCACACCATCAAGGCCGTGATGGTAGCTACTCTTGCCGGAGAGTATAAATAGACTCTTCGGTAGGAACCGAAAGACGATTACGAAAGCCTCGCACGGATGGGGCTTTCGTAATTGTCGTTATTGAATACCCGTATTTGCAGGAGTTATGCAGGAGAGGAAGATGACGGACGAAGGACGGGAAGCCGCGGCGCCGAACGACGGCGGCCCGGTCGCAACGGATGCCGTGAGGGTCGCCGGAGAGCGGCGGCGCCGGAAAACCGAGCGGCGGCAGGAGAGTGCCCGCAGGGCGCTGGAGAAAGAGGTGAAACGCGGCATCTATCCCAACGGTGTCGATTTGCTTGCCATGATCGGGATCATGCTGGTGTCGGCGCTGGCGGCGGGAGTCGTGGGCGGTATGCTGACGTGGCTCACCCGGTGGGATGCGGGATTGGTGAACGCCATCGCTTACTTCCTGCAAATGGGACTTGCGATCGCACTGGTCTTTATTCAGCGGCGGACGCGTCGGGCGCCGGGCGTGACGTTGAACCTGCGTGCGGGGAAGGTAAGCGCTCCCCTGATTCTGTGGGGAATCGTACTCGTCTTCGTGACGGGGGTGGTGATCGAACCGCTGCTCGAACTTTTTCCGTCGCGGTATCTCGAACAGCTCAACCTGTATATAGGGACGGGCGGATGGTCCATCCTGATGACGGTGGTATTGGCTCCCGTCATGGAGGAGGTTTTGTTCCGGGGGCTCATTCAGGGGGCCCTGTGTGAGCGCGACGGGGCCACGAAGGCCATTCTGCTTTCGGCGCTGCTGTTCGGAGTGTTCCACATGATCCCCCAACAGGCCATCAACGCGTTCTTCGTGGGGATCATCCTGGGCTATATCTATTACCGGACGAGGTCGCTATTGACGGTCATCGTCCTGCACGCTCTGAACAACGGGATCTCCTATCTCCTGCTGGAAACGATGGGACCCGGGCGGGCCGATCTCACTGTGCGGGAGATGCTCGGCGGCGGAGCGATCTATTATGCGGTATACGGGGCTTGCGTCGCACTTTTCGTGATGGGAGCCGTGGCCATCGTGCTGCGGTTGAAGGAGCGTTCGGCGGCGGAAGCGGTCCCGGAAAATGTCGATCCTGCAGCGGAAGCGGAATAATATTCGTACTTCGGTAACGTTGTGATAGAAAACGGTTGCGACCGTTGATAATTTTTGGAGTTGCGGATGATGGGAGGAAGAGAGATATTGGCGGTGGTGATGGTTGCCGGCCTTCTTTTGACGGGGTGCCGGGGGCGCGGATTGTTGTCGTCCGGTGTCGTGGCGCAGGTCGGAAAGACCGAGCTGACCGAGAAGGATGTGGCCGCTGCCATTCCGTCGGGAATGTCCGAAAAGGACAGTCTGGCGATGGTGGAGGGCTACGTGGACGCATGGGTACGGAAGCAGGTGAAGTTGCAGGAGGCGGAGCGGGTGCTGGCCGAAACGGGCGTCAATATCGACGCCATGGTGGAGGATTATCGCAGCTCGCTGCTGACCTATCGGCTCGACCGGTTCTATGTGGAGAACATGGTGGATACGATCGTGAGCGATTCGCTCGTGGCCGGATATTATGCCACGCACCAACCGGAATTCCGGCTCGACCGCAACATCGTCAAGGGGCGGATCGTCCGCCTGCCCGTTTCGTTCCGTCTGCGGACGAAGCTCAAGGAGCTGATGGGCTCCTCCGGTGCGGCGCGGCAGCAGGATTTTCTCGATTTGGCTGCGAAGAACGGATTGATGCTTACGACGTTCGATCGGTGGGTGAGTTTCGACGAGTTCCTCGATGCGCTGCCCACGATGAGGGGCAAGAGTTACGACTACCTGTTGAAAGGGTCCGGTATCGAGGAGCTGACCGACGGGGATTATAGATATTATATCCAGATAACCGACCGTGCGCTCAAGGGCCGGCAGGCCCCGCTCGAATGGGTGGACAACGTGGTGCGGAACATTATCTACAACGAGCGGGGGAGCGAGGCGGTCCGAGCGATGGAGGACAGCCTTTACCGTGCGGCCCTCGAGAACCATAGCTTGAAGATTTATTTGAAAACTAATCAGGAATAGGCATGCTAAAGAGAATTGCCGCGGCCTGCATCTGTTGTATGGCGTGCGCGGGTAGTATTTTCGCTCAGGAGAGGTATACCGTCGAGAAGGTGGTAGCCGTCGTGGGCAATTCGGCGATCAAGTACTCCGAACTCATGGAGGCCCGGAATATGCTCGTGGAGGAGCGCCGTAAACAGGGGTATACTTCCGACCGCGATCCGGTGAACGAAGCGCTTGAGGGGTTGTTGGTGCAGAAGCTGTTGTACAACCAGGCCCTGATCGACTCGGTAACGATCAACCTCGACGCCGTATCGGCCGAAGTGGAGTCCCGTCTGGCGGCGATGACGGAACAGGCCGGTTCGACGGCTGCGCTCGAGACCGAGATGGGGATGCCTTATTATGAGATACGGCAGGATTTCAAGGGAAAGTACGAGGAGATGTACTATGCGCAGGCGATGCGCGACGAGGTGATCTCCAAGGTGAAGATCACTCCCGGCGAAGTGGAGCGCTTTTACAGGCAGCTCGACCGGGACAGTCTGCCGATCGTTCCGGAGCAGTACGTCTATGCGCAGATCGTGCGGTATCCGGTCTCCGGCAAGGAGGCCAGGCAGCGTGTGCGCGAAGAGCTGCTCGATATGAGGGAACGCGTTATCAACGGTACCCGGTTCGACCTGCTGGCCAGAATGTACTCCGTGGACCCCGGCACGGCCATGCAGGGCGGAGAGATGGACTGGATGTCGTTGAACCAGTTCGTACAGCCTTTTGCGGATGCGCTCGAGAAGTTGCAGCCGGGTCAGATTTCCGAGGTGGTGGAGACCGAGTACGGCTACCACATCATTCAACTGCTGGAGAAACGGGGCGACCGCTACCGGTGCCGGCACATTCTGCTGCGTCCGGTCTATACGACGGAGGAACTGGCCGAGGGAGGGCGGTTCCTGGATAGTCTGGCCAACCAGATACGCGGCGGAGCGGTGACGTTCGAGGAGGCTGCCAAGAAGTACTCCGATGACAAGTATTCGCGGCAGAACGGCGGTATCGTCACCAATCACGAGCTGCTGGAGTTCATGCGGGTGAGCGATATGAGGTATTCTACCACGAGGTTCCTGCGGGAGGACCTGAGGATGGATTATCCGGCCCTGAGCCGCCTGCGGGTGGGGGAGATCTCCTCGGCGTTCCAGTCCCGCGACCTGCGTAACAACGAACTCAACAAGATCGTAAAGCTCATACAGATCATTCCGGCGCATCCGGCCAGCCTGAACGAGGATTACCTTCAGATCGAAGCTCTCGCCCTGCAGGCCAAACAGGAAGAGGAGTTCGTGAAGTGGCTGGACGGAAAGATCGACGGATTGTACGTACGTATCGAACCCGAATTCCGCGACGGCGACTTCGAGAACCGGCATTGGATAAAATAGCGTTCGGATGAGTTTGCGGAGTACGATCATATCGGCGGGGGTGGCGTTGCTGTTTTTCAGTGCGTTCGCCCAGGAGCCTTCGCCGCTGCCTGCCGTCCCCGCGCAGCAGGAGCAGGATACGGCGAGGGGCGTGGCGGCGGCTGCGGTTCCCCGGCCCCGGGGGGAGCGAACCATCGTGAATATCAAGTCCAAACGAATGTTTCCCATCCATATGGGGGACTCCACCGTGCACGCTTTCGTGGGAAACGTGGTGGCCTATCACAACGGGGCCGTCATGCTGTGCGACAGCGCCGTGCGTTACGACGAGAATCGGATCGAGTGTTTCGATAATGTGCTGATCAACAAGGACAGCACCTATGTCTACGGCGACAGGGTGTTGTACGACCGTCTGACCAATACGGCACAGGTATTTTCCCCCCTCATCAAGATGATAGACGGTCAGGCGGTACTCTATACCTATCAGTTCAAGTATAACACGCTCGACAATGTCGGGGAGTATTACGGCGGCGGTACGATGCGTCAGGGACAGATGCTTCTCGAATCGGACAGAGGCTACTACTACGGCTCCACGCGCGATGCGGTATGCGTGGGGAATGTCGAATTACGTGACTCCACGTACCTCATCGTTTCCGACTCGCTCGGTTTCAATATGGACAGCGAAATAGCCACCTTCTACCGGAAAACCTACATCTGGAACGAGAAGGAGGAGATATTGAGCGCCCATAGCGGGTGGTACGATACCCGTAACGATCACTACCATTTCATGTCCGATGCGTACGTGCTTTCCGAGGACCAGGAGATATGGGCCGAGGATATGGACTATCGCGCCGACAGCGAGGACGTAGTTCTGCGCCGGGACATACAGATATTGGACGAGGGGCAGAAGGTGCTCGCCTTCGGCGATTACGGACGTTACTGGGGCATGCGCGGCGATGCGATGCTGACGGAGAATCCCTCCGCCATCAGCTTCTACCAGCAGGGCGATTCCCTTTATATGCGTTCGGATTCCATCTTCATGTACGTGATCGACAGCACCAGCATCTACAGTGCCGACTATATCGGCAACAGGAAGGAGGAGACCGAGGTCGATACCGGCGAGGAGCTCATCACGAATACTCCTGCGGCGGATGCGGCTCTTCCGGTTGCGGAACCGCCTGCGGATGCGGAGTCGGAGGATGTTTCCGTTGCAGATGATGCCGCAACGGAACCGGACGAGACCACGTCGGAGTCCGCGCCCGCTGCGGCCGAAGAGGAACGGGAGCCCCGGACGGAGGCGGATGCTGTGCCGACGGAAGACAGCGCCGATACGGTAGCGGCAGGCGAAACGGCGGTCGCGGCCCCCGATGGGGAAACCGTGCCGGAAGGGAAGGTGGCTTCCCGGCAGCAGTTGCGTCGGGAGCGTCGGGAGGCCCGGCGTCAGGCTAAGGAAGAGCGTCGTGCCGCCCGAAGTGTCGGGCGTCCGGAAGCGGAAGAGTTGCCGGTCGAAGAGCCGGCGTCGGAGGAGGAGCCCGTGACACCGGGCGATGAGGTCGGAATGCCTGCGCAAGACGATGCTCTGTCCGGCGAGGATGCCGTGCCGGCTGAAGGGGCCGATGAAGATGCGTCGGAAGAGGAGAAGGAGCGGGTGATCGTAGGGTATCATCGCGTGAAGATATTCCGTTCGGACATGCAGGCCGTGTGCGATTCGCTGGTCTCTTTCTCGCGCGATACGACGATTCATCTCTATAGGGACCCGGTGATGTGGAACGGCGCCAACCAGATCAAATCCGACCTCACGGTGGTCTACATCAAGGACGAAGCGATCGATCGTGCCGTCTTTACCGGAGGCGAGGCGCACGGCAATCCGGTGATGAGTGCCGAACTTGACCTGGAACATTATAACCAGATTACAGGCAAGACGATCGAGGCCCTTTTCCGCGACAACGAGATTTACCGCACCGATGTCAAGGGCAACGCCCAGACCTATTATTACATGCAGGATGAAGAGACGGGGGCTTACCAGGGCTTTCTGGTGATGGAGTGTGCCGATATCACTTTCGTCATCTCCGGTCAGGAGATCGAGGAGATCGTCTTCCGGGGCGATCCGGTCTACTCCATCTATCCGATGAACTTGATACCGGAGTCGCAGTCGCAGCGTCTGCCCAACTTCGTGTGGGAGGGCGAGCGCCGACCGGCGAAGAAGGATGTGTTCGACCGTACCGTCAGGGCTTCCCGGCGTGCGGAGTACGAGGCCATGCCCCAACCCCGTTTCCCGTTGACGGAGCGTATCGACGCCTACCGTCAGCGCATCATCGGGGACGGATTATGGCGCGACCGCGACGATGATGTCACCTACGATGCTCGCGAATATGTCGAGCGCCTGCGGATGCAGGGCTTGTAAGGCTCGTTCGGAGCAGTGCTTTCTACCGATGAGGCTGTGTCGTAATTTGTTTTACGGCACAGCTTTTTTTGTGGTCTGCGGATTGGATCTATTTCAGGCGACTGATTGCTGTGGATTTTCCCCGATAGATACTTTTTGACCGGCGTGCGGGCTGCCGGTCCGGGCATCGGTCCGGAACGGTAGGAAGAGGGAGGGGAGAGTCCGGAACCCCGACGCCCGGGCCCTTGGAATCTCGACTCCGGAATCCCGGAACTCCGGAACCTCCGACGTAAAGGCGTCGCATTTCCGCCTCGGTGTTCCGCAGCTTGCTGTGAGCGTATGGTAAAGGAGTCGGGATAAACTCTCCGGAGCACTTCCGGGCGATGTGAGGAGGGGAAGTGGTGCGGTTGCGATTGGGGTTGATACGGCGGTGTCTGATGTTGTTCCGCATTGTGCGGACAGGATGCGGTAACGATGCAATAGGCTGTGCAGGGGCGGAGAAGCAGCCGATTCGGTACAGGATACCGAAACGTGTCGGGGGAGTGGAAATGCGTCTTGTAGGGAGGAACTCCGGTGTCCGGAGGGGCAGTCCGCCTCGGTTGAATCGGGCTCGTTCACTCCGGTGTTCGGTGCGTGTCGAAGAGTCGATGTGGACGGTGGTTTCTTTCGCAGCGAAGCAGAGGGAAGAGGGCTTCCCTGTGTCATCGTCTGCGATCCATGTGATGTTTTGATTGACGGGACCGTTCCGACCCGATGCGCCGAGCTGGGTCGGCAGTTCGCACGCCGGCCAAAAGCCGGCAGGCTCGAATCGCGCGGCGGGCATTTGTACAGAAAGAGGAGCGTCCGTTCATGATACCCATGAACGGACGCTCCTTCGTATCGGTCGGAAACGGGAATCCGGATTACTCCGCAATACCCAACTCTTTCTTCACCAACGGAAGCGCATCGACCAGCGCGTTCTCGTCGTAGTATGCGATGGGACGCATCGATTCGTCGAAGATGACCAGGAAGCCGTTGTCCCGGCCTACCTTCTTGACCGCATTCTCAGCCTTTTCGATGATGGGGGCCATCAGTTCGTTGCTTTTCGCTTCGAGTTCCTTGTTGGCCGTATTGTACAACTCCTGCATGCGGGCATCGAGGTCCTGCAGCTCGCGCTCTTTCACCTGCTTTACGGCGTCGGAGTAGGAGGACATATTTTTTTGGTACTCCTGCACCTTGTTGTTGAACTCCACCTGCATCAGTTCGAGCATCGACGCATAGTCGTCGTTTATCTTCTGCAGTTGCGTCTGTGCCTCGGTCCTTTCGGGCATGAGGCTGACTACCTCCTGAAGATTGATGTAGCCGAATTTCGGCTGCTGTGCGTTTGCCGAGGCGGAGAACAGGCACAGAAATCCCGCGAGGGTCAGAATGATTTTTTTCATTGTTCAGGTTGTTATTTTAATAATGATATGATCTCCTGCGTCTTGTCTGCCGAGGGGCTGTAATAGATCACCAGCGGATTGGCGGCGATATCCAGCACGAGGGCATACCCGTGGGCGGCAGCGTATTCGGAGATGGTCTCCGTCACTTTCTTCCGATAGGGCTCCAGCTTTTCCGCCTGCATTTTGGTGATCTTCCCCTCTTCGCCGAAGATGTCCGCCTGGTATTCGGCGATCTTCTTCTCGTTGCTCAGAATCGTTTCTTCGTATTGGCGACGCGCATTTTGCGACATCGATGCCTTCTGCGACATGTAGGTTTCGTACATCTGCTCCAGATCGGCATAGGCGTTGTCGATGTTCTGCTGGTACCGTTTGGCGGCAGCATCCACCTCCGCTACGGCCTGGTTGTAGGCGCTCAGCGATTTGAATACGGTTTCGGTGTTCACCACCATGTAGTTCTGTGCCGAAGCCGTTCCTGCGGCTGCGAAGATCGCCAGGGCCGCCATGATCAAAAACTTTTTCATAAGCCTTATGTTTTAATGTATGCTCTTCTCTCTTTGGCTTAGAAGTCCATACCCATCGAGAAGTGCAGCTTTCCGCCGTGCGGTTTGGAGGAACGGGCCGTTCCGTCGAACCCGTATCCCCAGTCCAGACCGATCATCCCGATGAAGGGGATATATACCCGAATGCCGACACCCAGCGAACGATGCAACTTGAACGGGTCGAACTCCTGCCAATTCCTGTATCCGTTACCGGCTTCTGCAAATACCAGACCATAGATGTGCGTGGAGGGTTGTTGCAGGAAGGGGTAGCGGAGTTCCAGGGTGTATTTGTTGTAGACGTTGGCATAGGCATAAGGGTCCTGCGGGTCGTAGGGAGTCAGGCTGCCGTCGCCGTAACCGCGCAGGCCGATGACGTCGTAACCGTAGATGTTGTACCCCGTCATGCCGTCGCCGCCCACGTCGAAACGCTCGAAAGGCGACTGTTTGTATTTGTTGTAGTATCCCAGGTACCCCATTTCGGCCCGGGCCATGAAAACGAGTTTCTGGTCGGGAGTGAGGGGGAGGTACCACTGTACCTTCGCCAGCCATTTGTGGTACTCGATCCATTTGAACTTGGAGGGATCGTTCGCGGCCATGTGCGCATAGTCTTTCCCGTCGAAGAGCGAGTAGGGCGGGGTGAGGGTGAGGGTGAGCGAGAAGTCCGTACCCGAACTCGGATAGATGGGGTTGTTCACGGTACTGCGCCCGAATACGGTGCGGAAGGTGATGATGTTCGAGGTGCCGTTGTCGAAGTTGGAGAACATCTCCCAGTTCCTCAAGCCGTAACGCGTATAACCCAGTTCGTTGTAGAGGGTGAAGTAGGGATCGGGAAGCGTCAGCCGTCGTCCGAGTCCCGCGGTGACGCCGGTCGTGCGGAAGTGGCTGTCGCTTTTGTAGAACACGCCTCCGAAACTGTAGGAGTTGGTCTGGTTGGAGTAGAAGGCTGCGATGGTGAGCGAGTTCGGTTTCTTGCCGCCCAGCCAGGGTTCGGTGAAACTACCCATGAAGGAGGTGTAGTAGGAGCCGTTGGTCTGCAAACGTACCACCAGTTGCTGGTTCTGTCCGTGCGGGTAGGGTCTCCACGCCCCTTTCTTGAAGAAGTTCTTTACCGAAAGGTTGTTGAGCTGTACGCCCACCGATCCCACGAACATGCCGGCTCCCCAGCCGCCCGAGACCTCGAATTTGTCGCTGGGCGTTTCCACCAGCGGCCATCCGATGTCTACCAGATCGTTGGATACGGGCTGTATCTGCGGCATGATGGAGGCCGGATCGAAATGTTGCATCTGTGCGAGCTGACGGAGGGTCTGCATGAGCAGCGCCCGGTTGTAGAGCTCGCCCGGCCGGGTGTATATCTCGCGGCGTATCACTTCGTCGTCCACGCGCAGGTTACCGCTGATGTCCACGTTGTTGATGGTGAACGGACGACCTTCGAATATTTTGATTTCGAGATCGATCGAGTCGTTCCCGACCACGATTTCCGAAGGTTCGATCATCGACATCAGATAGCCGTTGTTCTGGTAGAGTGACGAGATCTGCGACATGTCCTCTATGTCGGTTTCGCGCTGGATACCGAGCCTTTTGTGGAGGGTCTTCTTGTCGTACGTATCGCCTTTCTCGATGCCGAGCATGGCTTGCAGCAGTTCGGTCGAATATTGGCTGTTGCCTACCCACGATACGTTGCGGATGTAGAATTTGTCGCCCTCTTCGAGTTGAATGTCGATGCCGATGCGTTTGTCGTTGATCGCGTAGGTCGAGTCGCGGACGATGACGGCGTTGCGGTAGCCCTGCGAGTTGTAGAAGTCGAGCAGGTTCTCCTTGTCCTCTTCGTAGTCGGCTTCTTTCAGCTTGAAACTCTGAAAGATGTTGGGATTTACCTGGTGGGTCTTCTTCATCGTGCGGCGAAGCCTTTTGTCGGAGAAGACTTCGTTGCCTTCGAAGTTGATGGCTCCGATCTTTACCCGCTTGTTTTTGTTCACCACGAAGGTGACGTTCACCGCATTCTGAATGACCGGGTCGTTCTCGATCCGGGTCGTGACTTCGGTGTTGCGGAAGCCCTTGTCGGCGAAGTGTTTCTCGATGAGTCGGACGTTTTTGTCGATCGCGTAGTCGGAGAGTTCCGAACCCCTTTTCAGCTTCAGGTTTTCGAGCAGGGTGGAGGCCTCCCCCTTGCGGATTCCCTCGAAGTTCCACCGGTAGACCCTCGGCCTCTCGGTGAGGTGTATCTCCAGGTTCACCTTATCCTCCGGCAGCAGTTCGGCCACCACTTTCACGTCCGAGAAGTAGCGTTGACTCCACAGGCGCGATACCGCCTGAGAGAGGACACTGCCTGGTATCTGGATCGTTTCTCCCCGCGCAAGACCCGAGGAGGCGATCAGAATGTCGGGGTCGAGGTATTTGATGCCGATGACGGTGATGTCGTTGATGGTATAGAACCGGGCCTTGCCGTAATCTATCATCGGCACACCCTCGGCGTTCTGAGGTGCTTCGGCGTTTTGCTGGGAGTAGCCGTTCCCGAAGGAGAACAGCAGAATGGAAACGAGGAGTAGTATCGTTTTTCTCATTACTCGTGGTTTGTGCGGTATGTATTTCGTGTGTTATTCCTGTTCTTCGACTTTTCCGAACCGGCGATGGCGGCCGGCGAACGCTGCGAGGGCGGCGTCGAAGTCGTCGCCGCTGAAGTCGGGCCAGTAGGTCGGAGTGAACCAAAGTTCGCTGTAGGCACCCTGCCACAACAGAAAGTTGCTGAGGCGCTGTTCGCCTCCGGTGCGGATGATCAGGTCAGGATCGGGCACTCCGCGGGTGTAGAGTTCGTCCGCGATCGCCTCGGGGGTGATCGCCTCGGGCGACAGTTCGCCGGCGGCCGCTTTTGCCGCCAGCCGGCGGGCGGCCCGGGTGAGTTCCGACCGTGCGCTGTAGTTGATGCAGAGCTGCATGGTGAGGTTGGTGCAGTCGGCCGTTTCCCGTTCGATCAGGTCGATGTGTTCGACCACCGTGGGCGACATGCCCTCGCGGTCGCCCACGACCACGACCTTCACCTGCTCGCGGAGCAACTCGTCCAGCTCGTTGACGATGCTGCGGCAGAGGAGTTCCATGAGCATGTCCACCTCTTCGCGGGGGCGCCCCCAGTTTTCGGTGGAGAATACGTATAAAGTAAGGTAATGCACGCCCTCGTTGCGGGCGGCCCTGTAGATGACATTGCGCAGACTGCTCACACCCGCCTGATGTCCTTCGTGACGTTCGAGGCCTCGGGCCTGGGCCCAACGGCCGTTACCGTCCATTATGATCGCTACATGGGCAGGTATCTTGTCGGTCTTACTCATTGAGTTCCTGGTTTGCTAATGAACCCACAAATATAATATTAATTGTGCGGACAAGCGGTATCTCTCAAATACTTTTAACGGCACGGGGTGTCCGTGCCGGAGTGGGGAGGGAGCCGGTACGGAGGGGCCGCGTCACTTGCGGCTCTCCCAACTGTCAAGTCCCCACATCATTTTGTTCCTTAACGTGTCGTAAAAGGATATATTTTGCAAATTTACCAAAAAAACGGGCTCCTCGGCCTTCCGCACGGTGAGCTCCGAGCCGCTCGGGATGTCGAACGAACGGTTGTCGAGGCTGATCGACGAGTAGGGCGCGCGGCTGTTCACCCGGAAGGTGACGACCGACGAATCGGGGATGACCATGGGGCGCATGGTGAGGTTGTGCGGGGCTATCGGCGCAATGACGAAACATTCGCACATGGGAGCGACGATCGGTCCGCCCACGCTGAGCGCATAGGCGGTGGAGCCTGTGGGGGTGGAGAGCAACACGCCGTCGCCGCGGTAGGTGGTGAGCTTTTCGCCGTCCACGAAGACGTCCACGTAGGTCATGTTGATCTCGGTGCGGTGGATGGTGAATTCGTTCAGTGCGTAGGGGTGTCCGTCCACGATCGTCTCCCCGCCTTCCAGACGGAGCATCGTTCGCGGCTGTATCCGGTATTTTCTTTCGTGCAGGAGGGCGAATACCTCCTGCATGCCTTCGCGGGGGGTGTTGGCCAGGAATCCCAGGTGGCCGTAGTTGATTCCCAACACGGGGATGCCGTGGCCGTAGGTGAGCCGCACGGCTTCGAGGAAGGTGCCGTCGCCTCCGTAACTGAGCATGACGGCCCCGTCGGCCAGCCGGGTGTCGATCGCGGCGTAGCGCTTCGCGTGGGGAATCTCCACTCCCGCAGCCGAACTCGCTTCGTCGGCGAAAGCGTCGTTGACGGCCCATTGGAATCCGCTTTCGGTGAGGGCCGCGAAGATCTCCCGTATTTCGTCCTGCCTGAGGCCGAGCCCCGGTCGGGAGAAGAGAATAATTTTATTCATCGTGCATTTTTAGTAACTTTACGGCTTCAACGACGGAGCGAACGGCAGGGACCAGCCATGCCGGGTACCGTCGGCCGAACGCAATTTATTGGTCGTCTATGACAAAACTGAGTGTAAATATAAACAAGATCGCCGTAATACGCAATTCGCGCGGGGGCAACCTGCCCGACGTGATCGAGGCGGCGAAGCGCATCGAGGGTTTCGGAGCGCAGGGAATTACCGTGCATCCCCGGCCCGACGAGCGCCACATCCGTTACAGCGACGTGAGGGAGCTGAAACGGGTGGTGACGACGGAACTCAACATCGAGGGCAACCCTTTCGATCCGTTCGTGGAGTTGGTGATGGAGGTGGTGCCTGCGCAGGTGACGCTGGTGCCCGACGCCCACGACGCCATCACGTCGAATGCCGGGTGGAATACGGTGAAGTACCGCGACTACCTGCGCGAACGTGTGGAGTTGTTCCATAGCAAAGGGATTCGGGTGTCGGTATTCGTGAATCCCGATGCGGCCATGGTACGCGGGGCTGCGGAGTGCGGTGCCGACCGGGTGGAGCTCTATACGGAAGGGTATGCGGCGGCCTATGCGGCGGGACCGGAAGCGGCCGTACGCGATTATGTGGGCGCTGCCGAAGAGGCCCGCAGGCTCGGGCTCGGGCTCAATGCCGGGCACGATCTGAACCTCGACAACCTGCGTTATTTTATTTCCCGCATTCCGTTTACCGACGAGGTCTCCATCGGTCATGCGCTCATCTCCGATGCGCTCTACTACGGCCTGGAGCGGACGGTGGCGATGTACCTCGACAGGGTGAGGGGCTGACGGATAGATGCTGTACAGATGAAAGATCCGCTTTCGTTACCGGTATTCGGGAAGATATCCCGGATCGTCGACGATATGGGGCTGCGGGCCTATGTCATCGGGGGGTATGTGCGCGACCACTACCTTTGCCGCCCGTGTACCGACATCGACGTGGTGGTGGTGGGCAGCGGCGTGGAGGTGGCCCGGGCGCTCGCCAGGGAGACGGGTGCGCACGTGACGGTGTTCAAGACGTTCGGTACGGCTATGCTCCGTACCGGCGGTCTGGAGGTGGAGTTCGTCGGGGCGCGGAAAGAGTCCTATTCCAAGGATTCGCGGAAGCCGGTCGTGGAGGAGGGAACCTTGCGGGACGACCAGTTGCGCCGCGATTTCACCATCAATGCGCTGGCCTGGTCGCTCAACGGCGATACCTTCGGGGAGCTGGTGGACCCTTTCGGAGGAATGGAGGATATGCGCGATGGGATCATCCGCACGCCTTGCGATCCCGACGTCACGTTTTCCGACGATCCGTTGCGGATGATGCGTGCCGTGCGGTTCGCGGCGCAGCTGGGATTCGATATGGCTCCCGAAACGTTCGAGGCCATCGAACGCAACAGAGAACGCATCCGGATCGTTTCCCGCGAACGCATCATCACCGAAATCAATAAGATCGTCCTTTCGCCCGTACCCTCCATCGGCTTCGAGCTGATGGATATGACGGGACTCCTTCCGCTCGTCTTTCCGGAGATGAGCCGGCTCAAGGGGGTGGAGAAAGTGGGGGGCCACGGTCATAAGGACAATTTCGCCCATACGCTGATGGTGCTCGATAACGTCGCGTTGAACAGCGGCGATCTGTGGCTTCGCTGGGCGGCCATCCTGCACGACATAGGCAAACCCGCCACGAAAGCGTATGCTCCGGGAGTGGGATGGACATTCCACGGTCACGAGGTGGTGGGAGCCCGCATGGTGACGGATATTTTCCGTCGGATGAAGCTGCCCCTCAACGACCGGATGAAATATGTGCGTAAACTCGTCCAGCTCCATCTGCGTCCTCAGATTCTCTCGGACGAGGTGGTGACCGATTCGGCCGTTCGGCGGCTGCTTTTCGAGGCGGGCGACGATATCGACGACCTGATGACTCTCTGCGAAGCCGACATCACCTCGGGCGACGAGCGGAAGGTGAAACGCTACCTGAAGAATTTTGCCATCGTGCGCCGGAAACTCCGGGAGATCGAGGAGAAGGACAGGGTACGGAACTTTCAACCTCCCGTGTCGGGTGAGTTGATTATGGAGACTTACGGAATTCCTCCCTGCCGCGTGGTGGGAGAGATCAAGGACGAGATCAAGGAGGCGATCCTCGACGGTCGCATTGCCAACGACTACGGGCAGGCCTATGCCATGATGGAGGAACTTGCCGCCCGTCACGGTTTGGTGAAACGATAACGCATCTTATCGGGGCGTAGCGGAGTCGAGTCTCCATACACCCGATAATAAAGAACGAAAGGGGCCGTCCCGCAGGACGGCCCCTTGTTGTTTTCACGCCTCGCTGCGGGGTGAGGGCAGGGAAGTGCGGACGAGCGGGAGGCGAGCGGAGGGCGGTTGCCTGTATCATGTCGGAGGGACGCCGTTTACGGAGCGGATGCGCACTGCTTCTGTGGGAGGGACTTCCGGTCTTTGTGTCGGCAGGTGTTCGTGTGCCGAAGCGGAATGTGTTTGGTATGCGGTTTGAACGTCGTTTCCGGAAAACGGGTTTCGTTATGGAAAAAGAGCAAGTTCATGGAATGAGCAGGGAGGTTCGCCTGACGGTCAGCCACAAGGGGCCTATTCTCGTATTCGGCACTCCGCTGCTTGTGCAGCGCTTTGCGGTGGCCGGAGGCCCGGAGGCGGGAAGCGGGGTCTCCGAGGGGATGCGATACGCCACCGATTATCAGCCCACGGCACTTTGCCGTTGCGGTGCTTCGCAGAGGAAGCCCTATTGCGACGGGGCGCACATGCAGGCGTTGTGGAATCCTGCGTTGACCGCTTCGGCGGAAAAGGTGCCTGTCGCAGGAGAGGCCGAATCCGGCGAAGAGCCCGAGCTGGTGTTGATGGAGTACCCGGCCCGGAATGTGAGCGGCGGGATCTGGGTACGGGGTGGTATCCCCGTGCGGACACAGGAGGGCGTCGTCTATGCGAGGCCCGGCCGGCTGGTGTTGTGTCGTTGCGGTGCATCGAAGAACAAACCCTTTTGCGACGGTGCGCATGCGGCCGTGAATTTCAGGGACGGACTCGGTCCGGTTCCGGATGAGCGGAAGTAGGGGCGGGCATTGCCTTGCCGTTGCACCGTCGCTCATCTCCTCCCCGGCGTTTCGGTCGGGCGAGGGCGGAATAGCTGCGGTAGCGTTCGCGGGGCGGATGTCTTTCGGTAGCGGCGGTCGGCGACGGCCTCGACGGAGGGATGCGTCCGGTTTCGGATGCAGAGACGTTCGGCGAAGGCGGGTCAGGATACGGAACTGCGGTACGGATACGCGTAAGGGCGGAAGCATGCTTCCGCCCTTACGCGTTGTGTCGGCTCCTTGTGCGCGCTATTTGTTCATGGTGACCAGCAACTCTTCGTTGTTCTGGGTGTGCTCGATGTGTTTGATCATCTCTTCCATGGCCTCCACCGAATTCATGTCGGCCAGGTAGCGGCGAAGTATCCAGGTCTTCTGCAACACATCCTTGCTCAGCAGCAGGTCTTCGCGGCGTGTACCCGAGGCGACGACGTCGACCGCAGGGTAAATGCGTTTGTTGGCCAGTTTGCGGTCCAGTTGCAGTTCCATGTTGCCCGTTCCCTTGAACTCTTCGAAGATCACCTCGTCCATTTTGGAACCCGTATCGATCAGGGCGGTGGCGATGATGGTCAGCGAGCCGCGCTCCTCGGTGTTCCGCGCGGCGCCGAAAAACCGTTTGGGCTTGTGGAGGGCGTTGGCATCCACACCGCCGGAGAGCACCTTGCCCGATGCGGGTTGTACGGTGTTGTATGCGCGGGCGAGGCGGGTGATGGAGTCGAGGAAAATGACTACGTCGTGGCCGCACTCCACCATGCGTTTGGCCTTGTCGAGGACCATTTCGGCCACCTTCACGTGGCGGGAAGCCTGTTCGTCGAAGGTGGAGGCCACTACTTCGGCCTTGACGTTGCGGGCCATTTCGGTCACCTCTTCGGGACGTTCGTCGATGAGGAGCACGATCATGTAGACTTCCGGATGGTTGTCGGCAATGGCGTTGGCGATGCTTTGCAGCAGGACCGTCTTACCTGTTTTGGGCTGGGCCACGATCAGACCGCGCTGTCCCTTGCCGATCGGAGCGAAAAGGTCTACGATGCGGGTCGAGGCGTTGTTGTGGCCGTTGCCGGTGAGGGTGAATTTCTCGTTCGGAAAGAGAGGGGTCATGTATTCGAACTGCATCCTGTCGCGGATGAATTCGGGACTCAGACCGTTTATCTCGATGGCTTTCACCAGCGGGAAGTACTTTTCTCCCTCTTTGGGCGGGCGGATCACCCCCTTTACCGTGTCGCCGGGTTTGAGCCCGAAAGTCTTGATCTGCGAGGATGCCACGTAGATGTCGTCCGGCGAGTTGAGGTAGTTGTAGTCGGGCGAGCGCAGGAAGCCGTAGCCGTCGGGCATGATCTCCAGTACCCCTTCGCCCTCTACGAAGCCGATGTTGGCGTCTTCCGCGGTGGGAACGTAACGTTCGGCCTGTCGGGCGTTCGGCCCGCTCGGATTGTTGTGGTGCGGACGAGTCGTGCGGCCCGGCTGCTGGGGGCGGACGTGTTCGGTCTGCTGCTGTGGCACGGTCTGCTGGACGGGTGCGACCGCTTCTTCGGAAAGGGAAGCCGGGGCGTTCTCCTGCATGCCCGTTTCCTTCTCGGGGAGGGGTTGTGCCGTCTTGCGGGGCCTTCCGCGGCGGGGCTTCTCGGCAGGTTGCGGCATGCCCGTTTCCTGTGCAGAGGGGGTGGCGGGGGCCGGTTCACTCCTGTCCGTGGCTACGGCCTGTCGGACGGGGGCGCCGCTGTGGGTGAGGCGTTGTCTTTTCTGGCGCGGTTCGGCGGCGTCGGGCGCGGCCGGCTGCGATCCTTCCGGAGCGCGGGTGCCGACGATCGCCTGGATGAGTTCGTCCTTTTTCATCTGCGTCGAACTTTTGATGCCGAGCGACTTGGCTATTTCGCGCAATTGTATAATGCTCTTGCTCTGTAATGCATCGAAATCTTGCATGCTGGAGATTGAAATAGTAAATTTTTCAGATTAAGGGCCGGCGACCTGCCGGCGGGTGGGTGTGTGAATAATATCGACAAAGATAACTGTTTTTTCCACTCCGCAAGCGGCATCCCCGGTACTAATCGTGCATTTTTTCCAACAGTCGTTCCAGGTCGGCAGGGGTGTCGATGCCGACCGTTTCGGTCGATACCAGTCCTACTTTGATCCTGTAGCCGTTTTCGAGCCAGCGGAGCTGTTCGAGCGATTCGGCTTTTTCGAGCGTTCCTTGCGGCAGGCGGGTGATGGCCCGCAGGATGTCGGTCCGGTAGCCGTAGATGCCTATGTGTTTGAGGTAGACGTGGTGCGACGCCCACTCGGCTTCTGCTTCGCCCCGGATGTAGGGGATGACGCTTCGACTGAAATAGAGAGCGTAGCCGTCGCGAGAGAGGGCTATTTTCGGAGAGTTGGGGTTGAAGATGTCGTCGCCCGGCTTCATGGGGTAGGCCAGGGTGGCGATGTGTGCTCCGGGATCGTCGAAGGCTGCCCGCAGGCTGGTCAGGTGCTCTTCCGAGATGAACGGCTCGTCGCCCTGAACGTTGATTACCACGTCGAACGACATGCCCGTCGCGGCACTGTATTTTTCGAGCGCTTCGGCACAGCGGTCGGTGCCGCTGCGATGCTCCGCGGAGGTCATGACGGCCTGTCCGCCGAAACTTTCGACGGCCCGTGCGATGCGTTCGTCGTCGGTGGCGACGCAGCAGTGGTCGAATACCTTTGCCGTGCGTTCGTATACGTGTTGTATCATGGGTTTGCCCTGGATGTCGGCGAGCGGTTTCCCGGGAAACCGCGTGGAGGCGTAGCGTGCCGGAATGATGGCTATGAATTTCATGCGGTTCGGTTTTTTGGAACAGACAAATATACGTTTTTTCGGGCGGCGCTGCGGGTTTTTTGTAAATTTGCGGGACAATGCGGAGATCGAAGGAATATTATGCGGACCTTTTTGCCCGGTTGGGCGAACGGCTCGAGGGATTCGGTACCACGTCCCCTACACGGGCGGTAGCGGAGGCTGCCGTGGCGGCCAATCCTTGGTTTACGCTTTCCGACGTACGGTTCGCCGTCGACGCCTTGCGCCGCAGCATGCTGGACGCGGAGGTGCTGAAAGAGTGGTTGGCGCGATACGAAACGGTCGGGAGACCTTGCGGCCGCCGGGTGGCGGTGATCATGGCCGGCAATATTCCGTTGGTGGGATTTGCCGACCTGCTGTATGTCGTGGCGTCGGGGAATATTCCGTTCGTCAAACCTTCGTCCAAAGATTCGGTGCTGATGGCGTATGTCGTCGGACTGCTGCGCGAGCTGGCGCCCGGGGTGCCGGTGGAACATTATGTGCCGGGAGGGCGTTACGATGCGGCGATCGCTACCGGTAGCGACAATACGGGCCGCTATTTTCACGCTCTTTTCGATGGTATTCCTTCCCTTATCCGGGGCAGTCGCGGGTCGGTAGCTCTTCTTACGGGCGACGAAACCGAAGACGAGTTGCGGTCGCTGGGGCGGGATATGTTCCGTTACAGCGGACTCGGATGCCGCAACGTCGGCCTGGTCTTCGTGCCGCAGGCCTGCGACCTCGACCGTTTTGCACGGACGGTCGCTCCGGCGCGTGAAGAGGTCAACCCCAAATACTACAACAACTATCGCAGCCTGCGGGCCCAGCTTCGTGCGTCGGGTGCCCCCTTTTGCGACGGCGGAACGTTCGTCGTGACCGAAGGGGAACAGTTTCCCGTTGCGCTCAGCAACATCGTGGCGTACCGTTACGGGAGGGTAGAGGAGGCGTATGCCTGGTTGAAGGAGCACGACGGCAAGGTGCAGTGCGTGGTGGGGCGCGATGCGCTTCATCCCAGAGCGGTCGGTTTCGGAGAGGGACAAACGCCCCGGCCCTGGGATTATCCCGACGGACGGGATGTCATGGAATTTCTCGCCTCCGTTTCCCCCGCCGAAACGGACCACGGAACGACGGAATTATAAACATCTATATATTATAATCGCGTATGGTTTTCAAATTGAGGATGCTCGGCAGTGAGTCCGACGATTTTGTCCGGGAATATGAGGTCGCGGATGCGACCGACCTGTTGCAGTTGCACGATCTGATCTGTGAGGATCTCGGTTACGATCCCTTCAACTTCAGTTCGTTCTTTGCGGCCGATTCCGGGTGGAACAAGCTGCAGGAGTATACCCTGGAGGATATGCAGGATTGCGATGCCGGCATCGCCGCATTGCCGATGGAAGCGGTGAGGCTGAGCGATGTGTTGGCTGCCGGAATATCGCGGTTGATATTCGTTTTCGATATGCTTTCCGCCCGCGAGCTTTTCCTGGAGGTGATCGATTTCAAACAGGAGGCCGCCGGGGCGGTTTATCCCCGCGTCGTGTTGTCGGCGGGAACGCCGCCCGCACAGGCGGAGGGAGGATTGGAGGCGGACGAGAACGATCCTTTCAGCGACATGATGGAGGAGTTCGCCGATTTCGAGGGGATGGAAGACGACGGATTCGGCGATGACTTCTAAGAAAGGGACCCTGGTGGTCGTGGTGGGACCCACCGGTTCGGGTAAGACCGACGTCGCCGTAGAGCTTGCGAAGCACTTGCGGGCGCCGATTCTCTCTACCGACTCCCGGCAGGTGTTCCGCGGAATGGCCGTCGGAACCGCGCAGCCTTCGGCGGAGCAGTTGGCTGCCGTACCGCATTATTTCATCGCCGACCGGGAAGTGTCCGACGATTATAATGCCGGCCGTTTCGAGGCGGAGGCATTGGTGTTGCTCGATCGCTTGTTCGGGGAACACGATTATGTGCTGGCTGTCGGCGGTTCCGGGCTTTATGTCGATGCGTTGTGTCGCGGGTTCGATGCGTTGCCGCCCACCGATCCGGCGTTGAGAGGGCGACTGGAGGCCCGTTTGCGCGACGAGGGACTCGGCACGTTGCTCGAAGAGTTGCGCCGGCTCGACCCGATTTATTATGAATCGGTGGACCGCGACAATCCCGCGCGGGTGGTGCGTGCCGTGGAGGTGTGCCTGCAAACGGGACGTCCGTATTCGGAACAACGGTCCGGAGAATCTCGGGAACGACCGTTCCGAATCGTGAAGATAGGAATCGAAACTCCGCGCGAGGAGCTTTACGAACGGATCGATTGTCGGGTGGACGGCATGCTCGAGGCGGGACTTGAAGAAGAAGCACGCCGACTCTATCCGTTGCGCGGATTGAATGCGTTGATGACGGTAGGCTATCGTGAAATGTTCGAATATTTCGACGGTAAAATACCATATGAAGAAGCAGTTAGGCTTATTAAACGCAATTCGCGCCGGTATGCCAAACGGCAGATGACCTGGTTCCGCAGGGATGCCGATATTGCCTGGATGAAGAGGGATGAAATAAAAAAGATGAAAATTTTTTGCGAAAGTTTTGCAGATTAAGAAATGTTGCCTATATTTGCACTCGCAATCGGGAAGCAACCGAGAGACGTTCAAAAGATAATGCGGAAATAGCTCAGTTGGTAGAGCACAACCTTGCCAAGGTTGGGGTCGCGAGTTCGAGTCTCGTTTTCCGCTCAGATGCAAGAAGTGATAATCAAAAAGGTTATCACTTCTTTTGTTTTGTGTCCTATTGGTTCGGATTGAGGTAGTTACTTATTGATTGTCTATCGGACTTTTTTGAGGAGTCTTAAAGGAGAAAACTCCTCTTGGCCGTCTTAGGCTATTCTCGATGAGATCTTGTGTTAAGATATATAACGATTCAACTGCTGACAAAAGAGGAAAACAGAGTGCATGCAGGGGGGAGGATTAATGGACGAGAGCAGGTACTATGCAGCTTTAGTACAGGGTGCTAAGTAAGAGGGAAGTTCTCGCCTGTCTTTTTCTTTAGTTAAAGGGCACGGTCCAGTTAAAGGCGTACGATTATTTCTTTGTAAAGTTTGCTGTTCTTTTTGTTTCGGAATCGAGGTTGGAGTCGGTGAAGATGCTCGCACTATTTTTAGAATCAGTAGAATGATTTTTGGTAAACTGGAGTCGGTTCGTCCGTCGGTGTGAATCGTGTTGAGGATGTAGGGCTTTTTGAGCCGGAACAGCTATGTATTGTCAACTCTTTATGGTGAAAGAAGTGGGGCAGGGGCGTGGAACGTTGCGGTCGGGCATGAACGTCACCTGGGCGAACGCTGTTGTCTTTCGTTGCGGCCGGGAGCGAGAGGGCTATTTGCGACCAACCCCGTAAACCGTCATGTATTAACGATTTACGGGGTTGTTGGTCGGGATGAAAGGACTTGTTTCCGCAAATCGTGCAATTACTTGTGCTTGATAATCAGCGTATTGTTTCCTCTGAAATTTACGATTTTGTTCCTTTTTGTCCCGATTTTGTCCCGGACATAATTGCGCAGATTGTTTTAAATCAATATTTTGCCACAACATGCCTGTGGCCGAATAGGTCTATTATCCGACATCTGCACAATCGGCAGTTTCTTCCGGTTGGGCATCTTGCCCCCTTTGACGTGCCAGCAATTCTATTGTCCGTTGTTGACTGGCAATAGCTTCACTCTGATTTTTCAAAAGTTCTAAAATCTCGTTAGGGACAAATACACCGGTATCATCACTATCTGTCGGGGCAGTAAGTTCCTCAGAAGGTGTATTGAGCATATCTCCAACTCCTGTAATTAGCCATACACGATTGAGATCCTGATAAAAATTCAGAATCCTGTCAAGCGATTTTTTCCCAATATCGCATTTCCCACTCCGAGCTTGACTCAACAAACCACTTGATAGCCCACAAGAAACCGTGACTTTATTGTCATTTAATCCCTTGTGAGATATGTACTTATCTAATCTATCAATTATTCTCATAATCTTGTATTGAAAAAATATCAAACATTGCTTGTTTGTTATGATAAAATATCATTACTTTGCATTGTTCCGCAGAACATCCGCAGTTCTTCCGCAGGAATAAGGACAAATATATTTAAAAATTAAAAGATTAACACAATGCAAAAACAAATGAAAAGGAACGGCTTCATCCCGAATTGCGAGGCTTCGTTTAAGGGTTTCGGAAATGACAAGACTATGTTACAGACATTCGAACCGGATGTACGGTTGGAATACAGGATGGCTGACGGTTCATGTCGTATCTATTTCGGACGATATCGTTTCGGTTTTCGCAAGCTGACCGTAACAAGGTGGATGCGTCTCGTATGGCTTCTCGACCTATGCGTTTCGATAAGGTTCCGTACTACATACATGCGGGCAATATCACGAGAGATACGTGTATCCTACGAATAGGAATGTTCAACCGTGGGGCGACTACGGTCGCTCCACACAACTATAAAACAATGCAGACTATGACGATAACGGATTTTTGGAAATCGCTCGACACCTCCGGGAAAGATAAGGTAAGGATACTCATTTCCCGCCAAACCGGTTGTGCGCTCGGTACGGTGGACAAATACGGTACGGCCGCCGTCAATCCTTCGGCCAAGAAAAAGGAGATAATCCGGAAAAGCATCCGGAAACACTTCAATATCGAAATCTGTTTTCCTCAATAATGTACATAGACGAAGATAGTCGGGGACACGTCCAGATTATGGACATCCGACCGGATAGTACGGCCGATTGGTTACGGGCAATGCATGCCTGTGCCAAAATGTTGCGGGAATTGTCTCTTTCTACAAAGGAGATGGCCAATGGCTGGAGGGAATTGTCTGCCTTGATATCGGAAGCAGCTGAAGATACACAGGAAATCGTTCGAGAACTAAATTCTACTATGTTAGATGATACCGGACTTCGTTAAACAACAAATACTTGAACATGACATCGTATCCATAATCGAGGGCGAGGGCATACACCTCACTCAAAAAGGTGGTAATTACGAATGCTGTTGCCCTTTCCACTCAGAGAAAACCCCGTCGTTCAAGGTCTCTCCGACCAGGAATATATATACATGTTTTGGTGCCTGCGCAGAGACAGGCAACGCCATCAGCTTCATCATGAAGCTGAAAAATATGCGTTACTACGAGGCGCTCGAATATCTGGCCGACAAACTGCACATTCAGTATGAGAAGCGGGAATTGACGCCCGAGGAACGCGAAGCGCAATATCATCGTTCCGTATTGTTTGAGGTAAACAAGGTAGCCCTTGATTACTTTCATAAATGCTATGAAAAGTCTGAGCCGGCTCAGAAGTATGCCCGTAGCCGGTGGCGCGACAACACTATCAAACTGTTCGGTATAGGCTATGCGCCGGAAACAGGCGGGTTACTACGCTATCTTTCCGAGAAAGGTTACAAGACTGATATTTTACTCGAAGCAGGATTGGTCAAGCGTAGTGAAAGTGACGGTTCACTCTATGATACATTCCGTCACAGAATCATTTTTCCGATATATAGCAGAACAGGGAATATCGTCGCCTTCTCCGGTCGTTATATCGGCGGAAAAACAACCCTGCCGAAATACCTGAATACCGGCGAAACGCCACTCTTTACAAAGGGGAAAAATCTGTTCGGCATTTTCCATGCACAACGCCAAATCACCACAACAAGCACGGCGGTACTCGTCGAGGGGAATCCGGACGTTGTGAGACTTCACGAAATCGGGGTTCCCAATGCCGTCGCTCCGTTGGGTACCGCATTGACAGAAGCGCAGATTGGGCTATTGAAAAATCTGGCCAAGACGGTAATTATTATCGGCGATACGGACGATGCCGGCGTGAATGCCGTTGTAAAAAACGGGCTGGCATTGCTCAAGTCCGGACTAAGTGTTCGAGTGATGGAGCTCCCTGCAGGCAAAGATCCGGACGAATATTTCCGGACACATTCACTTGAGTACGACGAATGCCTGACACGCTCCACCTACGATTATATACCGTGGATTTGTCAGCAGAAGATGGACGGCTTGCAGTCCCAGACAGAGATAGCGTCCGTCATTAGCGAGGTGTGCCAACTGATGGCCTATTGTGCTGATCAGACGGCCATAGATATGTATCTTGAAACATTCAAGAAAAAATACAAGAACGGTAAAATATGGACGCAAGAGTATCATAAGGCTCGTAATGCCTTTGACAAAAAGAGGCTGAAGGAAAACAACGAGCACTTCGAGGACATGTCTGCCGAATACGGTTTTTACATAAAAGACAACTGTTATTTCGGAACAACCTCGCAGAACGGAGCCAAACGCTGGTCAAATTTCATACTGTTACCAATAGTCCATATTCGCGACGAGAGAAATGCACGACGGATTTTTTTGATGCGGAACGCGAAACAGCAGGAAGCGGTCATTAAATTCGCCCAAAGTGAACTGGTGTCGTTTACGGATTTCAAAACCCGGACTGAAACAAAAGGCAATTACGTTTGGGAGGCCGGCCCAAACGAATTGACATTATTGAAGAAATATCTGTACGATGACACGCCGTCGGCCGATGAGATCAAACAACTCGGCTGGCAAAAGCGTCACCAATTCTACGCATGGGGTAACGGTGGTCTCGATGACGGCCATTTTGAAAAGGCCGATGAGTTCGGAATCGTCAATATGCGCGGACAGAAATTCTACCTTCCCGGCTGTTCTCTGGATACCCGTGACGACACGCAGGGATACCAACAACAACGGCGTTTCATATACGCAACAACGAATGATATCACTTTTCGGGAGTATGCCGAAAAATTGATTACGGTCTTCGGCGACAATGCCAAGATAGCTATCTGTTTTCTGTTCGCAACACTGTTCCGAGACATCGTGACGAGTGTCACGACTTCATTCCCTATATTGAACCTATTCGGCCCGAAGGGCACTGGCAAATCGGAACTCGGACATTCGCTCACCTCATTTTTCATCCCGAACAACATCGCTCCGAACATCCATAATACGACGAAAGCGGCATTGGCTGAAGCTGTGGCTGAAGTATCCAATGCGGTAGTTCATCTTGACGAATACAAGAACTCGCTTGATCTTGAGAAGCGGGAGTTCCTGAAAGGATTGTGGGACGGTGCCGGCCGTTCGCGCATGAATATGGACAATGACAAGAAGCGGGAGACGACAGCCGTCGATTGCGGCGTGGTGCTGTCCGGGCAGGAGATGCCGACGGCAGATATTGCCCTTTTCTCGCGATTACTGTTTCTAACATTCTCAAAGTGCGAGTTCTCCGATGCAGAAAAACGTAATTACGAGGACTTGAAACTGATAGAGAAACGGGGCCTTACACACCTGACCGGAGAGTTGCTCACAATGCGGAAAAAGTTTCAGGGAAACTTCCGCATGGCGTGGGATGATGCCGTGTTGCAATTATCCGACAAAATTCGGAAGAACGGCATCGAAGACCGTACCCTGAAGAACTGGGCTACCATACTAGCCGCATACGGCAGTATCGAGAAATACGTCGATGTGCCGTTCAGTTATGCGGAGCTGTTAGACTTAGCCGCCAGGCTTTGCGTCGAGCAAAACAATAAGACCAAGCAGAATAACGAACTGTCCGGTTTTTGGGAAACTGTCGATGTGCTCGTCTCGTCATCCAAGATATGGATGAAGGTTGATTATCACATCAAAATGGGGACGGGTAACGGTCGGCCTATGCGTATTTGCGAATCGGGCAATCCAATCGAGCTCGATCCCCAGAAACCATACCTGTACATAAACTTCAGTCGCATCGCGCAACTCTATGCGAAAGAAGGACGTGATTCTAACGGAAAGATCATCCCGAAAGAAACTCTCAAATACTACCTCGAACATTCGCAGGAGTTTTTAGGAACGTGCCGCTCGATGCGTTTCAAGGTAATCGAGAACGCCCAAGGCTATACACCGGACGATGACAGGGCGCGGAGCAAAGTGACGACGGCCATGATATTCGATTACAATGCTATCCGGGGGAACTATAACATAGATATCGACATCAATCCGATTTATAACGAAGACGATACACTGTTCTGATGGATGAGATTACGGATATTAAGCACAGTATCATTAACGTGATACGCGGAATCGAGGAGCGTAACATCCGTCATGGGACGCTACCGGTTTATGCCAGATTTGATGACAGTAGGATATATAACAGTGTGAGTGACAAATGCGACAGGCAACGGTTGGGGCAGTTGATTACCGAAATGATTGCCGAAGATATAATTGAAATCGATTGCATAGCAGAAAATCTTTACATACGCGAACCAGAAATAGAAATGCCAAGCAGATTATGAAAACGACAGTAACATGTCCCGTGTGCGGGACAGAAATCGAAGTAGAAACTACCGAAACGAGTTGCATACGTTGTCCGCTTTGCGGCAACAAAACATGTAGCGAATAAAAACAGACGATTATGGACTACAATTCACACAGAAGGTATTGCGGGCTGGCTTCACAATTATCCGAACTGACGACCAGCCAAAGCCGCGTATCAAGACGCTGCGACCGACGGGCGAACTGGGTAATCTGAATTGGGTGACGCTGGAGAACTTCGACACAAAGGCAGCACGCAATCGCCGGTTCAAAGAGCTGCTCGAAAATCCGGAGATTGTCGAAGATTGATCAAAAGGTTGTGGCATAAATGAATTAAAAGGGTATTGATGAAACAAATTGCTGTTTGTATGAATAAACGAATTATCCGTGTTTTCCCCAGGCGTACAAAAGCTACGCCAATCGACGAGCTGGTGCGTGTTTATGAAACACCTTCGTTGTTTGATGAAGCTGATGAGGTACATATTTCGGTAGCTTTCACATGGGACATCCCGTGGGCAGAATGGGCCGCCCGTCAATGGGTGCATGTCGCGCCGGTCAAGGTCGGCGGCCCGGCACTTAACGAGCCGGGCGGTGATTTTGTCCCCGGAATGTATCAGAAAAAAGGCTATGTAATTACAAGCCGAGGATGCCCGAACCGCTGCTGGTTCTGCGCCGTGCCCAACCGCGAGGGCGGTCAGCTTCGGGAACTGCCCGTTACCGACGGTTGGATCATCCAAGACGATAATTTGCTGGCATGTTCGCCCGGACACATAGACGAGGTGTTCGCTATGCTGGCGCGGCAACCGCATCGGCCGCAGTTTGCCGGAGGACCTGAAGCGGCATTACTGACGCCGGAAATGGCTGTGCGGCTCCAGACGCTGAAGCCCGAATCGATGTTCTTTGCATACGACACACCCAATGATCTCGAACCGTTGCAAGCGGCGGGGAAGATGCTGCTGGATGCGGGATTTTCACGCTCAAATCATGTACTGCAATGCTATGTACTGGTGGGATATAAAGGCGATACATTCGAGAAAGCGCAGAAGCGGATGGGCGAAGCGTACCGGGCCGGGTTCCTCCCGTTCGCCATGCTTTATCGTGACGTCACCGGAAACTTCAATCAAGAGTGGCGGCGTTTTCAACGCGAGTGGACGAATCGCAGAATCGTGCCATGCAACTGTAAAAGATATTTCGAAGATATCCCAAACATAAATAGATGTTAACGGAAAGTTTCCGAAATGGCGAACTACATTAACTACATTAACTACAATTTTATAATATAATGATAATCATTGAAGTAATGTGATTATATGGTTCGCTAATTATTCTACACGCAACTACATCTAACTACATTTTCTGCGGTAGAACTACAATCTTAACTACAAACTACAATTACGTAATAGTTAATGGTTTGATAATCATAGTGTAGGTAATGTAGTTGATGTAGTACAGAAAAAACATATCCAACAAATGCAATACGATGAAATTCCTGAATATGAGTTGAAGTCGTACTATACTCGTTTGGTGCCACAGCTTTTGCGTCGCCGCGCAGGAGAATGGGTACGAATAGATACTATCGCCCATGATTGTGAGCGGTTTGTCGCAATAGTACAATGTCTTGCCGACCATGGGGTATTTGACAATCGTGCTGGATTCTGCATGATCGAATTGTCTACGGACGACACTGCCGTGCGGTTGACGCCGGATTCAATCCGCCATCGGCATGAACCACAATTACAATGGAAATTTCAATAACTATGAGTATGGAAGTACAATTGAAAATAGATAATGCGATGCTCGCCGATTACCTCCGTTATCTGTTTCCATCTGCGGATGGCGGCACATTGAAGGTAACATCCGAACATGGATTGGGTAAACTTATCATTGCTCATTGCCGGGAAATGTCCCGGCCGCCGGAGTATGGCTCTGGCGACAATATCGTAACATTGCGGCTTCCGCTGTGTCGCGCGACGCAAAATCTTGAAAACAAATTCCTATACTACTCAGCGACGGATATGGTGCAACTCAACCAAGCGTTGGCTGCTTATTTCGATCTCGACTTTACCGGCTATTACCGTCGCGGACAGGGGGCGAAATTCTCGAAATCCGACATCATTCAGGCATTTATCGTATCGCGCCGGCTGGTGTCCGATGATTACTTCGACGCACTCTCCAAACGCATGTATCGCCGTCAACAAGAAGAAATAGCCACCATTACACGAAAACTACGTCGCCGGGCCTATTATCTGGATGAAGTGCTGGACACTACAGGTCTCGAAAAAAACAGTAGAAAACCGTAATCATACATCCGTTTTGAACTATGATAAAGGTCATTGCAGAAATTTATGCCAAATCGCTCGATGATACGGCGGCCACATGGCAGCGTTTCGATATCATTCGGGGAAAAGCTACCTTGAAAATTGAATCGTCCCGTGACGATTCTGGAGTGTTGTACGTATATGAGTTAGAAGCAACGCTGTTGCGGCCTGTGGCTTTATTGCACGATAATCTGTCGTTGCGTATATATTTCGATGAGTTTCCCGCGGCTTCGGTAGACAAATGCAGAGATCCTCACGTGCTCTCACTCGGAACTTCTGATTTGCCGGTACGGTTGGATATAGCGTATGCGAATACGCTTGTCATAAGCTGTCAATATAAGACACCGCCAAGACGGTAACCCGACTCTGTCCTTGTCTTATCTGCCCGTCCCTCTTTCCTTTGTGGAAAAGAATGGCATGAACTGTACCGCGAGCAGAAACAATTTGCAACTCGCCTTCGACATCCGTCGTGGGCAATGGTTATTGTACAACGCCGAAGCTCTATTGCCGGCGGCATTGAGCTTTTTGAACCGGCTGCCTGTCACACTCGATATGCCGGAATTTAATGTGTCTGCGTATGCGGAAAATAGTGACGGCACGTTGTGCGGTTCGGAACCGGATAACGATACCAAAATTGTGACCGTTATTCCGATCATAGGCACGATTACTAAATACGACAGTTGCGGAACTGTTGGGGCAATCTCTATCGCAGAGGCTATTTCGGATGCTGCCAGTAATAACAATAGCATAGGAGTAGTACTCGACATAGATTCAGGCGGCGGCAGTACTAACGCTATACCCTTTGTTGTCGAAGCTATTCGCAAAGTGCAAGCAGCCGGTAAGCCGATTGTCGCACATTGTGACTTATGCGCCTCGGCCGCTTATTGGATAGCTTCACAGTGTGATGCTGTTTTTGCCGACAACGATTTGTCTGTTTTCGGCTCTATTGGCGTCATGGCCCAATTCGTCGATGACAGCAACACTCCAGACGGCAATCATATCATCACCATTTATGCTAAAGAATCACCGGATAAGAATCTTTCCTATCGAAAGGCTTTGCAAGGTGATTACGAATTGGCACAGGAGGAACTGTCACCGTTCGTAACGGCATTCCATGAGGCTGTCAAAAAAAGTCGGCGAAGGTTGCAGGCCGATGCCGACGGAGTGCTGACCGGCGGTACCTTCCTCTCGCATCAGGCAATAGACGTCGGGCTTGTCGATGACATACTGACGCTTGAGAACACTATCCAAAACGTTTTTATCCGCGCACATTACAATTAAATTAAAACGTATGAGTATCAAAAAAATCCTTAATTCGAACAAGATGTTGCGATTGGTGGCATCTCTGCTGGGCAAGGAAGAAGATTTATCGTTCGACGCTGCCGGCAAAATCGTCTTGACCGACGCGGAGGCCGAAACAGTCAAGGCACGTTATGGTGATAAGTTTTTCGAGAAACTTTCGGCCATGTCGTTCGCCAAACCGGAAAGCCTGGAGGACAATCAGGAACTCTTCGATGCCGCGGTTGAGCATATGGTAAATGCACAGACTACGGAGTACCGGGAGACTATCGCAGCTTTGCAGGACACGATTACGCAGCTTGCTGCGGAACCCGAACCGAGGCCGCAGGTCGTGCCGATTGGCGGGATACCCGCCGGTGGTGTAAACCTAAATATGGCAGCGAAACACAATGCTGTCATATCGTCTATTCTTCGTTCCGGTCGGGCCGAGACTTTTGCGGCCCTTGAATCGGGCCAGATTGACGTTTCGGAACTGAAGCAGGAGTTTGACATTACGATGCCGCCCAACGTCCGGCTCGAACTTATCACAAAACGCCTGTACATGGGCTTCCCCGACGCAAAGCACATGACGCGCGTTCAGTCAAATACCGACTACATAGCTTCGGACGCCATCATTTCCGAGGTTTCTCAGGAATTCACAGCCAAATGGACGCCGAAGGGAACCATGAAGTTCACGCCGATACGTATCCCGTACCGCCGGCATAAAATCAACGTAGCTATCAGTCCTGCCTCTATTCTCGAAAGCTGGCTGATGTTCCTCTACGAGCAGGGCAAGACGATGCAGGAGATGCCGATTACGAAGTACATCATTGAAAATCACATTCTGCCCAAAATACTCGATGACATCACCCGCGCCATGATAGGCAAGGGAAAATATGAAGCCGCTTCCGCAGATGTGCAGGACGGCGATGCCGGCCGTCCCGCCGCAAAGTCGATGGACGGTTACGAAACGATTTTGGTCGAGGACAAGAAGAGCGGCCGATACAACATCAATCACTACAAGGCTGCTGCTGATCCGTTCGCGATGGAGGATGTCGCGCTGCTCAAATATGTAGATGGATTCGTGGATGCCATCGCAGACTTTTTTGTCGGCAACCTCACCATACACTGTTCTCCGCAGTTCCTTACTCGTTACCAACGGGCGGATTTCGCAATAAACGGTAAGTATACGGGCGAGAATATCGGCACGGCAGTCCGTTTTACGAAGTTCTCCTTTATTCCGCTCGAAAGCATGTACAATTCACCTATCTTGTTCGCCACATCGAAAGAGAACTTCGTCGAGCTGGTCGATTACAGTAAGGCTGACCGTTGTATCAATAAAATCGAGGAGCAGAACTATGACGTGAAGATATTCGGCGAATATTCGTTGTCCGTCGGTTTCAAAATCGGCGAAGCCGTATTTGCCGCGGTACCGGACGGCTATGATCCGTCGGCCGCAGTTATTATCGATACCCCGGCAGTCGGAACTGCCGAATCCAAATGGACGTATGGCGGAACATCGACCGACGACGGTTCAGAGGAAAAAGACACTCAGAGCAATCTCGACGCTGGCGAAACAGCTTGATAATAAATTACCGATATGGCTTACGTAAAAGTATCTGTTAAGAAAAATGGCGATGGCGCAGGATGCGCCACCGCCAAATCCTCGGAAATCATCATTATCGACGCCGAGGACATCAAGTCCGAACCTACACGGGAGGTCGGCAATGTGGTTGCCAAAGGCGACCTTATACTGAACGAGGGTGCCAAAGCGGTGAGCATATATGCCACGACATCCTCTATTGAAGTTACGGAGGAAATCTCAGGCGATGCGGACGCACGAGGCATCATGCAGGGCGTTGCCTACGAACATCCGGGCAATAGCGTGGATATCAAGAACCACACGGAGGCTTTTCTGAATAAAGGGGTCGTTATTATGGTAAAGGAGTGCGATGGTTCCACCGAAGGCCGTGTGCAACTTATCGGTTCAAAGTGCAATCCTCTCTACCTGACTCTCGAATCGACCAACAACAAGGAGGCTACGAAACGGAAATTTACGTGGAAACAGGAAATGGCCGGGAAATATCTTGCCGCCGACTATGCTGGTGCAGTTCCTGACATTGCCGACCCGGCAACAGCTTCAGAGAATGAGGAAGGTGCTTAAAAAGAATTGCTATGGGAAAAGTAAAAGACGTTACTCAAGAGACGCAGATTGTCGAAAAAGAGGCGGTCGCTGACTCGATAACAACAACCGAGATTACACCACCGGCCGTGCAGTTGGTGGTCTGCGCGTATTCAGGCACGGAAGACCTCCTGCGGCAAATATGGCAGAAGCACTGTCCGGCCTCGGAAAGGCTGGTCATGTCTGTATCCGAAAATTATTCCGTCCGTGAGGCCATTGAGGAGTGTTTGGCGAATGCTGCAATTGCCGAACAGTTCGTATTCATTCCGGCAAACGCCTTCCCGTGTGCTCCCATCAAGTTCGCGGAACTGTGCGTGCCTGTCGTCTATGTGAACAAGGCCGGCCAGGAGCAGTACGACCACAGGCTCCCCATACTGTTCGACAAGGCCAATCTTGTTGAATACCTTGCGGCATCCGATGACGAAGGGGAAACGTTTATCCGCGGCTACATGCAGCGGTATGCGACGCGTCCCGTACATGTCGGATTTTCATTTGGTAATTATGTAATGCCAGTTTTGCGCGGATCTCCTTGCGAAAACGTAGTGTTGGAAGGACTGTTGCGTCGCAAATTCATTACTGCCTCGTCGACAGGCTTTGCCGCCATCAGCGGTCTTATTACAAAAATGCTGCTCAAATGATGGACGATATTCGTCAGTGGTTAGACGCGGGAGCCGAGGTCCATGAAGGGCTTCGGCTCCTCAATATTTACGCACCGAACAAGTTCTTGGTACGGTTGGTTAGTATGCGGCCGGAACGCTATCGCCCGTTGCTGGTGCGAAATCTGTCGGCATTGTTACCGGCGGAGGAAAAGGCGAAAATGGTACCCTTGGCGGCGCAGTTTTCTTTGCGCAAGGAATGGCCGTTTTTGCAAGATACCAATTGTCCTCCCGAATTAAAGGTGCTTGCTGCCGACAAAATTACAGCCTATCACAATTATGTGACGGCACATGCGCTACTGTTCGGGTGTACGACCCTTGGCGAATGTTATGAAACCGCGAAAAAATTGATTGAAAATTATGTCGAGAATCGGAAAATAATATCCGAATTTACCTACTATAAAGAACATCATACACTTCTCGGCAAACATCCGATCTTCGGTGAGCTGAATCGGCTGGCAGAATTGCGGCGGCTACCGTTACCGGAATTGTTCCGCCGCTGGGAAAATCTGACAAAAGATATTTGGCGACTGCGTAAACAGGTGACGGAACGGTCGCAGCCTCACTTGTTACCGGCACGAGAGGCGCGGCTTGCCGCCAGACAGCGGGAATTGAACGAAATAGACAAAATGTTGGCCGGATATGGCACTATTCAGCATAACTGATATTATGCCGCCGGAGATTTCGCCGGCCAAAACAACTTCGGCAGCGGCGGTCGGACGATATGAACGACAGCACTGCGTGAAAGTGTCATCGCTCAAGCAGCTGGCCGGCCGTGCGCCGGAAAATGACGAGGTGTTTTTTCTGTGGACAAAGAACTCGTTCAATGCTTTCACATTTATAACGTATGTCATAAAATACTTCGGTACGATACAGCAACTAACTTTTTCGACATATTCGATCAATGAACGTATTCTCGCTGCACTTGCCAGATGGTATGACAAAGGAGCTATCGAACATATCCATATCTGTATATCCGACTCCATTCGTACTCGCGTTCCGAAAGTGAATGACCAACTTCAGACGTTTGCTGGAACTCGGAATATAACAATTGGTTATGCGTGGAACCACTCGAAAGTTACTCTTATGAAAACCGCCGAACAGCATTTCGTAGTATGCGGAAGTGGTAACTTTTCAGAAAACGCCCTTCATGAACAATATGTGTTTTTGAATGATGAACGAATCTACCAATTCTTCGACGAATGTATCCGCCATCGGACTGACTGAGGAAGACCGTCATGCGTTACTGTCTTTCGGTGCCCTCGAATGGCCTGAAAACGATATTGCCACATATTTCGGCTGGGACAGAAAGGCGTTTCATCTGGAATTTGTGAATCCGGACAGCGAGATATCCCTCCTTCTTGCACGCGGTCGGTTGCAAAAGCGGGCGCAAATCGAAATGCAGTTGATGAATGAGGCTATCGGCGGTAATCTGACTGCCGCCAAACAATTCTCTGATCTAATGCGTGACAAATCGTTTCTGGTCTCGAAACTCGACATTTTCGGAGGCCCGGCTGACGAAGGGGCCTTCCAACGCATTCAGGACTATATTGCTGGCGGAAGCCGCGGCGACTTGTCGAACAACGAACAACTATACATAGACTTGCTGGTCATGGTATATTCATTGGACGGACAGTATGGAAAGCGGAATACGGTTCGGTTCCTTACCCGCCCGCCGTTCTCGTTTTCCTACGAAAAGGCCAGCAATATCTATTCGGAGGCCGTCGAAATGTTTTTTGCAAACAGACAAGTATCAAAACAGGCTTTACAAGCGAAGTTTGCCGAACGGTTTGATACGTTATACGCCCTGACGATGGCGGCGGCCAAAACGCCAAAGGATTACGAAATAGCGGGCAATCTGCTAATGCAGCAAGCGAAGGTGCTGCAGCTCGACCAGGAAGAACCACAGGTATTGCCGCCAGAACAGTATCAGAAACAATACCGATTATTGTCGCTCTCTCCCGAAACTATCGGTTTGCCGCCGGCGAATCGCGACGCATTGGCGGCGCAGATAGATTCGTTGGTAGTGCCTGATAAAATCAAGAAACGCCTGCGTATGGAGGCAGGTATTATCGACGCGGATATTTTAGAAATAATCGACGATGTCTTACAGGAAGAAGGTTGATGCCGAACGCACGCAACAGGCGACTGTGCAGTATCAGAACATGTTCGCACAGTTGGCTTCGCTTGTGGCGCCTCGCAGGTTGTTCGCCATTCTTGGCCGCGGTTCGGCGAAAACTACCGATATTCAGGTGGAACGGCTGATAGATGTGCTGTACGATATGCCGGGTGCCCCTTGCGTATGGGTGGCCGATACCTTCAGTAACCTCGCCGCCAACATTCTGCCGGCCGTACTTGAGGGACTGGAGCGCAAAGGCTTCCGAGAAGGTATCCATTACGTTATCGAAAAGGAGCCGCCGACATTCACCGACAAGGAAAAAGCCGACCTGCCGGAGTGGTTGAAACCGCACTTTTGGAAACCTTACAATCGTCTTGTATCGTACAAGAGGACGATCATTTTCTTTACAGGCATGAACATCCGGTTCGGTTCGCTTGACCGTCCATCGACGTTGGCCGGGTCTTCCTACGTCTATGTATTCGGCGACGAAGCCAAATATTTTAAGGAAGCAAAGATTGCCAACTTGTTGAAAGCTGTGCGCGGCTATCGTGCGCAATACGGGAACTCCGTATTTTACCGCGGCTGTTCGTTTACGACCGACATGCCGGATACCTCGCATATCGGCGAAGACGACTGGATTTTGAAGGAAATCGGGAACATGGATAAGGAGGCTGTATTGTTGGTAATTCGCACAGGACTGGTCTATAATCAGGCAATGCACGAATATGTCGCAGCAAAAGACAAGTGGAGCCGGACGAAAGCGGCCGAAGACCTGACCGAATGCCGCAATAAACTACGCACGGCCAACCTCTGGCGGGCACGATGGACGGAACTGCGTCGATTGGATAAGGCCGATACCTTTTTCTTGCTCGCATCGAGCTATGTCAATGCCGATATTCTGACGGAAGGGTGGTTTGCCGATGCCATTGCCTCGTCGATGAACGATTTACAGACAGCCATTCTGTCCTGTCGCCCGAAGCTGGAAAGCGGTAACCGTTTCTACACATCGCTTTCGGAACATCATTTTTATTATGACGGCATAAATGAAGATGCTTACGACCGTTTCGGCATGCGCGATCATGAAGATTGTCGTGTACTGAAATATCTGAACCATGACAAGCCGCTCCAGCTCGGTGTGGACTTCGGCAATATGTGTTCGATGACGATTGCGCAAGAAGGCACGCTAAACGGCCGTGCCTGCATCCGGATACTGAAGTTTCTGTACACCCTCGCTCCCGAATTTATCGCCGACCTTGGTCGCAAATTTCGCGAATATTTCGAGCCGATGAATAACAAGACGCTATACTTGTACTATGACCGAGCCGGGAACTCATACAAGAAAGTCGGCCTTGACCAGGCCGGCCAACTCAAAAAGGCCATTGAAACAGATGAGAACGGCTGCCGAACGGGATGGCGCGTTATCATGATGTCCGTGGGGCAAGGTACTATCCGGCAATCCGAGGAATATAACTTCATGCAGATATTCATGAGTGGACAGAATCCCCGGCTGCCTATGTTGTTCATCGACGCATATGCGGCGAAATATCTGAAGTTGTCGTTGGAAAATGCTCGGACGACGGTAAAAAGCGGGATTGTTTACAAGGACAAAAAGTCTGAGAAACTACCGATTGAGCAGTTACCTGTAAAATCTACAAATCCGTCCGATTCGTTCAAGTATTTGCTGATGCGAAAAGAATGGCGGGCAATCGTAAAAGGTAATCCGACTCAAGGAGTGGTTATGGACCCTATTTTTAGAAAATAGGTGCCACGGGTATCTATTTCCAAAGGTGTTCCGACCGTAAACGGTCGGAACATTTTATTTTACGGCTGTTTGATCGCCGTCTTCTCAATCCTTTTTCAGAACATCCTTTATCGCATTCACTGAGGTATCTGCGCCTCTATTCGGTGACCTGTTCCGATACGAAGGGACAACGCCGTTTTCCACCGGATCAATGAACCCGGGCGTTTTTTCACCCTTCGGTGAAAAAAATTGCCTCCGGCACTCTGAAGAATTTTTATCAGAAAAAACGTCCGGAACCCTTGCCCGGATCTTCGGTGCGATGCAACTGTGTCTGATTGCAAAACCGGCGTTGTACACCTGTATCGTAAAGGTTCACGAAACGAGGCTGGACGATAGTCCTCAGTTCTTTGAAATGCTGATAAAGGTTGCCAAACAGGTCGATTTTATAGATTACGGCAATCGGCCGTAACAAAATAAAGGTTACTCACTCGGCAGTCCGATAGTGGTGAGTGACTGCCACAAACCCGGTCGGGGGGATTCCCGGCAACAAATTAAAATTTTAGCCCTATGAAAACAGAACAGAAAATGCAGACGGTAAACAATGCTAAGACCAGCGCGGAAAACATTCCGGCAAATGCCTCGGCCAAGCCTGATGCACTTACTTCGGAGGCGACGATTAAACCGGAGCTACAGCCGAACGAACAGCAGATGCGCAAATTACAGGCGCGTATTGCAGAGCTGGAACAGCAGGTGACTGCGGCGAAAAAGGAACCGCAGAATATCGAAGAACGCATTGCGTATTTCAAGCAGAAACAACAGCTAACCACGCGATTTGAAAAATTCAATGCGCAAATAGCGCATTTACAAGCGCTAACCGCCTCGGTTGAAGATGTAAACGAAACTGCGGAGGATTTTACGAACACGCGCGATGTGTTTCGCCTGCAAGTAATTGCGCCCCATTTGTATAGGGATGAAGAAGTTTTATCTATTACGAATAAAGTGCTTATCATTGAAATACTCGGCGTACTCATTGCAAAAATGAAAGAAACCGCAGATAGGTTACAGGCAGAGATTGCCGAGTAATAAGATGGGGGCGGCTCCGCCAGCCGCCCCCATGATTAACTTTCTAATTGTCGGAAATTAAAAAATTAACCCAATGCAACGCAAAGATACGAAAAACAACGAGAAGTTACAAGCGAAACGCACCAAACTCATAGAATTGAGTATAACAGCCAAGAAACTACGTGCACAGTTCATTAATAGTGCGAGAACTCCCGCAGAATTGGAGTTCTGGAGTACACGCACCATCAATTATATATTACTCCGCTATGTTTACAATAACGGTGCGGAACTCCGTTACGAAACCTTTAAGGAATGGAAGGCACGGGGCGCTACAATTAAGAAAGGCGCGAAAGCTACTATTGTTTGGGGGCAACCGCGCAAAGGGGCAATCATGCCGGATAGCGAGAATGCACCGGGGAATGTTGATGCCTCCAATGATAGCGAAGATATGCAGGAATATGAATTCTTTCCGTTATGTTTCCTATTCTCTGAAAATGACGTTTTTTTCCCGCAGGCCGGCGATGAAACGAAACCGGAATCGGAACCGGAAATATATACGCATACTTCAGTGGATTGCGACCTATTAAATGAATTGTGATATATGCCGCATCATTAAATGGTGCGGCATTTTTTTGTTCATAGATGAAAATAATTCATTGAAAATTTGGATACTGTGGTATTTCGCAGTATATTTGCATTGTAATTCTAAGACAAACGGATATGGAAGTGACCGAAAAAGAAAAAGAGTTAATCGAAGCTGTACGCAATCTTCGAAACTCGAAACACAATTATTCTTGGGAACTTGAATTGTGGGTACGAGAATTGTTTGAAAAACTTTTGGAAAGTGACGAATCGAGGATTGCCCATTAACGGGCAATCCTCACAAAACAAATAACACTATGGAAACGGTGATTAATGCAAGACGTTCAACCAAACAGCAATTAGCCGATATTGCCTTAGATGTCACGTGGTCTAAGATTGCAAAACGATATTTCGGCAAATCTGCCTCATGGATTTACAATAAATTGAACGAAACAGACGGTAACGGCAATGTTGGGGGATTTACTGATGAAGAAAAGGAACTGTTTCGGGGGGCTCTATATGACCTTTCCGATCGCATCCGCCGGACTGCCGATGATTTTAAATAATAGTGGTCGGCCCGTCACTTCAGTGTCGTTTTAGAATTACAGCTTTGCCGGCCTCTATTCGCCTCACCAGATAGGTGAGGCTTTTTTTGTGCGCGATCAAAAGCGGTATCTTCACTAATGCCCCAATTATCGGGGCATTTTTTTGACCGAACTATTTTGTGAAAAGTAGTCCGGTCAAAAACCGCTTCGATGCTTGTCGTCCTACTTTGCCCACCCATGCACGAGCAGGCGTGGCAAAGGGTAAATCGGTATTGCTGACGCAATGCCTGTGTTATTGGTGGGATTTTGGGGATTCACCTTATTGAGAAGTGTAGTGTGTTGTCTGACAGTATGTTGGATTTTGCGCGAATCTTTGTGCCGCCATATATCACTTTTACAGAGGTGTGCGGTCGCAAATACGCGACAGGGCGGGACGGGGATCGGAACGTCATAGGGGGCGCGAATTTTTCAATTCGAACCCCCTATGACTTGATTGATAGACAAATATACGAACTTAATACCGTACAAACAAATGTAAATCGGCTTTTTTGAGATAATTATCGGCTTTCCATCTCGAAAAACTACATGTAGTGGTAACTGTCCTTTCTGCAAATCATACGGTAGGTAATTTTGGGCATGGACTTGTATCAAGCACTTAGAGAAATGCGGGCAATATCGAAAGCGGAAGGAGATTTTAGCTTCACTTTCATGTCGTACAATGCGACCAAACAAAGCAGTGAAGGCGTTGTGAATGTACGTCGTGCCCGGTTGATGAAACGCGAACGAGTGGAACATCATCGGCATGCCGATATTGTGGAAACATATATCGACCTCGATACCATGCAGTGCCGTCGGTTCTATCAGCCGCTTCTTATGGTGTTTAATGGACAAAAAGTTACTCTGCGATGAGCAAAATCGAAAGAATATCGAAACACTCTTATGCGCTACACATGGCTGACGGTCGGGTTTATACGTTATCAAACCATGTCGGCGGTGACCTTGATAGTATGCTGTGGCGAATACCTATGCGGAATTGGGAGTACATGCCTCAAACAATCGGCGGATTCCGTGTCGTGCCTTACGGCATGGATAACAGGCTCCCTGAGCAGATGCGCGATGTAGTGAGTGATAATAACCTCGCGCCCGGCATTATCGAACGGCAAATGGGCTTGCTGTTCGGGCAGGGAGTGTTCCTCAATCAAATATCGTTCGAGAATGGCGAAATCCGGCGCATATGGCAGTCCGATGCCGATATAGAGGCGTGGCTGGCCGACTGGGATTACGTCGCCTATATCAAAGGCGCAATGACGGATTACCTGTATCTGAAAGGATTTTTCGATGCAAAATATCTGGAACGAGGTCACCGGATAGGGCGACCGGCACGGATTGCTCGTTTGGAACATATTCCGGCGAAAAACGCTCGCCTTGAATGGATGGATAGCCGGAATATCGCCGATGTGAAACACATCTTGGTAGGCGATTTTGAGAATAGTTGTATAGGCACTGGCATACGCTCATATCCCGTGTATGATCGTAAAAATCCCGCCCGCTTTGCTTGTTCTGCCGCCTACAACTACACATACTCGTTTGGTCGCGATTTCTATGCCGTGCCGCAATATTGGGGAGCATTGCGCTGGATTATCCGCGGCTCCGAGATACCGACTATTTTCAAATACGTGACAGACAACGGACTGAATCTCGCTTACCATATTCATTCGCCTGAAGAGTATTGGAATCAGAAACGGAATGTTCTGCGGCTGGCGCATCCCGATTGGGACGATGCACGTGTCGAGGAAGAGATTGCTGACCTGACGGTCAATTTTCTTCAAACCTTTACCGAGGTGCTTTCCGGCAAGGAGAATGCCGGGAAGTTCGTCCATACTACTGATATTGTTGATGATAACGGAAACACCTGCCAATGGAAAATCGAGGCCATTGACCAAAAAATAAAAGATTTCGTCGATTCGCAGTTGAAAATCGGCGAAGCCTCTACTTCGGCCATCACCTCTGGCATGGGACTGCATCCGTCGCTTTCCAATGTCATGGTAAACGGCAAACTCGCTTCCGGTTCAGAATTGCTTTATGCTTTCAAACTCTACCTGCTTTCCGACACGGAAATTGCGGCCGATGCGATACTCGGCCCGATAAATCAGGCTATCGCTTTCAATTTCCCCGGAAAAAATCTACGACTGGGGTTTTATCATCAGACAATGAAGACGGAAGAATCGCTGTCGGCCGCCGACAGAATACGTAATCAATAACCGTTTATATGGCACTGTTCAACAAAGACGATCAAGGCTCGGCCGAGCTTCACGACCTGACAGGTACTTTTTATGCAGCGAACCGCTACGCTAATATCGCTGTCGAAATAGAGGCGGCCACTGCTGAGGTTGCGCGTACTATCGGTACAGCACTCGTGAAGCGTGCGGAGCTGTATTACAACTCCGAAACGTATTCCCCGACCGGAACGTCATTGGACGATATACTCGTCAGAATGATCCGTCTCCCGGTCGCATGTCTTGCCATGCGTCGGTATTTTCAGCAAAATATCGTGTCGCACGAGGACAGCGGGTTGAAGCTGAAGATCGGCGACGACGAGAAAGTGCCGTGGGAATGGATGTTCGACCGTGACGATCGGGCATTGCAGGAAAAATATTACCGTTCACTCGATGCGCTGTATGATTTTCTGGAGGATAACGATGTCCCGGAATGGACGGCTTCGCCGCTGCATGAGGCAGTACAGGAAGCCATAGTACATGGCATGGCCGATTTCGAGAGGGTATATCCTATCGACCATTCCTATTATACCTATTTCATGTTGTTGCCGCTGATTGTGGAGATGCAGGAAGCGCGGCTACGGCCTGTGTTAAAGGAATGCTGGGACACAATGGTGTCAGGCGAAAACCGTCCGGTACTTCGATTAGCCCAGCGTTACGTCATTCTGTTAGCTATGGCAACAGCTGTAGAACGGTGGTCGCTCGAAGTGTTTCCGCAAGCCATAGCGAGACGGTTTGCGCCGTCCTATCAAGGCAATAGGGAAAGTACGGCAGCTACGACCGCAGAAATGGAATGGTTCGTCAAATCCCTCCAGCGACAGGCGGCAGACGCATTGCAGGATATGATAACAGCGATAAACCAGGAAGAACACCCATACGAGAATTACCCGTTGTTGCCTGACAACGACAAGCGGAACAAATTCTTTACGGCATGAACACTATTGAGATACCGGAACGGGGCATTGTCCGTTATTTGCCCTCCTCTTGGTCGGAAATGACGTCGGCGCAAGTTTGTCATGTATTCCGTTTGTACTATCGGTGCATGACCGCCGCGCGGTCGCCTCTTGAGTTCAACATCCGCGTTATGTACTATCTGCTTAATATACGGCGGTCATGGCGGAGTATTATGCTTGACCGGCTCAGCCCATCGGCGGCCGAGAACCGAAACGCGAACATGTACGTCCTATGCGAGAATTGTCTCGGTTTCATGTTCGCCGAGACAGCCGGGGAACGTTCGCCGCAGTTGAACTTCGACACTCTGACCAATCCGTTGACGAGTGTCCGGACAGGATGGTTCCGCCGGCGGCTGGTAGGACCGGCCGATTCCCTTCAGAATATTACGTTCGGAGAATTTCGACATGCAGCGACAGCGCTGAATCGCTTTTTCAAAGACAACCGCACTGAAGACCTGCACGAATGTATCGCGTTCCTATATCGGCGCCCAAGCCGAATACCGAACCGTGCCGGCCGGAAAGTGCGGCCGGTGGAGAACGGCTCGTTCATCAGGGACGTGCGGCGAGCCGCCCATATCGCCGATTGGCAAAAAAATCTTATCATGATGTGGCTGGCTGCTTGTATCAATTATCTGCAAACGGGCAGCGTAGAAATCGACGGAGAAACGGTAGATATGGCCGCACTTTTTGCGGCTGACAATGAAAGACCACATTCCGGCGTACCGTCACAGACATGGACAGACTTGCTGATTCAGATTGCAAAAGACCAAATTGTCGGCAATACCGAGCGAGTGGATGAAGAGCCGCTGTTTTCCGTATTCCTGATTATGTGGCACAATTACAAAGAGAATAAGCGATATGAGAAGGCTTCAAAGTCTCATTGACGTTACTCGTTACGTGCGCGGGTTCCGGCTGGAGAAGTCCGGAATCGTTCCGTTGTGTGTGACGGATGAAAAACAGGCCGTATCGAGGCTGATCAATGCCGCGGGAATACAGGTACTCGTCGCGCGGCCGGAGCTGTCGCAGGACGGCAATTCCGACACATACACCGAAAGCATATCGACTGCGTTTTTCATTATCGAGAAAAGCCTGGGGGCAGACCGTACCGACATCAGGGAGGACGGACAATTCGAGACATTGGCAGATGTGGCCGACGAGGTATTGACCAAGCTGGAGCGTGACGCCGGGAACTTCGATAATCCATACCTGAAAAGGCTGTCGCTGGCCGTGGTCGAAGTTGTCCCAGAGTACAACATATTCGGCGGCTGGAATGGGTATTCCGTAGAAGTCACGTTCAGGTAGCAATATCCGGGAATTATTTTCCGTTATCCTTGCGGGTATTAAAAATAATACCTATATTTGTGATGTAATCAAATATCGCATAGAAAATGCCTGTACTATTTTACTACTTGGGATTGAAATTCTTTTTCTACTCGAATGACCATGAACCTATCCATGTGCATGTATCAGCAGGAGATGCCGAGGCTAAATTCAGTGTGTTTCCTGAAATCGCATTGATTGAGAATTATGGATTGAAACCGAGAGAAATAAGGCAGGCGTTAATGGCTATCGAGGAGAACCGCGAAGTCATCAAGAATTATTGGACGGAATACTTTAACAAATAGAGTTATGAAAGCACAGAAAGTTTGGTTCGAGAATGGACGGATTTTCATTCTCACCGCTGACGGGCGCGAGGGAAGCCTGCCTGTGCGCCTGTTCCCTCGCCTGTACAATGCCTCTGAAGAGCAGAGGCAGAATTATACATTGTCGCCGTTCGGTATCCATTGGCCGGACATAGACGAAGATTTATCCTACGAGGGTTTTTTCGATGCGGAAAATAATGACGACCGCGGCAATCCTGTCGGAAATGTGTTTGCGCATTTCCCGGAGTTGAACGTAAGGCAGGTAGCGCGAAGCGCAGGACTGAACGCAAGTCTTTTCCAACAGTACATCGACGGATACAAAACCCCGTCGGATACCCGCAAAAAAGAAATCGAAGATGCTTTGCATCGGTTAGGGGCAGAGTTGCTGAAAGTGTCGCTCACATAAGATAGCACTACATTCTAATTACGGCCGTACCATTGGTGCGGCCGTTTTGCATTATGAGACGGCGGGAATATATTATTGCAAATGCTTGATTATAAGTTTATATTTGTCAAGACATTTAACCACCATGACGAATGAACTTATTGCTCTCAATTTCAAGTATGCCGATTATTGTCCGGAACTTGTGTTTCAGGCTGAAATTGAAAGCATTGATAACGGACAGCCGGCAACTCTTTTGAACACATTGGTCAATCCGGAAATGCCGGTATATGACTATTATTGGTTTAATCAGCTACTTATAACGGACGATGATATCCAAAGCGCACCGACGTTTATCGACCTGTATGATGATATAGAACACATCATATCTGGTAAGACGATATTTTATCACATGCCATGCCACATATTGGCCTTGAAAGCCATGTGCGATAGGTATAACAGACCGTTCCCCAAAGCGGAGTATGTGAATACTGAAAAAATAGTGCGGCGGGTATGGACGGAGTTTAGCAAGAGCGGTTATGGGTTAGGTAATCTGCGTAAAGAATTGGGAATCCCGTCGTCATATTCTTCAGCACGGGCGACACTCGAATTATTGCGATTGGCATCGGAGAAAACCGCTCTCTCCACAGATGAACTTATCGAGTGGTCGAAACGCGAGAAACCTCGTGAACACAGTGGGGCAAGCCTAAGTAAAGGTACCGGCAATCCATATGGCCCTTTGTATGGAGAGACAGTAGTATTTACCGGTATTTTGGATAGGCCTCGCGCCGAATTACGAGATATGGTTATGAAACTTGGATGTAATTTTGCGGATACATTGACACGGGAGGCCACCATATTGGTAGTCGGCACACAAAATAATCCTACGGTTCTAACGGTCGGTAAAAGCGGGAAAACCCTGAAGGCCGAAAAGTACAATAGGGAAGGCAAGGCTGATATTCAAATTATGTCAGGTGACGACTTTTTCAAAATGATAGAATTGTTGAAATAAGGATTTGCCTCAAGTAATAGCAGGCGACAGAAAATCTGTCGCCTGCTATGTTACGAGCTCTTCCGCAGTTGCACTATTGAGAATTGCTTGTGTATTTCTTTGTTGCAGTCCTAAAGAACTGCCATGGAGACGTAATGTGTTCCAAACCTAATTCGTGCCGGAGGTCATCTCGAATATCTTCTAATAAAATCGTGCAATCGGCGATGCCATGTTGAGCGATTTCTTTTGCAAATTCTTTGGACAATTCAATCTGTCTTTTTGAGCCAAACAGTTGAATATCAGCAATGGCAGATTCTAGTTGAGTCAATTCATTGGAATTATAATCTTTTTGTACAGCATTCTCAAATTGGCGGAAAGCATTAATTAGATATGAAATCCGTATTTCTTTCTTTTTGTTTTCAAGGTCTCTTTTGCGAGACAGATTATGTCCGATAAACCATCCGCAAACTGTACATACAATGGCAGTGATACTGATAATGACAGATAAATTGGCAATCATAAAAATGACTTTATAGTGCAAAGTTACAAAATGAGTAATACCGCGTGTCAGTTACGTATCTTAAACTTGTTTTTTCAGAAATAATATCCATATTTGCAATGTCAAAGTTTTATTGGTAGGCCGCAGAGATATCCGGCTGTGTGCCGGTTTTTTTGCGCTTGTATAGATAATATGCGGTTTCGTACCCCCGTGCCAGATGGTTAATGCCCTGGCAAGCCTACCATAAGGACTTTGACAACGGGAAAGACGAAGCCGCTTTTATTTTTATTATAGTCAAAAACTTATGGAAACTCAAAATCAAACCGAGGAACACGCCCCTTTGGAGGTTCTCGTCAGTCAGGAACTGGCAGACTTGTTATTATTGCTGAACAATCTCGACACCAGACTGCACAACTATGTACGTTCTGTCGGGAACCGTACCCTTCAGGATGGCTTGTCGGACTTGCTTGACGGCATCATGAGCAACGGGTACATTGCCAATTTACAAGAATGTATCTCCGGCATGATAAGCATCGAAATGTTGCATCATTTAAATGACATGCGGCGCTATGGAACGGATAATCGTGTACGAAATTCAGGTAAGTAGCGACGACGAAGCCCGGCGCATTATTGCCGAAATCGAATCCGTCACGGGCATGACGCCTGCCCGCATAATCCCGGCTCCCGCAGCCGATTGACGCTCCTTTTCATGTCCTTTCGTAGCCGCCTTCGGGCGGCTATTTTCGTTGCCAAACGTGCAACGAATGTCTGTCAAATCCCGATTCGTACAAACTATCCTTTCCGACGAGGGTAACCGGCTGCTGAAGAATCAGGGGCTGGCCATGCAGCGCAAATTGGAGTTTCACACTTATCGGCTCTATCAGGGACGCACCAAGAGTGTCAAGACCGGTGCGGAGATGGACGGTGTACTGACCTTGCAGCATACCGCCTACCAGCGCTTTCTCGATCTGAAACAGATGAAGTACGGCGCAAAAGTCATCAAGCGCAACCGGCGTATTCATAACCGGTTTGTCTTCGGCCATTATTCCTCCATTGCTTCGCGTCTCATGTACGACCTGACCGACGAAGTCGTCGCACGCATTCGTCAAATCAAACAGAAATAGCATGGGAAAGAAGCTCCGCGACGAAGACTTGCGCCTGAACATCATCATCAACGGCGACAACGGCCGCAAGCAGATAGGCGAATTGGAACGCGCGATTCATGACGCCAACGCCAAATTGGAGAATCTACGAGCCACGCAGAAGAAAATGGAGGCTTCAGGCGATACACAGTCGAAAGCCTACCAAAAACTGACGGCTCAGATTGTCAAGACGAACAAGGAAATCGAAGACAACCGCACCAAATTGGCATCTCTGCGCCGGCAGTTGGACATCAATACAATGACTATCTCGGAGCTCCGAAAACATCAGTCGATGCTCAATATTCAGCTATCACGGATGGTGCCGGGTACTCCACAATGGGCGGCGCTGAATGCCGAACTGAAACAGACGAATGCACGGCTCGCAGAACTCCGGGCGCAGTCGAAAGCGACGGGCGGCGTTGTGGGCACGCTGGCAAACCGCGTCAATAGGTATATCGGCCTTATCACGGCCGGTTTCGCATCATTCGCGTTCGTGATTGCCGGGATCAACAAAGCCCGCGGCGCTTTCCTCGATTACGACGAGGCGTGCATCGACGCAATGAAAACGACCAACCTGACGCGGGACGAGATCGAGGAGTTGAGCGGCGATCTGAAGAAAATAGACACGCGAACAGCGCAAAACAGTCTGCTCGACCTCGTGCGTATCGGCGGTAAGCTCGGCATTACCGGTAAACAGGACTTGCTGGAATTTGCGAAAGCGGCCGACATAATCAATGTCTCTCTCGGCCGCGATTTGGGCAACAACACGGAAGATGCCATTCGTGAAATAGGCAAGCTGGTCGATATTTTCCACCTCCGGGATAATTACGGGCTGGAGGAATCCATGTTGCGCACGGGTTCGGCCATTAACGAACTCGGCATGGCGTCCACTGCGAATGAGGGGTATATTGTCGATTTTACCAAACAGGTGGCCGGTATCGCGCCGATGGCGGACATATCCATTCAAAATACGCTCGGTCTTGCGGCATCCTTGGACAAATTGGGACAACGAAACGAAACAGCGGCTACGGCCATAGGGCAGACCATTACCGGAATGTTCAAACGGACGGATGCTTTTGCGAAAGTCGCAAAAATGAGCCTCTCGGACTTTACCGCCCTCCTGAATACGGACGTGAACGAAGCTCTGATGCGAGTTCTCGAAGGCATGAGCAACGACGGCAATGGGCTGTTCGCGGTCGTCGATGCGCTCAACTCCGTCAAACTCGAAGGACAGCGAGCCCAGCAGATACTTGGCTCATTGGCAGATAATGTAGCGGTAGTACGTGAACAGCAGCGAATAGCAAATGAAGCATTCGCCGACGGTTCATCCGCGATGGAGGAGTTTAATGTCAAGAACACTTCGGCCACCGCCGAAATGGAAAAACGCAAAAAGGCGATTATCGAAGAAGCAGTAGCTCTCGGCCAGCAATTGACTCCGGCCATTAACGTATCGCTTTCAGCAACTACCTGGTTGATTAAGTTACTCGGCGAACTTATAAGCTTCTCCATGCGATATAAGACCGTCATTATCGCACTGGCCGCTACTTACGCCATTTATACCGGTTGGCAAAAAGCGGTAGTCGCCTGGAAAAAATTGGAGGTTTTCTGGTCGAAAGAACATCGTGTCGCGCTGGAGCGACTGACAAATTCAATGGTAAAATCGACGGCATCGGCCAAACTCATGGCCGCGGCACAGAACTTATTGGCCGGCAATCTGCGGGCGGCCGGCATAGCGGCCAAAGCATTCTGGGCTGCGCTAAATCCGGCGACCAAAGTATTTGCGGTAATAGGTTTGGTTACAGGTGCAGTGGCTGCTCTATGGAGCAAGCTGAAGGGAGTATCCAAAACCCAGAAGGAAATCAATGAAATCCGACAAAAAAGTGCGGCCGTGTATGCGGACGCAGCTGTTGAAATACACAACGAGAAAAAGGCACTCGAAGAAGTTCGTACTGCACTATTTTCCGCGGCAGAGGGGAGTAATGCCCGGCGTGCGGCCATAAAAGCAATTAACGACAAATATGGGGAATACCTTCCGAAGCTGATAACGGAGAAAGACACGAACGAAGATATTGCCCGTGCCCTGCGTGAAGTCAATACGCAGATGGAAAATAATATCCGTCTGAAACACCGTCAAACTGAAGAGGAAAACGCCTATTCATTGAATCGCGATCAACTGAAAACGAATATGGGCGACCTACAGGAACTGTATCAGGACATGTACGGGGAGGCAATGCCTATCGAGAAGATTAAAATAATGTCTGCGGCCGTGAGCGAATATAATGATATCTACAGCAGTCAGACCGCAACACTCGAACAGATGATTGCGGCCGACAAAGACTTGTCGCAAGTAATGAGCGGGATCGGCTTTTCCAATTTCGGCAAGATGCGTTTTTTCGAGCGATACTATGAGGAAATTGGTCAAATGACGAAAGACAGTGGGCAGTTAAAACGTACTCTTGCTGAAATCGACGCATTTTTTGGGCCCAAACCGGTTCCCGGCACGGAAGGAAAGACTGTTCTCGACGGGAATGATGAAGACAAAGGTCTCAGGACAGCTACGGGAGGTGATTGGTCATTAACCGGCAATGAGGAATATTTGAAAGCACGTCTCGCCCTTACGGAAAAGTACCGCAAAGGAGAAATCGTTTCGGAGGAGCAGTATAAAGACGAACTACTCGCACTGGAGATAAAGATGCTGCAAGACCGGCTTGCTCTGAATGTGGAATCCGGTACGGACAGGTTAAAGCTCCAGCAAGAAGTCGAAGACAAACTTATCGAGCAGCAGGAACGGAGCGCGGAGCGGGCACGCGAGGTCGCCAAAACATTAGCCGACATCGAATCAAACCCTATAGCCCAGGAGAATGCCCGCTATGAGGAACAGCGAAAACAGTATGCAGGGAATAATGCGATGCTCGAAGCCCTCGAAAAAGTTCACCAGCGAAAAATTGCCTCCATAAAACTCGACGCAGTCGAAGCAGATTTCAAACGTTCTGAAGAACAGTACAAGCTTGGGCGGAAGATAATGCAGAACCGGCATCGACAGGAATTGCTCGATTTTCGCGGCTCGGCCAGCCAGCGACGACAACTGCGCAAGCAACAGAATGACGAACTGTTCCGGTTCGATACCGAATATCTCGCCTCGGCTGCCGTGGAATTTCAGCAGTTTCTTGAGACGGGGGAGTTTGGCAGTATCTCGCTCGACCTTTCGCAATTATCAGAACAGGAACTGACGGAATTACGCAACCAGATAGAAGATCTGCAAGCCAAATTGCATGGAACGCAGGAGGGGACCGGCGACGAAGGATATGCCGCCACCAGCGGTGAAGGTTCTCTGTTCGGTATTTCTCAGAACGATTGGGAGACGTTTTTCGAGAATATAGAGAACGGTAAAATCGGGATGGATGAACTGGCCGTGGCGGTGCAGGCTGTAGGCAATGTATTCAACACCCTGATGTCCCTTTACCAAAAATGGGACGAGAAGCAATCGGCCGTCGAGAAAAAGCAACTCCAGATATTTCAGAAGAACAACGATCGGAAGAAAAAAGATTACGAAGCCCGTATGCGAGCGGGGTTGATGACTGAGGCTCAATACAATTCGGAAGTTGAAACCCTCGATGCCGAATATGACGCTTTTCAGGAAGCACTCGCACTGAAACAGGCTGAGCGGCAGAAACAAATGAACATTGCGCAGGCTATCATGAATACCGCACTGAGCGTTACGATGGCCTTAGCGCAACTCGGTCCTATTGCCGGTCCTATCGCCGCCGGTATAATGGCGGCAATGGGTGCGGCGGAGGTGGCGCTCATCAAGTCCACTCCCGTTGTGACTGGCTCAGAAGAAGGCGGTTATATGAACGTGAAACGCCGACAGGACGGGAAGCGTTTCAAGGCACGGCTCAGTCCGGATAAGCGCGGATTTATCAGCACTCCTACCGTGTTGGTGTCGGAGGTTGGCGGCGAATACGTCATTCCGGCATCTGGTCTACAAAATCCGTCTCTCATGCCGTTCATCAACACCATAGAGACGGCACGGCGCAACGGTACGCTCCGCAATCTCAATTTCGATGCGGTATATCCGGCGACGGCTACCGTCGCAAAATCGGCGGGTGGTTTTACAAGTACAGCGACGGATGGTCCACCGACTGGTGAGTCCCCATACTATCCAGCATCAGATACCCGACGAGCGGAAGAACTTTTCGAGAAACTCCTTAAGCGGCTCGATGAACCGATGCCGGCATACGTAACCATGCTAGGACGTAACGGTTTGGTGGAGATGATGAAGAAATACGACAAACAACGTGAGAAAGGAAAATTGTAATGATAGAGATCATAACCGGTGACGGTACGTCGCTTGATTTGAAGCCAAACGAAGAGTTCGAGGTGACGCTTGAGCAACCGCTTCTGTCTGAAGACCACATACCTGTACCGTATTCGACAAGCATCTCATTTCTGCCAACCGTAAAAAACCGTAAGACATTCGGTTACATCGGCGCCATGATGCTTGCCCCACAAGTCTTGCGCTTATCGGTAGAGATACGTTGCAACGGTATTCCGATGTTTTACGGGGTACTTGAATACGAAAGTATTGAAGATGGGAATCTGAACTACACGTTTTCCGGCAAAAATATCGAGGATAGCTATCAGGGGTACATCCATGAGGTAGAGCACTTGACAAATATAGAAGGGGTTATCCTGGAAGCCTCCGGTAAAATATTATCAATGATACGGACCGCGGCCGATGGCTCACATGACGAATTTGGTGTCCCCATGCTTGTCTGTAAAGGAAACATTACAAAAGTAGAACATCCCAACGACCTTGAAAAAGACCTTGTAAACTGGGATGCCAAATATCAGAATTACATCTGGCAATTACCTTTCGCATCAATCACGCCAGCCGTGAGAGTAAGTAAAATACTCGAAAAATGCCTGTCCGATGTAGTTATTGATGACAATCTGAAAGAGGTTTATGATAAACTCGCCATTTTAGGCCAATATAAAGACTCAAACTCGTTTAATGTTCTCGGTATCCCGGTAGTTGACGGGAAAGTCAAATTCAATCTTGCCAATTCGCTGCCGGAATGCACGCTGTACGATCTTTTCACGAATGTAGCCAAGATGCTGTGTGCGTCAATGTATCGCGATGGCGACGGATACCGCGTTATCTGCAACAGCACCGTGTTATCATCCACATCTATTCTTGACTGGGACAGTAAAACTTGTGACGATTTTTCAGCCGAAGCCGCCACACGGATGTCTTACACGTTCGGGTACTCAAACAACGACAGCGAAAACACGTATGATCCGACCGGTAAAAGCAATGATTGGGAAAACGCCAATATCGTAGAAGTTTCGACTATCGGAACAGTCATCACAACTGTGATTAGCCATACTGATTATGTTGCCGTTCGACATACGCCAAGTGGCGACATGTATTCAGGCAAGAAAATGGTGCTTGACTTATCTAATGGCAGTAAAGGAACAGCACCGTTCATGGATGTATTGTTGCACAATATAGCGAAGGTCGACACGAACAATTCTGAAGAAGAGATATTCGACAATACGGTCTCGTTGATAGCCGTATGTTGCATGCCGACGAAAACATACGGTATTGCGAGTTCGGGGGTGCCTCAATACTGCATGTGTCCAGTTCTTGATTTTCCGGCCATCGGTGCCGAACGCCAAACAGATATATTCATAGGTGTATTGGCCAATAATCAATTGACAGACAAAGGAACTGTTTTCAATACTCCGACAAGTACCCCAGAAGTATCCAGCACCCAGGAAACCCGTACCGGCATTTCTATTGCACCGACAGCGCTGTACGACAAATATCACAAGGTTTTTGCCGAATGGCTGGCCAAAGACAGGCAGATTCTGACCGTCTCACTCCAATTGAACATGAACGATATTCACGAGTTCCGGATGTGGAATAAGATTACCATCCGGCATCGTGTATGGCTTGTACAGACAATACGATTCACATTCAACACGTCGAAAAATACGGTAGAGACTTCGGCAGACCTGATAGAAATCCCGTGAAAAACGTGTCCTTTCCAGCATTCATCGCCAAAGTATTTTTGCTGAAAAGTAAAGCGTATGGCTATTACAGGGTTAGATACATACTTCTCAATGAACATAGAGGATATTATTATTACGCGAGGGAATAACAATAGCGTGACAATTACCCTCACGGTCGATAAATTTTCGATACAGTTTAAGATGAAACCTGTTGCCCAGAAGATTATACTCCGGCTCCGGGACTGCATTAATAATTTGATAGAAACATACTTACCTATTTTTGAAGATAACGTCACATCTTCGACACGTCCTATACCACGGGTAAGTATAAGCGATGGTACAACAAAAGTAGAACGGCGCATTATCAATGGTGGGTACAACCCGCAAACAACGCTGGATGAAGACGAGTTCATTAGGAAAAACTTCCTTACATGGCGCCCACAGGTAGCTTACACATTTTACGAATCGCGCGAACAACTTCTTGTGGCAAACGTGGGCGAAGCTATGACACGACGGCTGCAAGCACGAATTTACTTCAAGACACACCCGCCCTTGGAAATCAGTATGGGAACTTTCAGTCAAAACAACATATTAGCGCGGGTAAACGTGTCTGCACTTAGAATGAAGGAGCGGGCGACAGCCGCAAAAGTTGAAGACGAGATAGTCGCCTACGATATTTATGGCAGTACCGATATGGGTGGTCAGACATACGACAACTCTCCATTTCCGCAACGTTTTATCATCGGTCGGTCTAATGCCGGATATTCACACTTCGTATTTCAAAACACACTCGGAGGTTTTGATACGGTCACGGCATTCGGGGTTCGTAAGAGTACAGGAACAGGCGATGCAATTACCGCAACTATTGGCGGCGCAGAATCAGAAGTGGGCAATGATTTCGAAGAATCGTGGGAGGTCAATACAGGGAATTTGGGAACAGAACAGGAGGCTAACCTATGGCGATCTTTCCTCCGCTCGACGAACCGTTACGTCATCATGCCCGATGGCTTACTTAATAGGATTGTTGTGTCGGAATACAAATCCGAATACAGACGTCACGAGGTCAATGCCTTCACATTCATATATCATTACACACAACACGACAACGGTAATGTCTGGCAGAAACAGGCGTTGCCAGACTTCATAGGATAGCATCATGAAAAGACATCACTGGAAAAGCGACCTTTTACTGTCGGAAACTTTTTACAACCTTGAGGGGAGTATCCGCAAACAGGTTGCGGTTCCCGCAGAATTGCGAATCGACTATTTTACAGATCCGTGCGGGGCGCGTTTTACGGTAGAACGGCATGGGGCAGAATGCACGAATTGTTTCGTTTCGGAAGATGGAATGACGCTTACAGCGGCTGTTCCTCTCTCCAGACAGCCAGTAGGTGAAGGCTCCCTTTATCATCTCATTACCGAGTATGTTCAGGACGGCAATTTCCCTGAAGGGAAACGGGCTGTCGCCACCCCAGGAGTGACAGATGTCATATTGACGACCGGAGCTTCGGACGAAAGTGCAGAATCGGTCAGCGAATCGGTACTCCAGACTGTCATGTACGGTTACTCGGCCTATCAGCTCGCCGTCTTGAACGGCTATGAGGGTACTGAAGAGGAGTATATAAAAGCCCCTATTCTTGCGCAAGAAGCTATCGAAGAGTTTCGCATAGAGTTGGCTGCATTTGGAAAAATTTTGTGGGATACCGTTCGGCAAAGGCAGATCACCTCGGCGGTGATGGGCAAAGGTTTGTTTAAAAGTTCTGCACCGGCACTCACGACCGCCCTCAAAGAACAGCCGCACACCACCGTCGTCCTCTTCACCACGCCTTCCGCTGCGGAGGTAGGAATGAAGGGCATCTACAACGAAGGACCTGATAACACAACCGGCTTCGGCACGTTTATATGGTGCTCTGGCGGCAATGTGGTAGTATCCATCCGCGGCGGCAACTATAAAACGACTCAGGTTCCCCCGCAGACGCTTTGCATGGCAGCACTATCATACCGTAACGACCGGGCGATAATGGCGATCAATGGGGCTATAAGTATTGCGGAAAATCCTCCATACCCCTATGCGCATAACCCGCAGAGAGTATTGGTGGGCGGTACTGAGAGAGATTCCACGAACGGCCGCCTGTGCACTTTCCGCGTTGTCGCGGTCAGGAAATTCAATTTCGCCGCTACCGCCGACCAGTTGACCGACATGTGGAACGGCGGCCATCCGGAACTGTGGACGGTGCCGGACCGGTGGCGGGATGCGGCGGGAACTGACCGCGTGCTGCTCGACCTTTCCCCGGCCGGGCTGACGCCGACAGTCTGGTACGATATGTCCGGGCAGGAACATGACATGCCTTATCTTTTGAACGGCAATAAGGTGGGCGAAGCGGAGCTTTCCTACGATACGACCGGATTCGCGGACATGACGGCCGCCGACCGGGAGGTAGTGCTGGCATACGCTAACCGGTACGATGCCGACCGCGAAGCGGTGCTCGTTCGCATGGCTGACGCCAATGCCGGGCGGGCGCTCGCCGGTCATGCGGCCGATGCGGTGAAGCACGTCACCGCATCGGAGCGCTCGGCTTGGAACGCGAAAGCTGATCTTGACAAAACAGGTCATGTGACGCCGCAGCAGATAGCCCCGCAACAGGGACGCCAGCAGGGGACGTGTACAGAATACGGTTATTATAAGAGCGATGCATCCTCCTTAAATCCGGCAGGCTCGCAAACACATGTGGTGACGTTCGTTACGGGCGATGACGTCACCGCGGCGCAGACCGTGGCCGCTGGAAAGAATTTCGCGTTCACCATTGCCGGAAGGAGCATAGTGTCACCGGTTACGGGAGGAGGGTTAGCTCCAGTAATTGCGAGGAAACTGTATCAGGCCGTATGTGTAATCGATGATGAGGCACAGAAAGCATCGCTGTATCTGAATGGAGTTTTCGTGGCGGCCAGTGCGACGTTTCAGGCATCGACCGCTCTGTTCATAGGCCGATATAACGATACGAATTTTCGGCAGTTCAAAGGAACAGTCGTCGACTATCGTCAATTTTCGTTTGCCATGAGTGCGGGGGATGTCGCGGAAGTATGGAACTGCGGCCGACCGATGGCATGGAGGGTACCGGCTGAATTGGGTTTATGTACGGCAGCTTTCGAGCCGGAAAGCCTGTTGCCGGACAGTTGGCGCAATCTGATAAAGGGCGGTGCGGATCTGAGGTATATGTCCTACGAGGAGGATACAGTTGCCGTATTTGATTATGTGGCAGCGGAGGAACCGTACACTACGGATGTTGTGTGCCGTGGTGTGATGACGACAAGCGCGGTGATGGGCATGGGATTATTCAATTCTTCAGCTCCGTCACTCACTCAGAAAAATGTGCAGCATACTACAGCACTATTATTTGTAGCCCCGTCCGCCCCGACGTCCTCGATGAAAGGATTGTATAATGAAGGGCCCGACGGAACGACCGGATACGGCACCTACATATGGTACAGTGGAGGCAATGTGAATATATCATGCAGGGGTCTTAATGTTCACTCGCAAAAAGTTACTAATGGTACACTTTGTTTGGTCGTAATTTCTTACGATAACGATCGCCTCCTAACGTCTATAAATGGTGAGGTGAAAAATACTGAATCGCCTTCCTTTGCATACGATCACAACCCACGGCGCATGATAATCGGAGGCACTGAAAACGATGCTTCTGCCGGCAATCTCGTGGAATTTAGGGCTGTCGCGGTACGGCGATTCAATTTCGCGATGAACGAGGAGCAAATTCAACAGATATTTAACAACGGTCGTCCGGAACTATGGCAAGTGCCGGACGTGTGGCGGAATATAGCACCGTCGAAATGGCCGACAACTGCCATTACGGAATCTAAAGATACGTGGCGAGTGAATCATACGACAATGACGGTCGAGAACGATGTTGCCGCGGCTAATGGGTTTTCCGGTAAATTTCAACGATTTACGAAAGGAACAGGTACGTCATTCAGTATATTTAACGGTTGGCGGAATGCGAATTATGGATCTGGTGCGGAACGTGCGACATGGCAGTTTGTGACTGTAGAATATCGCTGCGATGCAGCAGCAAATCTCACGTCCGGCCTGCCTGTCCCGACCTCCCTACCAGCGAACACAGGGAATGCGAAAACGGTGACAGTGCTTTGTGCTGCAGGCAATACGGTGAATATTTCGACATTGAACGATGCGGGAACGTACCTTGAAGTCAGAACGACCAAGATATGGACAGTCGGATGCATTCTCGATCTCGTGCCGAAATCGTTGACGCCGAAACTCTGGCGCGATGCCAGCGGCCAAGGTAACGACATACCGTATGTACAGGCCAGCGCGAATCCGGCCGAATGTGTCTTATCATGTGAGCAGGTGGCTATCCCGCAATCGATTACAGATGCCGAAAAACAAGCCATTGAGGAGAATGTAAAAAAATCATTGCCTACGTCATATCCGGCAAACGGTGGCAATTCTGACACGGTTGATGGAAAACATGCTGATAATTTCGTGAATGTTGTCATTCCCAATAATTCATTCACAACCGGCAGTATCGAAAATTTTATCATTTTCCTTCAACAAAGTGGTGTTTTCCCGGCCAACCAGCAAGGTTCTTCTTCGATATGGTTTCCGTTCAATTTCCCGGGCGCAATAACTTCGGCATTCGGCACTATCGTTTTGGGCGGAGCTAAAGTGACGGTCGATACATATGCTGCGAATCAATTCATGCTTACCATACAGACGGCTGAAAGTGGGATAGCCTATCAATACACTCCGATGTTTGGATTGGTAACTGCGGCCGGCGCGATCCCCAACGGTTTAACTATAAGCCTGAACGGGAAAAGTCAGGGGGCATTTAACGGCTCTGTTGCAAAATCTATAGATATTACGCCGGACGGTATCGGAGCTATTCCGGCATTAGGTTTTCCGTCAACCGCTCGTCAGACAACATATTTGCGATGGAATTTAGGGGTGGCGACAACACTTTATGTTCCAGGAAGCAATCCGGTATCTCATGCGGCCAGCGGGCATAGTTCAAACTTCATGATACGTCCCGGCGATCCTGTTTATGTATTAGGATTCAATCCGTCGCTACCGCTTAATGAAAATGGATTGACTGTTATGGCTCAAACATCCCAAGAGGTTGATACCGGTAAAATCGTATTCCAACCCGACAGCAATATCAATCTCGTTGGCGCAACGATTTTTACAGCAGTCCCGATCGGATACTCTACACTTAGGATAACTGGTTTCATGTTCTTCCCAACCCCCGGAATAACCTATCTCTTTACAAAATAAATACTATGGAATACATACCTGCAATCATCAGCGCTATAGGTACTATTATAGCTGCGTGGTTCGCCTACAACCAATATGCGAAGAACAAACTCACCGATTTGAAAATCGAAAAATTCAAGATAGAAGAAGCTGTCAAGAACAAACGCAGGAACGATGGTTCGGCTGTCGTATTCGGCGAACTGTGGAATGTTTTGTACACATTGAAAGCAGACCGGGTATATATTGTTCAGCCGCATCCGCTCGGAAATGAATGCTTGTTGTCTGTATATTATGAAGTAAAGCGAAAAGGTGTGGAAGGCATGCGCGACAAGATGCAGAATCTGAAGATGTCAGAAGTGGCGAAATTCAGTTCGGATATGGCTAAAAATCTGTTCATGTACATTACCGATATAGACGGGCAGGTGCAGGACAAATATGCGAAAGCCTTGCTTTCGTCATGCGGATGCGTGGCTGCCGTTGTGAAGCGACTCAATGACAACAGATATGATTGGATCGGTAGTATATTCTGCGAGTTCACCCATGGTATGACAGTTAGCGAAGCGGAAGCACGCGAAGTGTTGCACGAAGCGGCCATGAATATCCAATATCTGTTGCCTGAATATCATTCTCAAGAATAATGAATTATCAATATTTATAACAACTATGACATGGCAAAGGCCGAATTGTTGATGCCGTTCATTCTCAAATGGGAGGGTGGATTTTCCGATCATCCCGTCGATCGTGGCGGGGCGACAAATATGGGTGTGACGCTCACCACGTTTCAGACATTCTATGGTGCCGATCGTACAGCGGACGACTTGCGGGCGATGACTGAAGCACAGTGGTTACACATTTTCAAAACAGGATATTGGGACCGCTGGCAGGCCGATCGGATAGTTAGCCAATCGTTGGCCGACATTCTCGTCGATTGGCTGTGGGCTTCGGGCGTTTACGGCATCACGCGGCCGCAGAAAATACTCGGTGTAGAGCCGGACGGCATAGTCGGCGAAAAAACTTTGGCTGCACTAAACAGTCAACGACCTGAACCCCTATTTCTGCAAATCAAGGCTGCCCGCATAGCGTTCGTGGAGGGTATTGTACGAAACAATCCGTCGCAAAAAGTGTTTTTGCAGGGATGGAAAAACAGAATTTACGATTTGAACTATGAGTGACAAATGGCTGCATGCCTTATGTGGGTATGCCATAACGATTACAGCGGGGATGTTCATCCCATGGCTCGGCGCATTGTCTGGTGTACTGGCCGCATTCGGTAAAGAATTTTTGTGGGATAAATGGCTCAAAAAAGGCACGTTCGAATGGGCGGATATCAATGCCACGCTCGTTGGCGTACTTATAGGTTTTTGCTTGGTCTTTTTTAGATGTAATGTATGAAAGTATGGGGATACATAACCGCCGTACTGTTGTTCGCCGGGGCCTTCTTTGCGGGGCGGGCGTCGCACCGCTTCGACGCCGCCCGGAGTGAAGTGCGTCGCGACACTGTTACTGTGTTCGATACTCTCGTGTGGGAGATTCCAGCACCGCACCCCGTCGAGGTCGTGCGCGTCGATACATGCTATTTGCCCGGGACGGTCGACACCATCCGGATACCCGTTGCCATACCAATTGAGCGGAAAACATATACCACGCCCGATTACCGCGCTGTTGTCGAGGGATATCGCCCCGCACTCGTCGAAATGGAGGTATACCGACAAACCAACATCGTAACGGTAACGCCTACATCCGCAAAACCCAAACGCTGGGGAGTAGGTCTGCAAATCGGGTATGGCTATATGCCGACAGCGAACAGAGTAACCCCATACATAGGTATCGGCATTCAATATGACCTATGGAGTTGGTAACAAAAGTCCGTCAATTGACGGACTTTTGTTATAACACACCCGTATATTGCAGTAGTAGCGGATTGGCATCCTTGATGTCTTGTGGCGTATAGATGTCCGTCATCAGCAACGAGGAGTGGCGTGCCTGTTCTTTCACGGACAGCCGGTCACAACCAGAACGGAGCATTTCCGTAATGCCTGTATCTTTCAATGAGTAGAATTTATAATTTGGCGGAAACTTGAGATCTTCCCGTATGTGTCGCGTCCAATAGTCGCGGAAATGTTTGCTATCCTGAAAGTCGGAACCAGGCCGAAATTCTTTGCTGAATATGTAATAATTACTCGGATAAGAGAATAGGTTCAAATCCAGCATGAACTTGAGCACTTTGGCCGGCAAGGTTACATAGGCGGCCTGCCGGTTTTTCGATACCTCTGCTTCGACGAGGATGGTCTGCTGACCAACATTGATATTCCCGATTCTCAGCAAGGACAATTCTTTTGGGCGGATAAGTACGTAATGGAGAAGGTAACATGCTAATAAATAATGTTTGTTATTGGCCAATAGATATTCGCGTAGCCGCTCCATATCTTTTGCGGCAATGATGGTACGCTTCTTCTTGATAACATTTTTGCCGATACGCTGGATACCTTCTACGGGTTTTGTCTGGAGATATTGATACTGCAAAAGAAATGCAGAGAACACCGACAGGAACATCAAATAATTGTTGCGAGTCGTGGCAGAATTGCCGCGGTCGATGTAGATGTAATCGAGAAAGTCCGCACAGAATGCCCTATCGAATTGGTAAATATACGTGATAGGCACATGTCGATGCGCATTCCATAACCGGATGTTTCGGAGATAGGAGAGATAGGATACATATGTGTCGTAACGGTATATGCCATCATTGTATTGTTTAGTAATAGCGGCCATGTAACGTTCGCATACATTGTCGAAAGTATCGTATCCTTTATTTGAAACAGCATTAATCCACGGGTTCCAGCCCTGTGCCAACTGTGCGGTCAGGCGATGTATTACCTCTTTCGCATACTTGCGACGTTGGGTGAGCGATGCGATACTGTTCAGTTTGATTTTTTTTCGCCGCATTTTCCCCAAAGCGGGATCGAAAGCGTTGAATCCGATATACCATTCCTTGCCAGTATATAACTGGGGATACGTATACTGGAGAATTTCCTTAACTGAAGAATTTGTACTGACTGAAGACAACATTTTTTTTACATTTCTTCATGCGAGGAAATGCAAAGCGTTGATAATCAAAAGTATTTTTGAGGCGTCGTCAAATTGTCCCGATTTTGTCCCGGCACTACTTGCGACCAACCCCGTAAACCGTCATGTATTAACGATTTACGGGGTTGTTGGTCGGGATGAAAGGATTCGAACCTTCGACCTCCACGTCCCGAACGTGGCGCGCTAACCGGACTGCGCTACATCCCGCTTTAAAAGCGACGCAAAGATAATAAATTATCTTCGTGCAATCCAAATATAGCGGCGATTTTTTAGCCGGAGATTCTGTTTTCTTTTTACGGACAGTTGTTCGGTTTCCCGGTATAGTAAAGATTTCTTACATATGGAATTCGGTTAATGTGCTGAATTCCAGTTTTTTATGTTGCGATTGAAGATGGGGCGGAGGGAAACCGAGGATGGCTGGATTTCCCTCTGCCGTGCAGGCTCAGACGACTGCATTCTCGAAAATGCGCGGAATACCGGTGGAGAATTCGAGTTTTCGTCCCGTTTCCGGATGAATGAAACAGAGCTTGTAGGCGTGCAGGCACACACGCCCCGCGGGATTGGTGCGTGCTCCGTATTTCTTGTCGCCCGCTATCGGGGTTTTCATCCATTCCATGTGGGCGCGGATCTGGTTCTTTTTGCCGGTGCGCAGCGAGAGTTCGACGAGGGAGTAGTCCCGTCCTTCGCGGAGGACGGAGTAGTTCGTGACGGCTTCCTCGCCGGGGGCGTTGAGGCATGCCCACATTTTGCGGTTGCGGTCTTCGCGGAGAAGGGTGGCGACGGTCCCGTTCGGTTCCGGCAAACGCCCTTCGATAACCGCGGCATAACGCCTGTCCAGCACCATCTCTTTCCAGTTCTTCTGGAGTATCTCTTGTGTCTGCTGATCTTTGGCGTAGATAATCAGGCCGGAGGTTTCCCGGTCGAGGCGGTGCACTACGAAGAGCCGGGCCGCCGGATTGCTCCTTTTGATGTGTTCGCTCAGAATGTAAAAAGCCGTTCGGCGGTGCTCCTTTTCCGTCCCCACAGAGAGCAGCCCGTTGCGTTTGTCGGCCACGATCAGGCGGGCATCTTCGTAGACGATGCGGAGCATCGGATGGCGCAGCGTTCCGGAGGTCTTTATCTTGTCTATCGTCACGGTATCGCCTGCCTTCAGGGGCGTGTCGTGCCGGGTGGTGTGGCAACCGTTCACAGCGACCTGACCGTGTGTCAGGCAGGCTTTTATGGCGCTGCGGCTTCGGCCGGGCATGCGTTCCAGGAGGAAGGGCAACAGCGTGCCGTCCGTTTTTACTTTGTATTCCATCTGTCGTTGTTTGAATGCAGTGTGCGTTTGTTCCAGGGGAACCGATGTGTCGCCTTCGCAGGCTTATTCTGCCTCGATCCGTTCGACGACGATGTCGTCCATGGTAAGGAAGGCTTTGTCGTTGGGAGCGACTCCGATCTCTTTCAGAATGCGTCGGTATCGGTAGGTGGGCTTTCCGTCCGGCTCTTCCGTGTTTCGGTCGTCCGCGATCTCTACGTAGATGTGGCGCGGTTCCCAGTTATAACCTACGGCTACGCCGTTGCGTTCGATGAGGAAGCGTCCGTTGTAGTTGGTGCGGGTCGAGTCGATCCGTTTGCCCTCGCCGTCTATCAGCGTGACCTTGATGTCGTGGACGGGAATGGATTCGTCCTGCGAATTTTTCCAGCTCACTTTGCCGTCGAGCGATATGTCCAGCGGGCGGTGTCTCTCTACGGGAGGTTTCTCCGGTGGATAGGACGGCGAGTAGTCGGCCTCGGCCGCCGCGCATCCGCACAGCAGCAGTGCCGTAGCGAAGAGCAGGACGGAGGCGGAGAGCTTGTTGCGGTAAAAGTCGTTCATGGCGAGTCGCTTTGGGGACGATTGCGGTCCTGTGAAAGGGGACGCGGACGTCCGGCATCGCTACAAAATTAATCATTATCGGTTAAATGATTCGGGTACAGCGTATTTTCGGTGGCATTTTCAAGCGGCGGGAGAGGCGGGGAGCGTGGGGGGAGGGGACTCTTCGTTGCCGCTTGCGGGCGTGCAATACTGTGCCCGGAGATGGCCGGAAACGGTATGCCGGTCGGAATTCGCAGAAAAGGCGGGGAAGTGCGGACAGCGGATCGCCCCGTTTATTCGTGTGGAATCGCTACATTTGCCGAAAAAGCGAAGGTACCATGCAGGCTTATACGTATGTCGAACGCGGTAGATTCGAATTGACGGAGCGGGAGAAACCGCGGTTGAGGGATTCGCGGGATGCGATTGTCCGCGTCACGCTGGCCAGTATTTGCAGTAGCGATCTGCACATCAGACACGGGAGCGTTCCCCGCGCTGTGCCCGGTATCGTCGTCGGACACGAAATGGTCGGCATCGTGGAAGAGGCGGGAGCCGATGTCGCGACGGTGAAGGTCGGCGACCGGGTAACGGTGAACGTCGAGACCTTCTGCGGCGAATGCTTCTTCTGCCGCCGGGGGTATGTGAACAACTGTACCGATCCCCACGGCGGGTGGGCGTTGGGGTGCCGCATCGACGGCGGTCAGGCGGAGTATGTGCGGGTGCCCTATGCCGATCGGGGACTGAACCGGATTCCCGATACGGTGACCGACGAGCAGGCCTTGTTCGTGGGCGACATACTCGCTACCGGTTTCTGGGCCGTACGTATCTCGGAGATAACGGAGGAGGATACGGTGCTCATTATCGGTGCGGGACCCACGGGAATCTGTACCCTGCTCTGTGCGATGCTCCGACGGCCCAGACGCATCATCGTGTGCGAGAAGTCGCCCGACAGGGTCCGTTTCGTGCGCGAGCATTATCCCGGCGTAGTGGTGACGGGGCCCGGCGAATGCCGCGAGGTCGTGTGCCGCAATTCCGATCGGGGCGGAGCCGACGTGGTGCTGGAGGTGGCCGGGGCGGAGGATACGTTCCGTTTGGCGTGGGAGTGCGCCCGGCCCAATGCCGTGGTTACCGTCGTAGCGCTTTACGACCGGCCCCAGGTGTTGCCACTGCCCGATATGTACGGCAAGAATCTGACCTTCAAAACGGGTGGCGTGGACGGTTGCGACTGTGCCGAGATTCTTCGTCTTATTCAGCAGGGGGCGCTCGACACCACGCCGCTCATTACCCACCGTTTCCCGTTGAGTCGTATCGGGGAGGCGTATCGCTTGTTCGAGAACCGGGAGGATGGGGTCGTCAAGGTGGCTGTGACCTGCGGCGAGGCACGCTGACCGCCATGGGAGGGCCGCTCGGAGGTATCCTGCGCCGTTCCGGTCTCGGAGGAACATCTCCCGCGGGCCCGAGGGATTGTAAACTGCAAAAGGTGTCGTCGGGGGAAAGTCCGCATCCGAGGCGTCGACTCCGCGAGCGGTGCTGCGGGGGAGCGATGGCGCGACAGTTGCTCGGAACGCTCTTGCCGGTACGGGCCCTCCTGTCGGGAGCAGGGAATTCGCCTTGGAAGGGGGATTGCAAATAAAAAGAGGGGACGTCACCGGACGTCCCCTCTTCGTTTGGTATGGAATACCCGTCGTCAGGCTTTTCCTGCGCTGCCGAGTACCTTTTCGCATTTGTGTTTGTAGAGCTCTTTCAGCCAGTCGCGAGCCGGACCGAGGTATTTGCGCGGGTCGAACTCGGCGGGTTTGGTCCAGAGGATTTCGCGCACGGCAGCCGTCATGGCGAGACGGCCGTCGCTGTCGATGTTGACTTTGCATACGGCGCTCTCGGCAGCCTTGCGGAGCTGTTCCTCCGGGATGCCGATGGCATCCTTCACCGCGCCGCCGTATTTGTTGATGATCTCCACGTATTTCTGCGGAACGGACGAAGAGCCGTGCAGAACGATCGGGAAGCCCGGAATGCGTTTCTCGATCTCCTCGAGGATGTCGAAGCGCAGGGGCGGCGGAACGAGTACGCCTTCCGCGTTGCGGGTACACTGTTCCGGGCGGAATTTGTTGGCCCCGTGCGAAGTGCCTATCGAGATGGCGAGCGAATCCACGCCCGTTTTGGTGACGAAGTCCACCACCTGGTCGGGTTCGGTGTAGGTGTGGTGCTCGGCCGATACCTCGTCCTCGATGCCGGCCAGCACGCCGAGTTCGCCTTCCACCGTTACGTCGAATTGGTGGGCGTATTCGACCACCTTGCGGGTGAGCGCCACGTTCTCGTCGTAGGGGAGGTGGCTGCCGTCGATCATCACCGACGAGAAGCCCATGTCGATGCACGATTTGCAGAGTTCGAAGGTGTCGCCGTGGTCGAGGTGCAGGCAGATGGGGATGTTGCGGCCCAGCTCCTTGGCATACTCTACGGCTCCCTGGGCCATGTAGCGCAGGATGGTCTGGTTGGCGTATTTGCGTGCGCCGCTCGAAACCTGAAGGATGACGGGCGATGCGGTTTCGACGCAAGCCTGTATGATGGCCTGCATCTGTTCCATGTTGTTGAAGTTGAAGGCCGGAATGGCATATTTGCCCGCCATGGCCTTTTCGAACATCTCTCTGGTATTAACCAATCCCAATTCCTTGTATGATACCATAATCGAATCAGTTTTAAGGTTTATTAATGAATGATTATACGTGTTGATTCCGTGCGTATACCGTCGTCGGCTGTCGGCCGCGGCCCTCTTCGTCCTTTTATTGTTATTTTAATAACGTTGCTTGGCTGATATTGCGGCTAATTCCCTATCTTTGCCAACGGTATTCCAAAGGTAAGGAAAAACATTCGAGACGGGCAAGGAAGGCGCGATAATTATTTTATCGGCAGCCGTCGCTTCAGTCCGTACGAACTAAAAAATAGCATGACGATGTCGGAATTCAAGTATCAGGAACCCTTTCCGTTGGGAAAGGACGAAACCAAGTACAGGCTGCTTACCAAAGATTATGTCCGTGTGGAGGAGTGTTGCGGCAGGCGGATCCTGCGCGTAGACCCGCGCGGGCTCGAACTGCTTTCCCGCGAAGCTTTTGCCGAGGTGTCTTTCTATCTGCGTGCGTCGCATCTGCAGCAACTCGCCAACATCCTGCAGGATTCGGAGGCGACCGATAACGATAGGTTCGTGGCCTATACGATGCTGCTCAATCAGGTCGTTGCCGCTCAGGGCGAACTGCCCACCTGTCAGGATACCGGTACGGCCATAGCGATAGGCCGGAAAGGAGAAGACGTGTATACCGGGGCGGACGATGCCGAGGCCATCAGCAGGGGAGTGTACGAAACCTACCGCGACAGGAACCTGCGTTACTCGATGGTGGTGCCCTTCACCATGACCGAGGAGAAAAACAGCGGCAACAACCTCCCTGCGCAGATCGACATCTATTCCGAACCGGGCAACCAGTACAAGTTCCTTTTCATCACCAAGGGCGGCGGTTCTGCCAATAAGACTTTCCTCTATCAGCAGACCAAGGCGCTGCTGAACGAAGAGTCGCTGACGAAGTTCGTCAAGGAGAAGATAAAGGACCTCGGTACGTCGGCCTGCCCGCCCTACCACCTTGCGGTGGTGATAGGCGGCACTTCCGCCGAGGCCAACCTCGCGGCGGTCAAGAAGGCTTCGGCCGGTTATTACGATGCGCTGCCCACAAGCGGCAACGAGGGCGGCCGCGCCTTTCGCGATCTGGAGTGGGAGGAGCGTATCTTGCGGATATGCCGGGAGAGCGGCGTGGGTGCGCAGTTCGGGGGCAAGTATCTCGTGCACGACGTGCGTGTGATCCGTATGCCTCGTCATGCGGCGTCGTGTCCGGTGGGCATCGGCGTGAGCTGCTCGGCCGACCGTAACATCAAGGCGAAGATCACCGAAGAGGGTATTTTCCTCGAAGAGCTCGAACACGATCCGGCTCGTTTCCTGCCGGCCGATGCGCCGATCATGAAGCCGGCCGTGGAGATAGACCTCGACGAAGGGATGGACAAGGTGCGTGAAACGCTCTCCAAATACCCGATCAAGACGCGGTTGAACCTGAAAGGTACGTTGATCGTGGCACGCGATATTGCCCATGCACGCATCAAACAGATGCTCGACGAGGGCAAACCCATGCCGGAGTACATGAAGAAACACCCCGTCTATTATGCCGGCCCGGCCAAGACGCCGCAGGGCATGGCATCGGGAAGTTTCGGCCCCACGACCGCGGGCCGTATGGACCCCTATGTGGATCTGTTCCAGAGTCGGGGCGGATCGATGGTGATGGTGGCCAAGGGCAACCGTTCGCAGGAGGTTACCGACGCATGCCGCAAACACGGAGGGTTCTATCTCGGCTCCATCGGCGGTCCGGCTGCGATCCTTGCCAAGGAGAGCATCAAGAGCGTGGAGGTGGTCGATTTTCCGGAACTGGGCATGGAGGCGGTGCGCAAGATCTATGTCGAGAACTTCCCGGCGTTCATCATCGTGGATGACAAGGGCAACGACTTCTTCGCCGATTTCAAGCATTGAGGCCGAGAGCCGATTCATATCCGATCCCGCCGGCAGGACCGAGGTCCTGCCGGCGGGATTTTTCGGTCGTGCCGGAAAGGACGCTTCTGTCCGAGCAAAAGGCGAGGAGTGTTTATTTGCCGGGCACGGTTAAAATGAATATTTTTGCAGCCGGAAACACGAAAATCCGGACGCGGTGCGTTATAGCGGCATGAAGCGCTCCCTGCATGGTTTGCCGAACGGGCGGCGGGAGGCATTCCGTCGCGTGTATCGCGGATATACCGTCGGCCTGGTGCGGCTGCTCCGGAAGCGTGAGTCGATTCGATATATGAAAAAATACATCGGAAATTTTCTATTGTTGTTGGCGATGCTGGTCGCACCCGCGGCGGTGCGGGCGCAGCAGGTCGCTTTTGAGGTCGATGCTCCCCGCGTGGTGGGCGTAGGCGAGATATTCCGTATCGAATATGTGCTCGATACCAAGCCGCAGAACTTCGCGGGACCGCAATTCGAAGGGGTGGACGTCTTGGCCGGACCGACACTCTCCACGAGCAGGTCGGTATCCGTTCGCAACGGAAACATGTCGCAGGAGGTGCGCTATACCTACACGTACGTGTTGCAGTGCAATGCGGAGGGAGAATTCAAGGTGTCCGAGGCGGTCGCGACGGTCAAGGGCAAGTCCTGGACGGTGGCGCCTTTCGTCATCAGGGCCCTGAGAGAGCAGGACTCCGGGCGGGAGGCAGAAGGCGGACAAGCCTCCGGCCATCCGACGCTTGCTCCGGACGACATTCTGCTGCGGGCCGTAGTGGATCGTACGGAGGTCTATAAGGGGGAGCCGGTGAGGGTGACGTACAAACTCTACCGCCGGGTACCGTTGAACCTGGAGAGTGCCAGGTTCCCGACATACAACGGTTTCTGGGCCCAGCAGCTCAACGTGGACGGCCAGTCGCCGCAACGCGAGGCGTTCGGCGGAAAGATATACGATACGCATGTCATTCGGGAGGATCTGCTGTTTCCGCAACAGGCCGGCAGCCTCACCGTCGATCCGCTGGAACTCAGCGTGGTGGCGCAGATCATGATGGAGCCCAGGCGGCAATCCGTCATCGACGATTTTTTCGGCGGCCCCAACGTGCAGGAGGTGCGGCGTAACCTCTCCACGAAGGCCGTTCCCATCACGGTCAGGGAACTGCCGGCCGGTGCACCGGCCGATTTCTCGGGGGCGGTCGGCGATTTCCAGATGGAGCTGGTGGCTCCGCCTGCCGAGGTCGTCGCCAATTCGGCCTTTACGGTGGGGATCAAAATATCCGGCAGCGGCAACCTGCCCCAAGTGCAGGCTCCCAAACTATCCCTGCCATCCTCCTTCGAACAATATAATGTGAAGACTACCGAGAGTTTCAATCATACGGCGGGCGGAATCTACGGTTACCGGCAGTTCGAGTATCCGGTGATCGCGCGTGCGGCCGGAGATTACGACCTCGCGCCGATCGAATTCACCTATTTCAATCCGCGCCTGGGGACGTACGAAACGCTGTCGGCCCGTCAGCCGGCGATGACGGTGTTGCCCGATGAGGCCGGTACGGGAGCGACGAGCGGAGGCACGGTGCTCAGCGGACTCTCCAAGGAGGATATACGGATTCTGGGGAAGGACATACGCTTCATCAAACTCGATGCACCGCACCTGCATCGGAAGGGGCGGCTCTTTTTCGGCAGCCTGTGGTATTTTCTGGCCCTTGGCGTGATATGCGGCGTGTTTGTCGGTCTTTGGGCATGGTTGCGTCGTGTGGTCGAAGAGCGTCGCAACAGTGTGTTGCTCAAAGGAAAAAGGGCCAATAAGGTGGCGTTGCTGCGTTTCCGGGCGGCCGAAGGTCACATGAAGGCCGATAATCCCCGCGGATTCTACGAGGAGATGCTCAAGGCGCTCTGGGGCTATATAGGAGATAAACTGAACATCCCTTCCTCCAATCTCACCAAGGAGAACGTGCGCGAGGAGCTTGTCAAGCGCGGGGTGTCGGCCGAGGTCGCCCAGCGATACATCGACATCATCGTGGAGTGCGAATATGCGCAATATGCTCCGGCGGCTACGGGAAGAATGCCCGAGGTGTACGGGGCCGGGGTGGAGATCGTTTCCAGGCTCGAAGGTATAATCGGAAAGTAATGCGGCGATGAAAAGGATAGTGCTTCTGATAGGTTTGCTGATCGGTATCGTTCCTGCGCTCCGGGCGGAGGGAACGTCGGCGGAGGCGATGTGGGAGAGGGCCAACACGCTCTATATAAACGGCGACTATGCCGGAGCCGCTGAGGCTTACGAAGCCGTTGCGGCCGAAGGATATGTGAGTGGAAAACTCTTTTACAACCTGGGAAACGCCTATTTTAAGGCGGACGAGCTCGGACGGGCCATACTGAATTACAACAAGGCGCTGAAACTGATTCCGTACGACGGCGATGTGGCGTATAATCTGGCCGTAGCGAACGGCTATGTGAAGGATAAGATAGAGACCGTCCCGGAGTTTTTCGTATCGAGGTGGGTGAAGGCCTCGCGGGCGTCGCTCGACAGCAATACATGGGCTCTGCTTTCGCTTGTGCTTTTGGTAGCTGCCCTGGCCGGCGTGTTGGTGTTTCTCCTGGCCGAGCGGCGCGGATGGCGTAAGGCGGGTTTCTTCTGGGGGATCGTTTGCTTCCTCCTGACCGTCTGCACGGCCGTGTTTGCGGCGGTCGAGAAGAGGGAGTTGCTGGACGCCTCCCGGGCCGTGGTACTCGTGCAGGCCGTGGCGGTGAAGAGCGCACCGGAGAAGGGAGGAAGCGACTTGTTCATCCTGCACGAGGGGACGCAGGCGGAGGTGCTTTCCTCCTACGGAGAGTGGCGCGAGGTGATGATCGCCGACGGAAACAAAGGTTGGGTTCCGGCGGATGCGGTGGCCTTGATAACTTATTGACATCTACGACTCCCGTTTGCGGGGCGGACGTTATACGATTTCTGGAATGGCTGAATTGCTTGACGATGTGGTGAGGGAGCTTTCCCGGTTGCCCGGAATAGGCCGGCGTACGGCACTGAGACTTTCGTTGCACATGCTGCGCATGGAGCAGGCGGAGGTGCGGGGCATGACGGAGGCGATCGATCGTTTCCGCAGCGACATAAAGTATTGTGTCCATTGCAACAATCTCTCCGACAGGGATGTGTGCGAGATATGCGCCGATCCTTCGCGCGACAGGTCGGTGGTGTGTGTCGTCGAGCAGGTCGGGGATGTGCTCTCGATCGAGAACACCCGCCAATACAACGGACTGTATCATGTATTGGGCGGTGTGATCTCTCCCATGCAGGGCATTGCGCCTTCCGACTTGAAGATCGACCTGTTGTTGGAAAACATCGAGAAAGGGGAGGTGAAAGAGGTGATTCTTGCCATGAGCACCACGGTGGAGGGTGAAACCACGCTCTTCTACATTACCCGGCGGCTGGCCCGGTTTCCGGGACTGAAGGTGACGAACATCGCCCGCGGTATCGGCTTCGGCGACGAGATCGAGTATGCCGACGAGCTGACCATCGCGCATGCGCTCCATAACCGTACGCCGGTGAGCCGGTAAGCGTTTCGGTGCGCAGACAAGAGGAAACAAGACAAAACAGGCGGCACCCGATGGTGCCGCCTGTTTCGATTTCGTCGTAGGGAATCTTACTGAGCGTCGACCGGTTTGTCCGTAGGTTCGAAAACGGCCTTTATCTTGTTGCCTACGAAAAGGTAGAGGTTCTGCCCGTCGAGTTGGTAAAGGTGTACGTTCTCGAACATCTGGAGGAATTCCGTTTCGATATTCGGTTCCGGGCAGGCCATCATGGTGGAGGCTACCGGGCCGATCTTGATGCTGCCGTTGGCATTGAGTACCTGATAGGGACCGAAGAAACGGTTGCATTCGCCGATGCCGGCTACGCGGCCGTCGGCCAGAAACGAAAGTTCGTATCGGTCGGAAGCGTCGACCGGTTTGCCGTTGAACTCCACCAGGTGCCATACGATGCCTTGTATGGGCCGCGTGGCTGCCTCCCTGCTTTTACGGCATTTCTGGCAGCATCCTGCCAAAAGCACTCCGGCCAGGAGGGCGACTGCCGCGATGATCATTGTTCTCTTCATAATGTCGTGTTTTAAATAGCGCTGCAAAGATAGGTAATAATTCGCGGAGATACGACAGCGAATATCGGGCCACTTGTTGTCGCGGCAGGCATCCGGGGCGCACGATACCCGTGTGTGGGCTTCTCGGGCCGACAGGCGCTTTCGTGTTTCAGCGAATTACGGATTGAGTATATTTGCCTCCCCCGAATTGCTTCGCAAGCGTGTGCCGTCCCTTCGGGACGACTTGCACTTTCGTATTTCAGCGAATATAATTTTTTATATTTGCTTTAAACGAATTGCTTCGCAACCGTGCACCGCCCCTTCGGGACGACTTGCACTTTCGTATTTCAGCGAATATATTGCTATATTTGCGTTGCTTTAACTCCGTAAGGACAATTGATATCATAAGCTATGAAAAAAGTAATTGCATCGCCCGACGCCCCCAAGGCAGTAGGACCCTATTCGCAGGCCATCGAAGCCAACGGTACCCTTTACATTTCGGGACAGCTCCCGATCAATCCCGCCGACGGCAAGATCGCCGAAACCATCGAGGAGCAGACCGCTCAGTCGCTCGATAATACGGCCGCTATCCTCAAGGAGGCCGGCTATACGTTCGACGACGTGGTGAAAACGACCGTTCTTCTCGACGACATGAACAATTTTGCCGCCATGAACGGGGTGTATGCCCGCTATTATACGAAGGACATGCCGGCCCGCGTATGCTACCAGGTCGCTAAACTTCCGATGGGGGTAAAGGTAGAGATCGACACGATCGCCGTGAAGAAGTAGTACCGGTGGCGTGTGCCATTGCCACAGGGGGTGTACATGACGTACACCCCCTTGTTTTTTGGGTTGGCCGGGGATTATCGGTTGCGCGATGCGGCAGCCTGGCGGAGTACGGTGCGTACCTCGCGCCAGCCTTCCGGTCGGAACAGTAAGGTGAGGAGGGCGTACACCGCGATGCCGGCTGCAATCTCGACAGCGAGCACGGCCCAGAGCGCGGTATGGCCGACGAGCAGAAGATGGGTGCCGTAAACCGCGCCTACCATGATGGCCGACATGGCCAGGTAGGGGAGTGTAGTGCGGATGCCGTCCCGCAGGGTCCAGTGCAGGTAGCGACCTGCTCCCAGCATGTTGATGATTGCGTCGGAGAGGTAGATGATCGTTTGTCCCCAGGCGATCGCTCGGACGCTTATCGGGATGGTCAGGATGAGAATGAGGGTGGCGATCGCTTTCTTCACTATTTCGAGGCGGAAGATCAACCTGCCGTCGCTCTTGATCTTCAGGATGTTGTATGATACCACCGAAAGGGGGGCGAAAAGTCCCGAGAGGCAGAGTATCCGGAAGTAGGGGACGACGGGCAGCCATCGTTGCGGCAGGCAGACGGCGATGAAGTCGCCCACGACCGCGATCAGGCCCAGCATGACGGGAAAGATGACGAAGTTCATTACTACGGTCACCTGCCGGGCGCTGAGACGCATTTTGGCCGGATTGTCCTGCAATTGGGAGAGGGCCGGGAAGGTGACGTTCTGAACGGCGCTGATGACGGCGCTGACGGGCATGTCTTTGTATTGTTTGCCGCGGTTGTAGTAGCCGAGTGCCTGTTTGGTGTACATCCTGCCGATAAAGAGTTCGGAGATGTTGCCATAGACGGTGTTGGTGATGTCGCTCAGCAGCAGGCGCGAGCTGTAGCCGAGCATGGGGCGCAGGGGCTTCAGGGAGAGGCGGCGTGAAGGGTGCCAGTCGCTGCACACCCAAAGCAGCCCGGATCTTACTGCCGGGGTGAGTAGCCGTTGTCCCAGCAGCGACCAGATACCGCAGCCGGCAGCCGCCATTCCCACGGCGATGCAGCTGCCTGCCAGAGTGGCCCACAGCGTGTATTTGGAGATGGTTTTGAAGTCGAAACGGCGGGTCAGAAGCGTATTCTGGATGTTGGAGAGCGAATTGACCGGAACCAGCAGGAACAGCACCGGGGCGAGTGTCCGCATGATCGGGGCGTTGTAGTAATGCGCCAGCAAGGGCGTGATGGCAAGCAACACGAGGTAGAGGACGCAGGCGGTGAGGATGTTGAAGAAAAATACTGCGGAATACTCCTCTTGCGCGACCTCCTTTTTGCGGATAAGGGCGGCGGAAAAGCCACTGTCTACGAATACCGAGCAGACCGACGTGAAGACCACGAGAATCTGTATCGTGCCGTAGTCGTCCGGAAAAAGGAAGTTCATCAGCACGAGTCCCACGAGCATCTGGAACAGAGCGGTCAGGACCTTCTCCGCAAAGGTCCATGCCATGCCTTTTACCACATATTTTTTCAGTTCCATAAGCTATCAGGGGAAGGTGCTTCCTCGCTGTGGGTGATTCTTGTACCCCTTAAAATCGGGGGCTCGCCGGGGCTCAGCGGCTTCGGAGAAAGCTCTCGATCGCCAGCAGATAGGAGTCGAGGCCGAAGCCCGTGACGGCACCGCGACAGGCGGCACCCGTCAGCGACAGCCGTCGGTACTCTTCCCGGGCGAAGATGTTGGAGATGTGTACTTCCACTACGGGAACTTCCACCGCCCGGATGGCATCCGCGATGGCGACCGACGTGTGGGTATATCCTCCGGCGTTGAGGATCACGCCGTCGTATATTCCGTCGGCGGCCTGTATGAAGTCGATCAGTTCCCCTTCGATGTTGGATTGCCGGTATTCCAGCGCGACGTTGCGTGCGGCGTATGTATTGCGCACTCCCCGGAACCAATCCTCGAAGTCGGTATTCCCGTAGATCGCAGGCTCGCGTTTTCCGATAAGGTTGAGGTTGGGACCGTTGACGATCAATAGCTTCATGCCTCTATTCTTCCAAAAGGTATATCTCTTCCCCGCGGCCTTTCATGTAGAAGGTTTCACGGGCGTATTTTTCGAGGAACCGATCCTGCTTCAGGTTCTCCAGAAAGGTGCTGTCCTCCCTGGAGCGTTCCCTGTAGTAGCGCTGCTCCTTTTGCATGATCTTGATGCGGCGACGGATGGCCATCGCCTCGATCGCCGTATTCTTTGAAAAAACGGTGATGATCAGCAGAAAGGCTATCGTGATGACGATCCATATCCGATATTTTTCCCAAATTCGTTTCATTGCCCGAGGGGTCGGTGGGGGTTAAGGGATGTTCATGAATTTGTGTGTCTGAAGCGATATGCGCCACTGCGGATGGGCTTTCACATAGTCGGTGATCAGCTCTACCGACCGGGCGAACCGGCTCCATTCCGGTTGCAGGTAGAGCAGGCACGATTCGCCGCATCTTGCGGCACAGCTTTCGGCCCACTCGAGGTCGTCGTCGCTGCCGATTACCACTTTGAGTTCGTTCGCCAGGCGATACACTTCCTCCAGCGGCGGGGCCTGGCGTTTGGGTGAGAGGCATACCCAGTCGAATGTGCCGCGCGGGGAGTGCGTGCCGGAGGTCTCGAGAAGTACCTCCAGCCCGTGCTCCCTCAACGCCCCGGTCAGCGGACCGAGAGGGTGCAGGAGGGGTTCTCCCCCGGTGATCACTGCGCAGGGAGCGCCGGAGGCCGCCGCACGGGCGACGATCTCGATCACCTCGCACGAGGGAACCTGCCGGGCATCCCAAGTGTATTTGGCGTCGCACCAGGCACACCGCACGTCGCAGCCGCCCAGGCGGATGAAATAGGCGGCCCGGCCCGTGTGCCTTCCTTCGCCCTGGATGGTATGGAACTCCTCCACCAAGGGGAGCCGTGCTCCCTCTGCGGATGTCGTCGCTTCTTGTCGTGTCGTCATAATCACTGCTCCTCGGCCAGTTGGTAAATGTCGCGCAGGTTTCGGCCCAGGCCGTCGTAGTCCAGTCCGAATCCCACGATGAAACCGTCGGTCGCCTCCATGGCCGCATAGCGTATCGGCCGGTAATTCCGGTAGGCGGAGGGCTTGAAGAGCAGCGTGGCTACTTCCAGCGAGGCGGGGTGCCGCGCCTCCAGCGAATCGGTCAGCCGTCGGATGCTTTCGCCCGTTTCGACGATATCCTCCACGATGATCACATGGCGTCCGGCAATCTCTTCCCGCAGTCCGAGCACTTCGGTCACGTTGCCCGAAGAGGCGGTGCCGTGGTAGGATGAGAGCCGAACGAACGATACTTCGCAGGGAAACGATATGCGTTGTAGCAGCTCGGCGAAGAACATGAAGGCACCGTTGAGCACCCCCACGAAAAGCGGTATGCCGCGGCTGCCGTCGCCGTAGTCGGCGTTGATCCGGGCCGCCAGCGCTTCAATGCGGCCGATGATGTCGGGATGGGGTACGGAGCGTCGGAAGGTCTTGTCGTGGAGGGTGACGCACGTGTTTTCGCTCAGCATCGTAAGTGATCGTTAGATAAACTCTTTTGAACCTATTTCCAGGTTCCGTGTGCGGAATCTCCCGGAAAGGGGTATCTTTGTACGGACGGCACTCCGTGCCGCATGCCTGTTGCAAAAGTAATAATAAAAGCCAAGACCGCCGTAACGGCCCGGTAACTTTGCAGGATTTTTGAAGAGGTCACCGAGTTGTAACCACACTTCAAGCGTCGATGATAACGGGAAATATAGGACAAGCCTTGTTGCTCAGCCTGATGGCGGGAGGCGCCACGGGGATCGGGAGCGCTATTGCCTTTTTTGCGAAAAAGACCAATGCGAAATTCCTCTCCCTGGCGTTGGGCCTCTCGGCCGGGGTGATGATATACATATCGTTCATGGAGCTGCTTTTCAACTCTCGGCAGGGGCTCGAAATCATTACGGGCAGCGCTCGGCAGGGGAATCTGATCGCCGCACTTGCCTTTTTCGGTGGAATTTTTCTTGCGGGGCTTATCGACAGGTTCATTCCGGAGGCCGAGAATCCCCACGGGCTGCACAGCGTGGAGGAGATCGGAGGAGTGCCCAACCCCGATCATACCCATCGGTTGAAACGCATGGGGATGGTCACCGCATTGGCGATCGCCGTCCATAATTTTCCGGAGGGTATCGCCACCTTCGTCTCGGCACTCGATTCGGCGAAAGTGGGGGTGGCCGTTGCTGCTGCTGTTGCCATTCACAACATTCCGGAGGGGATCGCCGTTTCCGTACCGATCTACTTCTCTACGGGCAGCCGCAAGAAAGCGTTTTGGTATTCGTTCGTTTCGGGTTTGGCCGAACCCGTCGGGGCGCTGTTCGCCTATTTGCTGTTGATGCCTTTCCTTACGCCGATCGTGATGGAGTGCACGTTTGCCGTGGTGGCGGGGATTATGGTTTATATTTCGCTCGACGAGTTGCTTCCGGCGGCTCATCAGTACGGCCACAGCCACCTGGCCATTTACGGATTGGTGGCGGGAATGGCGGTCATGGCGCTCAGCCTGATATTGCTCGGTTGAGGCGGCCGGCCGCAGTAAAAACAAGGTTATGGTAAAATGGTTCAAATCGCTCTCCAGGCAGGAAAAGGTAATGGTTCTCCTGATCCTTGTATTGTTGGCGGGGGTGATTCTGCGTTGGGATCATGTGAAGCGCAAAGCGCTCGTCTGGTTCAGGGCGGACGAATTGATGGAGCAGCGCACCGATACGGAGACGCTCCGTAGTGCGGTGCTCCGGCCTGCGGAGGGAACTACTTCTCTCGTGCCGTTCATCGAGGCGGGTGAAGTGTCTGCTTTGCGGGGAAAGCAGGCCTGAATAAGCGCGATCGTACCCCGTATCCTGCGCCGCAGAGCGCGGAGTGCTGCGCCGAGTCGGTCAGTCGATCGGTTTGGCGAATACCGCTCGCCGTTTGTGCAACGTCTTGTCGAAGTTCCCCCACAATGCCTGTATCCGTTGGTTGTCGGTCAGCTCCGGATTGCTCTCGGCATACACGGTGCCGAGTTTCTGGAACTGGGGAATCATCTCCGTGAAGAGCAACGCGGCGGCTCCGGCATTCTGTACGCTGGGGTGGGCGGCGACCAGCATCAGGTCGCACACTTCGGCTTTCGGTGATTTCAGGGCCCTTAACAGGTGATAGGCCCCCAGCGGGAACATGCGTCCGCGGGCTTTCTGCATGGCGCGGGTGAGCGAGGGCAGGGCTATTCCGAAAGCGACGAGTTCATCGTTTTCGTCGGCGATCAGGGTGATGAGTTCCAGCCGGAGCAGCGGTACGTATTTCCGGATGTAATAGTCGATCATCTCGTCGGTCAGCTCCGAAAAACCGTACAGGTCGGCATAGGTGATATTCAGAAGCCGGAAAAGTCGGTGGGCGTATCCCTGTTTTACGATGTCGGCTATCGTGTCGAACCGCAGCACGTGAAGTCCGTATTTTCGGCGGACGAGTTCCGCTATTTTCAGGTGCTTGTCCGGAATCGCTTTCGGAATCGCGATCTTGTATTCCACCCATTCGGCATCTTTGCGGAAGCCCATGCGGGCGAGGTATTCCGGATAGTAGGGATAGTTGTAGATGCAGGCGATGGTACCGGCCTGGTCGAAACCGCAGGTCAGCATCCCTTCCGGATCGAAGTCGGTGAAGCCCAGCGGGCCGTGTATCGCTTCCATTCCCCGTGCCCGTCCCCATTGTTCCACGGTTCTGATGAGGGCATCGGCCACTTCGAAATCTTCGATGAAGTCGATGAAACCGAAACGGACGTATTTCGTTCCCTCTTTGCGATTGCTGATGTGGTTGATGATGGCGACGATGCGGCCCACGATTTTCCCGTCGCGCCGGGCGATGAACGCCTGATGGTCGTAGACGGCCAAAGCGGGATTCCGTCCTTCGAGCAGGGCTTCCGTTTCGTCCGCATAGAGCGGCGGGATCGCGTAAGGGTTGCCTGCATACAGTTTTATTTTGAAACGGATGAATTTCTTCAGTTCCCTCCTTCCGGAAACGGGGACGACGGTAATCATGCAACAGATTTTCTTTAAGTTTCGGGTAGCGGTTTGTCGGTAAAGCTATGAAGAAAACCGTAGAATTTACGGTCGTGGCGTTGTAAAATGACACGTTGCTCGGTTTTTATGCTTGTGGAGGAGACGCTGTGTGTCCTTTAAAAAGATTGGGATGCAGCGCGATAGCGCCGCATCCCAATGCCGTAAGCGGAAGAGGGGAGTACCTCTATTGTTCCACCCATAGCAGGCGGGAAGTATCGTACCCTATCTGCCTGGCCGTTTCCAGGTATTGGTTTTTGATGTTTTCGGGCATGGTCTTTTCCCGCGAGAGCAGCCACATGTAGTCGAGGTTGCGTCCGATTACCAGTGCGTATTTGTACTCGGGGTCGAGGGCCGCTACGTTGTAGCCTGCATAGAACGGACCGAAGAACGACACTTTGAGCATCGCCACATCGGGTTCTTCCACGAATACCGCTCTGCCTACCGATTCTTTCCACTTGTCCTTTCGGGCATCGTATCCTCGGTTTATCACATGGATGCTGCCGTCTTCATTCAGGGAGTAGTTGGCGGTGGTGTGGCTGAGGCCCTTCTCGAATTTGAAGTCGATCCGGGCGATTTCGTACCATGTCCCGAGGTATTTTTCCGCGTCGAAAGGCGTTACCGCGTGTGCCTTTTCCGGGATGGTGGGGCGGTGTTTGACGGAGAAGGCCGATGCCAGGAGGCCGAGCGTGATGAGCGTGCCCATGCTGAGAAGTAAATTTCTGTTTTTCATAATCGTATTTTCTGTTGGTTGAATTTGTCGGTTGAAAGGGGATAATCAAATAGCCTGCCAGGTGGGCCCGGCGGGCAGCGAGGGCCCGGAGCGGGAAAGAAGCGGGTGGAGCCGGTGCGGTTGCGCGGGGGCGAAGATAGGGTTGCTCCTGCTTTTGGATCCCTGGACCGCGAGTTGTCCGGAAGCTGTTTTTTGTATCGAGCGGTATGGTCGGCGGTGTGTGAAGCACGGCGTGCAGGCCGCTGCTTTATCGATCTCGGTTTGTCGTAGCGTTCCCGGTCAGCTCAAAGGCAAGCTCCGAATGCTTTAAACGGCTATTGGGATCGGATACAGGAAAAACAAACCCCTGCAAGTTTGTCGCTTGCAGGGGTTATTCATGATATTCAGCGGAGAGAGCGGGATTCGAACCCGCGATACCCTTTTGGAGTATACGCACTTTCCAGGCGCGCCTCTTCAACCACTCGAGCACCTCTCCAGGGTGAGCTCCGACAGCGGGATATTCCTTTCCGGGAACGATCGCTGTCGGCATTCCGCTGTTGCCGAAGCGGTGCAAAAGTAATGAATAAATCCGTGCGGGCAAACCCCGTCCCTAAAAAAATCGTTATTCCTGCTGTAAAAGACAGGAACCGGAGCCGGAATCCGTGCGTCCCATGATTTTTTATAGAGGTGCGGGACAACGTTTGGGGGCGGATGCCCTATCTTTGTTTCGGGATGGGAAAACAGGGACATGCAGATCTCCCGTTGCATTACGGGACCGTGCCGCAATGGCTTGCCCAACGGATGAGTCTGTTGGGCGGGGCGATTGTCGAGGCGATCGTCCTGGAGTACGGTCGCAGCGAATTGCTGTGCAGGCTCAGCGACCCGTTCTGGTTTCAGTCATTGGGGTGCGTACTGGGGATGGACTGGCACTCCTCGGGGATTACCACTTCGGTGATGAATGCCTTGAAGAAATCGGTGAATCTGCGCTCGGAGGAGCTGGGCATCTATATTTGCGGCGGTCGCGGGAAGTCTTCGCGCCAGACGCCTGCCGAGTTGCTCGCCGTGGCCGAACGGACGGGGCTCGACGGCGAGGCGTTGGTTCACAGCAGCAAGCTGTCGGCCAAAGTGGACAACACGGCCGTACAGGACGGGTTTCAGCTCTATCTCCACTCCTTCGTGGTAACTGCGGAAGGGGAATGGGCGGTGATACAGCAGGGGATGAATCCGGCCGGCCGGATGGCGCGTCGTTATCATTGGCTCTCCTCGTCGCTGGAATCCTTTACCCAGGAGCCGCATACCTGCGTGTGCGGCCGTAATCAGGGCCTCATATTGAACCTCACCCATCGGGAAGCGTCCGTCACCCGATGCGGGGTGGTGGATATTACCCGCGAACGACCCGATAAAGTGCTGCGCGAGGCGTCGCTTATCATGCCTCGGCACCATGAAGTAACCGCCGGGGATGTGAATCTCAAACGGCTCGGTGCGGCATTGGTGCTGGCTCACGAAACGGAGGTGAAGGATTTCGAGTCGTTGTTGCTTTTGCCGGGGGTAGGGCCGCGGACGTTGCAGTCGTTGACATTGGTCAGCGAAGTCATACACGGTACGCCGTCGAGGTTTTCCGATCCGGCTCGTTTCTCCTTCGCCCATGGCGGAAAAGACGGTCATCCTTTTCCGGTTCCGACCGAGATTTATGACCGCACCATCGATCTGTTGGATACGGCCATCCACACGGCCCGCCTCGGCAACCGCGATAAGGCGGAGGCGTTGAAGAACCTGTCGCGTCTTTCCGCTTCGATCGAACGCAGCTATGAGCCGGGTGACTATTTCGAGCAATACGTGGAGCAGGAGCGCCGCAATGCCTGGCGGTGGGGTGGCCGGACAGTGCATGGCTTTGCGGAACCGCCGGCCGACGACAAGAGCGAACCCTCGGGGACCCGGCAGCTCACGTTGTGGTGAGCGCGGGCGGCTTCCCCCAGGACTTTTCCGGTAAAAAATCACTAAAATCGAGAGCGGACCGCGAATTAGGCATTGAAATTGAAATGCTGTTTGCGGGTACGGCCCGTACTGTGGTCGTGCATGTACGGAAAAGAGAGTTCAACTTAAAAAATTACGATTATGACACATTATGAATCACTGAAAGCGAGCATCTCTCCGCAGATGCTCAAGACGGCTGCGGCCACATTGCACGAGGATGAGAAAAAGGTATCGTCCGCCGTATCGATGTTGTTGCCTTCCCAACTCGTTCGGTTTATCGACAGGGGCGAAACGGCACGTGTGAATGAAACCATCCGGGAAGCGGGTAATGCGGGATTGTTCGACAGGCGGGCCGAGCTGTTTGCCGGGCACGGGATCGATGAGGGAAAGAACCTCGGAGAGCGTTTCGAAAACGAACTCGTGGGGGCGCAGAACAAGGCCTACCCGAATGCGGTAGCTGCCGAGAGCGGTATTTCGGTTGCCGCTGCCGACAGGCTGTCGGGATGGGTGGCTGCCCTGATTGCCGGTTATCTGGGCGATAAGATCATCCGCAACAACCTCTCCATGTCTACGGTGATGAACGGACTCCGTCAGGAGCGTGCGACGATCGTGCGCGATATTCCCGTAAAGGTGGGACGTGCTGCGGGGATCGGCGGAATGTGCAGCGGAACTCCGGCAGCCGCCAAGGGAACGAAGAAAAACAACTGGCTGATATGGCTTATTATCGCCGCCGTGATTCTTATCATCATCTTCCTCAGCATTCGTTCATGCAACCGCAACGATGCGGTCGAATCGGTCGTTGTGACCGAACAGGTGAAAGATAAGCCGGTGAAGGTGGCAGGTACCGACCTGAAGTTCGTAGAGCATCGTTTGCCCGACGGACAGGTGATGCGTGTGGCCGACGGCAGTTGCGAGGACTGTATGGTGAAATACCTTCAGTCCGACGCTTACCGGAAGGCGACCAACGCAGAGTTGCGCAAGAACTGGCTCCAGTTCGATAACATCGATTTTGAATACGACAGCGAGACTGCGCTGACCGGTGGTTCGCGACAGCAGCTCGACAACATTGCCGCCATATTGAAGAACTATCCCGACGTCAAGATCCGTATCGGCGGTTTTGCCGACAAGACGGGGACCCGCGCCGTGAATTACGAGATTTCCAAAAAACGGGCGGAATACGTGAAGTCGATTTTGGTGCAGGATGGCATCAGGGCCGACCGTATCACCACCGAAGGTTTCGGGGAAGAGTTTGCGACCGTTCCGGAGGATGCCACCGCGGCACAGCGTGCTGTCGATCGGAGCATCGCGTTGAGGTTTACAAAGTAACCGGACGATAAGGAATAACCGACGGTCGGGATTGAGAAAACAATCCCGACCGTTTTATTATGTGCTGCGCACGAGCACTTGAAGGGGGAGTGTCGGCATGCGATGAGGGAGGCGATTGCGGGCAGGAAGAGAGAATCGGATGTCGGTTGGCGATTTGGGCTGCGCAGGATCGCGGGCAGGGTGGACGAAATAAAAAACTTTCGGTTTTTCGTAATAAATACGGCAGATTTCGTATATTTGCACTTCGAACGCGGAAGTAGCTCAGTTGGTAGAGCATCAGCTTCCCAAGCTGAGGGTCGCGGGTTCGAATCCCGTTTTCCGCTCACGAGGTCCTTTTCGAAGGACCTTTTTTTATTGGGCGAAGTTGCATAATAGGGAATGAAATATTCTGTATGCCAACGATATGCTGGATCGTTTCGTTTTTGTGCCGCAGCAAGAGACGGCAGGCCGGATCCGCTGGCCCGTGTGCCGAAACACAAAGGCCGGGAATGCAAATTCCCGGCCTTTTGTAACCCCGAATCGTAATCGTTCGGAGGAGGTTCTGTCGGAGTATCGTCCTATGTCGTTTCAAGCTCCTTTCCGTTATGCATCGGCTGTACTTTCTTTGATATTCGATACGACGAGGATAGCCGGCTCTTCAACTTCCTCTCCGTTTATCTTGTAGTGGATGATGAGCCTGTAATCAAAGGGGAGCAGGTGAGGCGGGATGAGGAATGTCAAAATTTTGTTGTATTTGTTGTAACTCCATGAGTCGAAATCATAATAAGGGAGGTGTGTGCGATGATCGGCCTCCACGTTTGTGATCTCGACATTTGAGGCGGTACCCATATACTTGGCTTTGTAGTTTGTATTATAGGCATAGGTTTGCGGCGGATCAATTACTGCGAATACACTATTGACGTCCAACGGCTGCACATTGATCGGCGCAGTACATTCTACCTCCGACATTCCCAATTGGAACCGTATCTTCACTGTGATGGTCATTTTCCCCGGTTGCATGAATTGGTATTGGGCGCTTCTGTCGGTTTTTGGAGTAATCCTTGCCTCGTGGGGAACCACCGACCATTCTGTGACTTTCGCGTTCGGGCAATTGGGGATATCCATTATGGAAACCGTGACCGGATAGTTTTCCACAACGGTTTCGGGAACCGAAATGATGCTGGAATTTTCGACCGTAACGGTTTGGTCAAACGTTTTCTCAATGCCTGGAGCCAGCTCTACTGTAGCGCGAATCGTCTTTCTCCCGGGTTCGGTAAAGTACACCAGAAATTGACTGGAATTATTATTTAATATCATGCCGCCGGTACCTTCCGTTATCGCCCAAGTTATCGTGCCGATTGATTCTAAATCCTTTCTCTTGAAAATAGTAGGTTGAAAAAGCCGTAATGTCGATTGCGTAACTTCGATCATGTCATTCATGTCGAAATGGTATTTGTTCGGATTATCGAAGATCAAGTCCAGCTGCTGATCGCTTATCGGTTTGTCGCTTCTGGCTCTCATTATAGATTGCCAATCCCCCCAGCCATCAGAAACGTAGAAGTCTGACTGTATCTGTTCCATGGTAAAGCCATTCATTAAGAGAGACTCCACAAGCCTGGTATATACCTCACTGTAATGATCATTCCATTCATACTCTTCCCCTAATAAAGCGCGGGCATAAGCGTAAGCAACGCCGTTTGCCCATGACTCCATTTCTTTTGTACGAGCCTCGTATTTGGTCAAGTAATAGACAGGATTTACCCAATAATGGGAGGCATGCCCTAATTCGTGAAAGGTTGCCTGCATTCCTATTTTAGACGATTTATGCCCAACATCATCTTTGGCATATATGAGTAATGGGTGCCCTATTAATTCATTACCTATAGGAATATATCGTCCACTCCAGTCATGTGGGGTTTTTTTATTAGCGATTCCTACATTGATAAAATCGGGCTCTCTTTTCAAGTATGGAACGAGGTTAGGCTCCGTGTAATAGGCCGTCAGTGCCCGATGCGAGCCTGCGATGAAATAGTCGAGGTCACACACTGACGTGATAACCGTGTCGAGCGGTGTAGTATAATTTTTACAATAAAACGTACGTCTCGTCCAGGAATTCCAACCCTGCCTGATGACAAAGTAATCGGAGTCCCACACTACCTGGTAATCTACCGGCCCGATGAATTTATCGGTTACATTAAGCTCTCCATTGGCGTTGGTATAGTAATTTTTGTGGTTGCTTCCCTGCACCACCATAACATGGAGTTGTTTTAAGGGAAGGGTGTCCGCGCGTCCGTTACCGACATTGATATGAAACCGGAACCTTGCCGAAGGAGTCCACTCCTGGGGTGTGCCTGTCCGCGTTACGGCAGGAGCTTTTCCCGTGGCGGCCAACGTCTGCGTCAGTACGTCTTTGAACTGTTCTGTCGGGAGCTGCTCCTCCGTTCCGGATGCCGTTCCCGGCCCGCCCAAACTCTGAATATACACGTCATAAATCTTCGTGCAGGCGATACCTTCCGGGAGTTTGAAATCGACCGGTACCACGGAGTAGAGGGGAAGAATTATGTTCATCGTGTTTTCGTCCGGTTCGGGAATCGGGGTGTAGTCGCCGATCGGGTTATTGAAGGTAACGATGTCGAGCGCCTCCAGTCGGGCCACCTGTGCCGAATCGGCCGGGGAAAAGCATACGTACTGATGGGTAGGCTTCAGTTCGATCCTCGGCAGGCCTTGTGCTGCACATTGAGCGTCGAGCACCTCTTGCACCAGCGACAGTTTGTAGGGGTCGTTTTCTCCGGCGGAACGGGTAAGAGTAACAGTGACGGGTTCTCCGTCGGTCGGCGGTTGGGGCAGCTCTTCTTTGACGCAAGACGCCAAGAGCATTCCCGAAAGAAGGAACAAGTAAAGTTTTCTCATGTTGCAATATTTTAAGTTAGGTAATTATGGAGTTAATCGTAAACAGGCACGGGCCAGCAATGTTTAAAAAACTCATCGTCGAATATGCACTGTAAATATGCGGCCTTGTTCGTGGATTTCGTTTCCTCATAACACTCCTTAATGCCAACCCCACCGTATCGATCGAATAAACCATTGGGATGGCGATGTGAGAGCATTAACTCTCCATTCGATACGGTAATGCATGCGGCCTCTTCTATATCCTCAAAGGGAAGGGAGACACTATATTTTCGCATCTCCGGATAGGGCGGCAGCGTTCTTGTGTACTGTTCTCCCGGCGCAATGACAAAACTGAATACTTCTTTTGCATCGGGATTTACCGAGTACAGCCACTCATCATTCTCATAGAAGTCCTGGTCGTACAGGGTCACGACAATCGTCTTGTCGGTCGCGTTTACATAGGTGTAGTATGTAACTCGGTCTCTTAAACGTTCGCATCCGCACAGCGTTGCTGCGGCGATGAGGAGTAAAAGAAGTTTTGATTTCATAAGTTGAGAATTTAAGGGTTGATTTTCAATTGACACAATGACACGATCTGTATGTCCTAAAGTATTAACAAGTAAAGTTTTTTCATTTTGGAATAGTTTTAAGTTAGGTAATTATAGAGTTAATCGTAAACAGGTACGGGCCAGCAATGTTTAAAAAACTCATCGTCGAATATGCACTGTAAATATGCGGCCTTGTTCGTGGATTTCGTTTCCTCATAACACTCCTTAATGCCAACCCCACCGTATCGATCGAATAAACCATTGGGATGGCGATGTGAGAGCATTAACTCTCCATTCGATACGGTAATGCATGCGGCCTCTTCTATATCCTCAAAGGGAAGGGAGACACTATATTTTCGCATCTCCGGATAGGGCGGCAGCGTTCTTGTGTACTGTTCTCCCGGCGCAATGACAAAACTGAATACTTCTTTCGCATCGGGATTTACTTCTATCAACAAATCATTCGTATAGAAGTTTTGGTCGTACAGGGTCACGACGATCGTCTTGTCGGTCGCGTTTACATAGGTGTAGTAGGTAACTCGGTCTCTTAAGCGTTCGCAACCGCACAGTGTCGCTGCGGCGATGAGGAGTAAAAGAAGTTTTGATTTCATAAGTCGAGATTTTAAAGGTTGATTTTCAATTGACGTAATGACACGATCTGTATGCACTAAAGTATTAACAGATAATGTTTTTCATTTTGGAATAGTTTTAAGTTAGGTAATTATGGGATTAATCGTCAACAGGTACAGGGACGCCGTAGTTAAAAAACTCATCGTCGAATATGCACTGTAAATATGCGGCCTTGCTCGTGGATTTCGTTTCTTCATAACACTCCTTACCGATTATGGCGTATCGATCGAATAAACCATAAGGACGTAGATGTGAGATCACTCTCTCACCATTCGAAACGGTAATGCACACGGCCTCTTCTATATCCTTAAAGGGAGGCGCAACGCTCTTTTTTCGCATATGCATTCGAGGCACTGTTCTTGTGTACTGTTCCCTCGGAGGAATAACAAAACTGAATACTTCTTTTGCGTCTGGATTTACTTCTAGCATCCAATCATCCGTAAAGAAGTTCTGGTCGTACAAGGTCACGACAATCGTTTTGTCCGTAGCATTTACATAGGTGTAGTGGGTGACTCTATCCCTCATCGGTTCGCATCCGCACAGCATTGCTGCTGCGATGAGGAGTAAAAGAAGTTTTGATTTCATAAGTCGAGATTTTAAAGGTTGATTTTGATTGATGTTTACAAGGTACAATGTTTATTGATAATATACAACATTTTATTTATCGCGGTTCGGGGTAAAACTGTATTTTTCTGAAGAGAATGCCGCCGTTTCTCGATCATGCTTGCCATGCACGTCAGTGAGAGATGGATGATGTATTGTTTCCTCCGCAGTGAAATCGTTTTTAAGGTGCGGAAGGGTTTGACAGAGGCGCTTGTGGAAGGTGTACCGCTGCCTGCATTGGCGCAGGAGGGCTGATGTCGGTTTTTTCTCTATTTTTGCGGCAAACTCATTGAGCTATGGTATTGCGTGCAGCATTGCTTCAGATGAATGTCGTGTGGGGAGATCCGGCGGTTAACAGAAGAACGGCTGAGCGGATGATTCGTGCTTTGAAGGATACGGATATCGTCTTTCTGCCGGAGATGTTCACTACGGGGTTCATGGCTTCGGATACCTCGCAGGCCGAACCGATGGAGGGACCTTCGGTCGGCTGGATGCGGCGTATCGCAGCCGAAACGGGCATGGCGCTCGCCGGCAGCCTGGTGATAGGCGACGGTACGGGCCGCCCCTCCAACCGTTTTTTGTTTGCCTTTCCGGAGGGCCGGCTTGTCTGGTACGACAAGCGGCACCTCTTTTCGTTCAGTGGCGAGGAGCGATTTTATGCCCCCGGCACCGAACGGGTCGTGATCGAATACAAGGGATTTCGGATATTGCCGATGGTGTGTTATGATTTGCGTTTCCCGGTGTGGAGCCGTAACAGGAACGATTACGATGTGGCGGTCTATACGGCATCGTGGCCGAAAACCCGGATAGCGGCATGGGATGCCCTGCTGCGGGCGAGGGCGATCGAGAACCAGTGCTATGTGCTCGGCATCAATCGTGTGGGAAGCGACCCGTCGACCCGTTATGACGGGCACTCCGTCGGTCTGGATTTTCTCGGCGATACCCTTGCTTCGTTGCCGGAAGGGGAGGAGGGCGTAGTGCGCGTGGAGCTGGACGGGGCGCGACTCGCCGAATATAGGGAGCATTTTCGCGCCTGGGCGGATGCCGACGATTTCGTGCTGGGGAGGTAGCCTTCCGTTTTCCGAAAGAGTGTCCGGTATTCCGGCAGGAGAGTTGCAGAAATAAAATCGTATCTTTACACGTTTGATTTATCAGTCGGATTTCCATGAAAACATTTGTTCCGTACGTTGCACTGTGTGCATTTCTTTTGGCAGGCTGCGCACAACCCTCCTATTCGCAGACCACGACCGGCGGCGAGGAGTTTTCCGCTATCGTGTTGCCGGCCTTGCCCGAGACGCTCGATTTTGCGGGCGAGCGGGTGCCTTTGGAGTATTTCGATGTCAGGGAGGCGCTTCAGCGCGAACTGCTCGTGACGTCGTATATGCATTCCGGTACGTTCCGGACGCTGTTGAATATGAAGCGGTATTTCCGTGTCATCGAGCCGATCCTGGCAAAGAACGGGATTCCGGATGATTTCAAGTACCTCTGCATGGCCGAGAGCGCATTGAATCCGGAAACGGTTTCGCCGGCCGGGGCGGCGGGACTTTGGCAGTTCATGCCCAAAACGGGCCGGGAGTACGGCCTGGCCGTGGGACCGCAGGTGGACGAACGTTACGACATCGAGCGTTCGACCGAAGCGGCTTGCAGCTACCTGCGCGACGCCTATGAGAAGTTCGGAAGTTGGACCCTCGCCGCCGCTGCCTACAATGCCGGTAATGCGGGTGTCAGCCGCCGGATGAATATCCAGGGGACCGAAAGCTATTACGACACGTTCCTTCCGCAGGAGACCATGCGGTATCTGTATCGCATCCTCTCCCTCAAGACGATAAGCGGCGATCCGGAGAGGTATGGCTATCGGCTGAGCGAAGATGACTACTACGCACCGCTGGACGATTATCGGACGGTGGAGGTGGGCGGCGCCCCGATCAAATGGGCGGAAGTGGCGGCCCGGTACGGTACGAACTACAAAATGCTCAGACTGCTCAATCCGTGGATGCGCGACTATGTGTATGACAACAAAGAGGGGCGTATTTTGAAGGTGAAGGTGCCCGGCGACGCTTTCCGGAGCGCCCTTTGATGAAGGTCCCGGGAACAACAAGGAGAAGAGGTGAAGTGAAAAAGAACGGCAACGGAATGATATCGGTTCTCGGAGCGAGGGCCAATAACCTGAAGAACATCGACGTGGATATTCCGCGCGGGAAGCTGGTGGTGATAACCGGGCTTTCCGGTTCGGGCAAGTCGTCGCTCGCGTTCGACACCATTTATGCCGAGGGGCAGCGCCGTTACATGGAGACCCTGTCGGCTTATGCGCGTCAGTTCGTCGGCGCCATGGAGCGCCCCGACGTAGACAAGATCACGGGGTTGAGTCCCGTGGTGGCGATCGAGCAGAAGACGACCAACAAGAATCCGCGTTCCACGGTGGGAACGGTGACGGAGATAAACGACTTCCTGCGCCTGCTCTTTGCGCGGGCCGGCCGGGCCTATTCGCCGGTGACGGGCGAGGAGATGGTGCACTATACCGACGGACAGATAGCCGACCTCATCATGGCCGGTTCCGCCGGACGGAAGGTGGCGTTGTTGGCTCCGGTGGTTGCGGGGCGGAAGGGGCATTACCGCGAGTTGTTCGAAACGTTCGCCAAAAAGGGATACATCCATGTGCGTGTGGACGGGGAGATTCGGGAGATTACCCCCGGCATGCACCTGGATCGTTACAAGGTACACAACATCGACCTGGTGGTGGACCGCCTCGTGGTGAATGAGGGAGTGCGCGAGCGGTTGATGAAGAGTCTTCAGGAGGCGATGCGGCAAGGGAAAGGGACGATTTCCCTCTATGATTACGAAACGGAGAGTTCGCGCTTCTACAGCCGGCACCTGATGTGCCCTACGAGCGGAACGGCCTTCAACGATCCCGCCCCGCACACGTTCTCGTTCAATTCGCCGCAGGGGGCGTGTCCTCATTGCGGGGGACTGGGCGAAGTGGCCGTCTTCGATCGCGACAAGGTGATCCCCGATATGCGCAAGTCGATCAAGGCCGGGGGGATCGAACCGTTCGGCAAGTATGCCAACAACATGCTTTTCGCCATCCTCACGGCGTTGGGGCGCCGCTACGGCTTCACGCTCGAAGAGCCTATCAAGAACATCCCGGAGGAGGGGATTCATGCGATTCTCAACGGCGATTCGGAGCCCTTGAAGATCAATATGCAGGAGTTCGCCTCTTATGGCGGGACGCGTATGGTGGGCTGGGAGGGGATCGGCGAGTACATTGCGAGGCTCGACGACGATTCCGCCAGCGGGAAGGGCGACAAATGGGCCGGGCAATTCATCGTCCGCCGTCCGTGCGGCGTATGCGGCGGAACGCGTCTGCGGGAGGAGGCCCTGCATTTCCGCATCGCGGGGAAAAATATCGCCGAGGTGTCGGCCATGAGCATCGAGCAGTTCGCGCGATGGGTGGACGACGTTCCCGCCCGGCTGACCGAACGGGAGTCGACCATTGCGCGGGAGATACTCAAGGAGATACGCGAGCGGCTCGGTTTTCTGATCGACGTGGGGCTGGGGTACCTTTCCCTCGCCCGTTCGTCGAGGTCGCTTTCGGGCGGCGAGAGTCAGCGCATCCGGCTCGCTACGCAGATAGGTTCCAAACTGGTGAATGTCCTCTATATCCTGGACGAGCCGAGCATCGGACTGCATCAGCGCGACAACCGCAAACTCATCCGCAGCCTGCAGGAGCTCCGGGATGCCGGCAATTCGGTGATCGTGGTGGAGCACGACGAGGAGATGATCCGTTGTGCCGACCATGTCATAGACGTCGGTCCGCTGGCGGGAAGAAAAGGGGGATACATCGTGGCGGAAGGTACGCCGGAGCAGATCGCGCAGTCGGGCAGCATCACCGCACAATACCTGAAGGGCGAACGCAGGATCGAGGTGCCGGCCGTAAGGCGAAAGGGCAACGGACAGCAGATCGTGCTGAAAGGGGCACGGGGCAATAACCTGAAGGATGTCACGGTGGCGTTCCCGCTCGGTACGTTGATCTGTGTGACGGGGGTGAGCGGCAGCGGTAAGTCCACCATCGTGAACGATACGCTTCGTCCCGCCATCAGTCGCCGGCTCTATCGTTCGTTCGATCAGCCGCTCGACTACGATACTATCGAGGGACTGGAGCATATCGACAAACTCGTGGTGGTGGACCAGTCGCCCATAGGCCGCACGCCGCGAAGCAATCCCGCTACGTATTCCAATGTATTCGGCGATATCCGCAAGTTGTTTGAAGCGACTCCCGATGCGCAGACGCGCGGATTCAAGGCGGGGCGTTTTTCTTTCAATGTGAAGGGCGGCCGTTGCGAGGAGTGCAAGGGGGCCGGGGTGCAGGCCATCGAAATGAACTTCCTGCCCGACGTCTATGTCACTTGCAAGGCGTGCGGCGGGAAACGCTACAACAGGGAAACGCTCGAAGTGAAATACAAGGGGAAGAGTATCAACGATGTGCTCGACATGACCGTGAATGTGGCCGTCGAGTTTTTCGAGCACATTCCGAGTATATACACCAAACTCCGTGCGATACAGGAGGTAGGGCTCGGTTACCTCAAGCTGGGACAGCCGTGTACCACCCTTTCGGGTGGCGAGAGTCAGCGCATCAAGTTGGCCAGCGAACTCGCCAAGCGCGATACGGGGCGTACTCTTTACATCCTCGACGAGCCCACCACGGGACTGCATTTCGAAGATGTGCGTCAACTGCTGGAAGTGATCGACAAGCTGGTGGAGCGGGGAAATACGGTGCTTGTGATCGAACACAACCTCGATGTGGTGAAGGTAGCCGATCATATTGTCGATATCGGTCCCGAAGGGGGAGCCGGCGGGGGACAGGTGGTCGCGACCGGCACGCCGGAAGAGGTAGCCCGTGCGAAGGGAAGCTATACGGGACAATATCTGAAAGAGCTGCTCGGACCGGACCGGTAGTTCGCTCGGGGACGGTGCGATTATCGGGATGCGCAGTGTCGTAGGCAGCGATGTCCCTCCCTATACGGTGGTGGCGGGCAATCCGGCGAGACCCATCCGAAAGCGTTTCGATGACGAACTGATCGGGATGATGCTGGAGCTGCGATGGTGGGATATGGCGATCGAGGAGATCGACCGGTTGATTCCGATACTCTCTTGCAGCGACCTCGATAAGGTACGCAAGGCGGTTGCCGCACTTTTGAAGGAGCGTAACGGTAGTGGCCCGTGCGGCGACCAACACCCTTGAAACGGACAGAATGCGATTTCGACGAACGGTTGCCCGGGGCTCGGAGCGTGGAGCATCCGCGGTTCGAAGCCTGCGATCTTTCGGTCCGGGGGAGTCGTTCTGCCGGAAGGATGCGTCGGCGGCCGATTTTTTTCATTTGCAAGTGCTTGTATTTTCGGGGATAATCCCTATATTTGCCCCGCGTTTTGCACAACTTTAATGTAAACAACACATTTTATGAACAATTACGAATCCGTTTTCATTGCCACTCCGGTTCTTTCGGATCAGCAGCTTGAGGAGCTTGTAGGCAAATTCCGCGGTGTTATCACCGAAAACGGGGGTCAGATCGTGAATGAAGAGGCATGGGGCTTGAAGAAGCTTGCATATCCCATTCAGAAGAAGACCACCGGTTACTATTTTCTCCTCGAATTCACGGGAGAAGGCTCCATCGTGGAGACTCTCGAAACGCAGTACCGTCGCGACGAACGCGTCATCCGCTTCCTTACGTTCCGTCAGGACAAGTATGCGGTAGAGTACTCGGAAAAACGCAGGAATAAACTGGCCGGTAAAACGGTAGAAAAGAAAGAGGAGGAATAGACCATGGCAGCACCTAACGCACAGCAGTCGGAGATCAGGTATCTCAACCCCGTTACCGTAGATGTACGGAAGAAAAAGTACTGCCGTTTCAAAAAGGCAGGTATCAAATATGTGGATTACAAGGATCCGGAATTCCTCAAGAAGTTCCTCAACGAGCAGGGCAAGATTCTTCCCCGTCGTCTGACCGGTACTTCGCAGAAGTTCCAGAAAAAAGTGGCTCAGGCCGTGAAACGTGCCCGTCACCTTGCTATTCTGCCATTCGTAACCGATTTGATGAAATAATAGAGGAGGAGAAACTAACATGGAAGTAATTCTTAAGAAAGACGTAGAAAATTTGGGTTATGCCAACGACATCGTGTCGGTGAAACCCGGTTACGCCAACAACTACCTCCTTCCGCGCGGCCTTGCGACCGTAGCTACCGAATCGGCGAAGAAGGTGTTGGCCGAGAATCTGAAACAGCGTGCCCACAAAGATGCCAAGATTTTGGCTGATGCGCAGGCACTCGCAACGAAGATCGAAGGTCTTGCACTCGTCATCACCGCCAAGGCGGAAGAGGGACGTATCTTCGGTTCCGTTACTTCTGCCGACCTGGCCGAGGCGATGGCCGCCAAGGGTGTGGAAGTGGACCGCAAGAACATTTCCGTAGAGCCTATCAAACAGGTGGGACAGTACGAGGCGACCGTCAAACTCCACAGGGATGTGAAAGCTACGCTTCACTTCTCGGTAGCGGCTGCACAGGAAGAGTAACAGTTAGACAATGCGAGAAAAATGAAAAAAGATATACATCCCAAAAATTACCGGTTGGTGGCATTCAAGGATATGTCCAACGACCATGTATTCATCACCCGTTCGGCGGTGAATACGAAGGAGACCATCGAGGTGAACGGCGAAACTTATCCCGTTTACAAGATGGAAATTTCCAACACGTCCCACCCGTTCTACACGGGCAAAATGAAGCTCGTGGATACGGCCGGTCGTGTGGATAAGTTCATGAGTCGTTATCAGAAACACTACGACAAGAAGAACAACAAGCAGTAGTCTTTTTGCAAAAAGCGATAGGGTCAGGCGCAACTTTCGAAGTTGCGCCTGATTTTTTCATGAAGATTAGCCGGAGCGGACACTTCCGTATCGGTGCGATGGAGCCGATGCAGTACGCTGCCGGGCGAATTGACGATGCGGTAACCATGCCCCGCTTCCGTAATACAGGATGTATACACGCTTTGTATCGCTCCGTTGCACCGCACCGCCTGAGTTGAAGAATGTCGGATTCAAACGGACCGACGATTTCTTGACACTACGACAAGGGGAACAACAAATCGTCATGTGGCGGGAAAGGGAATAGCGCTGGCTGGATAAGGGCAATACGTTCTACGTGGGGGGAGTGGGTATGCGGATGCCCGCTGGCGTGGGGATACGTGGCACGGCCCTTTTCCGTGCAGACTTGGCGGGAAATGCGTGTGCCGGATAGGGCTTCTCGGAACGGATCGCAATGGGAGAAGGGGCTGACACAGCCATTTTACTGGTTCCTTTCAAGGTGCGGGTGCCTGACTTCGGCGGAATGCTCCGCAATCGCAACCTTTGTGTTCGGTCGTTGTAAGGAGTGGAGCTTGCGGGGCGGATTGTTGTTCGTCGGGCAGAACGAGGCGAAGGTCGCCGCATCGGCCCTCCGGCATCCCCTCCGATGGTGGTAGCCGTTCTCGCTGTGGGGACGAATGGATAGACCGGCAAAAGCTTTGTTATGCCCTGAAAATTCGGACCCGACAGAGAAATTAAGCGCGGTGCCTCTTCCGTTCATAAGGCGCGGCGCATTGGGGTGGGGGTGTGTCCCGAGGATCGGCACACGGGAATACTGGGAGTATTACCGGGCACACAGGACCTTGTATGTGCGGCGTAAGCCTTTTATTGCAGGGAGTCTGCGATGCGTATGGCGGTTTCGAGTACCTCGTCCCGGCCGGCGAGGATACCGGCAAAGGTGGGTTCCGCCCAGTGGTCTATCCGTACTCCGCAGCGTTGGGTTTCGCTGCCGTCGGGATAGTAGACGCCCAAACCCGATATGAGTGTTGTGTAACCGCCGGGGAGCGGTATCTCGGCAATGTTGCCGTCGGCTCCCAGGGTCGTAGAGCCTACCGTCGTGCCGCGGGGAAGGGCTTGGATCGTCATTGCGGTATACTCCGCCTGGCTGATGGTGTTGCCGTCCACCAATGCGATGACCATTCCCTTGTAGTAGTCCGGATTGTCATGGCCGATCGTAGGCCGTTTTTCGCTGAAACATCCCGGCAGGTTGTAAACGGGCTGTGTGAAAATGACATGGTTGATGGGATGCGGGGCGAAGTATTTGCCGAGAAACTGGAATATCATGAAATCGGAGGGGTAGCGTCGGAGGTCGATGATAATGGCTTCGGTATCTTGGAGCGCTTGCATGATGCGACGTCCCTTTGCATTGGAGAACCGGGCTGCATCGATATAGCCTGTCCGGTCGTCGAGCAGCAGGTAGCCCTCTTCGGGGATGACATAGTTGGGAAAATCGACGAATTCTCTTGCGCTGCGGTCGGTACGGGTCGCTATCCGTACGGAGTCTGTGGTGTTGCCGCGCCGGTATTCGACGACATACTCATCGGCAGCGGTCGAAGCGAAGGCATAGACTGTCGTCCGAAATGCTACGGCTGTTTCGTTGGAGCAGCTCATGTATTTCCGGATGTCGTTGCGGATGCTGTCGATCGTACGTCCGTCGACCGAGAGAATCTCGTCGCCGAAGCGTAACGGCGGCCATGCCGGGGTGTCGGCGGGGATAGGGAGTCGTATCGTCGTCGGCTGCGAGGGAACGACCGTCAGACGGTCGTCGATGAATTGCGCATTGACCGGGATGAAGGTCTCCGTGGGGATGAAAGCCGGATAGAGCATTGCATGCGAGTCGTGTATCTCGGTTGTCAGCAATGCGATCTGTTCGTGATAACCGTCGGGACCGCACGCGGTGAAGCAGCGGATATATTGCGGCAGTACTGCACTCCACGCCTTCTCCGTCAGATGCTTGTTGGGGTAGAAGTATTCGATGATGTTCCAGTAACGAAAGAGCGCCAGCAGCCGGTAACCTGTGTCGGGTGCGGTAAGCGTGGCGTATTCTTTTTCTTGGGTAAAATCGGGACTGCTCCCTCCGGTTTTCATCGGCCTTGCATAGCGGTTGTAGCCGTGCCTGTCGGCCTTCCGGAGCCGGCCGAGCAGACCGGCGAGTTCCTCGTCCAACTCCGTCGTATCGGTCGTCCATGCGAGGTCGGTTGAGTGACGGAAGTCTGGAGCATGATAGGATGCATAGCGTTCGGGGGTTTCGGTAAACTCTCCGAGACTGCGTATCCATTCCGCGAGCAACCGGTTCCGCTCGGTCCGCTCCGACCGGTAGATTGCCGGTAACAGGTGTAAGAGGGCGGCGTCGGCGTCGGAGTGTCGATTCCGGGAGCCGTAGAATGCCGGGTGGTGGTATTTCACGTAGCCCCATACACGACACAATATATCGAGGTTCCGTACCTCCTTCGGGGTGATTTCCGTTAAGTCGAAGCCGGAATGGGCTTCCGGCTTCGGCTCGTGGGCGGGTTTGCGGCTTCTTCCGCATCCTGCGGCGATGACGATACAAAGAAGCAGGAAGCAGATGGGTTGACGGAGGTGTCGCATGGCTTGTCGGTCGAAAGGTTCCGGCGTAAAGATAGCGAATGTTCCGTGCGGCCGCAACAACTCTATGCAAACGGCTTATTTGAAGGGGGAGTCTGGCTCGCGGGCCATGACTTTGTAGAACATCATGTCCAGGAAGCGCGGCGAAAACTTCTTGATGAAGTGCGTTGCACGTCCCTCGAATTCCATGAGCAGGAGTCGTTTGCGTTTCAGGATGCCCCGGGCGATGCGGTGCGCTACCTCCTCGGCGGTCATCATCTTCTCCTCCTTGCGCGGGGTGGCGCCCTGTGCAGTGCCGTCGGCCGTCAGTGCGGAGAAACGAACGTTGGTGGCCGTGAAGCCCGGACAGGCCACCATGACGTGCAAGCCTTTGCGGCGGTTCTCTATGCGGATGGTATCCAGGAAACCGGTCATGGCATATTTGGAAGCCGAATAGCCGGTCCGTCCCGGCAGACCGTGCAGGCCGGCGACGGAGGATACGCCTACGACCGTCCCTTTGGCTGCCTGCAGATAGGGCAGGGCGTATTTGGTACAGTAGACCGTGCCCCAGAAATTGACGTCCATCAGCCGATGGAGTACCTCCAGGTCCACCTCGTCGAACAGCGCACGCATGGAGATGCCTGCATTGCAGATCAGGATGTCGATGCCGCCGAAACGGGTGACGGCGGTTTCGATCAGTCGCCTGCAATCCGCCTCCTGTGTGACGTCGGCCGTGCACCGGGCCACTGCGGCACCACGACCGGTCAGGTCGTCGGCGATTTCGGTCAGTTTCTCTTCGTGCCGTGCCCCGATAACGACATTGGCGCCGTGGGCGGCGAATTCGTAGGCGAGTGCCCGTCCGATGCCGGACGATGCACCCGTGATCACGACGGTTTTACCGTTGAAAAATCTCTTTTCGGACATAGTATATGGTCGGTTTGATTTTTTTGTGAGGGGGTGCGGGCTCGTTTCCCGTTAGATTTGCAAGAGGCCGTAGCCGCGCAGAATATCCCATTTTTTAGAGTGGTAAAGAATGGCGAAGGGCTCCGGGGAGTATTCCGTGTAGAGCTCCTTCAGGCGGCCGAGGGTGACGGGCGGTTGCGCGATGGCGCACAGCTCCGTTGCGTGGATCAGAAAATCGGCTTCCGCAGCACTGAAGCGGAGCGTCTTTTCTTCGCTGTTGCTGCGTACCAGGACGCCCTCGTCGGTGCGTTCCATGCTGCCGCCTATCCACACGATGCGGGCGTTTTCATCGAATATCCGGCACGCGTCCGGCTTCGTCAGGTGACCGGCCACCAGCCCCTCCTCGACGGTCGTATGGGGAACTTTGGCCGCGAACCATTTGTGTACCGGTCGGTCGAGTCCGTTGCCCGTCATGTAGTTGGCCAGCGAAAGGCGCAGTGCTTCGCCGACCATGCCGATGTCGTAGCCGCGGTTGTCGGCGAAGAAGATCTCGTTGTTGGCGAAGGGATTCGGAACGGAGCCTTTGCGCCTTACTCCGAAACGTTCCGGCTCCCGCCCCGAAGGACTGTGAACTGTCATGGCATAGCGGTGCCAGAAGGCGGAGCCGACCAGCTCGGCACCGAACAGCTGCCTTACCACTTCGAGGGCGTCTACCGTTTCCTGAAGCGTTTGAGTCGGAAGTCCGTACATGAGATAGGTGTGGACCATGATTCCCGCCTCGTAGAAATTGCGCATGGCGACGGTGGCCTGTTCGATGGTGATGCCTTTGCCGATCATCTCCAGCAGCCGGTCGGAGGCCACTTCCAGTCCGCCCGATACGGCGATGCACCCCGCGGCGGCCATCAGCCGGCACAAGTCGCCCGTGAATGACCGTTCGAAACGGATGTTCGTCCACCAGGTGTAGTGGCGGCCGCGCCGGAGCAGCTCCAGCGACAGGTCGCGCAACAATTTGGGCGGGGCGGCTTCGTCTACGAAATGGAAGCCGCGGGAACCGGTCTGGGCTGCTACTGCGTCCATCCAGTCCGCCAGTTCGGGGGCCGTAACGGTATCGTAACAACCGATATAGTCGAGCGAGGTGTCGCAGAAAGCGCATTTGGCCCAGTAACATCCGTGAGCCAGCATCATCTTGTTCCACCGTCCGTCGCTCCAGAGCCGGTGCATGGGATTGGTGACTTCGCACAGGGAGAAGTATTTCGCGGTGGGGAGGCCACTGAAATCGGGACATCCGCGTTCGCGATGGCTGATCCGCTCTTCTCCCGCATGGTATCCCGCTTCGGTAATGGCGCCTGCGGGTTCCTCTCCTGCCAGAATGTGAGCGAGGGTCGTTTCTCCATCGTCGAGGACGATGTAGTCCGTGTAGGCGAAGACGGAACGGTCGCTCATCTGCCGCAGTTCCGTCGTGGGGTATCCGCCGCCCAGAATGATCCGCACGTCGGGGTAGCGGGCCTTGAGCTGTTGTCCGCAGCGCAGTGCGGCGAGCAGGTTGCCGGGGAAGGGGACGGTGAATGAAACGAAGTCGGGACGGTATTCCGTTACGGTGGCGAGCAGGAGTTCCGTCATGCGCTCTTCGATGATGTTCATGGGGCGGAGCAGCTCGGCCTCCAGCGTGGCGAATTCGGCGAGCGACAGGGTGAGGTGTTCGGCGTATCGGACGATCTCGAAATTCGGGGTGACGGTCGATCGGATGAAGTCGCTGATGTCCTGCAGGTAGAGCGTGCAGATGTATTTTGCACAATCCTGTAGTCCCATCCAGCCGAACTCCTCTTCCGGAGGCACCATGTGCTCGAACCGACCCGCCTGCGGCAGGAGATCGCCGCGGCAGATGGCGTTGGCGATCGTGGCATCCTCCCCCCGGAGAAAGGCCATCACCGGTTCGACGGTGGAGAGGTATTGGTGGCGCAGGGCGTACATGCGGCGGATGTCGGGGTCGGCGGCATCGCCGAGTACATCCTCCTCTCCGCCCGGGGCATGCCGTTCCTCGTAGAGTGCGAACACGCGTTCCAGGAACTTCCGGGAGAAGATTTCACCGAGGAGTTCTACCGAAAGGTCGTACTGTTCCGCCTGGTGTCCCTGTCGGACGAGGTAGCTTTTCAGGTAGGCGGTTGCCGGATAAGGGGCGTTGGGCTGAATAAACGGAGGGGTGACGAGGAGTATTTTAGCCATGATGTGTGCGGGTCTGTAAAGTTATTCGGTGAGGTCTATGCGAAGTCCGTCCCAGGCGAGTTCGATCCCGGAGGGAAGGGTATTCCGTTTTTCGGCGTAGCGGCCGATCTGGTGGGACATGTGCGTGAGGCAGGTACGACGGGCCTGTAACCGCCTACTTAGTGCCACAGCTTCGTCCACGGTGAAATGGGAGAGGTGTTTTTCGTAGCGCAGGGCATTGATTACAAGTAGGTCCAGGTCTTTCAGCTTATCCAATTGCCGGTCGTCTATGCCGTTGAAGTCGGTCAGGTAGGCCATGTTGCCGATGCGGTATCCCGTTACGGGCAACAGGTAGTGGCGGCCGGTGATCGGAGTCACATGAAAACCCGCCACGTCGAACGCTTCGTCGGGGTCGATCGTCCGCAGGTCTATCTCCGGTGCGCCGGGGTAACGGGGTTCGGCGAAGGCGTAATCGAAATCTTTCCGTACGGCATTGCCTACCCGTTCGGTTGCGTAGATCGGTATGGCGCGTCCTTCAAAGTAGTTGAAGGCACGGATGTCGTCTATGCCGGCGATATGGTCCTTGTGTTCGTGGGTCAGCAGGATGGCGTCTAGCGTTTTCACCCCTTCGCGGAGCATCTGGTAACGGAAATCCGGTCCTGCGTCGATCACGATGCGGGCGTCGGCCCCTACCGGTTGGGGGTACATGGCGTGGGACGGATGCGTCGGCAGTTCGTCTTTCGGGCGCTTGTCGGGTGCCGAATCGAAGCGTTCGATCATGACCGAAGAGCGCAGCCGTTTGTCGCGGCTGTCGTGCGAGCGACATACCGCGCAGTTGCATCCGATCATGGGGACTCCCTGCGATGTGCCCGTACCCAGAAACGTCAGTCTTAGCATTTTTCTTCTCCGTTGGTTGGAATCCGGTTTAACCTCTCAAAAATACGGATTTTTCGTGCGGCGGCAAACAGAAAAGGCTCCCGAACATCGGGAGCCTTTCGATTATTGCGTATGGAATGCTTAGCAGTCCGCCGTAGCTTTCTCCAGTCGTTTGAGGATGGAGAAGATGAAGATTGCGGAGATGACGCATACCACGATGAGTACGCCCCAGATCATCCAAAGTGCCATGCCGCTTTCCCAGATGTTGGCGATCACGCTGGTCAGGTAGTTGCCTACGGCCGTAGCTGCGAACCAGAAGCCCATCATCATACCCTTGTATTTGGGAGGCGCGACTTTCGATACGAACGAGATACCCATCGGGCTGAGGAGCAACTCGCCGAACGTCAGCACGAGATAAGTGGAGATCAGCCAGTTGGGAGATACGAGAATGTCGCTCGTACCGTTGATCTGCGTGGGGTTGGCCAGGCCGCGCGAAGCGAGTGCCATGACCAGGAAGCCGCACGCGGCGATCAACATACCCAAACCGATCTTTTTCGGGGTCGACGGCTCCTTGCCCTTTTTTGCGAGCGCTCCGAAGAGTGCTACGGAGATGGGGGTGAGCAGTACCACGAAGAAGGGGTTGAACTGCTGGAAGAGCTGCGGTTCGATGTGCGTGCTGGGCTGAAGGTTCGTGTAGAAGACGATGCAGAGTATGACCATCAGTGCGAGAACGCCGCCCGAAATGAGTTTCGTCTTTTTCGCGGTGGACTGGATGGTGCTGAACAAGCTGTACATGGCGATCACGATGCAGGTCATCATGGGGAGGCTGAAGCCTATCCGGGTGAGGCCTTCGGCTGCATTGGAGGTGTAGTCGCGGGCGAACCAGGTGAGCGTGAGTCCGTTCTGATGGAACGACATCCAGAAGAAGATCACGACCACGAATACGAGGATGAGTGCCGTGATGCGCTGCTTGGTCTGCTCCTTGGTGAGTTCCACCACCTTCTCGCCCTTTGCAGCGGCCACTGCGGCCTGCTGTTTGGAGGTTACGTCGGCATGTTTGAAGCTCTTCTTGAAGCCGAGATAGATGGCGAACGAAACGATGAGAGAGAAGCATGCTACCGCAAAGCCCATGTGGTAGGAGCCGGCCAGCGAGTTGATGTAAGAGCTGGCGAAGTCGGCGATATTGCCCGTCCATCCCTGTGCGTTGGCGAGTACCTCCAGTTTGCTGGCCATGTCGCCGGTGGCATCCGGATTCTTGAGGAATTCGTTGGCCAGCGAAGGTATGTTGGCGTCGTAGAAGAAACCGTTCTTTTTCAGCTGCCAGTTGGCGATGGCCGTAGCGGCCGACGGTGCGTACATCGCGCCGATGTTGATGGCCATGTAGAAGATGCTGAATGCGCTGTCGCGTTTGGCGCTGTAACGCGGGTCGTCGTAGAGGTTACCTACCATTACCTGCAAGTTGCCTTTGAAAAGGCCCGTGCCGACGCAGATCAGTACGAGGGCTCCGATGAGCGAAATCAGCGCGACGGAACCTTGCGTGGGAACGGCCATGAGCAGGTAGCCCAGGAACATGACCACGATACCCAGCGTGACCATCTTGCCGTATCCGAACTTATCGGCAAGGATACCGCCGATGAGCGGCATGAAATAGACCCCGGCAAGGAAAAAGCCGTAGAACTGGCCTGCCTGGGCTGCCGTGAAGCCGAACTTTGCCTGAAGGAACAACACAAAAATGGCGAGCATCGTGTAGTAACCGAAACGCTCGCCCGTGTTGGCCAAAGCCAAAGCGTACAAGCCTTTGGGATGTCCTTTGAACATAAGAATTTAATTTAGAATTAGTTAATTGTGGTAAATGATTTTCCGTTGTTCTTTATTTTGCTTCAACCGATGACAAATATAGGGAAAATAAAGGGTAAAACGTTAGTATTCCGATAAACATCCCTAACTTTATTTGCTCTGCGATCGGATTCGCAGGCGGGTTTTGAACAAAGAACGAACATCGTAAAGAGCCCCGCCGCAGGCCTGCGGCGGGGCGGGTGTTTGTCAACAACGATGCGTTGCGTTGTGCACGACTCGGTCGTTCCGGCTGCGGTATGCTCGCCGGGACGGTACTTATCGGGTATATGGCTGCCTGCCGGAACGAAGAATCTTGAAGCCGTCCGAAGACGAACGCCTCGCGCCCGGCCTCTTCGCCGCCTACGGTCGGCTATTCGGAAACTTTACCCGGGCCGGAAAGTGATCGGACGATACGGTCCATGTCCGACGAGGTGTACGGAAAGAGGGTAGGAGCGGAACGACGAGTCGGCGAAACGACTCGCGTTTCTGTGTGTGAATTAATAGGGAGTTACGGAATCCTACATCAAGTGCCTTAATGCCTGTCGTGTCGTCACGGTTGATGACACGATCCGACGGATGCCGGTTTCCCGACCGGTTCGACATCCCCGATACCCACGTACCAGATATAACCCTCGACCCGGTCGTACCCCATTTGCGTTAGCAGCTCCATGTAACGTTCGACCTGGCGCCGGTAGTGCGGCACGCGCTTCATTCCGAACTTGTAGTCCACCACTACCGCCCGGGTTCCCCGGATCATTACCCGGTCGGGGCGGTAATCTTCGCCGCCGGGGACGAGCAGGTCGTTTTCGTTGCGGACGCTTTCCCAGGTTCCGTCGAACCACTCCCTGACGGTGGGATGCTCCATGACTTCGTCCAGCGATCTGCGCAGCCGGTCGGCTTCCGCTGCGGAGATCGAACCGTTGCACTCCATCGTCCCGATCCCCCTCCGGATCTCGTCGACATCGTTCGCCTGTTCGAACAGTTTGTGGAGCAGCACACCGTAGTTGCGGGGAGAGAGCCGGTCGTCCGTTACTCCCTCTTCGATGTAGCGTCGGGAGCTGAAGCGGACCGCCAGCCGGTCTGCGGTATCGGTGGTCCCGTAAGCGGGGAGCGTGGCCGGTGGGACCGTTTTCGTTTCCGAGGGGCCCGAGGGAGTACCGAACAGGACGGAGAATCCCTCCGCGTTTTCGACGATTTCTCCGCAGAGTTCGCCGATGCGGGCCTCGCCGTCGCCCCGCGAAATAACGCTGTCCAGGAGCGTGCTGATGCGTTCGCTCTCGGTGCGGCCGGGGGTGGGCAACATGATGTGGAGCTCCTCCCGGGCCCGCGTCAGGGCCACGTAGAAGAGATTCAGGTTGTCTACGTGGGACATGACGTATTCCCGATAATAGTCGGCGGCGAAGTGGGAGTCGGCCATCGCTTTTTTGTAGTGCACGGGGAATTGTCCTACGGGGGCTGCGGGGGAGTGCTCCTCCGCGCCCGACCACACGACGGTGTTGGTCTTGGTGGTGAGGGACCAGTTGCAGTAGGGGATGATGACCGCCTTGTAGCCGAGTCCTTTGGAGCGGTGGACGGTGTCGATGGTGATGGCGTTCCCGCCCGAGGGCATGGGGATGGATCGGGTGCATCCGCTTTCCACCCACCATGCAAGGAAGAGGGGGATGTCGGCTACGTTGGATTTGGTGAACGAGATGATCTGCTCGTGGAGGGCCTGCAGGTAGGAGATCTCTTCGTCGGTGCCGCCCAGGCCATACCGCATCACCGTATTCTCGAAGGCCTCCTCGGGTGGCATCAGCCGTAGCCGAAGGAAGAAATCCGTTTCTTCGGCCGTCGGCCGTCGGTCGAACGGACGGTCGAGAAACCGGTTGTAGATGGCCTGGTGGATGGTGTCGTCGGGATTGCCGGCGAGCCGAAGGCAGGCCACGACGAAATTGACCACGGGGGAGCGGCCTATGACGAGCGCGTCCTGTGTGATGACGTCGTAGCGATAGGCGGATTCCGGATGAGCCCGTTTGTGTTCGAGCAGCATGGAGGCGATGCGTGTCGCTTCGGAGTTCCGCCGCACCAGAATGGCGATGTCGCCGGCCGTATAGCCGCGGTCCTGCAACCGCTCCACCCACTCCACGACGGGCGGGACGGCGGTGGCGGGATCGTAGTAGGTGACGGTCACGTAACCTCCGGTATTGCGGTCGTCGGGGAGCTGTACGGCGTCGGCATAGGCTTCGGCCACGGTGCCGCGGAGTTCGTCCCGCAGGGCGGCGTTGATTCGGCCGGTGTCGAGAGCCTCGTCGAGCAGGCGGTCGATCCGGTCGTTTTCCGATCGGGCGCATGTGCAGACGGCCGCATTGATGAAGCGCACCACGTCGCGACGGCTGCGATGGTTCTCGCGCAGCGAGGTTTTGACTACGTGGCCGAAGGCCTCTTCGGCCCGCCGGGCGAGAATGCTCCAATCGCCCCCGCGCCAGCGGTAGATGGATTGCTTTACGTCGCCCACCAGCATCACGGGGGTGGCGTCCGACTGGGCGGTGGCATTGCGCAACAGCGGCAGAAAGTTCTCCCATTGCATGGCGGAAGTATCCTGAAATTCATCGATCATGAAGTGCGAGAAATAGGTACCCGCTTTTTCAAACACGAAGGGCGTATCGTTGCCGGAGATGAGCTTGGCCAGCATCTCGTTGATTTCGGAGATGTGCACGATGTTCTCCTCTTTCGATACTTGGGTGACTTTGGCCTGCAAATCGCCCAGCAGGGCGAAATTGCGGTAGTTCTCCCTGAGCAGCGCGGTGCTGTTCATCAGCCGGATCTGTTTGTCGTAGGTTTCGGTCAGTTCGGCGAGCAGGGCGGTGAGCTGCGGGGCTATCGCTTCGATCCGCGCTTTTTTGGGGGATTTGGCCGCACACCATCGGCCGCTGGCAAGGGTGTCCGTTACCCGCTTGCCGTAGGGAGCCAGCTCTCCGCCGGCTATCTTGGCGACATAGCCGGCCGGTCCCATCCTGCCGTTGCTGAAATCGCTTATGTCGAGCCCGTTGTCCGATGCCATATCGAGTATCCGACGAGCAGGTGCCATGACGGCCTCTTTGGCCTTTGCGGCTTGGGCCGTTGCCTCCGCGACGATTTTGCCGAGGGTTTCCTTTCCTCGGTCCCAGGCGTTGCGGCCGCGTTTGTACTCCTCTTTGAAGAGCTCTCCGCCGAGGTCGAGCAGTTCCGTGCGGATATCCCATTTCCGGCCGTCTTCTATCCGGTCGTTCACGAAGGCGACGATCCACTCCCGAAGGGCGGTGTCGGAAGAGATCTCTTCGATCATCCTGTCCGCCGCGCTGCCGAGGAGGGTTTCCACCGGGAGTTCCAGGTTGAAATTGAGGTCGATGCCGAGCTCCTTGATGAAGGAGCGGATGATGCGTTGGAAGAACTTGTCGATGGTAAGCACGGCGAAGTGGCCGTAGTCGTGCAGAATCAGACTCCGCACCGTGGTGGCGCGTGCCCGGATGTCGGAGGCCTGCAATCCGAGTTCGCGCTGGAGCATGGGCATGTATTCCCGCTCATCGCCGCATGCGAGTTCGTTGATCTTTGCGAGAATGCGTCGCTTCATCTCTTCCGTCGCTTTATTGGTGAAGGTGACGGCGAGAATGTGTCGGTAGAGCGGCGGTTCGGCCACTACGTTCCGGACGTATTCGTATGCGAGGTTGTAGGTCTTGCCGGAGCCGGCCGATGCGCTTACTATCTTGACGTTGCCCATTGCAGGAGTTTCTATTGCCAGGATAAAAGTAGTGAATAATGGCCGGAGTTCCGGTCTGCGATTGCGTTTTTTCGGTGGAAAAGCGCTAACTTGGCGTGCCGGAACCGAATCCGGAAGGTGGATTATGGAGACTTTTCTTGGAAATGTGGCGCGTTGTCTTTACGACGAATTCGGCGAGGAGATATCTTCCGTCCGGATTCTGTTGCCCAACGCGCGGTCGAAACTCTTTTTTCTCGATGAGTTGGGACGGCTGATCTGCCGTCCCGTTTGGCAGCCCCGCTACACGACGATAGACGAGATGATGCGCGGATTGTCGGGATTCGCTCCGGTGGAGCGGGTGCGGGCCGTGGTGGAGCTTTACAGGGTGTATGCGCGTTACCATAAGGAGAGTTTCGATTCGTTCTATTTCTGGGGAGAGATGCTGCTCAACGATTTCGACCAGATCGACAAATACCGGGTGGATGCCGACATGCTTTTCTCCAATCTCCGCGATCTGAAGGATATGGAGGGCGACCTGAGTTATTTCAACGAGCAACAACGGGCCGTGGTCCGCCGTTTTTGGGAAACGTTCGGGGCAGAGGAGGAGTATTCCGAGGAGAAACGCGACTTTCTGAGCATCTGGCGCAGCCTGCGTACGATTTACCATGAGTTCCGGGAGCGCCTTGCGCAGAAGGGGCTCGCCTATACGGGGATGATGCATCGCGAAGCGGTCGACAGGCTGCGGAGCGGTACGGCGTCGGTAGACGATGGGCGGCCCGTGGCGGTGGTGGGGTTCAATGCGTTGTCGGAATGCGAGAAGATTCTTTTCGATCATCTGCGCAACGAATGCGATGCACGGTTCTTTTGGGACTGCGACGACTACTATATGCGGGACAGGCACCAGGAGGCCGGGTTGTTCGTGCGCGAGAACATTGCCCGGTACGGTCAGGCAGTTGGTTTCCGGAATCGGACCGACAACTTCGCCCGGCCTAAGGAGGTGACTGCCGTCTCCGTCCCTTCGGGGGCGCTGCAGTGCAAATATGCGGCGGACTTCCTGCGCAGCGTCGTCGAACGGCAGGGGTACGTGGGGCGGGAAACGGCGATCGTGCTGACCGACGAGAGCTTGTTGGTACCGTTGCTGTATTCGCTTCCGGAGCAGGCGGGAGAGATTAATGTGACGATGGGATATCCTCTGCGACAAACTCTTGCGTATAGTTTCGTGGAGCGGTTGTTGAAGCTCCAGACCCACGTCAGGGAGAAGGGCGGAGAGGCGGCCTTCTATCATGCCGACGTGACGGGGATTCTGTCGCATCCGTTCGTCATGGAACTCGAATCGGACGAGGCCGGCCGGTTGCACGAGGAGATCGTGAAACGGTCGCGTATCTATGTCGGGGCGTCCGAACTCCGGCAGGGGAAGTTGCTGGAAACGGTGTTTACGGCTCATCGGGAGTGGGCGACCGTGGCGGAGTGGGTGCAGGAGGTGCTCTCCGCCGTTGCCGGAAGCGGCAGCGGCGAGGAGGGGAGGCTAAGACACGAGTATGCCGGCATCATAGCCGATACGTTGCGTCGCCTGGCCAATTCGCTGGACGGTTGCGAAGTGGAGATGGACGTGCCGGTGTTCGTGTCGCTTGCCAGGCGCATGTTACAGAACCTGCGGGTGCCTTACGAGGGAGAGCCGCTGCGGGGGATTCAGGTCATGGGAATTCTCGAAACGCGTAATCTCGACTTTCGCAACGTCATGCTCATGTCGATGAACGACGACAATTTCCCCGGCAATCCGGCGGCTTCGTCGTCGTTTATTCCCTATAATCTCCGGCTCGGCTACGGGTTACCCACGCCGCAGCACCACGACGGCGTGTATGCCTATTATTTCTATCGGCTTCTTCAGCGGGCCGGGCGGATCGACATGGTGTACAGTTCCCGGACCGACGAGAACAGTACGGGCGAACCGAGCCGGTACATCTATCAGTTGGAGTACGAGTCGCCGCATCGGATCGAGCATCGTGAGATCGGCCTGGACGTGGGCATCGCCTCGTCGGAACCGATCGCTGTGGCGAAGGATGCGGGGGTGATGCGCCGGCTGGAGCGCTACCTCGACGGCAGCGAGGCGATCTCTCCCACGGCGCTCAATACCTATCTGGATTGTCCTCTCAAATTCTATTTCCGTTATGTGGCCGGATTGAAGCCCGAGGAGGAGGTGGCTGAAGAGATCGACATGCCGATGTTCGGTACGATTCTCCACAAGGCCATGGAGTTGCTCTACCGGCCGTTGGTCGGAACGGATGCTCCGCAGGGGCCGATCGGCAGACTGATCGGTTCGGATGCGGTGCCGGCAGCCGTCCGGCAGGCCGTGTCGGAGGTCTATTTCCACGGCGAGCAGGTGGCGCATGAGGAGTACGAGGGCAATCTGCTGCTGGTGTACGATATCGTAGTTCGTTACATCAACGGGAATCTGCTTCCTTTCGATGCTCGTCTGCGGGATTTTACGGTGGCGGCGCTCGAACAGCAGTTGACGGCATCGTTCGCTTTCGGGCCGGGCGGGGGGCGTTCCGTGACCTTCGGCGGATTGGCCGACCGGGTGGACCGGATCGCGGGCGACCGGATACGGATCGTCGACTACAAGACCGGAACTCCCCATCAGGATTTTGCCGGCGTAGCCTCCTTGTTCGGGGAGAATGCCGCCGAAAGGAATCCTGCCGTATTGCAGACGTTGCTCTACTCCATGATGGTCGCCCGCATGCAGGATGAGGGACGGATGGAGGGGAGGGATGTTTGTCCGTCGCTTTATTATGTCCGGTTGATGAACAGGCCCGATTACTCGCCGTTGCTCAATCTGAAGGAGGGAGGGAGCGTCGTGGGCTATCGGCCTTTCATGGAGGAATTCGAGTCTTTCCTGAGCGGGCTGCTCGTCGAGATGTTCGATGCCGCGGTACCGTTCCGGCAGTGCGAGGATACCCGGCCGTGTGCCTTCTGCGATTTCGCCCCCGTCTGTCGGCGTTGACTTCGCTCCCCGATGCTGCGGAGCCGGAGGGCGGGAATACCTGAAATTGATTATTGCCTGTCCGGCTATTTTTTCCCAACTTTGTCCTGTCAAATAGCCAGTGTATTTATGCGTCTTTCCGATTTGAAAACAGGGCAGCGGGCCGTTATCCTCAAGGTGCTTGGGCACGGAGGCTTTCGCCGCCGCATCATGGAGATGGGATTTGTGCGCGGCAAGAGGGTAGAGGTGCTGCAGAATGCGCCGCTGAAAGATCCGATCAAATATAAGGTGATGGAGTACGAGGTTTCCCTGCGTCGCAGCGAAGCCCAGATGATCGAGGTGATCACCGAGGAGGAGGCGTGCGATACGGACCTCTGGCCCGACACTTCCCGCGGGATGTCGGCATCGGAAACGATGGCGCGTGCCGTCGACCGTTCGCGCAAGCGGATTAATGTGGCGCTTGTAGGGAATCCCAATAGCGGCAAGACCTCGCTTTTCAATATCGCCTCCGGCAGTCACGAGCATGTAGGCAATTACAGCGGCGTCACCGTAGACGCCAAGTTGGGCCGCATGCACTACAAAGGATATGAATTCAACATATACGACCTGCCCGGAACTTATGCGCTCTCGGCCTATACGCCCGAGGAGGTGTATGTCCGGCGACAGCTTTTCGAGCAAACGCCGGATGTGGTGGTAAACGTGGTTACCGCCTCCAACCTCGAACGAAATCTCTACCTGACTACCGAGCTGATTGATATAAATCTCCGTATGGTGGTGGCGCTCAATATGTACGATGAGTTGCAAAACGATAAGGCAGAGCTGGATTACAGGCTGCTGGGCGAGTTGCTGGGGGTTCCGATGGTGCCGACCGTTTCGCGTACGGGCCAGGGGGTGCAGGAGCTTTTCGATACGGTGATCGACCTCTACGAAGAGAACGATCGGGAGGGGCTGTCGCATCATATCCACATCAATCACGGTGCCCGCATAGAGGAAGGCGTCGCACGCCTTGCGGCCGAGCTCAAAAAGGATACCTCGCTGACCAATTACCACACGCGTTACCTCGCCTTGAAGATGCTGGAGCGCGACCGGGAGATCGAACGACTGCTGGCGTCGCGATCCGGTTACGGCGAATGGACCGCGCTGCGCGACCGGGAGGTGATGCGCATTGAAAAGGAGTTGGGCGAGGAGATCGAAACGGCCATCGCCAATGAAAAATACGGTTTTATCGCAGGGGCTCTGAAAGAGACCTATACCCCGGGAACCCACGAGAAAGAGAAGACGACCAATATTATCGATACCATCGTCACCCACCGGATCCTGGGTTATCCGATATTTTTCCTGATCATGTGGGTAATGTTCGAGGCCACTTTCGTGCTCGGCGCCTACCCGATGGGATGGATCGAATCCGGCGTCGGCGCACTGGGTGCGTGGCTGGGGCGGATCATGGCGGACGGTCCGCTGAAGGACCTGCTTGTGGACGGCATCGTAGGCGGCGTGGGGGGCGTCATCGTCTTTCTGCCCAACATTCTCATCCTTTACCTGTTCATTTCTCTGATGGAGGATTCGGGATACATGGCCCGTGCGGCCTTTATCATGGATAAGGTGATGCATAAGATCGGTCTGCACGGCAAGTCGTTCATTCCCCTCATCATGGGGTTCGGCTGCAATGTGCCCGCCATCATGGCCACGCGTACGATCGAGAGTCGCAGCAGCCGGCTGATTACCATTCTCATCAATCCTTTCATGTCGTGCGGTGCCCGTTTGCCGGTCTTCGTACTGCTGGCCGGCGTTTTCTTTCCGTCCCATGCCGGAACGGTGCTCTTCAGTCTCTACCTGTTGGGGATTTTGGTGGCGGTGGTGACGGCGAAGTTGTTGCGTCGCTTCCTCTTCCGGAAGGACGATACGCCGTTCGTGATGGAGTTGCCTCCCTATCGCGTACCTACGGCCCGCAGTGTCTTGCGCCACATGTGGGAGAGGGCTGCCATGTACCTGCGGAAAATGGGCGGTTTGATCCTCGTAGCCTCCGTGTGCGTTTGGTTTCTGAGCTATTTCCCGCGTCATGAGGATACGGCGGTGCAGCAGCGGGAGTCCTATATCGGTCGTGTGGGACGTTTCACCGAACCGCTCGTCGAGCCGCTGGGCCTCAATTGGAAGGCCAGCGTGGCATTGCTGACGGGGGCGGTGGCGAAGGAGGTGACGGTGAGTACGCTCGGCGTACTGTATGCCGGCGGCGAGGGAGAAGGGGATGCGGCAGTGTTGTCGCAGCGGCTTGCGGAGGTCGATCCCCGAACGGGCGTTTCCGACTTCAACAAGGCCAACGCGTTGGCCTTCCTGGTCTTTGTACTGCTCTACTTTCCTTGTTTAGCCTCGTTGGTGGCCATCAAACAGGAGGCCGGCGGATGGAAATGGGCGGGATTCTCGTTCGTTTATAATACGACGGTGGCGTGGATCGTGGCATTCGTCGTCTATAGGATTGCGTTATGGCTGATATAGGGGAAGGGGGATCGCTGCAGTTGGCGATCGTGTATGTCGTCGGTGCGCTGCTCGCGGTGTATCTTCTGTATGGATTGTACCGGCGGCTTACCGGGAAGAAGACCGGCAGTTGTTCCTGCTGTTGCGACGGAGGTAAAGGTTGCTGCGACGCGGCCCGGAAAGGAAAAAAGAACGATCGGAAGCAAGAGCGGCGTGTGTCGTGAATGAGATCGATGCAGGACATCTTGGTCGCTGCCGAAATGGAGCGTGCGACGACCGGCATAGTGAAGCAATGCGAGGACCGGGGGAGATTTACAGATCGGAAGTCGCTGTTTCATGCGGAGGCAGCGAATCTGCTGGCGAGGACCGGAGGAGTGCATTCGGAATTTCGTTGCTTATCGATCCGAAAATATCGCCGGATATTTTGATTGTGTAAGGATGTTCGTAACTTTGCGAACATAAAACGGGAGCGTAGGTGGAGAGTAAAGAATATACGCTGAAACAGGAGCAACTTGCACGTTTTGCCAAAGCGATGGGGCATCCGGCAAGGGTGGCGATCCTGGAGTTTTTGGCGGGACAGAGTTGCTGTTTCTTCGGCGACATTCATGAAGTGTTGCCAATCTCGAAGGCGACAGTGTCCCAGCATCTGAAGGAGTTGAAAGATGCTGGTCTGATACAAGGAGAGATCGAAACACCGAAGGTGAGATATTGCATCAATCGGGAGAACTGGAAGATCGCCTCCATGCTTTTTGCAGAGTTTTTCGGGCAATGTATGTGCAAAAAAGGAAATTGTTGCGAATAGCAACGATTTTTTTGGTCGCAATGTTCGTAGTTTGACGAAATACAAATGTCGGAGTTAATCGTTACATAATATTAAGAAGTAGAATATGAAGCAATTGTTTTTGGCTTTGACCCTTTGTTTGGGATTGGCTGCTTGCGGGGGGAATGGAGCGAAAAAGAGAGGTACTGCACCGGTGGAGCAAACAACGAAAGACCGTGTGGAAGTTCTCTATTTTCACGGCAAACAGCGTTGCGCTACCTGTATGGCGATAGAAAAGAATGCCAAAGAAGCGGTAGGGGCGCAATTCGCCGATGAACTGAAAAACGGAACGGTCGTTTTCAGGTCAATCGACATTTCCAAAGCGGAGAACGAGAAGATTGCCGAAAAGTATGAGGTTACCTGGTCGTCTCTTTTTGTCTGCAAATGGAAAGATGGGAAAGAGACGCATGAAAATCTGACGGAGTACGCCTTCGCCAATGCCCGAACTGCCCCCGATACGTTCAAGAGCGGCGTGATTGAGAAAGTCGAAGCCTTATTGAAATAGCGTACTTATGGAATGGTTACAGACATGGTTGGATAGCAGTACGACTCCTGCTTTGACGGCTTTTCTGCTGGGATTGCTCACGGCGATATCTCCATGCCCTTTGGCTACGAACATAGCCGCTATCGGATTCATCAGTAAAGACATTGAAAATCGCCGCCGGATTTTCCGAAACGGACTCTTGTACACGCTCGGTCGTGTCATTGCCTATACGGTATTGGGTGTCGTGTTGATTTTGGTATTGAGAGAAGGGTCAAGCCTGTTCGACATCCAGAAGTTTATCGGGAAATACGGAGAACTCATTCTTGGGCCGGCTTTGCTGTGCATCGGTTTGTTCATGTTGTTCGGCAGCAAACTCAGACTGCCCTCTTTCGGTTTCAAAGGTAACGGTGAGGAACTGGCCCGCAAGGGCGGTTGGGGCGCCTTATTGCTCGGAATATTGTTCGCGATGGCATTCTGTCCGACCAGCGGCGTGTTCTATTTCGGGATGCTGATACCGATGTCCGCAACGGCAACCGCAGGCTGTCTGTTGCCTGTACTTTTCGCTGTCGCTACCGCATTGCCTGTCTTGATGGTCGTTTGGATATTGGCATTCAGCGTACAGCGCATCGGTAGCTTTTACGGTAAGATGCAGACGATTCAAAAGTGGCTGAATTGGATTGTCGGAGGCGTGTTTACGGTTATCGGCGTATATTATTGTGTGGTTATGTATTTATAAAAAAGGTAAGAATATGGAAAACAAGAAAGAAAACAAAAAGGGATTTTGGACATCGTTGTTCTCTCCGAAGCCTTGCTCTTGTTCGTGTGGTGACAACTTGGTTATAGAAGAGCTGGAAAAAACGACACCCTCTTGTGGTTGCGGAGACAATGCAGCTACGACAAAAACGGGCATAAAAGAAGTAAAAATACTGGGGCCGGGCTGCGCCAAATGCAAGACAACCTATCAGGTTGTCGCGAAAGTAATCGATGAGAACAATCTCGATGTGAAGCTCACGAAAATCGAGGATATTGCAGAAATCATGAGCTATAATGTCATGGGAACCCCCGCAGTCGTAGTGGATGGAACCGTGAAAATAAAAGGACATGTTCCTTCAGAGAGTGAGATAAAACAGATTTTGGGTATTTAAGACTCCTATGGACACGAAAAAGGAATTGAAAATCCTCTTTTGGATGATCGCAGTTTTCGCGGCGGTCTTCTTTCTGCCGCTGGGAAGCGAACGGTTTATGACTGCCGTAGATGCAACCCTCGACCTTGCAAAATGGTATGCACGGGAGCACGTCGTGTTGTGTCTGTTACCGGCTTTCTTCATCGCAGGTGTCATTGCCGTATTCGTCAGTCAGGGTTCCGTGCTTAAATACTTCGGTGCGAACGCAAAAAAATGGCTTTCTTATACCGTGGCCGCTATTTCGGGCGGTATACTTGCCGTATGTTCGTGTACGATTCTGCCGCTCTTTACGAGTATCTACAAACGGGGAGCGGGATTGGGGCCGGCTATCGCCTTTCTCTATTCCGGTCCGGCAATCAGTATCCTGTCGATTATCCTGACGGCACGGATTCTGGGTTTTGAAATGGGCGTTGCACGAATAATCGGTGCTGTACTTTTTTCCGTCATTATAGGATTGGCGATGTCTTTCATTTTCCGCAAGGAAGAGAAAGCCAAGAAAGAGGAGCAGATGAATATCGTTCCGCCGCCCGAAAAACGCCCGATGTGGCAGACTTCGTTCCATTTCTTTACACTGGTTCTCATTCTCGTATTTGCGAATTGGGGCGCACCGGCGGCTTCCGATACAGGACTGTGGTACGGTATCTTCACTTATAAATGGTACATTGTCGGGGCATTGTCGCTCCTGCTGTGCTGGTCGCTTGTCAGGATCTTGAAACTTCGTGTTCTGTGGGTGGTGCTCGGTGCAGTTGTGACAGCCATCTCTGCACTCCTTGCCAACCTGTTTATCGGCAATGCGAAACTGGTTCCGCTTGTGCCGATGATTGTAGCGATTACCGCTCTTTCCGTCATTCTCTTGTTTGACAAACAGCATGAAGAAAACCGGGAATGGGCGTTCGCTTCGTGGGGATTTGCCAAACAGATTCTACCCTTGTTGGCTATCGGTGTGGTGACAGCCGGATTTCTGTTGGGCTCCACGCATGGCGATACGGCTATTGCCGGTATCGTCCCGAACGGTTGGATCGAATGGGCTGTCGGGGGCAATTCGTTGTTGTCCAACTTCTTCGCCAGCTTTACCGGAGCATTCATGTATTTCGCCACTTTGACTGAAGTGCCGATCATTCAAGGATTGTTGGCATCGGGAATGGGCAAAGGGCCGGCTTTGGCTTTGCTGCTGGCAGGTCCGTCATTGTCCCTGCCGAATATGTTGGTGATCCGTGGCGTATTGGGAACGAAGAAGACGATCGTGTATGTGGCGCTCGTTATCGTCATGGCGACAATATCGGGCTTTGTCTTCGGAAATCTGTAGTCAATCGTAGCGCCGGTGGAACTGTATCGGGAAAGCGAACGGTTTCGGCACCCTCTCGGCCTAAAGCCGGGGCCGACGACGTGTTTCCCGTAGGGGAGACCCCCGCCGGGGTGGGTTAAGTGACGGAAAGGATACGGAGGGGTCAGTCGAACGATTGCATGCCGCTTTGTGCGATGTTCTGCAGGCTGCGGTACTCCCTGGGGGTGAGTTCGAGAAAGAAGTAGTCGATGGGGTCCACCGGTTTTCCGTCGCGGATGACTTCGTAGTGCAGGTGCGGGGCGAGCGAAAGACCGGAATTGCCCGAGAGGGCGATGATGTCGCCGCGGTTCACTTTCTGTCCCTTTTTTACGGAGATCTCGCTCAGATGGCCGTAACGGGTCTGGTAGCCGTTGCCGTGATCGATCGTCACCGTAAGCCCCGAGGTGGAGCTCCGGCGTGTAGCTTCCGTGACCGTGCCGTCTGCCGTGGCGAAGATGCGCGAGCCTTCCGGTACGGTGAAATCCACTCCGTTGTGCTGCGAGAGGCTTTTATAGAAAGGATGTATCCGCATACCGAAGGAAGCGGTCAGTAAGGTGAGGTCGTCGTTAATGACGGGTTGTATGGCGGGAATGGCATCCGGGGTTCCGTCCAGCGCCGTGATCCGTGTGCGTATGGTGTCGAAAGAGCCGTCGAGCCTGTCGAGGTCGTGTGCGAGGGCGTCGGTATGTTCGAGAAGGTAGGTTCCCAGGTGGCGGTTGCTGGCGGCCAGCAGTTGTTCCATCCGGTCCCAATGCGATGCGGCGTATTCGTCCAGAACGTAGGGTTCCGATTCGAAGAGGATGCCGAATACGTTCCGGTCGCGTTCCTCTACGTTGTCGATGACCTCTTCGATCTGGCCGAGCCGTTCGGCGAGTGCCGCATATTCCCGCCGCAATTCGTCGGTGGATTTGCGTACTTTGTGCTCCTGCGGAGTATCGAAAAGAAAGGAGAAGACGACATAGTAGAGTACGCCCGCACCCAAGAGCACGAGCAGGTTGACGAAGAGCCTCGACAGCCTGCGTTTTATGATCGTATGTCGGTTCTCCAGGGGCGGAAATGTTTTTTTTCGTGCGGCCATGGTGCTATTCGAATACTTCGTATGTGGTTTCTTGTGCCGCCTGAATGATGCGTTCGAATTCGGTCGCGCTCATGTCCCGGCGGAAGTAGTTGATCGGGTCGACCGTATGGCCCATGTAGATCACTTCGTAGTGTAGGTGCGAGCCTACGGACCCGCCCGTGTTGCCCACACGTCCGATCTGTTCGCCACGGGTGACGCGCTGTCCCGGTTCGACGTCTATCTGCGACAGGTGGGCGTAGCGAGTCTTGTAGCCGAAGCCGTGGTCGATGAGAATCTGCCGGCCGTAGCCGCGGCTGCGGAAGCCGATGTCGGTGGACTGCACGATTCCGTTGCCGGTAGCATAGACCGGATCGCCCGTTTTGGCCGGCAGGTCGATGCCTTCGTGTTTGATGTACCTCTTATATATGGGGTGCATCCTTCCGCCGTAGGAGCCGATGCGGTTGCGCAGGTTGCGTTTGTCGATGGGCCATATCGCAGGAATGGCGGTGGCCATGTACTCCTTGTCGGTGGCGAACATCTGGAGCTGGTCCAGGGATCGGGACTGCAGGTAGGTGCGGCGTGTCACCTGGTCGAGCGCTCTCCAGCTCGTTTCGATCCGGTCGCCGTAGGGAGATTCGTTGAGATAGGTGTATACCGAATCGGGGTAGGGAAGGTAGATACCCGCGATGTCCAGCGAGTCGGCACCGAAAAGGGGACGGTAGACGCCGATGTCCCGCTGGTGCAGGATGTCGAGCCGTTCGGCCGCTTCCCGGATGCGTTTGTCGAGAATGTCGTAGCGCATCAGCAATTCGCTGTTTTCGCGGGCGATACGGTCCATTTTAGGGGTGTGGAATACGAACGAGAAGAGCAGGTTGACGATGCAGACCACGATAAGAACCACCAACCCTTTGCGCAACAGACGGTAGGCGCGCAGGCGGAGCGGTTCGCGGACCTCTTCGTACATAAGTGTTTCCGGATTGAACCTGTATTTTTTTCCCGACATGCTGTTAAATCAAAAATTGCGTGCCCGTTCCGGCCCTCGTAAATTAAATAAGGCAACTATACAAAATTAGGCGAATTTACGTAATTTTACAACCTCGTTTTTGCCCGAACGCGGACGCAGGGTCTTCTGTCCGGGCTGTTGAAGTAGTAACGTAACGGATAATCGGGATATTATATTTAGTACCTTACAATGGAATCGAATAAGATAAGGGAAACTTTCCTGGAATTTTTCAGGAGCAAGCAGCATACCATCGTCCCTTCGGCACCGATGGTCGTAAAGAATGACCCTACATTGATGTTTACCAATGCGGGCATGAACCAGTTCAAGGATATTTTTCTGGGCAACAGCCCTGCGAAATATCCGCGTGTGGCCGACGCACAGAAGTGTCTGCGTGTTTCGGGGAAACACAACGACCTCGACGAGGTGGGGCACGATACCTACCATCACACCATGTTCGAGATGCTCGGCAACTGGTCCTTCGGCGACTACTTCAAGAAGGAGGCGATCGAGTGGGCGTGGGAGCTGCTCACGAAGGTATACGCTCTTCCGCAGGAACAGTTCTATGTCACGGTCTTCGAAGGAAGCGAAGAGGACGGTGTGGCGTTCGACAGCGAAGCGTACGACTATTGGAAGCGGTTCGTTCCCGAAGAACGTATCTTGCGCGGCAATAAGAAGGATAATTTCTGGGAGATGGGCGATACGGGCCCTTGCGGACCGTGTAGCGAAATTCATTTCGACCTTCGTTCCGCCGAGGAGCGTGCCGCCGTGCCCGGAAGGGAACTGGTGAACCGCGACCATCCGCAGGTCATCGAGATATGGAACCTCGTCTTCATGCAGTACAACCGCAAGGCCAACGGCTCCCTCGAGGAGCTCCCGCATCGCCATGTCGATACGGGTATGGGCTTCGAGCGGCTTTGCATGATCCTTCAGGGGAAGCAGAGCAATTACGATACCGACGTCTTTCAGCCGCTTATCGGTAAGATAGCCGAAATGTCCGGCCGGCGCTACGGCGAGGATCAGCGCAGCGATGTGGCCATGCGTGTGGTGGCCGACCACCTGCGGGCCATCTCTTTCTCGATCGCCGACGGGCAGTTGCCTTCCAACGTGAAGGCGGGATATGTCATCCGTCGCATCCTGCGTCGTGCCGTGCGTTACGGATATACCTATCTCGGATTCAACGAGCCGTTCATTTGCCGGCTGGTGGATACCCTCGCCGCACAGATGGGGGGACAATATCCGGAACTCGTCGCACAGAAGGGCCTTATCATCAGCGTCATCCAGGAAGAGGAGGCCGCTTTCCTGCGGACGCTTTCCACCGGCATCAACCTTCTGGACGGGGTTATCCGCCGTGCGCAGGCCGAAGGGGTGAAAGAGATCAGCGGCAAGGATGCGTTCCTGCTTTACGATACCTACGGTTTCCCGATCGACCTGACCGAACTGATCTCCCGGGAACACGGGATGGGAGTGGATCTGGCCGGCTTCGAGCAGGAGTTGGCTGCCCAGAAGACCCGTTCGCGGAATGCCGCTGCGGTGGATGCCGACGACTGGGTACAGGTGCATCCTGTCGAGCGGAGCGAGTTTGTCGGATACGATACCTTGCGGACCGAGGTGCGGATCGCCCGTTACCGCAGGGTAACCACCAAAGGCAAGACTTTCTACCAGCTCGTCTTCGACCGCACGCCTTTCTACGGCAATTCGGGCGGACAGGTAGGCGACTGCGGCTATATCGAGAGTGCGAACGAGCGTATTGCGATCGTCGACACCCAGAAAGACAATAACCTCACCGTCCATATCGCCGAGATGTTGCCGGAAAATCCTGCGGCCGATTTCATGGCGGTCGTGGACGAAGGCAGGCGCACCGCATCGGCGAACAACCACTCGGCCACGCACCTGCTTCATCAGGCGCTGCGTGCGCTGCTCGGAACCCACGTGGAGCAGAAGGGGTCGTTGGTGAATCCCGACTACCTGCGTTTCGACTTTTCGCATTTTCAGAAGGTGACGCCCGAACAGCTTCGGGAAGTGGAACGCATGGTCAATGCAGCGATACGTGCCAATCATCCGCTGGAGGAGAACCGCCGGTGTACGATAGAAGAGGCACGGAAATTGGGAGCGATGATGCTCTTCGGAGAGAAGTACGGCGAAGTGGTTCGTACGGTTCGCTTCGGCGAATCGGTGGAGCTGTGCGGCGGTACGCATGCGTCGGCGACGGGCAACATCGGTTATTTCCGGATTATATCGGAGAGCGCCATATCGGCCGGTGTGCGCCGTATCGAAGCGGTGACGGGGGCGAAAGCGGAGGAGTGCGTCTACCTCATGCAGGATACCATGCAGGGAATCCAGCAATTGGTCAATACTCCGTCCGTGATGCAGGCCGTCAAAAAGCTGTTCGAGGACAATGCGGAGCTGCATCAGCGCGTGGAAATGCTGGTCAAGGAGAAAATCACTTCGTTCGTCGACAAGATCGGGGCCGAGCTGTCGTTGGCGGAACAGTCCGAGGTGACGGTGCGTACGGTGGAGGTACCTTTTGCGGGGGAACACCTGCGCGACATAGCCTTCATTCTCAGGGCACGCCTCAGCAATCTGGCGATGGTCATGGGGACGCGTGCCGAAGGTAAGGTGAACCTGGCGGTTGTGCTCGGCGACGATGTGGTGTCCCGGGGACTCAACGCTTCGGAGATCGTCCGCGAAGCGGCCAAAGAGATTCAGGGCGGCGGCGGCGGTCAGCCTTTCTTCGCCATGGCGGGCGGAAAACGTCCCGAAGGGCTCGAGCAGGCGATGGAAACGGCCGAGCGACTTATCAACGCCAAGTTGGGAAGGTAAGCCTCGGTTAAGGAATAATCCGGGAATAGGTTTATCGATATAAAGTTAGGTTATGTCAGTTAAAGTAGATAAAAAGGTATTGTTGATGATCCTCGACGGTTGGGGCCGAGGCGATCATTCCAAAGGAGATGTGGTGTGGAGTGCCCATCCGGAATACCTCAATGCCCTCGAGGCGCGTTATCCCCATGCCCAACTCCGTACGGACGGCGAGAATGTCGGCCTTCCGGCGGGACAGATGGGAAATTCGGAGGTGGGGCACCTGAACATCGGTGCCGGCAGGGTCGTGTATCAGGATCTCATGAAGATCAACCGGGCGGTAGCGGACGGCTCGATCATGGAGAATCCGGAGGTGAAGGCCGCGTTCGAGTATGCCCGCAACAAGGGGGTACGGGTGCATCTCATGGGATTGGTTTCCGACGGGGGAGTGCACAGTTCGCTGGAGCATCTTTTCAAGCTATGCGATGTGGCGGAGGCCTACGGGATCGCGGAAACCTATATCCACTGCTTCATGGACGGTCGGGATACCGATCCGCACAGCGGAAAGGGTTTTATCGGAGCGCTGCAGCGCCATATTTACGGTACGAACGTCCGGATCGCTTCGGTGATCGGGCGTTACTACGCGATGGACCGCGACAAGCGTTGGGAGCGTGTGCGGATCGCTTACGATCAGCTTGTGAACGGAGTGGGCGAGAAGTCCACCGACCTGGTGGCGAGCATTCTCAAATCGTACGACAACGGCGTGAGCGACGAGTTCATCAAGCCCATCGTCGCCGTGAACGAACAGGACGAAGCGATCGGTACGATAAAGAGCAACGATGTGGTCGTTTTCTTCAATTTCCGGAACGACCGCGCCAAGGAACTTACGATCGTTCTCACCCAGGAGGATATGCCTGCCGAGGGAATGCATACCTTGCCGTTGTATTACTGTACGATGACGCCCTACGACGCCAAGTTCCGTGGGTTGCACATCCTCTTCGATAAGGATAATGTGCAGAACACCCTCGGGGAGTATGTCGCATCGCTCGGTTTGAACCAGTTGCGTATCGCCGAAACGGAGAAGTATGCTCATGTGACGTTCTTCCTGAACGGCGGGCGCGAAGATAAGTTCACCAACGAGGAGCGTATCCTGATTCCGTCGCCCAAGGTGGCTACCTACGACCTGAAGCCGGAGATGAGTGCTTACGAGGTGAAGGATGCCCTGGTGGGAGCTCTTTCGTCGGGACGTTTCGATTTTATCGCTCTCAATTTCGCCAATGGCGATATGGTGGGGCATACGGGCGTTTACGATGCGATTGCCAAGGCCGTGAAGGCGGTCGACGAATGTGCGGGCGAGGTGATCGAGGCGGCCAAGCGGAACGGATACGAAGTGGTGGTGATTGCCGATCACGGCAATGCCGACAATGCGATCAATCCGGACGGTTCGCCCAATACGGCGCATTCGCTCAATCCGGTGCCGATCATCGTCGTGTCGGATCGGGTAGCGTCGGTGGCCGACGGTGTGCTGGCCGACGTGGCGCCGACCGTTCTTGCGATGATGGGATTGCCCCAACCCGGAGAAATGACCGGAAAATCGCTCGTCGATTTCAAATAGGCCGAAGAACATATGGAATAAAAGCGAAGGGGACTCGATCCGAGTCCCCTTCGCTTTTTCTGCATTCGGGAGAGGAGGGGTTACTCCGCTCGGAGAAACTCTTCGATGTTCCGGATGATCGCCTCCACCAGGTTGTCGATGGACTCTTTGGCCGACCACGCATTGTGGGGGGAAAGGAGTAGCTTGTAAGGATCTTTCACCCGCAGGAGCGGATTGTCCGCAGGCATCGGCTCTTTGGAGAATACATCGACCACGGCACCCGCGAGCACGCCTTCGTCGAGTGCATCGGCCAGCGCCTGTTCATCCACGATGCCTCCGCGGGCGACGTTGATGAGTATGGAGTCGGGTTTCATGGAGCGGAGTTCTTGGGCTCCGATAAGGCCGCGTATCCGGTCGTTAAGCGGTGAGTGGATGGACAGAATATCCGCCCACCTCAAGAGTTCCATCAGCTCTTTTTCGGGATACCGTTCCGCTCGTTTGTTGCCCGATACCGAATGGTACGCCACTTCGCAACCGAAAGCCGAGGCGAGTTCCGCTACGGCATGTCCGATGGCCCCCAGGCCGATGATCCCCCATTTGCGCCCGTAGAGCTGTCGGGTGGGGCGGTCGTAATTGAAGAGGCGCGGCGAGGCGGAGTATTCTCCTTTTTTGACGAAGTCGTCATAGTATACGACCTCCCGCAACATGGCGATCGCTCCGCCGAGCGTGGCCTCCGCCACCGAACGGGTGGAATAACCTTTGGCGTTTTTTACGGGAATGCCTCGGGCGGTAGCGGCCTCCACGTCGATATTGTCTACGCCCGTAGCCGCTTCGCAGATGAGCCGGAGTTTCGGAAGACGATCGATGATCGCTGCGGTAAGTTTTACCTTGTTTACGATCAGGATGTCGGCTTCGGCCGCACGTTCTACGATCTGCTCCGGGGCGGTGAATTCGTAGCCGGTGTAGTTGCCCAAGGCGCGGATGCCATTCAAGTCGGCATCATTCAGACTATACTCGTCGAGAAAAACTATATTTACCATAATCAATAGATTGTATTTTATTATTTTAACTCTCCTATGAGGTCGCGCACGACGACCGACGCGCAGCAACAGCCGAACACGGCCGGCATGTAGGAGATGGTTCCCGTATTGGATTTCTTGTTGGTCTGCTCGTCGATGATCATCGCCCCTTCCCGAATTTTCTCGGCCGAGAAGACCGCCTGGAAGCCGGTGTGTATCCCCATCTTGTGCAGCCTTTTGCGCAGCATGTGGGCCAGGGGGCAGTGATGCGTGCGTGCGATATCCGCCACCTCTATCTTCGTGGGGTCGGTCTTGGCACCCGCCCCCATGGAGCTTACGACGGGGATGCCCCTGTCGAGGCACCCTTTGATCAGGTGCGCTTTCGGAGAGAGGGTGTCGATGGCGTCGATCACGTAGCTGTAGGGCTCGCTGTCGAGAAGGGTGTAGGTCGCATCGTCTTTGATGAAACCGTCGACCGTTCGCAATTGCAGGCAGGGGTTTATATCGAGCAGCCTTTCAGCGAGTACGGAGGTCTTGGATCGACCTACGGTCGAAGTGAGTGCGATCAACTGCCTGTTGATGTTGCTGGCGCTCACCGTGTCGGCATCGGCAATCGTCATCCGGCCGACGCCGGCCCGACATACCATCTCGGCCGCATAGGCCCCCACACCGCCGAGTCCTACGACCAGAATATTGGCGTTATGCAACATGGCGAGCTTTTCGGCCCCCAACAGCAGTTCCGTCCTTTCAAGCCATTCCATAAGCGGGGAAAACAGTTTTGAAGTTTTGGTATACGATCTCTTTCAGCTCCGTTGCGGGGATTTCCTGCAAGGCGGCCACCTCGGCATAGACCTCCTGTATGGACGTGTCGCTATCGTCTGTTTCGATGAAAAGACGGTGCGACGGCAGCGTGCGGATCGACTCTTTCGTTTTCGGGGAGCTCAGCGACCGCGGACCGGCCGAAAGATAATAGCCTGCGGCGATCGCTCTGGCGGTTTGCTGGGGACTGCCCGTGTAGCCATGGAAAATGACGGCCGGCAGGGGGTATCCCTGCAGCATCCGCATGACGGTTTCGAAGGCCTTGACGCAATGGAGAATGACCGGAAGTCTCAGCTCGGCGGCGAGGCGTAGCTGCGTGGCGAGCACCGTCCGCTGGCAGGATGCCTGGCCGGGGGTGCGTGCATAGTCGAGTCCTATCTCGCCGACGGCGGTCGCCCCGCATCCGCGCAACCGCTCCTCGATTTCGGAGAGGTGGCCGCATGCCGTACCGGCATCCCACGGATGGATGCCGGCTGAAAAGGGAGCGGCCGGCAATACCGTGTCAACGCCCATGCGAAAGGAGGCGATGCGGATCACTTCTTCGGGGGACGCGGCGGGGCACCGATGCGTGTGTATATCTATATAGGGTGTCATGCTGCGGGCAAAAGTAACAAAAATCGTCGGGAAAGAAGCAATCGTGTCTTGCGGGGGAGGCGGTATGAGGGCTCCTTCGGGAGGGTAAACGTATGGCTTTTACCGTGTTGTGCAGCGTTTCGGACGGACCGCGTGGGAAGTGTTTGGAGCGAGATCGGATTTTTGTGTGAAAAAATTCACATTACAGTTAGCAATCCGGAAAAATAAACGTAAATTTGCCTCGTATTTTTTTAGAGGTATTGTCCTTTGCTTTAAACATACAGATTTGCAGCTAATTATTCCGACACACTCATATCAATAATCATAATATGTCGAAAGTCATAAAACTGAAACGTGGTCTCGACATCCGGTTGGTAGGCGAAGCGGAAAAGACGGTGGTCCAGATGCCTGTCGGCTCCACTTATGCCGTGATTCCGGATAGCTTTCCGCGCATTACCCCGAAACTGCTCGTTTCGGAAGGCGCCAGGGTGAAGGCGGGTACCCCTCTGTTTTTCGACAAGGCGCGGCCCCAGATACTCTTCACCTCTCCGGTGAGCGGTACCGTATCGGCCATTCGTCGTGGCGAAAAGCGAAGGATACTGGCCGTAGTGATCGATGCCGATCCGGTGGTCGAATACGAAAAATTCCAGGCTCCCGTTCCGGCCAAGTCCACTCCGGAGAAAATCACCGAGGTGTTGTTGCAGAGCGGGCTTTGGCCCCTCATCATCCAAAGGCCTTACGGAACGATCGCCAATCCGGGCGACAAACCGAAAGCGATCTTTATTTCGGGATTCGATTCCGCCCCCTTGGCTCCGGACATGAACTTCGTCCTGAAAGACGAGTACGACAACCTGGCTGCCGGTATCGAGGCACTGAAGAAGTTGACCGACGGGGAGGTCCACCTGGGGTTGCGCAACGGCGAGAACGGTGTGCTCAACCGCTTGGGGAATGCCGCACAACATCTTTTTGAGGGCCCTCATCCGGCCGGTAACGTCGGCGTACAGATACACCACGTATCGCCCATCAACAAAGGGGAGACGGTGTGGACCGTAGACATACAGAACGTAGCCCTTATCGGGCGCCTGTTCAATACCGGAACGGTCGATATGCGGAAGACGATCGCCGTTACGGGTTCCGAAGTGACCGAGCCCAAATACGTGTCGCTCATCGCGGGTACCTCCGTCGTGCAGCCGGTCATGGCAGCCGGAGTAAAGCATCAGCGTGCGGGCGAGAATTTCCGTATCGTATGCGGCAACGTACTGACGGGTGTTCGGGCGGATGCCGACGGTTATCTGGATTTCTATCACAACCAGATGACCATCATCCCCGAAGGCGACAATTTCGAGTTGCTCGGTTGGATCGCTCCGCGATTCCACAAGTTCTCGGTGTCCCGCAGCTACTTCTCGTGGCTGACGCCCCGCAAGCGGTACGATCTGGATACCAACCTGAACGGAGGAAAACGTGCATTGGTGGTGACGGGACTCTACGACCGCTACCTGCCGATGAACATCTACCCGATCTACCTTCTCAAGGCGTGCATGGCGGGGGATATCGACAAGATGGAGGACTTGGGTATCTACGAAGTGCTTCCGGAAGACTTCGCCCTCTGCGAATTCGTGGACCCGTCCAAAACGGAGATGCAGACGGTCATTGCAGACGGTATCAATTTGATGATTAAAGAGCTGAGCTAAGGATATGGAGAAACAACTGAGAAAAATCGTAGACAAATACAAACCCGCTTTCTCCGAAGGAGGTAAGTTCGGTTTCCTGCACTCTACGTTCGATGCGTTCGAAACGTTCCTTTTCGTTCCCAATACGGTGACCCGCAGGGGAAGCCATATACGCGATGCGAACGACCTGAAACGTACGATGATGATCGTCATCATCGCCCTGTTGCCCGCTCTGCTTTTCGGTATGTACAACATCGGATACCAGCATTTCGCTGCGATAGCCGAGCCCGCCTCGCAGGCGATGTGGTTCAGGTGCTGGTGGTACGGCTTCGTGCGCATGCTGCCGATGATCCTGGTTTCGTACATCGTCGGACTGGGGATCGAGTTTGCGGTCGCACAGCGCAAAGGCGAGGAGGTGAACGAGGGGTATCTCGTTACCGGTCTGCTCATCCCGATGATCATGCCAATCGACATGCCGTTGTGGATTCTTGCGCTGGCCGTGGCATTCTCCGTGGTGTTCGGCAAGGAGGTGCTCGGCGGAACGGGTATGAATATCTTCAACCCGGCGCTGCTGGCCCGTGCATTCGTGTTCTTCGCCTATACGCCGAAGATCTCCGGCGATCATGTATGGATCCGCGGTGTCTCCAAGGGCGGAGCCTATGCGGACGGCTTCTCGGGCGCCACGCCGCTGGGATACATCAACGACAGCGTGTCGGCCGGTGCGTCGACGCTCGATTTCGGCGGTACGACCGCCTGCGATTGGTTCTGGGGTTTTGTGCCCGGTAGCATCGGGGAGGTGTCCACGTTCTGCATCCTGATCGGTGCGGCCATTCTGCTCTATACGGGTGTGGCGAGCTGGCGTACGATGCTGAGCGTCTTTGCCGGCGGGCTGCTGATGGGATGGATATTCAACCTCGTGGGCGGCAATGCCTACATGGAGATGCCCGCTTACTACCACTTGCTGTTGGGCGGTTTCGCATTCGGTGCGGTCTTTATGGCTACCGACCCGGTAACCTCCAGCCAGACCAATACGGGCAAGATCATTACCGGTCTTATCATCGGTATGCTGGCCGTGCTCATCCGGGTGGTCAATCCGGGTTATCCGGAGGGTATGATGCTCGCGATACTTTTCGTGAACGCCCTTGCGCCGCTCGTGGATTACTATGTAGTGCAGGCCAATGTCCGTAGCAGGAAGAAACGTTTGAAAACAGTTAAACAGTAATGCGGCCATGAACAAGAACAGCAATACATACATCATTATTTACGCTTCGGTGATGATTGTCATCGTAGCGGTGCTCCTTTCGGTGGCGGCCATGGCATTGAAAAGCAGGCAGCAGGCCAATATCGTTGTCGAAAAACAGGGTGCCATCCTGTCGACGATCGGTCTGGGAGGCGATGCGGACAAGGTGAAGGACAAGACCGAATACATCAAACAAGAGTATGCCAAATACATTATCGACAGTTATGTGGTGGACGGCGAAGGCAACCGGGTACAGGGTGCCGAGGCGTTCGGGCTGCTCGATAAACTGAAAGAACAGTACGCCAAACCTCAGTCGGAACGTCAGCTTCCGGTTTTCGTGGCCAGGCTGGACGACGGCACCGTACTGAACGTACTCGCCGTATACGGTACGGGACTTTGGGGCCCCATTTGGGGATACATTGCTTTGGGGGATGACTGGAAGACCGTTCGGGGCGTCGTGTTCGACCACCAGGGCGAAACTCCCGGACTGGGAGCCGAGATCACTTCGGCGGCATTCTCGGGACAGTTTGTCGGCAAAACCATCTTCGAGGCCGAGCAGTTTACCGGTATCTCGGTGCTGAAGGGGAGCGGCGCTTCTGCCGGGAACGACCACGCAGTGGATGCGGTATCGGGCGGTACCATCACCAGCCGCGGGGTGGAGAGCATGCTCTACTCCTGTCTGGAGGCTTATCTTCCGCTGATACGCAGGCAGCGGGCCGAACAGGCGCAGCCGGAATTGCAACAGGTCAGCATAACCGATTTAACAGTTGAAAACAATGAGTAAAGATAAAACGCCGATGTTCTCGACGAAGAACCTTAAACTGCTGTGGGGGCCGTTGAACATGAACAACCCGGTCATCGTGCAGATACTCGGTATTTGTTCCGCACTGGCCGTAACGGCAAAACTGAAACCCGCGTTCGTCATGGCAGTTTCCGTGACTGTCGTAACCGCTTTCTCCAACCTTGTCATGTCGCTTCTGCGCAAGGGATTGCCCAACCGTATCCGCATCATCGTGCAGCTCGTGGTGATCGCTACGCTCGTAATCCTCGTAGACCAGGTGCTCAAGGCCTATGTGTATGACGTGAGCAAGCAGCTCTCGGTCTTTGTAGGTCTGATCATTACGAACTGTATCATCATGGGACGTGTGGAGGCTTTCGCACTCTCCAACAAGCCTTGGCCGTCGTTTTTGGACGGTATCGGTAACGGAGCGGGATACGGTCTGATCCTCATCGTCGTAGCGTTCGTGAGGGAATTGTTCGGTTCGGGCACCCTCTGGGGGTACCGCATCATCCCCGAAAGCGCGTATCTGCACGGCTATGCGAACAACAGCCTCATGCTGCTGCCGCCCATGGCGCTCGTAATCGTGGGAGTCATCATCTGGATACACCGCAGTAAAAACAGGGATTTGATAGAAAAGTAGGGGTATGGAAAGTATATTTAATATCTTTATCAGGTCGATTTTCATCGACAACATGGTTTTCGCCTACTTCTTCGGCATGTGTTCCTACATCGCCGTGAGCAAGAATGTGAAAACAGCATTGGGGTTGGGTGCAGCCGTGACGTTCGTGATGTTCATCACCGTGCCCCTGAACTACCTGATCAACGAATTCCTCCTCCAGCCCGGAGCCCTTGCATGGATCAGCCCGAAGTTGGCGGAGGTGGATCTGAGCTTCCTGTCGTTCATCGTCTTCATCGCCGTGATCGCTTCTTTCGTGCAGTTGGTGGAGATGATCGTGGAACGCTTCAGTCCCTCGCTCTATAACTCGCTCGGTATCTTCCTGCCGCTGATCGCCGTGAACTGCGCCATCATGGGCGGTTCGCTCTTCATGCAGCAGCGGGAATTCCTGAATGTGGGCGAGGCGGCGTCGTACGGTCTGGGTTCCGGTATAGGTTGGTGGCTCGCCATCCTGATGATGGCGGCTATCCGTGAGAAGATCAGTTATTCCAACATACCGGCTCCGCTCAGGGGGCCCGGTATCGCTTTCATCCTCACGGGACTTATGGGAATCGCTTTCATGTCGTTCCTCGGTATTCAAATCAATTAAACAGGTTAGAAGACTATGATGAATGCTATTATAATCGCGGTAGTGGCGGCGTTGGTGATCGTTTTGCTGCTCGTCGTACTGCTGCTGTTCGCCAAGGCCCGGTTGACCACCTCCGGCGAAGTCACCATAGATATCAACGACGGCGAACGGGTGCTCACGGCTTCGACCGGAGAGTCGCTCCTGGCGACGCTCGCCGCCCAGAACATCTACCTGCCTTCCGCCTGCGGCGGGCAGGGTACGTGCGGAATGTGCAAGTGCCAGGTGTTCGAGGGAGGCGGAGAGATACTGCCTACCGAAACGGGCTTTTTTACGCGTCGCCAGCAAAAGGACCATTGGCGACTCGGATGCCAGGTAAAGGTGAAGGACAATCTCAAGATACATGTCAGCGAAGCGGTGCTCGGCGTGAAGAAGTGGGAGTGCGAGGTGGTGTCGAACCACAATGTCGCCACCTTCATCAAGCAGTTCGTGGTGAAGTTGCCTGAAGGCGAGAACCTCAATTTCCGCAGCGGCGGTTATATCCAGATCGACGTTCCGAAATACGATGCCATCAAGTTCTCGGATTTCGATGTCGATGAAGAATACCGTGAGGATTGGGATAAGAATAAGATGTGGGGCCTGGTGGCTAAAAATCCGGAGCCTACGTTCCGTGCCTACTCGATGGCCAACCATCCGGCCGAGGGCAATATCATCATGCTGAATATCCGTATCGCAACTCCGCCTTGGGACAGGGCTGCCGGTGCGTTCATGAATGTGAACCCCGGTATCTGCTCCTCCTACATCTATTCGCTCAAGCCGGGCGACAAGATTACCATATCCGGTCCTTACGGCGAGTTCTTTATCAAGGATACTCCGAACGAGAAGATGTTTATCGGCGGCGGTGCCGGTATGGCCCCCATGCGGTCGCACATCTTCGACCTGTTCATGACCAAGAAGACGACCTTGCCGATCACATTCTGGTACGGTGCCCGCAGCAAACGGGAGATCTTCTACGAGGAGCAGTTCGAAGAGATCGCACGTGAAAACGAGAATTTCCGTTACGAAGTGGCCCTTTCGGAGCCCAAGCCCGAAGATAACTGGAAGGGCTACACGGGCTTCATCCATCAGGTGATTTACGACAACTACCTGAAATACCACGATGCGCCGGAGGACATCGAGTATTACATCTGCGGTCCCGGCCCGATGACGGCGGCTGTCGAGAAGATGCTTGACAGTCTTGGCGTACCGAAGGAGAATATCATGTACGATAACTTCGGTTGATCGTTGCATGGTTTCGGACGAATCGAATCGGCAGGCTCTCAAGCCTGCCGATTTTTTTTGCAGGGTGGAGCGGCGAAATTTCATTATCTTGCGGCGTGATTTAATGCAGAACGGAAATGAAGGGTGAGATCATGTTTTTGCCGCCGGGAGTGAGCGAGACTTTTGCGGAGAACTCCGGCTGGGGATTCGGTTACATTACCTCGGAGGAGATCGGGGCATTGGTAGAGCCGAGGCTGCAGGATGCCCACAAAGGGAGTTATGGACATGCGTTGCTGGTGTGCGGCTCGAAAGGGATGCCGGGTGCGGCGGTCCTGTCGACCGGTGCCGCACTGCGTTCCGGTTGCGGATTGGTGACGATCCATCTGCCGGAAGCGGAGCGTTTTCCGGTACAGGCCAACTTCCCGTCGGCGCTTTTCAGCCTGGATGCGACGGACTGTTTTACGGAGCTTCCCGAAGATATGGAGCGTTATACGGCGGTAGGCGTAGGTTGCGGACTCGGTCGGGATCGGCGGAGCGAGTCGGCATTGGGACGCCTGCTGGAGTGGTGCGGCGCTCACAGCATACGAATGGTAATCGATGCCGATGCGCTGAATATGCTTGCTGGGAATCCGGACATGCAGCGTCTTGTACCCGCCGGTGCGATTCTGACCCCGCATGCCGGTGAGCTGCGCCGGTTGACAGGGGAGTGGACGAGTGCGGAGGATATGCTGTACAGAGCCAACGACCTGGCTGCCCGGCTCGATTGCGTGGTTATCGCGAAGGGACCCAATTCCGCCGTTTGCGACAGAGGAAGGAGTATCGCCTTCAATTCGACGGGCAATAGCGGGATGGCTAAAGGGGGCAGCGGAGATGTGTTGACCGGATTCCTGACCGGTCTGCTTGCCCGGGGCTACGAGCCGCTCGCCGCTGCGACGATGGGAGTGTTTCTGCATGGCGCGGCGGGAGATAAGGCCGCCGAATATTATGGCGTGGAGGGAATGAACAGTGCCGACCTGATAGATTTTCTGGCGGAAGCATTGAAGGAAACGGAATAAATGCTATATTTGCTTTAATAATGGCTTTTGCGGATCGGAGGGTGGAAGGCCGCCTGTCTGCGTGGCTGCGAACTATTTGTATAACTTTATAATTCATCGGTAATGGCAAGTTTGAGACAAATCAAAAAAGACATAGATTATCTTGTAAATGAAGTGGTATACGACTGCTACCTGGCGCTCTACTTCAACTCCGAAAAACAGGAGGATATCGTGAAGGTTGTGGAAGAGGCCGTAGAAGCCCGTAATGAGTTTTACGAGATGGCCAACCATCCTGTCGAAAAACACAACAAGTCGCTCGTAAAGAAGCACTATGCCTTCTTGCGTAACGAACTTATGGATCGTATCGACGGGTTGTTCGATAAACTCAGCAAGACGGTCAACGAGTAGTCGGTCGGTCTATTGAATACATAAAGAGGCTATCCATCCGGATAGCCTCTTTATGTATTCAGTGCTGGTACAAGTAATTGAATTTAAGCGGATAATCGTTGCTAACCTAAGGCATGGCGCTTGCCGGTGAGAAATGCAGCGGACAGTAAGGTGGGATGCAATTAGTTTTACATGTAAGGCATTGATTAATATGAAAATAGCCAGCGTTATGTAATCTTATTGCTCGGCGGTGATGTTTATAACCTCACTCAGTGTCTTTTCAGAACGGTATGCGGTACTTCGCCGTGCGAAATCAGCTGGATGGGACAGTTGTAGTTGGTGAGCAATTCAGGGGTGATGTCGTTCGTGTCGTGTCGGTGAGCCGTGCGGTTGACACATACGATGCTTTTGACGTAACTGGTGATTGTGCCCACATCGTGCGATACCATCACGATGGCCATGCGGTCGTTCAGAGAGGCCAGGATATCATAAAGTTCTTTCTCGAACTTGTTGTCGACGAAGTTGGCGGGCTCGTCGAGTATCAGCAGTTGCGGATCGGCGATCAGGGCGCGGCAAAGCAAAGCACGCTGCATTTCGCCGCCCGAGATCCCGCCTATCGGCTTGTCGGCAAGAGGGCGGATGCCGGTTAGCTCCATGAGCTCTTCGGCTTTGCGCCTTTCGGAGTGACTGATGCGAAAACGGAGGCGCTTGCGGGACTGGAGGCCGCTGTAGATCACCTCTGTGACCGAGATGGGGAACTGGCGGTCGAAATGATTCTGTTGGGGAAGATACCCGATCGTGCCGTCATCTACTCCGATACCTTTTGCAAACGCAATGGTTCCGGAATAGGGGACCATGCCGAGAATAGCTTTCACAAGGGTGGTCTTGCCTCCGCCGTTCGGGCCGATGATGCCTGTAAAGTCGTCGGAAAAAAGATCGAGCGACACATGTTCGAGTGCCGGCACTCCTTCGTACGAAACCGACACGTCCTGGAGTGAAATGAGTTTCATCGGCCGGTAATTATATCGGTAATACGCTCGATTTCGGAGATAATATCCGTTGCCAGCGGATCGATCTCCATCGGAACGACGTTCATATCGCGGGCCACCGCAGAAACGGCGGTTACGGGAAATTGTTTCTGATATAAGAGCACCCCGATCCGTTCCTTTTGGGCCTCCCGAATTACCTGCTCCATGTGTATTGCGGAGGGCTCTTTTCCTTCGTTCTCCAAGGCTATCTGTACCAATCCGTAATCGTCGGCATAGTAGGTGAGGGCAGGGTGGTAGATAACGAATGTCCGGGTCGGAGAAACCGCTATCTTCCCGGCGATCGTTTCGGATGCCGCATCCAGTCGTCGGAGCAACGCCTCGTAAGCATCGCGGTATTTCAGCGAGTCGGGAAACAGGCGGGAGATGGCTTCATAAGTATTGGAAGCCATGATTTTCAATTGTTTCGGAGAGGTCCAAATGTGCGGATCTATGCTATGGGTATGTCCTTCTGCATCCGTGCTGTGGGAGCAGGAGCCCGCTTTGAGAGCAACGCCTTTGCTCAGATCGATGATATTGCCTTTGTCGGCAGGCAGGCGTGAAACAAGCTCCTTTTCAAAGTCGATCAATCCGCTGGTGAATATTAATTTAGAGTCTTCTACCTGAACTATTTGCGAAGGGGAAGGGGAGTAGGATTCCGGATTCGCGCCGTCGGGAACCAATATCTCAACGGGAAAATCTCCACAGGTAATGTTTTCAACAAGATACTTGATAGGGGGAATGGAGGCCGTGAATACGGTACCTGCATTATTTCCGTAATTGTGGCAACTTGTCGTCAATAAAATTAGTATTATTGTTTGACAGAGAGTCCGGATGAGATATTTCGGGGTTTTCAACATGGTGTCGCGATTAGTTGTACAAAGATACGAAAAGTCGAGTGCAAAACCGAATGGTATTCGGGGGTGTCGAGAGGGAGTATCTAAAATGGGGCCAAAGATAGCGGTAATCGAATGTCTTGGTGTATTTCGAATTCGCAACTACCTTGTAGTTATGTGCTTATTGTTGTGTATTTCGATGCTTAGTTTAAATTGAATGCAGGGAGGATGTCAAGGTCTTTGACGCAGATCAACTAAAGCGGTTCCACAACAGCGAAAAAACGCCGTCCGAACTTTCGGCGCCAATCGCTCCACCGGGCAGTCATGAGTGCGTGGAGTCTGATGCAGGGTTGTATCGGATAAGTACAGGAGGCTTTAATCGTAACTCAATGGGTTAGTGCGCAATTCTCACCGAAGTACCCCGTACTACTTAACATAATACAAATTATATTTCATTTTTGAAATGCGGATTTTGCGGATTCGGGCTATGGGAACCATTATAAATATATCTTCAATTGCGGTCGCTGTAATCGAATATCTCTACGGTGTGATCCGAATACAATATCATCACTTGTCGTACTTGCTTCCGGGCGGATCGCTCACCGGGGTCTTGCCGCATTGCGCCTTCCGATGGAGGTTGCGGCCGATCGACAACCGGAGTATCGGAAAACAGATCGGCGCTTTCCGATTCCCGGGAAAATTGCAGCGTGAGATCGTCCGAAGGTGTCGTATTCGGCTGTCTTTTGTCCGGTGTTTCGTCGATTATTTCGGTCGCGTGGGAGGTTTGTCTGTACATATCGCCTTCGCCCAAGATAAACCAATCCGGCGAGATGTCAGGGTAAGTCTTAAGGAGCTTGAAAATGAAATCCAGACTCGGTTTGTTGCGACCGGCGAGGATGTGGGATATGCCGGATGGCTGTACACCCAGTAATTCCGCCAGGCGGTTAGCCGATAGCGACTTCTCTTTAAGCAGCTTTTCGATGCGCTCTTTCATGTGATGCGTTTTTACAAATATAAAGCATGCTGTTTTGAAATCAAAAAAAACGGCGTCGATTTCCGATATGCTCCTCGTATAACCCGATGAACCCTCCCTTATATGTGTTGCTTTTTAACTTTAGCACACATTAGTTGCCACATTGATTTTAAGTAACTTATGTTGATTTGAATTATGTAAGTTACCAGCAAATGACCCCTATTCTTTGCTGGATCACCACCTAATATTAATTAAAACTTAATATTAATTACAGTAATCGACTGATTTTGTGGTAATATATTTCGATAGTACAATGAATAATTCAAGGGAATAACGACGGAGTTGGCTCTGCGGTCGGGGATGAATTATTTGTTTACTTTTGTAATCGCATTGAGTGGGATAGAGTCGTGGAAGGCATGAAAAAAGGAGAGAGTATCCCCTACTCTCTCCTTTTAAAGGATATGGGCGAAATGTAATTCGTACCTTCCCCTTCGGACGGATTTAACCGTTGATCAGATCGGCTATCGCCTTCAGTTCTTCTTCGGAAGGATGCTGTTTATGCTTGAAATCGATGTCGCTCTCTTGCGTGATGGGAAGCAGGTGGATATGCGCATGAGGTACTTCCAGACCGATGACCGTAACCGCTATCCTCTTGCATGCTATTTTGCTTTCCAGTTTGCGGGCAACGCTCTTGGCGAATACGATCAGCTCCGCGAGTTCGTCATCCTCAAGTTTGAAAAGATAGTCGGTCTCTTTCTTAGGAACTATCAGGGTATGCCCTTTGACGACCGGATTGATATCCAGAAAAGCATAATGCTTATCATCCTCGGCTATCTTATAGCTGGGGATTTCTCCGTTGATGATCTTGGTGAATATAGTAGCCATTATGATAAAATGATTTGATTATCTTAAAACTTGGGGTGCAGTATTTCCGAGAAAAGAATGGCTTTTCTCAGATCGAAGTCTTCCGGACGATCTTCGGCTACCTTGGGTGCGGTATCGTGAGACGGAATAGACGGACATTCCCGAGATACCGTTTTCGCAGACGGAACGAGCGGTTGCCGGGATAATGGTACGCGTTCTTCCGCATCAGACGATGACTGGAGCGTTTCGCAGCCGTACGCATACGGATTCTCTTTTTCCTGCAATACGACCGTCTGAGATTCGTCGATGACTACCTCTTGAGGTTGGGTTCTGCGGCGTTTATCCCGGGCCTTTTTCGCTTTTTTTTGCAGCGCCGGAAGTACGGTCAATAGAACGCCAACGATAAGAAAAAGAATATCTTCAATCATGACTTAAGGTGGTTTACATTTGTAATCTACGGGTCATAGCACGCGTTTGACCTTTTCGATGCCTTTTATGCTTCCTACCCTATCCTGCAATGCGTTCAGGTTCTCGGTATCTTTGACGTAGACGCATATCTTGCCTTCGAAAATGCCGTCGTGGCTCTGTATGGCCAACTCTCGGATGTTGATACCCAACTCCAGGGTAATCACCTGCGACAGGTCGACCAGTATGCCCACCCTGTCGATCCCGCGCACCTCGATCTCTGCCAGGTAGGATTCGGCCTTATAACTGGACCATTTGATGCTGGTGACAATATTCTCGCCATGCTGTGCCGCCAATCGGGTGATATCTTCGCAGCCGGCCTTATGGACGACGATGGTATTTGTCCCCGGATTTCGGTAGCCTACGATTTCGTCGCCGGGAATGGGATTGCACCCTTCGGCAATCACGAACTTGGGAGTATCGGCATCTTTCGTGTCTGACGAGCCTACGAGCAACGGGTCGTTCTGACGGTTGCTCTTGAAGGGTTTCGTCAGCTGGATATCCCAGAACTTGAGTACCTTATTCATCGAGTTCTGACGAAGTACTTTATCTACTTCATCCAGATTGATGATCCCCGATCCGAGCTTGCTGTAGAATTCGTCTTTGTTTTTGCATTCGTAGGCCGGCAGTATTTTCCGAAATACGCGGGCACTGGGAGTAATGCCGAATTCGGCCATGCGCCTGTCGAAGAGTTCGATGCCGCGCTCCACGTTGTTCTCCCGCGATCGCTTCAGATAGGTCGTGATCGATTGTTTGGCTTTGGCCGTTGTCACATGGTCGAGCCAGTCGAGATTGGGGTGCGAATTGTCGGATGTGATGATCTCGATCTGATCTCCGTTCTTGAGCGTTTCGAAAATCGATTCGATCTTATGGTTTACTTTCGCCCCGATGGCTTTGTTGCCTACATTCGTGTGGATGTTGTAAGCGAAGTCCAGTACCGTAGCCCCTTGGGGCATCTTGCGGGGATCGCCTTGCGGCGTAAAGACCACGATCTCGTTCGTGTAGAGCGTAAGACGGACATTGTCCAGAAATTCTACGGCATCTTCCGTGGGACCCTTCAATGCGTTGCGGACCTCTTTAAGCCATTTGTCGAATTCGTCTTCGCTGCTGTGGGCCTGTTTGTACTTCCAGTGGGCCGCGAATCCGCGTTCGGCAATCTCCTCCATGCGTTCGGAACGTATCTGCACTTCGGCCCAAATACCGTCCGGTCCCATCACCGTGGCGTGAAGCGCTTCGTAGCCGTTGGCTTTCGGGAAGTTCACCCAGTCGCGGATGCGGTCCGGTTTCGGAGCGTAGATATCCGTTATCAGCGAGTAGATATGCCAGCATTGCGATTTCTCGGGGATCAGCTCCATGGGTTTGAAAACGATGCGGATGGCGAACAGGTCGTATACGTCTTCGAAAGGGATGCCCTTGCGTTGCATCTTCGCCCAAATGGAGAAGATGCTTTTGACCCGTCCCGCAATGGTGAACTCGATGCCGTTCTCGGAGAGCCGTTGCCGGATAGGGGCAATGAAGCGGTCGATGAATTCGCTTCGGTCCGGATCGGTTTCGTCCAGCTTGCGGACGATTTCGAAGTATTGTTCCGGATAGCGATAACGGAGGCTGAGGTCTTCCAGTTCCGTCTTTATGGCATACAGCCCCAGCCGGTAAGCGAGCGGTGCGAACAGATAGAGGGTTTCGCTCGAAATCTTCACCTGCTTGTCGCGCGGCATGGAGGCCATGGTCCGCATGTTGTGCAGCCTGTCCGCAATCTTGATGAGGATTACCCGTACGTCGTCCGAAAGGGTAAGCAGTACCTTGCGGAAGTAAGCGGCCTGCTTGGAGGTGTCGGTATTCACCACTCCGGCCATCTTGGTCAGGCCGTCTACCATGTAGGCGATCTTCTCCCCGAAGATGGTTTTGATCTCTTCCACCGTGTAGGCGGTATCCTCCACCACGTCGTGAAGCAGAGCTGCGGCTACCGACTTGACACCTAATCCGATCTCTTCCACTACGATTTTGGCTACGGCTATCGGATGCAGGATGTAGGGTTCGCCGCTGCGCCGCAGCACTCCCTTATGGGCCTCTTTGGCCAGAAAGAAAGCTCTGCGTATCAACTCCCAATCCTCTTCCTTCTTGACTACTTTCGAGCAAGACGCAAGGAGATCGTTGAAACGGTCCGTAATCACTATTTCATGTTCCTCGGAGTAATTTGCTACAGCCATAGGCGGTCGAATTTCGGGTGGAGAAAAATTCCTCCGGCAAGACAACCGCGACCGGTGTTTTGCCGGAGGAGATGGAAGGTGCTATTTCTTTGCGGCGCTGCGTGCCTCTTTCATGGCATCGCGTACTTTGTTTTCGATCTCCTCCATCAGAGGTTCGTCGGCCGTCAGCAGATCTTTTACCGCGTCGCGCCCCTGAGCAAGCCTCCGATCTCCGTAGGAGTACCACGAGCCACTCTTCTTGATGATGTCGAAGTCCACGCCGAGGTCTATGATCTCGCCTACCTTGGAGATTCCTTCGCCGTACATGATGTCGAACTCGGCACGGCGGAAAGGCGGAGCGACCTTGTTCTTGACCACCTTCACTTTGGCCCGTGCACCGAGCTGCTCCTCGCCGTCCTTGATGCTGGAGGCTTTGCGGATGTCGATACGTACGCTGGCATAGAATTTCAACGCGTTACCGCCCGTGGTCGTTTCCGGGTTGCCGTACACCACCCCGATCTTGTCGCGCAGCTGGTTGATGAAGATGCACACCGTCTTGGTCTTGCTGATGCTGGCGGTGAGTTTCCGGAGGGCCTGCGACATCAACCGGGCCTGAAGTCCCATTTTGGATTCACCCATATCGCCTTCGATCTCGGCTTTGGGAGTCAGGGCGGCCACCGAGTCGATCACGATGATGTCGATCGCACTGGAACGGATCAGGCTGTCGGCTATCTCCAGGGCCTGTTCTCCGTTGTCGGGCTGGGAGATCAGCAGGTTGTCCACATCCACTCCCAGTGCCTGTGCATAACTTCTGTCAAAGGCGTGTTCGGCGTCGATGAAGGCGGCCAGACCGCCTCCCTTCTGTGCCTCGGCAATCGCGTGCAGCGCCAGGGTCGTCTTACCGGAGGATTCCGGTCCGAAGATCTCGATCACCCTGCCTTTGGGGTATCCGCCTACTCCCAGCGCCATATCCAGCGTAATGGAGCCGGAGGGAACCACTGCGACCTCTTCTACTTTCTCGCTGCTCATCCTCATGACGGCCCCTTTGCCGAAATCCTTCTCTATTTTGTCCAGTACTGCGTTCAGTACTTTCAGTTTGTCTGCATTGACTTCTTTTTTCTCTGCCATATATTTATGTTTTTCAGTATATTGATCTTTGTTATCCGCCAATGGCGGCAATTGTTTCCCGATAGCGGGAATTAACCAATGTAAAAGTACGAAAAATATCTCTAAAGATGTAACGTTAAAGCCGGAAACATGTGTTCCGGCTTTAACGTTACAAATCTCCCGAATTCCCCCTATTTCGCCATTACTTTGCGTTCGATCTCTTCGATGAGCTGGCTGAAGGTCTTGTCGGTTTCTATCAGGTTCGACACGGTCTTGCAGGCATGCAGTACCGTGGCGTGGTTCTTCCCGCCTATCGCCGCCCCGATAGCGGCCAAGGGGGCTTTCGTGTGCTGCTTGCAGAGATACATCGCAATCTGACGGGCCTGGGCGACCTCGCGGGTGCGTTTGGCGGAGTCGAAGACTGCCTGATCGACTTTCAGGTGGTCGCACACCACGTTGCGGATGTGGTCTATCGTGATCTCTTTCTGCGAGATCTTGACGTATACCTTAAGTATTTCTTTGGCCAAGGTGATGGTGATCTTCTTGCCGAGAAACGTGGCGTTGGCCACCAGCGAGGAGAGTGCGCCTTCGATCTCCCGGATGTTGGCGTTGATGTTTTCAGCGAAGAAATCGACCACTTCATCCGGAATGTCGGCGTTGAGTCGCGCCGCCTTATGTTTGATGATTTTGACTTTCGTTTCAAAGTCGGGTGGCATCAATTCGGCAGCCAATCCCCAACGGAAGCGCGTGAGTAGACGATCGTTGATGTCCTTCAGCTCGATCGGCCGTTTATCCGACGTGAGGATGAGTTGTTTGCCCGAGAGCTGCAGGTGGTTGAAAATGTTGAAAAATGCGTTCTGCGTGCTCTCTTTGTTACCCGACAGCTCCTGTATGTCGTCGATGATCAACACGTCTATCATCTGGTAGAAGTGTATGAAATCGTTCACCTCCTTGTTCAGGACGGCCGAGGTATACTGTGCCTGGAATTTGTTCATGGAGACATAGAGCACCTGCAGGTTCGGGTGCCGCTGTTTGATCTCCATGCCGATGGCCTGTGCTACGTGGGTCTTTCCGAGTCCCGAGTTGCCGAACACGTAGAGCGGATTGTAGGCCGTGTTGCCGGGATTGACCGCGATCGACATGCCGGCCGAACGCGCCAAGCGGTTGCAATCGCCCTCTATAAAGGTGTCGAACGTGTAGTTGGGGTTGAGCTGGGAGTCGATGACGATTTTCCTTATGCCCGGAATGACGAAAGGATTCTTTATATTCGCCGTGTCGGTCTGCTCGACGTATTTCGAGATCGGAGTGGTGTTCGCCTCCTGCGGGTAGACCGCGGACTGCGGATGTGCCTGGTGTTCGTTGTTGGGGATGGAGTAGCGCAGTTTGGTCCGCTGGCCGAAGGTTTGATAGATGATCGGCCGCAAAAACGGAATGTAGTGCTTCTCTATATGGTAAACGTAGGTCTCGTTGGGCACCCGCAATTGCAGCGTAGTGCCGTCGAAATTGACCGGCACGATGGGCTTGAACCACTTGATGAATTCCTCCTGCGAGGTCTTCTCCCGGATGCGGGACAAGCAGTTCTGCCACATATCGCTGTATGTCGGATTATTGATGACCATAAGATAGCGGGTGGTTTTTTCGAATACAAAAGTGTGCCAAAAATTGCTTAAAAAAACTGCAGGTCGTGTTGCGTTTTCAGTTTTAATTTCTATGGAAAAACGGAGCCCCCTCCGGCGTAGGGATTTAAAGGTTTGATAGCGAGAAATTATAAAAAAACGGCTAATTTTGTGTATAGAAAATATCGTGCGAACGCAGAGTGAACTATAGATAAAACCAATAACGATTATGAACGGACAGATAGACGAACAGCTTCTCCGCCGTGCGGAGAAGTGGCTTGGCGAAGATTTCGACAAAGCGACCCGGAATCGGGTTAAGTATTTGATTGACAATGATCCGAAAGAACTTTCCGAAAGTTTTTACCGAGACCTTGAGTTTGGCACGGGGGGGCTGCGCGGCATCATGGGCGTGGGCACCAACCGCATGAACGTATACACCGTGGGGATGGCCACGCAGGGGCTGGCGAACTATCTTGCCGCAACGTTTGCCGGAGAGGAGATCCGGGTGGCCGTGGGGCACGACTGCCGCAACCGGAGCCGCGAGTTTGCCGAGCGGGTAGCCGATATTTTCGCCTCGAACGGGTTCAAGGTATTCCTGTTCGACTCGCTCCGTCCTACCCCCGAACTCAGCTTCGCCATCCGGGAACTGGGGTGCAAGAGCGGCGTGATGGTCACCGCTTCGCATAACCCCAGAGAGTACAACGGATACAAGGCTTACTGGACGGACGGATCGCAGGTGGTGGCTCCGCACGATAAGAATATCATCGCGGAGGTGGCGAAAATTACCGATATAAGTCAGATAAAATCGGGACTCCATGCGGAGAACATTACGATCCTGGACGAGGAGTTCGACAAACTCTATCTTCGCCGGATCCGGTCGCTCTCCCTCTCGCCCGATGCGGTGGCTGCGAACAGGGATATGAAGATCGTGTATACGCCCATTCACGGCTGCGGCTACCGGCTCGTTCCGCAGGCGTTGCGCGAGTTCGGGTTTGCCGATGTGAGCACCGTGGCGGAGCAGATGGTCATCGACGGAAATTTCCCCACGGTGGAGTCGCCCAACCCGGAGGAGCGGACCACCATGCGCATGGCGATCGAACAGGGCATGCGCGAGAAGGCCGACATCGTACTTGCCACGGACCCCGATGCCGACCGTATCGGAATCGCGGTGCCGGACGATCAGGGCAACTATGTGTTGCTGAACGGCAACCAGACCTGCGTGCTGCTCACCTATTATATATGCCGCCGTTGGAGCGAAACGGGCCGGCTCGACGGTCGTCAGTTCATCGTGCGGACCATCGTAACCTCCGAGATGGTGGCCGAGGTGGCCCGCAGTTTCGGGGTGAAGGTGTTCGACTGCCTGACGGGCTTCAAGTACATTGCGGGGATCATCCGCCGGCAGGAGCCGCTCGGCGAAAAATACATCGGAGGCGGTGAGGAGAGCTTCGGCTATTTGCCCGAAGATTTCGTTCGCGACAAAGACGGCGTCAGCTCGTGTGCGCTGGCTGCGGAGGCGGCGGCATGGGCCAAGAGCAACGGGATGTCGCTTTACCGGCTGATACAGGAGCTTTACCTGCAGTACGGTTTTTATAAGGAGGGGCTTGTGTCGATCGTGCGCAAAGGTCAGGAGGGCCAGGAGGAGATTCGCCGCATGATGGCGGAGTGGCGTACTACCCCGCCCCGAATCATCGCCGGTTCCTCCGTAGCCACCATCAGGGACTACCTGACCGGCGAAAGCTGCGACCTCACTACCGGCAAGGTGACTCCGATCGCCATGGAAAAAAGCGACGTTCTCCAGTTCGTGACGGCCGACAGAACGCAAGTATCGATACGTCCATCCGGTACGGAGCCTAAAATAAAGTACTACTTCAGCGTGCGCGAACCGCTCGACACGCTCGATCGGTACGAGAGCGTGAGCGAGGCGCTGGATGCGAAACTGGAACGGATAGGGAAAGATCTGAAGCTGGAGTAGCCTCCGGGGCGACCGGCGTGCTGCAAAACGAGACGGACGGAGAGGGAGACCCTCCGTCCGTCTTGTCGTAGTAAGGAGGAGATGTCAATGCGGCCTCCCGATCGGGGCGTCGTCGATGAAAATCTCTTCCGGATAGCGCACGGCGGTCAGGAAGAGCCCTTGCGCCGGCGCCGACGAACCCGCAAGGGAGAGATCGCGGGCCGCCAGAATATCCCGGAACTTTTCCGGGGTCATTTTCCCTCGTCCCACCTCCACGAGCGTTCCGGTAATGGCTCTGACCATATTGCGCAGAAAACGGTTGGCCCGGATCGTGAAAACAGTCCGGCTCCCCTCCTGCCGCCACCCGGCATGGGTGACCCGGCAGATGTTGGTCTTGTTGGCGGAGTTGAGTTTGGCGAAGGTGGTAAAGTCGTCGAAGTCGAGCAGGTGTGCGGCGGCTTCGTTCATAGCGGCGATATTCAGTTTCCCGCTGTATTGCCACGATGTTTCGCGACTGAAGGGTTCCTTTTCGCTGCACATATAATAGGTGTATTCCCGCTCGGAGGCATCGAACCGGGCATGGGCATCGTCCCGCACGCGCCGGATGCGGTGGATGGCGATATCGCCCGGCAGCATGGCATTGAGGTGGTACCGGAACTTTTCGGTGTCGCCGAGCTCGGCGACACAGTCGAAATGGGCCGCATAGTTGCGGGCATGCACTCCCGTGTCCGTTCTTCCCGCTCCGGTCACCGGGGTGGGCGTACGGAGGATGGTGGAGAGTACGCGTTCGAGTTCCGCCTGCACCGACGGGGCGTTGGGTTGTATCTGCCAGCCGTGGTAATTCGTCCCTTTGTAAGACAAGATCATGAAGTAGCGCATAGGGTCCGCATTTTCCCGCAAAGATAGGTGCGGTCCGGGATATGCCGCACATCCGTCGACCAAAAATCCCCTTCCGCTTCTGTGGGCGGCCATCGGGCGCTGGGCGCATGTCGACTGCGGCCCGGTGGCGTAGCGCCTTTGTTACGGGGCGGATGCGACGAACGGTCGCTTTTTTGAATGCAGGGAGGCGGCAGATTCCGGGATTATATGTTTCTTTGCAGAAAATTTACGGACGGACCCCCTTTGGCAATGGTCGCATTTGCCGGGAGTGCCGTCTCTTATTCTTGTCGTAGCTTAGATGAAAAAAGTTCTTACTTTCTCCCTGCTCCTGATTCTCGGCCTGGCGGCTTCCCAGGTATTGCCCGGCTTTCTGGGCGAGCGGTATCCCGCATTCCGCAACGTTTCCACTACCCTGCTTTACATCTGCCTGTCGTTTATCATGATCAACGTGGGGCGGGAATTCGAGATAGACAAGACGCGGTGGCGTTCCTATGCGGCGGACTATTTCATCGCGATGGCTACGGCGGCCGTTCCATGGCTGTTCATCGCGCTCTACTACATTTTCGTCCTGCTTCCCTCGGGCTATTGGAGCGATGCCGAAGCATGGAAAGAGAACCTGTTGCTCAGCCGCTTCGCCGCCCCCACTTCCGCCGGTATTCTCTTTACCATGTTGGCGGCGCTGCATCTCAAGCAGAGCTGGATGTATAAGAAGATACAAGTGCTCGCCATTTTCGATGACCTGGATACCATCCTGTTGATGATTCCGTTGCAGATCATGATGATCGGCCTTCGCTGGCAGTTGTTCGTCGTGGTGTTTATCGTCTTCCTGCTGTTGTGGATCGGTTGGAAAAAGTTGAACTCCTACGATCTGCGACAGGAGTGGTGGGCCGTACTCCTCTACGCCGTGGCGGTCTTCGGAATCACGCAACTGGTCTACCTGGCCTCCAAACATTTTTACGGCGAGGCGGGAAGTATTCATATCGAAGTGCTGCTCCCGGCCTTTGTGTTGGGTATGGCGATGAAAACCAAACATGTGGATTCGCCCCGCGAGCGCAGGGCCTCTTCCGGCATCTCGTTTCTTTTCATGTTTCTCGTAGGACTCAGCATGCCGCTGTTCCTGGGAATGGATGCTGCTTCGGCTGCCAACGCCTCCTCCGTGACAGGGTCCCAACCCATGATGTCCTGGGGTGTCATCGCCCTGCATGTGGTTGCCGTTTCGTTCCTCTCCAATATCGGTAAGCTCGTCCCCATGTTTTTCTATCGCGACCGGCAATGGAGCGAGCGTCTGGCGCTCTCTATCGGGATGTTCACTCGCGGAGAAGTAGGTGCCGGCGTGATCTTCATCGCTATCGGCTATAATCTCGGTGGTCCGGCCCTGGTGATTTCGGTACTGACTCTCGTGCTGAATCTCATCCTTACCGGTATCTTCGTGGTGTGGGTCAAACGCCTCGCATTGCGTACTTACACTCCCGACGCCCTGCCCGACACGAATTGCTGACCTTTCCGGTTCTCCGGATGCGGGCCGGCAGGGAAATTGCCTGTCGGCAATGATCTTTTTTTGAGTATATTTGCGGGATAACGGTCAATTTCGAGATATGAAAGTTGCGATTATTGGATACGGCACCATGGGACACGAAATCGAACGGGTCCTCGAGGAGCGTGGGCATACGGTACTCCTTACGGTAGATGCCGGCGAGCAGGCCAAACTCGATGCACAAACGCTGGCGCAGGCGGATGTCGCCATCGAGTTCACCACCCCCTCGACGGCATTCGGTAACGTGGAAGCCTGCCTGCGGGCCGGTATTCCGGTGGTCTGCGGCACGACGGGATGGAACGAACGGATCGAAGAGGCCGAGAAATTATGCAAAACACTGAACGGGACGTTCTTCTGGTCATCCAACTTCAGCATCGGTGTAAATATTCTGTTCCGCGTCAGCGAGTACCTGGCCCGTATCATGGACAAGTTCCCGGAGTACGGGGTGTCGATGCGGGAGGTGCATCATACCCGGAAGAAAGATTCGCCCAGCGGTACGGCCGTTACGCTGGCGGAGGGAATCATGCGGAATATCGAACGTACCCGGGAGTGGGTCAACCATGAAACGACCTGCCCCTCCGCCCTGGGAATCGTATCCGTCCGTGAAGGAGATGTGGCGGGCATACACGAAGTGACCTATGCCTCCGAAGCGGACACCATTACCCTGTGTCATTCGGCCAAAGGGCGTCGCGGATTCGCCGTAGGCGCCGTCGTGGCGGCGGAGTTCGCCATCGGCCGCAAAGGAGTGCTTACCATGGACGACATGCTGGGCGGCATCGTTCGCGGCAATGATTGATGTAACTGCATGTAATGAGCAGAATAATAAATGAGTATGAAAGATTTTTGGAATAAAGTACGTGCGTTTTTTCGTAACAAATGGACCAAGTTTACCCTTGTATCCGTAATCTATGTGCTATGGCTCGTGGTGTGGTCGCGCAATCCGTGGATGTTGTTGGGACTGCCTGTCATCTTCGACATCTACATCACCAAATACATCGCGAGATTCCTGTTCGGGAAGAAGCATCGGGAACGCAAGGCGACCAACAAAGCCTATCGTGAAATGTGGAGCTGGATCGAAGCCGTCGTGTTTGCCGTGATCGTGGCGTCGCTTATCCATACCTACGTCTTCCAGATGTACAGAATTCCCACCTCTTCGATGGAAAAAACGTTGTTGGTCGGCGATTATCTCTGCGTAAGCAAGGTGGCGTACGGTCCACGAATGCCTATGACTCCCCTCTCGTTTCCGTTGGTGCACAACAGGATGCCTCTGTCGCAAACGAAGAAATCCTATTCGGAAGCGGTTCGCCGCCCTTATAAGCGTCTGGCCGGATGCAGCGAAGTGCGGCGCGACGACATCGTGGTGTTCAACTTTCCGGCCGGGGATACGGTACTCATGGAGAACCCCAACGTCACCTATTACGATGTGCTCCGCGAATTTCAGCACACCTACGGCGAGAAGCGCGGCCGGGAACTCCTCAACAGGCAATACACCGTCATCTCCCACCCTGCCGACAAGCGGGAACACTATGTAAAACGCTGTGTGGGCATGCCGGGCGATACGGTGACCGTGAAGCATGGCGAGCTCTACATCAACGGCGAACCGCACCGGGACGCACCGGGACGACAATACAATTATTACGTACGGACCGCCGGCAATCCCATTGCCCGCAAAACGTTCGACGAGCTCGGCATAGCGAAAGACGATGTGTTGTACGACCAGAGCGTGAACACCTACCTCCTCCCCCTGACCGATGCCAATGAGGAACGACTCCGCGGTATGTCCAATATCGTGTCGATCGAGCGCTACGAATCCGGCGGAACGGGACACTGGATCTTCCCCAACGACGATCGTTTCGGCTGGAACGAGGATAACTTCGGTCCGCTGTGGGTACCGGAGCGTGGTGCGACCGTTGCCCTCACTCTCGACAACCTGCCTCTGTACCGACGGATCATCAAGAATTACGAAGGCAACGACCTGGAAGTAAAGGAGGGTACGATCTATATCAACGGCGCTCCGGCCGATTCCTATACCTTCGGCATGGACTACTACTTCATGATGGGCGACAACCGCCACAATTCCGCCGACTCCCGGTTCTGGGGATTCGTACCGGAAGATCATGTGGTGGGCAAGCCGGTATTCATCGGCTGGTCCACCGACAAGGACAAGTCGTTCCCCGGCAAGATTCGCTGGAACAGGATTTTAAATCGCCCCGAATAAAGTTTTACACCAGGTATGGCCGATAACGGGGATGATCTGTACCGGACGATAGCGGCTCCGGCCGAAGCGCTCTTCAAGGAGCGCAGCAGCAAGTTTTTCGCCTACGCTTTTCCGGTCGTTTCGGCCGAAGAAGCGCTGGAGATCGTGGAGCGGTTGCGCAAGAAGTATTACGATGCCACGCACCATTGCTATGCCTATCGGCTGGGGGCGGACGGGAGCGTATACCGAGCCAATGACGACGGCGAGCCTTCCGGAACGGCGGGCAAACCGATCCTGGGACAACTGCTGTCGGCCGACGTAACCGATTGCCTGGTGGTGGTGGTGCGTTATTTCGGCGGAACGAAACTCGGGGTTCCGGGACTGATCGGCGCGTATCGCGAATCGACGGCGGAGGTGCTTGCCGCAGCGGAAATAGTGGAGAAGACGGTCGATGCAATATTCACGGTCGTTTTCCCGTATGTATGTATGAACGACGTGATGAAAGTCGTCAAAGAAGAGCAGCCCCGTATCGTATCGCAGTCTTTCGATAATGTGTGTACCATGACGCTGGCCATACGCCGGAGCCGTGCCGCTGCATTGGAGAAACGGCTGGCGAATGCGGAAGGGGCCGATGTGGAAAGGAAGGGGTAAAGGCAGATGCAGAAGAAAAACGACTCGACGAAACACGATTCCATTTATATAAAAGGGGCCAGGGTACATAACCTCAAGAATATCGACCTCGAAATCCCGCACAATCAGCTGGTAGTGGTGACCGGACTTTCGGGGTCCGGCAAATCCACGCTGGCGTTCGACACGCTGTTTGCCGAAGGACAGCGCCGGTATGTGGAGAGCCTGTCGGCCTATGCCCGGCAGTTTCTCGGCCGTATCGACAAACCCGACGTGGATTCGATCAGCGGTATCGCTCCGGCCATTGCGATCGAACAGAAGGTCAATACGCGCAATCCCCGCTCTACGGTAGGAACTTCCACCGAGATATACGATTACCTGAAACTGCTCTTTGCCCGCATCGGACACACCTACTCTCCCGTTACGGGACGGGAGGTCAAGTGTTATCAGGTGCAGGATATCGTCGCTTATGCGGCTTCGCAGGCCGACCGGCGCGTGCTCGTGTGCGCCTCGGTAAAGGCCGATGCCGGCCAGGGTGTCATGGAGCGGCTTACGTTGCTTGTCAGGGATGGCATTCAACGCATCTATACCGAAGGAGCGGCCGTACCGATCGAAGAGTACATATCCCGTCCCGGTATCGACAAAACGACCGAGTTCGACATCGTGGTCGATCGTGTCCGTGCCCGCGACGACGAAGAGACGCGGAGCCGTCTGGGCGATTCGGTGGCGCAGGCGCTCGGTTACGGCGAGGGAAGCTGCAAGATCGTGGTGCAAGGGGACGACGGGGATCGCGTCGAGGTATTCTCTACCCGTTTCGAAGCCGACGGGATGACTTTCGAAGTCCCTTCGGAACACATGTTCTCGTTCAACAATCCCATCGGGGCCTGTCCCGTCTGCGAGGGCTACGGCAAAGTGACCGGAATCGACGAGGAGCTCGTCGTACCGGACAAAACCAAAAGCATTTACGACGATGCGATTGCCGCCTGGCGGGGCGACACCATGAAGTGGTGGAAGGAGCAACTGGTGGCTTCCGCCCATAAGTTCGATTTCCCCGTGCACCGCCCCTACTACGACCTCACCAGGGAACAGAAACAGTTGCTATGGACGGGCAACCGCCATTTCAAAGGGTTGAACGATTTTTTCGCCTACCTTGAAAGCGAACGTTACAAGATACAGTACCGCGTATTGCTCTCGCGGTATACGGGAAAGACGCTCTGCGGCGCTTGCGGCGGAAGCCGGCTCCGCCGCGAGGCGCTTTACGTGAAAGTGGGCGGAAAGAACATCGCCCAGCTCGTGACCATGAGTGTGGATGCACTCATGGAGTTCTTTACCGGCCTGCAATTGGATGCGTACGAGGTGCAGACGGCTTCGCGTGTGCTGGTCGAGATACGCAACAGGCTCTCCTATCTCTCCGACGTAGGGCTGGGTTACCTCACGCTCGACCGCCTTTCCTCCACCCTCTCCGGGGGCGAGAGCCAGCGCATCAACCTCGCCACGTCGCTCGGCAGCAACCTGACGGGTTCGCTCTATATTCTCGACGAGCCCAGCATCGGACTGCATCCGCGCGACACGGCCCGGCTGATCCGGGTGCTTCGCCAGTTGCGCGATCTCGGCAATACGGTGATCGTCGTGGAACACGAAGAGGAGATCATCCGTGCCGCCGACCGCATCGTCGACATCGGTCCGGAGGCGGGCTACAACGGCGGCGAAGTGGTGTTCAACGGCACCCTCAAACAGCTCGAACGAGCCGGGGGCAGCCTGACGGCGGATTACCTGACCGGTCGAAAAACCATATCTCCGCCCCCTACCCCGCGCGGTTGGAGCAACTATATCGGAATCAAGGGTGCACGGGAAAACAACCTCAAGGGAATCGACGTGAAGATTCCGCTCGGGGTGATGACCTGCGTTACCGGAGTGAGCGGTAGCGGCAAGTCTTCGCTCGTGAAGGGGATACTCTACCCGGCCGTGCGGCGCAAACTTTTCGAAACGGGAGTGAAGCCGGGCAGTTTCGAAGGCCTGGAGGGCGACGTGGGGATGCTGAAATCCATCGAGATGATCGACCAGAATCCCATCGGGAAGTCGCAGCGCTCCAACCCGGTGACCTATACCAAGGCCTACGACCATATCCGCAAGATCTTCGCCGATCAGCCCTATGCGGCCAACAACGGCATGACGCCCTCCTACTTTTCGTTCAACCGTCCGGGCGGGCGGTGCGAGGAGTGTCAGGGCGACGGATTCGTGGTGGTGGGCATGCAGTTCATGGCCGATATCGAGCTCAAATGCGAACATTGCGGCGGCAGGAGGTTCAACGACGATGTGTTGGAGGTAAAATACCACGGCCGTTCGATTTACGACGTGCTGGAGATGACGGTGGACGAGGCGATGGAGTTCTTCGCGCTGGACGGAGGCAACGCCGCGAACCGGAAAGTATTGGAGATACTGAAGACGTTGCAGGACGTGGGACTGGGGTATATCAAGCTCGGACAATCCACCTCCACCCTCTCCGGAGGCGAGATACAGCGGGTGAAGCTGGCCACGTTCCTGATGAAAGACAATGCCACGGAGAGCACCATGTTCGTTTTCGACGAACCGACCACCGGTCTTCATTTCCACGACATCAACAAACTGCTGGCGGCTTTCAATGCACTCATCGAGAAGGGGCACACCATCGTGGTCGTGGAGCACAACATGGACGTCATCCGGTGTGCCGACTGGGTGATAGACCTCGGTCCGGAGGCGGGCGACGAGGGCGGTCACCTCGTTTTCGAGGGTACTCCGGCCGATCTCGCCCGTTGTCGGGCGAGCCATACCGGAAAGTACCTATCTTTGCGGGCCGAAAACAAGAACGATTGATGGAATTCTCTACTTACACCCTGCCTAACGGAATCCGGTGCATTCATAAACAGGTCCGGTCGGCGGTCGTACACTGCGCCCTGACCGTAAACACCGGCAGTCGCGACGAGCTGCCCGGCGAATACGGCATGGCGCACCTCGTCGAACACACGCTTTTCAAGGGGACGCAACGCCGCAAAGCCTGGCAGGTGAACTGCCGGCTGGAGAATATGGGCGGGGAGCTCAACGCGTATACGACCAAGGAGGAGACCGTGGTTCATGCCACCACACTGCGCGGCGACTATGCCAAAGCGGTGGAGCTGCTGGCCGACATCGTCTTCCGGTCGACCTTTCCCGAACATGAGGTGGAGAAGGAAAAGAACGTGATATTCGACGAGATCAATCTCTACAAGGATTCGCCTGCCGAGCGCCTGTACGACGAATTCGAGGATATGGTTTTTGCCGGATCCTCGCTCGGTCACAACATTCTCGGAAGCAAAACCACCCTGCGGCGTCTTCGCAGCGAAGATATCCGTCGGTTCATCGCACGGACCTACACCACCGACCAGATGGTCTTTTCGATTATCGGCAATCTCTCCGAAAAGGCCTTCCGGATGGTGGCCGACCGCTATTTCGGGAGTATTCCCGCCAGCCGTCGCACGTTCGAGCGGAAGGTGAATCCCGCTTCGGAGCCCTTCTCTCATGCGGTCGGACGCGCCACCCATCAGGTGCACTGCATGAAGGGGAAGCGTGCCTACGACCTGAAAGACGACCGGCGTCTGCCGCTGATGCTGCTGGTGAATACACTCGGCGGACCGTCGGCCAATTCGCTGCTGAACGTGTCGCTCCGGGAGAAGAATGCGCTCTCCTACACCGTAGAAGCCTCCTATACACCCTTTACCGATTCGGGGATCGCTTCCGTCTATTTCAGTTGCGAGAAGGAGAATGTCGCGCGTTGTATGGAGCTGATCGATCGTCAACTGGCGGAACTTGCGGAGCACGCTCTCTCACCGCGCCGCCTCTCCGTGGCCAAGAGGCAGTTCCTCGGACAGCTCGCCATCGCGGCGGAAAACAACGAATCCTACATGCTCGGTGCGGCCAAGAGTTATCTCGTTTTCGGTGAGGTGGACGGTTTCGGCGATGCGAAGGAGAAGATAGGCGCTATCCAGGCGGAGTCGATCCGCTCGGTGGCGGAAGATATGTTCACGGGAATGTCGAGTCTTATTTACAGATAGGGACCATGGAGCGTCTGGAGCGGTATATACACGAAATGTCCTCGCCGGAAGAGGAACTGATGGCGGAACTGACGCGCACGACGAACCAGCGAGCCATCCATCCGCAGATGTTGTCGGGCCCCGTACAGGGCCGTTTTCTCGGCATGCTCGTGGAGATGATGCGTCCGCGACGGGTGCTGGAGATCGGTACGTTCACGGGCTATTCGGCGCTCTCCATGGCTGCGGGTATGGAGGCCGATGCGATACTTGATACGATCGAAGCCGACGACGAACAGGAGGAGATGATACGTTCATTCGTGGAGCGCAGCGGATTCGGCGACCGGATTCGCCTGCACATAGGCAGTGCCCTCGACGTGATGCCGACATTGGGCGAAACCTACGACCTGGTCTTTATCGACGGTGACAAGCGGGAGTATCCGGCCTACTACCGGATGTTGATGGATGGCGGGCAGACACTCCCGCTGGTCCGTTCCGGCAGTTACCTGATCGCCGACAACATCCTGTGGTACGGCAAGGTGGCCGAACCGGAGCGACACCGCGATCCGCATACGGCCGCTATCCGGGAGTTCAACCGGATGGTACGGGAAGACGAACGGGTGGAGAATGTCGTGTTGCCCCTGCGCGACGGGCTCAATCTGATTCGAGTGAAATAGTGCATGAACGGATAACAGGCACAGTAAAACATAATAATCTCAATAAATTAACTTTCTTATCCGGTTCTTTGCCGGACTTATTCGGATAATCCGTATGGAGATAATGAAGATAGCGATTCTGGTGGACGGCGGCTTTTTCGATGCCGTTAATAAAAACAGAATCAACGGTATGCTGCCGACGGCAGCCCACGTGAAGCAGGAAGTGGAGAATACGATGCGATTGATTCGGGCGAAAACCCTTGCTGACTCGGACAATATCAAAGACGTATTGTTTCGCGTCTATTTCTATGATGCCCGGCCATTCAGCGGCAAAAAGACAAACCCGCAAGGGGAAGAGTACGACTTTACCTTGTCGAAGTCGTATGTGGCGAAGACCGAATTGTTGAACGAGCTGGCTCGAACCGATAAGTTCTGTCTGCGGTTGGGAACGCTCTCTTTTGCAGGATGGCAGCCCAAGATCGATGAGAACGGCATATTGACCGGTTATCGGCCCTCTTTCAAGCAAAAAGGTGTGGATATCAAGGTCGGAATGGATATGGTTTGGTTAGCGACGCATAAGGTCGTAGATAAAATCGCTATCATAGCCGGGGACTCCGATTTCATCGACCCGATCGAATTCGCAAAAAGAGAGGGAATCCAAGTATACCTCAATCACATGGGACTAAAAGTCAAAGAAGAGCTCATCCAAAGTTGCGATTTCGAATTGAAGTAATTTGTCATCGGATCGAAAAAGGCAGGCCATCGGGCCTGCCTTTTTCGGTTGTTGTCGTGCCGTCGGACACCTACAAGTGTATCGCATGGCCGAGAGCGGCTTCCGCAGCCTCCATGACGGCCTCGTGCATCGTGGGATGCGAGTGGACCGTAGCGGCGATCCGCTGCGCCGTAACGCCTAATGTTTTCGCCAGGGTGGGCTCTCCGAGCATCTCCGTAACGTTGGCGCCCATCATGTGAGCCCCCAACAGTTTGTCGGTTTTCGCATCGAAAATGAGTTTGACGAAACCGTCGCGATCGCCGGCGGCCGTCGCCTTGCCCGATGCGGTGTAGGGGAACTGTCCGATCTTGACCTCGTATCCCGCCTCGACAGCCTGTTTCTCCGTCAGCCCCACCATGGCGATCTCCGGCGTGGTGTACACGCAGGAGGGAATGGTGGAGTAGTCGACCGGAGCGGGCTCGTGACCGCACAGCTTCTCTACGCAGCAGATGGCCTCCGCCGAAGCCACATGGGCCAGCGCCGGACCGTGCACGATGTCGCCGATGGCATAGACACCCTCCACGTTGGTGCGGTAGAAGTCGTCCACCTGTACCTTGTCGCCCTGAAGAGCGACTCCGGCTTCTTCGAGTCCGAGTCCTTCGAGGTTCGATTTGATGCCGACGGCCGAAAGGACGACGTCGGTGGTGAGTATCTCTTCGCCTTTCTTGCCTTCGATGCGGAGTTCGCATTTCCCCTCGCCGTTCACCGCAACGTCTTTCACGGTGGTTCCCGTCATGACTCCGACCTTCATTTTGCGGAAGGCACGTTCGAGTGCCTTGCTCACGTCGGCGTCGGCTGCGGGAAGCAACTGCGGGAGATATTCGATCACCGTGACCTTCACGCCCAGCGAGGCGTAGAAATAAGCGAATTCGCAACCGATGGCACCGGAACCGACTACCGCCATGCTCTCGGGGAGCTCGCGCAGCACGAGGGCCTCTTTGGAAGAGATGATCTTCTTGCCGTCGATCGGCATGAATTTCATTTCGCGCGGACGGGAGCCGGTCGCCAGGATGATGTGCGAGGCTTCCACAGTCTGTTTCTCGCCGTCGGGCCCCTCTACTTCCACCGTGCCTTTTCCCGCAAGACGGCCGTGTCCGCCGATAACCTCGATGCCGTTCTTTTTCATCAAGAACGCCACGCCCTTGCTCATCGTGTCGGCCACTCCCCTGCTGCGGTCGACGACTTTGTCGAGCGGTGCGGCGATCTCTCCGTTTATCTCGATGCCGTAGTTGGCGGCATGCTTGGCATAATTGTAAACCTGGGCGCTTTTCAGCAGGGCCTTGGTGGGGATGCACCCCCAGTTCAGGCACACGCCACCCAGCTCGGCCCGCTCCACTACGGCGGTTTTCAGTCCGTTTTGTGCGGCTTTGATCGCGGCAACGTACCCTCCGGGGCCGCTGCCTATTACGACAACATCGTATTTCATCTCTGTTCGGTTTATATAGTTTTAATCGGTATCCGGGTTGTCCGGTAAAATTTGTGGCATGGCGGGCGACTCTCCCGTCCATGCCACAAATTTAGCAAATAAGCATCATATTCCTTCGTGCCCGCAGGTTTTATTCCGCCACGCGCAAGACGTCGCCGTGATCGCGTACGACCGCCTCTTTCCATTTGTCCGTGTAGCCGGGCCATTCGGGCGTATCGGGTATCTTTTCGTCGTAACCGTTGTGAATGAAACCGTCGGCGTTCTCTACCTTCACATTGCCGTCGATGTACTTCACCATCAGGTAACGGTCCAGAGCCACCCAGCGGTCGAAAAGACGTTGCGCATTCTCGACGGAGAATCTCGTCGCTTCGCGTACCATCCGTTTGTGCGACATCTCCTCGCGCATCACCTTTTCGTCGAATCGCTTCACCTTGCCCAGCATCTCCTCTTCCCAGGCATCCGCACTTTCGCGAACGGCCCGGCCGATCACGTCGTAGCGCAGGTAGGCGAACTGTGCCACACGGTTGAAGATCCAGAATGCGGAGGAGTCGGAGTATTCCAGCATGCTGCCGTTCTCCTCGCTGAAACAGAAGGGCACTTCGGTCGTCCCGCAATAGATCGGCGTGAGAGCCGAGGTGGCCGCATCGTCCACGCCGAACCAAAGTACGCCGCCTATCGCATCGGGCAGGTAGTCGCGGGCCTGTGCCACGAACCAGAAACCGGTCTGCTGCGTAGCGGTCGCGCGTTCGTTCGCATAGGTCCGGCCTTCCCACTCCCACTCCATCGGTCGCCAGCGGTAAGGGCAGGCGCTTCCGCCCGCTCCGATGTCGGCGGTCATGTCCAGAGGGGTGCCTTCGTAGTGGTCGCGCATGGCGTCGAACACCTCCTTGGGCGATATTTTCTGCGAGGGTTTTACCCACAAGGGCATCCGGTTGTCGGGATTATGCCCCATCGCATAGTCCGAATAGGCGTCCATACCCGGAGCGAAAGTCCGGAAGAACGACCATACACGGGCTTCGCAGCCGCGCATGGCGCCGAAATCGAGCGGGGCATACGTGTCGCTGAAGCTGAACTCCTCGTCGCTCCCGCTATAGTATCCCATTTCGCGGGCGAATGAGATCACGTCCGGTGCATAGAGGCAGTTCTCCGGGTCGTCCAGCGGAAACTGCGTGATGCGTGCCTGGTTGGCATGGGCACAGATGTACCCGTCGGGGATGCGGCGGGCTACCCACACGATGCCTTTGTTCGCATTCCGGCCGTCCACCGGATTGCTCCCCTTGCCGATCATCTCGAAGATCCAAGCCTCGTCCTTGTCCACGATCGAGAACGATTCGCCGCTGGAGGCATAGCCGTAGGTATTGGCCAGCTCCACGATCGTGGCGATGGCTTCCCGCGCCGTCGCGGCTCGCTGGAGGGTCAGGTAGATGAGCGAACCGTAATCGATTCCCCCGTCGGGATCGACCAGTTCCGGCCGACCGCCGTAGGTGGTTTCCGCAATGATCAACTGTCTGTCGTTCATGTTTCCTACGGTGGAATAGGTGCGGGGAGCCTGCGGAATGTCGCCCAGGTAGCGCCCCGTATCCCATTCGTAGACCGATACCAGCGCCCCGGGCTTGTAGCCTTTGCGCGGGGCGTCGTATTTGTAGAGGGCCCCGTAGAGCTGGTGCGAATCGGCCGCATAGCTCACCATGGCCGAACCGTCGGTCGAAGCCCCTTTCGTGATGATGAAGTTGGTGCAGGCGGCTGCGGTCCCCGTACCCAGGGTCGCCAGCAGGCCGGCTGCCAAGAGAATTTTTTTCATTTTATAAAGCAATTAATTGATCGTTCAATCGTTCTGCGAAAAGCAAATATACGGAAATTATGCGTATTTTTGCCTTAATTAGAGTAAATGGCGATGTCACTGAAAGAAAGACTACGGGAGGTAGAGGCCTCCCTGCCCGACGATGTCACGCTGGTGGCCGTCTCCAAGACCCACCCGGCGGAGATGATACGCGAAGCCTACGATGCGGGGCAACGGGTGTTCGGCGAGAACCGCCCCCAGGAGCTTCGGGAGAAATACGCCCTGTTGCCGCACGACATACGTTGGCACATGATCGGGCACTTGCAGACCAACAAGGTGAAATATATCGCTCCTTTCGTGGAGCTCATCCACTCCGTCGATTCCGACAGGCTGCTGGCCGTGATCGACCGCGAAGCCGCCAAAAACGGGCGGACCATCGACATCCTCTTCGAGGTGCATATCGCGGAGGAGGAGACCAAGAGCGGCTGGGAGCCGGAGGAACTGAGGCGATACCTGGCGGAGGGCACCTGGCGCACCTACGGGAATATCCGCATACGGGGGCTGATGGCCGTGGCGACCCAAACCGACGACGATTCGCGGATCCGTGCCGAGTTTACTGCGGTACACGAATTGTTCGGTGAACTGAAGAGCGGCTATTTCGGCACCGATTTCGATACGCTCTCCATGGGTATGACCCAGGACTACCCTCTTGCCGTAACGTGCGGCGCCACCATGGTGCGCATCGGCAGCAGAATTTTCGGGGAGCGGGATTACACCATTACCAACAAGCAATGACACATTCAGGACGTATGACAGATTTATCGGTAAACTATATGGGACTCGACCTTCGCAATCCGTTGATTGCGAGTAGTTCGCCCCTGACGGCAACCGCCGCCCACATCGAAGAGCTGGTCCGCAACGGGATCGGTGCGGTGGTACTGAAGTCCATTTTCGAGGAACAGATATCCGGCGAGGCCGCCATGATGGCACGCTACGGCAACGATTATCCGGAGGCGGCCGATTACCTTCACGCCTACCTCGGCGCCGACTACATGCAAAGTTTCATCGACCTCATCTCGGAGGTCAAACGCAGCACCGACATTCCGGTCATCGCCAGCATCAACTGCATGGGGAAAGGCAAATGGGTGGAGTATGCCGGTCAGATCGCCGCGGCCGGAGCCGACGGGCTCGAACTGAACATTTTTTTCATGCCCGACAACGAAACGCAGGTATCGGCCGAAATCGAAGCGCGTTATCTCGGCATCATCGAAGCGGTCACCCGTACCGTCGACATTCCCGTATCGGTAAAGTTCAGCAGGCGCTTCACGAATATCTTCCACATGATGCAAGCCTCCTACAATCGCGGTGCGAAGGGAGCCGTTCTCTACAACCGCTTCTTCGAGCCCGACATCGACATCGAGAACATGGAGTATATCTCGGCCAGCGGTCTGAGCACTCCGGCCGAACTGCATAAGTCGTTGCGCGACGTGGCCATCGCCACGGCGGAGATGCCCGGACTGGATATTTCCGTTTCTACCGGGGTCCATAGCGGCGAGGATGCCGTCAAGGCTCTTCTGGTAGGTGCGCGGGCAGTTCAGTTGTGCAGTACCCTGTTGATAAACGGCGTGGAGGTGATCGGCCGGATCAACGCCTTTCTTGCCGAGTGGATGGGACGCAACGGTTTCGCAACCGTCGACGACTTCCGGGGCCTGATGAATCGGAAGGAGCGCCGGGGCGACCTGTTGCTCGAGCGCGTACAATACATGAAGACCTTTCCCTCGGAGTTCTGACGAACATCCGCCGGTCGCCTGCGTACGGCGATTCCGTAAAAAAGAGCGGTCCTGTTGCAGCAGGACCGCTCTTTTACATTCTACCGGACCCGGAGCCGGCGTCCTTCCCGAATCATGGTGTTTTCGGAGATGTTGTTGAGCTGACACAACTTCTTGACGGTCGTACCGTATTGTCGTGCGATCTTGCCGAGGTACTCCCCTTTGCGGATCGTATGGTACAGCGGGTCCGTCTTGGCACGCTCCTCGCGGATGGATGCCTGTTCCGCCTGTTCGATGTTCTCGAGGATACTCTCCGAGGTCAGTGCCGCGTCCGGCGTACTTACCGCGAGCAGGGTCTGGTCGTAGTCGTCTTCCTCCTCCAACGATTCGGATGCACGCGAATAGATGCTGAAGAACGAGCGGTCGAGCGCGAAGGTCTGGTAGCGGAGATCGCCCGTGGAGAAGTCGATAAGGTATTCCGGATCGAAGGTCTGATCGCAGTAGCGCATCTCGAAATGGAGGTGGGCGCCGCGGCTGCGGCCCGTATTGCCGCAAAAGCCGATCACCGTGCCGGCCGTCACATAGTCATTCTGCTCCACATTGCAACGCGTGAGGTGGGCGTACCAGGTTTCCAGACCATTCTCGTGCCGGATGATGACCAGGTTGCCGTACCCTCCCGTATTGTAGCGGGCATAGCGGACTTTACCGTCGAACGCCGCATAGATCGGTTCGCCGATCGCCAGGGGAATATCCACGCCCTGATGGCTACGTCGGCCCCTGGTTCCGTATTTCGAAAAGACCTTGCCGACGGTGGGTGCGTGAAAATCTTCGTAACGGTCGATCAGTTCCAGGTCGACGACCTGCGGCAATTCCTGGAGCTGGATGTCCGTATAGGCGAAAATCCGATCGTTGACCCAATGTTCCCGATATACCTTTTTGTCGGTCCGCTCCTGCAGGTCGGGATAGTAGTAGCTCCACGTGTTGTTGGTGAAGATCACTATCTTGACATTGCGGTCGTTCGTATCGAGCGTATCGATCGCCCGACGGGGCAGGTCTTCGAGTTTGGGCACCGTCCGCTGGGCCGAAGCTCCGAGAGGTAGCGCACAGAGGACGAAGGCGCAGAGGGAGACCTGCAATCTATGATGTTTCGACTTTTTCACGTTTCTTCCTCCAAATAACGGGCGGCCGCCTCCAATTCCTCATAGAATTCGGCGCCGAATTTTCGTATGATGGGTTCCCGGAGCGATTCATATACCCGGACGCCGGTGCGCTCGCCGCATCGGCGTGCCGAGGAGCAGACATCCCACCTGTGGTAGTTCAGTCCTTCGCTGCCATCGCGGAACCGTGTGACGCGAATCGGATAGAGATGACAGGAGACGGGTTTGCGGAAAGCGCTTTTCCCCTCCCGCCACGCTTTTTCGATAGCACACAGGGTCACGCCCCCCTCGCGGATCGCATAGGCGCAATCGGCATCGCCTATGAGAGGCGTGGTATGGTCGCCCTCCGCGTCGATCACGGAGAATCCCTGGCGCTCCACTTCGCGGCGCCCCGCCTCCGTCATGTAGGGGCTGAATCCGGCATATTCGGCGGCCAGCACGGGAAGTTCCTCCTCGTCGAGCGGAGCCCCGGCATTCCCTTCCACGCAGCACATGCCCCGGCACGCCGCAAGATCGCAACAGAACCGCTCGGTCAGGATGTCGGTGACGACGATCCTCCCTTCGATCTCTATCAGCGTCTGCATAGCGTATCCTCGATAATGGTGTCGAGCACATCTCCCAGGTCGAGTCCCGCCGCAGCGATCTGCTTGGGCACGATGCTGCCTCCGCTCATACCGGGAATGGAGTTGATCTCCACCATGTAGATATCGTCCGCCTCGGTGACGATGAAGTCCACCCGCACGATTCCCCTGCAGTGACACGCCCGGGCCGCAGCGGCGGCCAGCCGTTGTATGCGACGGGCGGTATCGGCGGGAATCTCCGCCGGAGTGATCTCGTCGGACATGCCGGCGGTATACTTCGCCTCGTAATCGAAAAACTCTTTGTGCGACTTGATCTCCGTTACGGGGAGAGTCCGAATGTCATCGGCTGTGATCCAGACTCCGCACCCGAACTCCCGCCCCCGGATGAACTCTTCGATCAGTACGGCATCGCTTTCGGTAAAGGCCTTTTCGATGGCGGGGGCCAGCTCGGCCGCCGTTTTCACCTTCGTCACCCCGCAACTACTCCCGCTCGCATTCGGTTTCACGAACAGGGGCAGCCCGAGCCGTTCGACAACGGTAGCGGCATCCGCCTCCCCGCCCCGGCGCAGTACGATCTCCCGTGCCAGGCACAGGCCTTCGATCTCTGACACGATGCGTTTGCAGAGCGTCTTGTCGAACGTCACCACCGACGAGGCGAATCCCGACGAGGAGTACGGAATCCCCATCATCTCCAGGTATCCCTGCAATTTGCCGTCTTCGCCCGGCGTACCGTGTATCATGATAAAGGCGTAATCCAGGACGATCTTCCCGTCGCCCACCGGCACCGAGAAATCCGTCTTATCCACTTCGACCTCCCGGCCTCCGGCCCCCTTGCAAGTCCAGTGACGCCCCTGGACATCCACCAGAATGACGTTGTATTTCGTGTGGTCAAAAGCGTTGAATACCTGCTGGGCACTGGCCAGCGCCACCTCCCGTTCGGAGGAATCCCCGCCTACGAGCAGGGCTATGTTCAATTTCTTCATCGGATGAATAGTCGATTCTCCCGCAGCGGCGTCAGGGATTGTAAATATCGTTGTAACGGAATTCCAGTATCTCGTGTATCATCTTGACATACTGGCGTATCTCTTCGTTCTGCTCGTCATCCCGCAGCACCCGGTTGAAATCGTTCAGCGCACTCCCGAAATCGTGGGCGCGAAAATGCATCTTGCCGCGTTCCGCATACAGGGAGAGGTCGTCCGGTGCGGCCTCGATGGCCGCCGTCAACCGCTCTATTTCATTGTTGTACTCCATAGTTGCCGTTGTTTGATATATTCTTTTACACTTTCCGGTATCATATCGCTTCCTCCGCCCTCGGCCAGCGCCGCCCGTACCTCCGTGGAGGAGTAGTCCTCGAAAGGAGCACCGTCGAGGAGGGTGAAGCCGCTCCCCTCCGGCGGCACCGGATAACCCCGGCGCGGATATACGTAGATTTTGTAACAGTCCAATAATTTGCGCCACTCTTTCCAACGATGGATCTGTCCGGGGATGTCGCTTCCCACAAGCAGCGCGAACTCCCTGTCGGGATATTCGGCGTCCAGCACCGACAGCGTATCGACGGTGTAGGAGGGCCTGGGCATGGCGAACTCCACGTCGCACGCCTTCATCCGCTGCGGATACCGCGACCCGGCGACGGCGAGGTCTACCATGGCCAGCCGGTCCCGTTCGTCGATGAGCGAGCCGTCCCTTTTCAGCGGATTCTGCGGCGAAACCACAAACCACACTTCGTCGCACACCTTCCGGTCCAATATCCACTCCGCAACGGCCAGATGTCCCTTGTGGATGGGATTGAACGAGCCGAAATAGAGAATGACCGAGTGCATGCCGCTACGCTTTCAGAAAATCCGCCACCAATGCTTCCACTTCGGCGATCGCCTCCTGCAGGTCGTTGTTGACCACGACGCGGTCGAAACGGTCGGCGTACGAGATCTCCAGTTCGGCCTTGGCCACCCGTTTCTCGATGGTTTCCGGCGAATCCGTCCCCCGCCCGATCAGTCGTTCCCTCAAGGCGGCGACCGACGGCGGCATGATGAAGACCGACAGGGCATTCTCCCCGAAGATCGACTTGAGCCTGATTCCTCCCATCACATCCACGTCGAACAGGATGGTATTGCCTTTTTCCCAGATGCGGTCCATTTCGGATTTGAGCGTCCCGTAGCGGGTTCCGGCATAAACCTCTTCCCACTCCACGAAACGCTCCTCGCGGCATGCCTGAAGGAACTCCTCGGCCGACAGGAAATAGTAGTCGCGGCCGTGGAGTTCGTTATGCCTCGGCTGTCGCGACGTGGCCGAAATGGAGAACTCCAGCCGGGGAAACCGCTCGGTCAGCGCACGGACGATGGTTGTCTTTCCCGCCCCGGAGGGAGCGGAGAATATGATGAGTTTTCCGTTCAGTTGGTCTGCCATACTTTTAATCGTTCGATGGCCTCTTGCCGCGGACGCCCGGCGTCAGAGGATATTCAACACCTGTTCCTTGATCTTTTCCAGTTCGTCTTTCATCATGACGACCGTCTTCTGCATGTCGCTGTCGTTCGCCTTCGAACCGAGCGTGTTGATCTCCCGCCCCATCTCCTGTGCGATGAAACCGAGCTTGCGCCCTGCGTTCTCCTCCTGGGCCGCCACCTCCCGAAAATAACGGCAGTGGTTGTCCAGGCGTACCTTCTCCTCGGTGACATCCAGTTTCTCGACATAAAATATCATCTCCTGCTCCAGCCGGTTTTCATCGACCTGAACCCCCACCGAAGCGATATTCTCGCGAATCCGCTCCTTGATGAGGTTCACCCGCCGCGCTTCGAAAGGCTCGACCGCCTTGCGCAGGGTTTCGATCTTGCCGATGCGGTCCAGCAGGTCGGCGATCAACGTTTGCCCCTCCTGGGTGCGGAAGGCATCAAAAGCCTCCAGCGCCTTATCCACCGCTCCCAGAAGAGCCGTACGCTCGCTGTCGGAGACCTCGCCCGATTCGCCCGTCACCACATCGGGCATCTTGAGAATCGCCGCCATCAGGGCCGGGTCCATGCCCCTCCCCTGCTCCTCCATCTGGTCGGAGATCCCCTTCAGCACGGAGTAGTAGTTCATGAACAACTCCCGGTTGATGGTGACGGGGATTGCCGCCGTATCGGTCTCCACATTAATATATACGTCGACTTTGCCGCGCTGTACGGCCTTGCCGATCCGGTTTCTGACCTCGTATTCCAGGGGCCGGTAGACTTGCGGTATTCTTACGGACATGTCGAGTTGCTTGCTGTTGAGCGAGCGTATCTCCACCGTTATTTTCCTGTGTTGCGCCGCGGCTTCGGCCTTGCCGTAGCCGGTCATCGATTTTATCATGAAAAAAAGTGTTTTGAAATACAAAGATAAGGTAAATTGAAGAGATTGTACAACAGTTCCCCGCCGCGGCAAATTATTGCCTGGAATCGGTTGCGGAATCAGAAACTATTCATATCTTTGCAAAACAAAGCGATAATTCGGAATCAAAATCCTCAATACAACTACAAATTTAAAGATTTAGCATCATGAAAAAGCACAATTTTAACGCGGGACCCTGCGTATTGCCGAAAGAAGCGATAGAATCCGCTATCGAGGCTATCCGTGATTTCGACAACACCGGCATCGGTATTCTGGAAATCTCGCACCGTACCCCGGGTTGGGAACGTGTAATGGCTGAAACCGAGCAGCTTTGGAGGGACCTCCTCAATATTCCGGACGACTACGCAGTCCTCTTCCTCGGCGGCGGTGCTTCCACCCAGTTCTTCGAAGTTCCGGCCAACCTCATGAAGAAAAAAGCTGCTTACCTCCAGACCGGCGTTTGGGCGAAGAAGGCAGCCAAAGAGGCTAAATTCTACGGCGAAGTAGAGATCGTCGCATCTTCCGAAGACAAGACCTACTCCTACATTCCGAAAGGCTACACCATTCCGACGGATGCGGATTACTTCCACATTACCACCAACAACACCATCTACGGTACCGAGATCCACGAAGACATCGACTCGCCCGTAATGCTCGTTGCCGACATGTCGTCCGACATCATGAGCCGTCCGGTAGACGTTAAGAAGTACGGCCTCATCTACGGCGGTGCACAGAAGAACGTAGGCCCTGCCGGCGTAACCTTCGTGATCGTACGCAAGGACATCCTCGGCCAGGCCGGTCGCAACCTCCAGACCATGGTGGACTACCGTACCCACATCGGCGACGAACCGAGGAACAACTCGATGTTCAACACCCCGCCCGTATTCTCGATCTTCGTAATGCACGAAACCCTCAAGTGGGTGAAGGAGCTCGGCGGTCTGGAAGAGATGTACAAACGCAACAAGAAGAAAGCCGAACTGCTGTACAACGAAATCGACCGCAACCCGTTGTTCGTAGGTACCGCTGCCAAGGAAGACCGTTCGCTCATGAACGTATGCTTCGTAATGGCTCCCGGCCACGAGGCGCTCGAAAGCGAGTTCATGGCATTCGCCAAGGAGAAAGGCATGGTAGGTATCAAAGGTCACCGTTCGGTAGGCGGCTTCAGGGCTTCCATCTACAACGCATGCCCGATCGAGAGCGTAGAGGCGCTGGTAGCTTGCATGCAGGAGTTCGAGAAAATGCACAAATAGTCCGTGGGCTATTTTGTGACCTACAAGCCTAAGAAACAGGAGAACAGTATTGATTTCTATTCGTTAAACGATTTTGAAATGAAAGTATTACTTGCTACTGAGAAGCCGTTTGCCAAAGTGGCGTCGGACGGCATCAGGGAGATCGTGGAAAAAGCCGGTTACGAACTGGTCGTCCTCGAAAAATATACCGACAAGAGCGAACTTCTCAAAGCCGTTGCCGATGTGGATGCCATCATCATCCGTAGCGACAAGGTTACGGCCGAGGTGATCGAGGCTGCCAAGAACCTCAAGATCGTCGTTCGTGCGGGTGCGGGATACGACAACGTGGACCTCGCTGCCGCTACGGCACGCAAGATCGTCGTAATGAACACTCCCGGCCAGAACTCCAACGCCGTTGCGGAACTCGCCATCGGTCTGATGATCTTCATGGCCCGCAACCGGTTTACCCCCGGCACCGGTACCGAAATCCACGGCAAACGCCTCGGTATCCACGCCTACGGCAATGTGGGTAAGCTCGTTGCCCGCTACGGCAAAGGCTTCGGCATGGAGGTTTACGCCTACGACCCGTTCATCACCGACAAAGCGGTGTACGAGAAGGACGGCGTGATTCCGGTAGGTTCCGTAGAGGAGCTCTACTCCACCTGCGACTATGTATCGGTACACATTCCCGCTACCGAACAGACGAAGAAGTCCATCAACTACGATCTGCTCGGCAAGATGCCCAAGGGTGCTACCGTAGTCAATACCGCCCGCAAGGAGGTTATCGACGAGGAGGGCCTGGTCAAGATACTCGCCGAAAGGACCGACCTCAAGTATGTGACCGACATCGCAGCCGACATGCAGGTAGTGCTCAACGAGAAGTTCGGCAACCGTGTCTTCGCTACGCCGAAGAAGATGGGGGCCGAGACTCAGGAGGCCAACGTCAATGCAGCGCTTGCAGCCGCAAACCAGATCGTCGCTTTCTTCACGAACGGCGAGAACAGGTTCCAGGTGAACAAGTGGTAAATGAAACGAACGAGGACCGGCATGCATTGTGGAAACAGTGATGCCGGTCTTTGCTATATCAATCAAGAAACTATTTAAAAATCAACACAATGGTAAAGATAAAACCCTTCAAGGGCACCCGTCCCCCCAAAGAGTACGCTGCCGAGGTGGCTTCGCGTCCTTATGACGTACTGAACTCGAAAGAGGCGAAAGCCGAAGCTACGGAACGTTCGCTTCTCCACATCATCAAACCCGAAATCGACTTCGATCCGATCGCCGATGAGCACGACAAGAAAGTGTACGACAAGGCGGTGGAGAACTTCAAGTTCTGGAAGGAGAAAGGCTGGCTCGTGAAGGACGGTGAGGAGCGTTACTACATCTATGCACAGACGATGAACGGCAAAATCCAGTACGGTCTGGCCGTGGCATCCAACTTCATGGACTACATCGACGGCAAGATCAAGAAGCACGAACTTACCCGTACCGAGAAGGAAGAGGACCGCATGATCCATGTGAACATCCAGAGCGCCAACATGGAGCCCGTGTTCTTCGCCTACCCCGACATCAAGGAGATCGACGACATGGTAGCCGCTACGGTCAAGAACCAGCCTGCCGAGTACGATTTCACCTCGGCGGACGACGTACGCCACCAGATGTGGATCATCAGCGACAAGAGCACCGTGGACCGCATCACCGAAATTTTCGCAGGTGTACCGGCGCTTTACGTCGCCGACGGTCACCACCGTACCGCTGCCGCCGCACGCGTGGGTCAGGAGCGCATGAAAGCCAATCCGAACCACACCGGCGAAGAGGAATACAACTACTTCCTCGCCGTGCTTTTCCCGGCTAACCAGCTCAACATCATCGACTACAACCGTGTGGTAAAAGACCTGAACGGCCTTACCGCCGAGCAGTTCATCGATGCGCTGAAGAAAGACTTCGACGTAACGGAGGTGGGCAAGGAGATCTACAAGCCCAACAAACTGCACAACTTCGGCATGTACCTCGACGGAAAATGGTATAGCCTCACCGCAAAACAGGGCACCTACAACGACGCCGACCCCATCGGGGTACTCGACGTGACGGTACTTTCCAACCTCGTACTCGACAACATTCTCGGCATCAAGGACCTGCGTACGGACAAGAGGATCGACTTCGTCGGCGGTATCCGCGGTCTGGGCGAGCTTCAGAAGCGTGTGGACAGCGGCGAGATGAAGGTGGCTTTCGCACTCTACCCCGTGTCGATGCAGCAGCTTATCGACATCGCGGACAGCGGAAACATCATGCCTCCGAAGACGACCTGGTTCGAACCGAAACTCCGTTCCGGTGTCGTGATACACGAATTCTAACAGCAATCACTGCATAAAAAGAGCGGGAACCTTAGGGTTCCCGCTCTTTTTGTCGGATAGTCGAGGAATTATATCGACAGGAAGGCGGCACCGGCTGCCGCGATAATAATCATCAGCACCACCGCCGCGAGTGCCACAATCGTCAGAATGCCATAGAACTGAAAATAGTATTTCATGTTCCTCACGCCGCAGCCGAGTGCGGTGACATCGCCGCAGGTGACGGCTTTCCGGAGCTTGTTCGCAAACATGTACATGAAATAAGCGAGAAAGAAGTAGACGACGCTTATGACCAGATAGAGGCCTCCCAGGATCTTTCCCATACCGGGCAACATGGCGCTGTCGAGCCAGGAGCTCGGGTCGAGGGCGAAACAAACGATCGCACAAAGGAATACCATGCCAGTCCCGACAAACATCACGATGGAGAGGAATTTAGCCCACGACATCGCCTTGCTCAGGTCGGCTCCGACCTCGCCGTTTATCAGTAATTCTTCTCTGTTCTCGAATTTGGGTAGATTGTCTTCCATGATTTCTCTCAATTAAAAGGATTAAACATGGGATTAAAAGTAGGAAAAAAGAGAGAAATATGCAATTACTATTATAGGTAAACCCAAAAGACAGGCGGACCTTTTTAGTCGCAGAAACGGTTCGCCGCCTGCATCAACGAAGCATTGCAGCGACTTTCCGGAAGATCAGAGGGATATCATACTCATTGACATACGCTCCCCCGCACAGGCCCCCCCCGAGAGCCTCTTACCTAAAATCGGTATCCTAAGTGTAAAAGAGGGACAGGAAAAAACTCGTCGGTGATAATACCGTATCCGGTAGCGTGGGTCCCGACGCCGAGTGTAAAGGCATTCCCGTTCCGGAGTTTGAATCGCGCACCCACCACCGCATTACCTATAAAATCAACGGCCGACGATATGCCGCACGCACCTCCTACGTCCAGGATAAAGAAAGGCGATACCTTCCATTGCGGCACCTCGGTCTGGATTCTGGCAAAGACCTGAATGGCAACGTCTACTATGAATACTCGGACTCCCGCCCCTCCGCCTAAGGCAAGCCAAGGGGTCACACGGTAGGTGTAGGTGCCGTTCAGAAGGTTCATCCCCAAACAGGTATTCAGCTCGACGTTCCATGCTCCTTTTTTCAGCAGTTGGTCCGTGTCGGGAAGGGGGTTGAGCTGCGGCCGGTCAAGGGATTGGGCGGTCGCACAAGAGAAGATTCCGGAGAAGAGGAGAAGCAAAAGAAGTCGTTTCATCATAGCAGGTTTAGGTTAATCGTCAGAATGTGTACGCCCGCAGGCGTATTTCTCTATAAACAAATATAACACTTCTATCTCTGAATTGCAATAATTATTATATGTATGATTACGAACGGGTGCTTCGGACGATGTCCCGAAGCACCCGTTCATCGTGCGTATCCGGAGGGCCAGAACGGTTCAACATATAGCAGCGGGGCAATCGCCCTCCCCTGTCACAACCGTTACAATGCTGCACATCAGCCGTCTACAAGGCGCAGACGGCCGCGGCGACCGACTGTTATACCAAACAGGGCCCATCGACTGTTGCCGAACCTCGCCCATTTTTGCGGAATTTTTCACGGTGCGAAGAAAGCCGGCTCAAAACGTATATCCTACATGCAGCAGAGGTATATCCAAAAAGAAAGGATAGCTTATTGCACCGCCCAAGGTAAGGGCGTGTTGATTACGGAGCCGGAATCGTAACCCCAACACCAGATTGGTCGTGGGGTAAGGGAAGAAGCCGAGCAGGCCGCCCCCACCGTCCAAAATAAGACAAGGCGATACGGTCCATTGGGGTACTTCGACATAGATTCGTGCAAATACATAAGCGGAAAGGATGAATCTCGGACCACACAGAATACCTACCCCTCCGCCCAGGGCAAGCCAAGGGGTCACACGGTAGGTGTAGGTGCCGTTCAGAAGGTTCATCCCCAAACAGGTATTCAGCTCGACGTTCCATGCTCCTTTTTTCAGCAGTTGGTCCGTGTCGGGAAGGGGGTTGAGCTGCGGCCGGTCAAGGGATTGGGCGGTCGCACAAGAGAAGATTCCGGAGAAGAGGAGAAGCAAAAGAAGTCGTTTCATCATAGCAGGTTTTAGGTTAATCGTCAGGATGTGTACGCCCAGGCGTATATCGGTTATCGACAAATACAACACCTACGGACCTTCTTTACAATAACTGTCATTATGCGATAATATAAAAAGGCGCTCCGGAAATAGGTTCCGGAGCGCCCCTTGCGTTTCGTATCTGTCGATTTCTACCTGCCTTCTTTCGCCACTACCCTGTCGACAACTTCGCAAAGACGGGCGAATACTTCGTCGATGGTCCCCAGTCCGTCGATGGGAATATACTTGCCCTGTTTGGCATAATAGTCGGCCACCACGGCTGTCTGCGCCTTGTAGACGTCGATGCGGTTGCGAATGACGCTCTCGTCGGCGTCGTCGGCCCGCCCGCTGACCTCGGCCCGCAGCAAAAGACGGGCAATCAGCTCCTCGTCCGGTACGTCGAGCGATACCATGACGTCCACGCGGTTGGCATGTTTTTCCAGAATCACATCGAACGCTTCCGCCTGAGGAGTGGTGCGCGGAAACCCGTCGAAGATATTCCCTTTGCAGTCGCTGTGCGAGGCCATGTACTCTTCGATGATGCCGATCACCAACTCATCGGAAGCGAGCCTGCCGCTTTCGATCACCTCTTTCACCTGTTTTCCGAGCGCCGTTCCGCGTTGGATTTCATTGCGTATGACTTCTCCGGTGGAGATGTGGTTGAAGCCGTATTTCTCGCTCAACATCTTCGCCTGCGTCCCCTTCCCCGCTCCGGGAGGGCCGAACAAGACTATGTTTATCATAAGGTTTACTTTTGGTTGTTATCGGATTAACAGATACAAAATTAGCCAGATTTTCCACCAAACCAAAAATAATGTAACTTTGTGGAAAGCAAGGCAAAAAAATTAAGTATTAATACCCACCCCCTGCGGGAACTCCGGCCATCTCCGCCGGAACGGGAGCGGAATAAAAACGATAAGAATCATGACGACGAAAAGAACTGAAATATCCGAGCTGGGAGAGTTCGGGCTGATAGAACGGCTAACCCAAGGATTCCCCTTGCGCAACGCATCCTCGGTGTTCGGTGTCGGGGACGACGCCGCGGTGATCGATGCCGGCGACCGTTACGTCCTGTTCTCGTCGGACCTGCTGCTGGAGGGCATCGACTTCGATCTGGTCTATTTTCCGCTCAAACACCTCGGCTACAAGGCGGTGGTCGTGGGAATCAACGACATCTATGCCATGAACGGAACGCCCGAACAACTCACGGTGTGCATCGGTGTGTCGGCCAAGTTCTCTGTAGAGGATATCGAAGAGTTGTATGCGGGCATCCGGAGCGCCTGCGAAGAGTACCGGGTGGATCTGGTCGGCGGGGATACGACGGCATCCGTGAACGGACTGACCATCGGCATCTCGGTGACGGGAAATGTAGAAAAGGATAAGATAAGCTATCGCAAAGGGGCACAGATCAACGACATCGTATGCATTACCGGCGACCTCGGCGCCGCATACATGGGGCTCCATCTGCTCGAGCGCGAGAAGCGTGCCTTTGCGGGCAACGATTCGCCGCAGCCGCAATTCGAAGGTTACGAATACCTGCTGCGCCGCCAGTTGAAACCTACTGCGGCGGCCGACACCGTCGCTTCGCTGCATGCGGCAGGAATCGTCCCCAATGCCATGATCGACCTCTCCGACGGACTGGCCTCGGACATGTTGCAGCTATGCAAGAGCTCCGGCTGCGGCGTCCGTCTCTACCTCGAAAGGATACCGATCGCACGGGAAACCCATAAGATGGCCGATGAGCTGCATGCCGATCCGGTCGTCGCCGCGCTCAACGGGGGCGACGACCACGAACTGCTCTTCACCGTGCCCGTTACCCTGCAATCGAAGATCGCAGGGCTTGGAGGCATCGACATCATCGGCCACATCACCCCCGCATCGACAGGCGCCAAACTCGTTACTCCCGACGGCGGAGAGCTGTCGCTCACGGCGCCCGGCTTCAAGGACAACGAACCGGAGTGAGCGCCAACCGCCCGGAAAATGCAATCGACCGCTCCTTAAGGAGCGGTCGATTGCATTTTCTATAAATCCGTTACGAAAGAGAACCTCCCGGTTGCCAGCCCCCTCTGCGGGACAGCGATTCATCGACGCAGCCCCATCCGGGCGGATACGGCTCTGTTTCGGGGAATTCGACTCTTCCCGCTGTCGGCGGGCAGCCGGAGTTCCGCCCCGCAAAACCGCGGCTACTCCCCTTCTTGCAGGTACTCTTCCATCTTGGTTCGCCACTCCTGTTTCAGCGGGAAAGATTCTTGTCGCTGGAAATCGTATCCGACGGCCACCGACCGGCACTCGGCATTGATCCCGCCGTCGGCGGTGTCGATGAGGTGCTGGAAAATGGTCACGCTCGAATTGCCGATCTTCTCCACCCAGGTCCGCACGACCAGTTGCGAGGCGAGGCGGCTCTGGCGCCGGTAGTTGGTGTGGATCGACACAAGGATCAGACTTTCGCCGTCGGGCCGGATCGCTTTCCCCAGGACTTTCTCGTAGAACTCCATCTTCCCCACGTCGAAATAGTGTTGTAGGTTGACGTTGTTGATATGGCCCAGGCAATCGGCATCGGCGAAACGTACCTGGATGTTGCTTTCGATAAACTTTCCCATAAGACTTATTCCCTGACGATCCTTACTTCTCCGCCCTCTCCGAGCATGATGATGGAGGAGGCTCTGCCCGTAGGCGTGCCTTCGCAACGCACATCGACCGCGTGGTCGACCGCACTCCTTACCTCCGGGGCGATATCGGCGAATCCTGCGGGCGTGGTCCCTCCGGAGATGTTCGCCGAGGTGGAGACCAGCGGCCTGCCGAATCTGCGCAGCAAGCTGCGGCAAAAGTCGTGGTCGGGTACGCGGACCGCCAACGTACCCTCCTCCGGAATGAGGTTCTTCGCCACCCCGCAGGCGCCCGGCAAAATGAGCGTCAACGGCTTGTCGGCACATTCAAGCAGATCCCAGGCCACGGCCGGAACGCGTTTGAAATAGCGCCCGACCTGGTCAATGCTCTCCGTGAGGACGATCATCCCCTTCTTGTTGCAGGAACGTTTCAGTTCGTATATCCGGGCGACAGCGGCCTCGTCGGTCGCATCGCAGCCGATCCCCCAGACCGTATCGGTCGGATAAAGGATGATGCCGCCCCGACGCAGCACCTCCACGGCTTTTTCCACCTCTTCTCTCATGATCGTATGACTTTGCAGACGCAAAAGTAAAGGGTTTTTTTTGTCTTTTTATCGAAAAGGTTATACTTTTGTGTTCCTGAAAAACATCTTAACAACAGATTGCAATACAATGGGAAGGGCATTCGAATATCGTAAGGCTACGAAACTCAAGCGCTGGGGCAACATGGCGCGTACATTCACCAAGATAGGGAAAGCAATAGAGGTATGCGTAAAGCAGGCGGGTCCCGATCCTGCCAATAACACGAAGCTCCGGCTCCTCATCCAGAATGCGAAAGCCGAGAACATGCCCAAGGAGAATGTCGAAAGGGCCATTAAAAGGGCTATCTCGAAGGATACCAGCGATTACAAGGAGATGGTCTACGAAGGGTACGGTCCTCACGGCATCGCGATCCTCGTCGAAACCGCTACGGACAACCCCACCCGTACGGTAGCCAACGTCCGCAGCTATTTCAACAAGATGGGCGGCGCCCTGGGCACGAGCGGAAGCGTCAGCTTCATGTTCGATCACAAGGCCATCTTCAAGACGCCCTATAAGGAGGGGACGGACCTCGATCAGCTCGAGCTGGACCTCATCGACTTCGAAGTGGACGAGGTGTTCGTAGACGATGAACATCAGATCAATATCTACGGCCCGTTCGAGTCGTACGGACAGATACAGTCCTACCTGGAGGAACATGCCATGGAGATCACCAGCGGTGAATTCATCCGTATTCCGACCGACACGAAGGAGCTCCCGGAAGAACAGCGCCAGTCGGTGCACAAACTCATCGAAAAGCTCGAGGAGGACGACGACGTGGTGAACGTATTCCATAACATGAAGGAGGAAGAAACAGCCGAATAAAGGCACACGTTTGCCTGGGAAGCGAGCCGGTCGTATGACCGGCTCGTCTTGTTTTGCGCCAGGTAGCATTGCATTTTTTCGTGGTTTTTTTCCCGGTTTTCAAACGACTTGCCCTAAGACCGTTAACCTCCCCCACCCCTTGCGTCGCTCAGGCCCGTAGAGCGTGCCGGCCGCAGAGCGCTCTTGGAAAGTACGGAAGAATTTACATACCTTTGGCGCACCGGAATAGTCCGGGATCATCACTTTTATAATCTTTTTTTCATGAAAAAGTGTTCTAAAAGTGGGATAAGATGTTTCACCCGGTGGTCACGCAAGGGCTACGGCGCATTCGCTTCACTCGGCAAGGTAGTGAAGATCGGCGTCCTCTCCCTGTCGATGTGCATCATCACGCTCAACGCCAAAAGCGTTTCGGCACAGCCCGACACGCTCCGGTTCGAACGCGAGATGACGATCGAAGCGCTACAAGTGACGGCCGAAAGACTGAATCCCACGAGGGGTGTAGTGACACCCACGGCGGTTTACAGCCGCGACACGCTGGGCATCGCGCCTCAGCAGACAATCGAAAGCGTACTCAGGCTCAATCCTGCGATAGACGTGCGGGAACGGGGCGGAAAAGGAGTACAGGCGGACATCTCCCTCAGGGGAGGTACTTACGACCAGACAATGGTCCTTCTCAACGGCATCGACTTCACCGATGCAAGAACAGGCCACCAAAGCCACAGCCTGCCCGTCGACATCGACATCATCGGTTCGATCGACATCATCCAGGGGCTGACAGGCATCGGAGCCTACGCGGGAGCGGTCAACATGGTGACTACCCCGCTCCGTCCCAACTACATGAGGACGGAGATCGCCGGAGGAGCCTACGGCTATCTTTACTCCAACATCTCCGGAGCGATCACCCGGAACGGCCTCTCGGTATTGGCCGCAGGTTCCGTCCGACGAAGCGACGGATACATCCAGAATACCGACTTCAACAACACGAATCTCTTTACACGCATCACCTATGCTTCGGCGTCGGCGGGTCTGTTCGACATGCAGGCCGGATACCAACGACGGGATTTCGGCTCCAACGGGTTCTACACCCTGGCCTTCCCCGATCAGTTCGAGCATACGGAAACGACGCTCGCATCGGTAAAATGGAACCGAAGTTTCGGACGGTTCACCCTCAATGCGAACATGAGTTACCGCAAGAACGACGACCGCTACGAACTCTACCGCGGCGGCAAAGGAGCCCCCGAAGGCTGGCGTCCCAATTACCACACCACGGACAATGCCGGTGCGGGGATCAGTGCCGCCTACCGGTGGGTAGCCGGCGAGACGTCGGTGGGTGCGGACTACAAATACAACCACATATACAGCAATGTATTGGGTGAAGCCATGGCACATCCCATCCCGATTCCGGGAGGCAACGGCTTCTTCTACACCCATGAAAAGGACCGGAATATCGTAAACGGTTGGCTGAGTCACCGGGTACGCCTGGGAGGAACCGCGCTGGCCGGCTCCGTGAACCTCGCCGGCAGTCCCTACGGCACATTCCCCTCGTGGAGCCTCGCCCTCACCCAGCGCCTCGCCGAACACTGGAGCGCCGACGCCAACGCGACCCGCTCCATGCGTCTGCCGACCTTTACGGATCTGTATTACACCAACGCCACGCACATCGGCAATCCGAATCTCAAACCCGAACACGCTACGACCTACCAGTTGGGTACCCGTTACACCCAAGACAGGTTCCGGGCCGGGGTGGCGGGATACTACCGGCACGGCAAGGATATCATCGATTACGTACAGACGGAGACTCCCGAAGGCATGAAATGGAAATCCACCCAGTTGACGGAGCTGAACACCTACGGTGTGGAGGCCCAGGCATCGTACCGGGGGCGGAAGTTCCTGCGGCATATCACGGTGAGCTACGGCTGGATGTCCTCCTCCAAAGCCTCCGACGCCTATCTCACCAAGTATGCGCTCGACTACATGAAGCACAAGGTGGCCGCACAGTGCGGAATAAACATCTGGAACGGGCTGTCGGCCGAGGTGACGGCCTCGTGGTACTGCCGTAACAACACCTCGACCGCTACCTACACACCCTACTGGCTGTTGGATGCGAGGCTTCAATGGAACCGCGGCTTGTTTACCGTCTACGCGGAGGCCACCAACCTGCTCGATACGGAGTATTACGACTTCGTGGGACTGCGGCAACCGCCGCGCTGGATCACTACCGGCATCGTCCTGACCCTCTGAAAATACGGGGCGCCCTTTCCGAGCGCCCCGTATTTTGTATCTCCCGACCATGCCCCTTAGGGACGGGACATGTTTCGTCCCGGATGGAGACCGCCACCAAAGACGCGCGTCCGATGGAAACGCCATAAATTCATGGAGACGCATTGCGTTTATGCTTCTTTTTCGATTTTTATTGCTACATTTGCATTCCGATATGGAATTGAGCCATGGTGTAATGGTAACACTGCAGATTTTGGTTCTGTCATTTTGGGTTCGAATCCCGATGGCTCAACAACATTTCCACCCTGCCGCACACAAACGGCAGGGTTTCTTTTTTCCGGATATTACCGTACTTTTGTCCTGTACTATTCAGTCACGATCATGAAGGTTTCGGATATTCGGGAGATTCCCGCCGCTTTGCGGGAAAAGGTATGGGAGCTCTACGAGGAGAGCTTTCCGGAGCACGAAAGGCGCACACGGAGCGCCCAGGCGACCGCTTTCGCCGACCCCTCGGCCCACAGCGAAGTGTGGCTCGGCGAGGAGGAAGAGCTGGCCGGCATCGCCTTCTATTGGCTGTTCGACGATACGGTCTACCTCGAATTCCTGGCCATCCATCCCTCCATGCGGGGACACCGCATCGGGTCCGGCATCATCGACGCACTTTTGACGCGTTATCCCGGCAAACGGATGATTCTGGAGATAGAGCCGCCCGTAGAGGAGCTCGCCGCACGACGCCTCCGGTTTTACGAACGTCTCGGTTTCGTCCGCAATCCCTACGCCTATACCCACCCCTCCTACCGCAAAGGGGAGCATGCCTGCCCCCACGAGCTGGTAATCATGACCCACGGCCGCATCGCCACTCCCGAAGAGTTCGCCCGGTTCACCGATTTCATGCGACGGGTGGTGTGGCAATACGCCGACTGAAACGGCTACGAAATCCTTAATGCAAATAACGACCGAAACGATGAGAAAAAGTTTGCTGATCCTGCTGCTCGCCGCACTGCTGGGCGGCTGCGGCACCGCGGATAAAATGCCGTCCGAACTGCATGCGTTGCTGAAAGCGACGCGCGAGAAAGCGGTGGCGGACGAAGGGAATCCTTCTCCGATGGTGGATGTGAAGGTATTCTACTTTCAGGACGAAGAAGTTGTCGCAAGGCAATGTCGCGGCTTCATTATGGACACCCGCCAACCGTTTCTGAACAATGTGGGCATCCTTCTGGGAACGACCGACCGCAACCTGTTGACACAGCCTTTCGTGGCCAGCTTCCCTACCGAAGCAGACAAACCCGCCTTCACCTGTATCGTATTCCCGAAACATGTGCATGTTTTCGACCGGACGACCGACCACGATACGGAGTGTTATATTCTCAGCACGGCCGTTTCCGCCGACAGCCGCCCTGCGGTGACTCCGAAAGGGAGATACGACACCCACATCCAACCCTACCTCTTCGCACTCTCCACCACACAGACGGAGGAGTAAGCGCGGGAAGAACGCACATGGGGCGGAAGAAAACTCTTCCGCCCCATGTACTTTACATCATATCGTCGAATCGTTTGTTTCCCAACAGATAACGCAACACGACCGATCGGGGGTAGATGCCCCGGGGCCGTGCCCGTCTGCCGGCCTGTATGCTCCGGCGTTTCGCCCGAAGCGACGAAAGAGCCTTGTAGAAATCCATGTGAGCCCGCCATACCTGTCGGAATGCCTCTCTCTGTCCCCGAACGAGGTAGACCAGCGCCGACGCCCCGTCCATCGCCATGCGCAGCGGCAACACGCACCACAGTCTCCCGGACGAAAGGTTCTTATAGAGCATCCACAGGTTGTTCCTGTAATTCAGGTAGAGTTTCCGGGGCGAATCGACCGAGAGCGTGCCGCCCCCCAAATGATACACCACACTCGCCGGCTCTACGGCAATCCGGTAGCCCGCGAGCTGCGCACGCCAGCAAAGATCGATCTCCTCCATGTGGGCGAAGAACGCTTCGTCGAAGCCGCCGACGAGGGTGAACAGCTCCCGGCGACAGGCCATGCAGGCTCCGGAAGCCCAAAAACAGTCCCGGTAGGTATCGTACTGGCCCTCGTCCCGCTCGGTGGTGAACAGAATCCGTCCCCGGCAAAAGGGATATCCCAGCACATCGATGAAACCGCCGCTGGCCCCTGCATACTCGAAGTAACCTCTTTGCCGGCAGGCCCGCAATTTCGGCTGCACCGCGGCCAGTTGCGGATCGGCCTCCAATGCGGTTATCAACGGCTCGCACCATCCCGGCGACGTTTCCACATCCGAATTGAGCAGAATATAATAATCGGCATCGATCCGGGCCAATGCCCGGTTGTAGCCGCCTGCATAACCGTAATTCCGGTCGAGGACGAGCACCTCCACCCCGGGGAACTCCCCGTGCAGCATCTCCACCGAACCGTCCGTCGATCCGTTGTCAGCCACGACGATTCCCACATGGGACGGCGTATCGCGCACGACCGAAGGCAGGAAGGTACGCAGATGCGAACACCCGTTCCAGTTGAGTATGACGACTTTTACCGTAGACATTCCGCCTCCCGCTGCCTTTCCAGCTCCTCCTGCGAGGGCTTGTGTTTCCATCGTCTGTGGGACCAGAGCCATAACTCCGGCCTTCGCCGGATCATCTCTTCGAGGCGGGCCACATAACGTTTGGTGATTTCATGGGGAGCTACCTCCTCCCGACCGTCGTAAATAAGCTCGAAACGGGCCGAATAATGCGCCCGGCTGATCTTGTCGATATGCACGAAATAGACCGGCATGCCGAACCGAAGCGCCATGTGTTCCATTCCGTCGAAAAACGAGGTGGGCCGCCCCAGAAAGTCATACCAGTAGTCGCGGTGGAACCAGGGCGGCGCCTGATCGGCGATGAGCCCCAACCCCATCCGGATGCCTTGCCGGCGGTCGCGCACCACATGGCGCAGGACGACCGACATGGACACGGGCTTCATGCCCATCCGCGACCGGATGCTGCGATAGAGCATGTCCATCGTCCGGTTGTGCAGGGTCCGGTAGACACCGATGGTTTCCTCCCCTTCCCCGTCGCCGAGGGCATAGGCGATGAAGTACTCCCACGAACCGTAATGCGACATGCCGGCGATCCAGTCCTTTCCCGCCACGGCCCGACGGTGGGTCTCCTCGTTCTCGATCACCATCCGTCGGCGCAACTGCCGGCGGGTGATGCTCGTCAGATCGATCGTATCCACGAAAATATCGGCCAAATGCCGGTAGAACCTGCGTTCGAGCCGGCGCAGCTCCTTTCGCTCCTTTTCCGGAAAGGCTTCGTGCAGATTGGCCCGGGTCACTTTCACCCGGTAGCGGAACAGGTAATACAGGAGCAGATAGAGCGTTCCCGCCAGCGGATAATACAGGAACCAGACGGGCAACAGCCCCACGGTCTTCAACAGGCCGTAGAGGAGATAGTAGCCCGCCTTCTCCGGCAGGGTCGCTCCGGCGGTTATGTCACTTCTTTTCGTTCTCAACGTAGATGACGATATGGTCCGTCTTCAGTCGCACGCGCAACCACTCCCGTATCCGGTCGCGGTCCGCGGTGCCCCCCGTCAGGCTGTCGGGGCGGAGGGTCACTACCACGGCCGTATCGGTCGCGGTGCCTTGCCGGTCGTAAAAGACGTGTTTGGCCATCGACACCCTGCCCGCACGGGGCGCGATATGTTCCAGTTCGCGGGCAATGTCCGCCACGGCAATATGGTCGGCCGGCTGCACGGCGGAGAGTCGTTCCTCCAGCTCGGCAATGGTGCGGTTCTTCTCGTCGATGATCTCTGCGTAACTGCGCTGTATCTTGGAGAAGTCGATGCGTTCGTTTTCGTCCGCCTGCCGCACGATGAGCTCGGTGTTCTCCAGTCCGTAATACCCCATCTGGGCGCTGGCGTTCTCGATGACGTTGCGCGAGAGAGGTTCGCCCACCAGCCGTACCTCCACGGCCGACTTGCGCCCCTCGTAACGATAACGGACATCGTAGTCGACGAGCATCGTCTTGTTGAACTGGAACACATTCGTCACATACTTGTCCACATTGGCTTCGAACTGCGTTTTACGCAGGATGTTGACCGTAAGTATCATGCTCGGCACGAGAATGACCACCGCAAAGAGGATCACGTAACGGCGCATCCGTTTGCTGGTAGCCTCGTCGAGCGCCGTCTTCTTCTCGTACTTCAGGAATATCACCATCAGGTAGGAAGCGACGGCGATGAAAACCGTATTGATAATGAACAGGTAGAGGGCGCCGAGTATATAGATGATCTCACCGGAAGCGATTCCGAAACCTACCGTACACAGCGGAGGCATGAGGGCGGTGGCGATAGCCACACCCGAGATGACCGTACCGGTACGGTCGCGGCGCGTCTGGGCCAGCATGCCCGCCAGACCGCCGAAAAAGGCGATCAACACGTCGTAGGTCGTGGGACTCGTACGGGCCAGGAGTTCGCTCTGGGCGCTGTTGTAGGGCGAAATAAGGAAAAATACGGTGGAGGTGATGATGCTCACTACAAACATCCACAGGAAGTTGCGCAACGATTTTTTGAGCAGCTGAAAATCGTTTATCCCTACCGACAGTCCGATTCCCATGATCGGCCCCATGAGCGGGGAGATCAACATGGCACCGATGATGACCGCCGTAGAGTTCACATTCAGCCCGAGCGAGGCGATGAAGGTCGCGCAGATGAGTACCCAGAGGTTCGTTCCGCGGAACTCCACCCCTTTGTTGATACTCGACTCCACCTCCTCCTGCGTGGCATTGTCTTCGCCCAGATCGAAACGGTCCCGGACACTTCCGATGAAACGTCCCATGGCCGTCTTATAGGCACGTTTCCGTCTTCTTTTCTCTTCTTCTTTCACGTTCTTCTCCATCGTTTATTCATTCGTCGCGGTCGTCGGCACTCTCCTCCTCCCGACGTCCCGTCGGTTTGCCGGCGAGCACGATCACGAACTCTCCTTTGGGCTCATGCTCTCTGAAATGAGCGATCGCTTCGCCCAGTTTTCCCCGCACCGTCTCCGCGAACTTCTTGGTCAGTTCGCGGGAAACCGACACGGGACGCTCTTCGCCGAAGCAGGCTGCAAACTGTTCCAACGTCTTCACCACCCGGTAGGGCGATTCGTAGAAGATCATGGTACGCGTCTCCTCCTTCAGTTGTTCCAGCCGTTTGGTCCTCCCCTTCTTCTGGGGCAGAAACCCCTCGAAACAGAAACGGTCGGTGGGAAAACCGCTCTGCACCAAGGCCGGCACGAAAGCCGTCGCTCCGGGCAGCGTTTCCACCTCCACACCGTGAGCGAGGCAGGTACGCACGAGCAGGAAGCCGGGGTCCGAGATGCCGGGCGTCCCCGCATCGGAAACGAGAGCAATCGTTTCACCCGCCTCGATACGGGCTGCAACCGCCTCCACGGCGGCATGCTCGTTGAACTTATGATGGGCGAACATACGCTTCTCGATTCCCAGGTGCTTGAGCAGCACGGCCGTTGTGCGCGTATCTTCGGCCAATACCACATCGGCCTCTTTCAGTATCCGCACGGCACGCAGGGTGATATCCTCCAGGTTTCCTATCGGCGTAGGGACGATATAGAGTTTTCCCATGGCGGTCAGAGCAATTTGCGGGCGAGCATGTCGGCGAGCAGTACCGCCGCCTCGCTGCTGCTGTCCCATGCGTAGTTGTCGTGGATATAAAGCAGGGCGTCTTCGATGGCGTCGAAATCGTCCAGGCGTTCGATCGCATCGTCGTAGGCGGCTGTATCCCCTCCGAAGAGGTCGCGTACGAACATGTAGCGGTCGTTCAGACCGATCATCCGACGCAGCGAGGTTTCGCGCCCCAACCGGGATGCCAGATCCGCGACGGGAGGATTCAACGTGTCGGCGATGGTCCGCCCTGCCGATCCGATCACTTCACCCAACACGGGACGTTTCTCTTCGCAAGCCCCAGGGCAGCCGGTAGTCGGCTTCACGGTACTCGCCCCTTCCGTGGTTTCCGGTTCGGCACACACCGTCGGCCCGGGCTCCGGCACACTCTGTTCGGCAACTGCGGGGGCGGCTTCGAAATGCCGAGGCTTTTCCGCAGTCCGCTCCGGCGCTTGGTCGTCATACAACGCCCGGAACGAGGGCCGTCCCGCAAAAGGACGGCATTCCGTCGCCTCCTCTCTGTCGGCGGACAGTGTTTCCGGCGTCACTTCCGGGCAGGCGTCGTTTCGGGCCTCCTGCTCCCGGAAAGGCTCGGGTTTCGCCGCACACGACGGCAACCGGTCGGTTTCTCCGAACCGCACCGCCTGATAAAGACTTTTTATTTTATCCAACAGAAGATCGTATTCGAGGGTATCGATACTCCCCTTCCTGTTCCAATCTTCCAACAGACCCGAAATTACTTTCAGGTCCTCCCGGGCAACCGTATGATCCATACTGTTATATTATCGAATTGGCAATCAAACTCCACGCTTCCGAACGGAAGCTTTTCGGTCATTCAAAGATACGGCAGAAGGCGATAATTACAAACACGGAACGATAAAATCCGCGAATTTCGCCGGGGGCGGGAAGGATTCCCCTCACGCACAGCTCCCGCGCCGCATGCGGAAAGATTGGGGCCGGGCCGAAGCCCGACGACCCGCACCCAGGTTCCGACGACACACCCTCCCGGCGAT
>CAJTLO010000001.1:185842-272949 GCA_910577285.1 uncultured Rikenellaceae bacterium | reverse complement strand
ATTTGATTCAACCGAATCGCTGCGCGACCGCGGGCCGGGCCGAAGCCCGACGACCCGCATCCAGGTTCCGACGACACACCTTCCCGGAGATATTTGATTCAACCGAATCGCTGCGCGACCGCGGGCCGGGCCGAAGCCCGACGACCGCTTTCGGTTTTCATCGAATATATTTCATATATTTGCCTCTCGAAAAACACATCAAACATTTCAGACATGGCATTACAATGCGGGATAGTCGGACTGCCCAACGTCGGTAAATCGACCCTTTTCAACTGCCTCTCCAATGCGAAGGCACAGGCGGCGAACTTCCCTTTCTGCACGATAGAACCCAATGTGGGTGTCATCACCGTTCCGGACGAACGCCTGGTGGAACTTGCCCGGATAGATAACCCGAAAAAAGTGATCCCCACCACCATCGAGATCGTCGATATCGCCGGACTCGTCAAGGGGGCGTCGAAAGGCGAAGGGCTCGGCAACAAGTTCCTCGCCAACATTCGAAACACCGATGCCATCATCCACGTGCTGCGATGCTTCGACAACGGCAACATCACCCATGTCGACGGTTCGGTAAACCCCGTGAGGGACAAGGAGATCATCGACACGGAACTGATGATAAAGGACCTCGAAACGGTGGATAACCGCCTCGCGAAGGTGCAGAAACAGGCACAGACGGGCGGCGACAAAAATGCCAAACGCCAATACGAAATCCTCGTCAAATACAAGGACGCGCTCGAAGCGGGCAAGGCAGCCCGTACGGTAGAGCTCGACAAAGAGGAACGCAAAGCGATCACGGACCTCAATCTATTGACCGACAAGCCGGTACTCTACGTATGCAACGTCGACGAAGCGAGCGCCGTAGCAGGCAACGCCTATGTGGATGCCGTACGGGAAGCCATCCGCGAAGAGAATGCCGAGTTGCTGATCGTCGCCGCAGCTACCGAAGCCGATATTGCGGAGCTGGAGAGTTTCGAGGAACGGGAGGCATTCCTCGCCGATGTGGGACTGGAAGAGTCGGGTGTCAGCAGGCTCATCAAGGCCGCCTACCGCCTGCTCGACCTGCAGACCTACTTTACCACCGGTCCCGACGAATCGCGTGCATGGACCTTCACCAAAGGCATGAAAGCGCCTCAGACAGCAGGTATTATCCACACGGATTTCGAGCGCGGCTTTATCCGGGCCGAAGTGATAAAATACGACGATTACACTACCCTCGGATCGGAAAAAGCATGTCGCGAAGCGGGGAAGATAGCGATCGAAGGCAAGGAGTACGTGGTACAGGACGGCGACATCATGCATTTCCTGTTCAACGTATGATGCCCTTCAGGTGAAACTTACTAATCGTTTGTTCTTAAAATAGAAACGTTTTACTCGGGTCGGGGCGTCCGACCCAAAATAGCCAGCATCATGAAAACAAACACAGCGATCATCATCTGTGCGGCCGTCGTGGCATGTGCGTTCATTCTCGGCGGAGCATACAAGTACAAGTACAAAGAGCAGCACACCGTTGTGGTGACGGGCCTGGGCGAAGAGGAGTTCGTATCGGACCTTATCGTCTGGCGCGGATGGATCGTGGCGGACAACCTTTCGATTACGGACGGTTATGCAAAACTTGAAGCCAACAAGCGCAAGGTGCAGGAATTCATAACCTCCAGAGGCATTTCCGAAGACGACATCGTATTCATGTTCGTAGACTCTTACAAGAATACCGAGCCCATTTACCAGAACGGCAATTACGTGGGCCAGCGTTTTACGGGTTACACCCTGCGTCAGCAGTTCTCCGTGGAGAGTACCGACGTGGAGGCCGTGGAGAACATCTCGCGCGAGATATCGGCACTTCTGGCACAGGGGGTACAACTCGAATCCTCGCAGCCCGATTATTATTACAGCAAACTGGACGATCTGAAATTGCAGTTGATCGAGAAATCGACCGTCGACGCCAAGGCCCGTGCCGAAAAGATCGCTACCCAATCGGGAGCGAAACTGCGTAAACTCAAGAGCGCCCGCATGGGGGTATTCCAGATTACCGGTGCCAATGCGAACGAGGAGTTCTCGGCCGGGGGCAATTTCAACACTTCGAGCAAGAACAAGAAGGCCCGTATTACCATGCGCCTCGAATACACCATCAAATAACACCGCCAGCGAGCGGTCTGCGGAGCTTCCGATGCAGGTGGGTCCGCAGCGAAGCAAACACATGAACAGCGACACACAAATGACACAAAGACGGGTAAGGGTTCGTTTCGCGCCGAGTCCGACGGGCCCCCTGCACATGGGCGGCGTCAGGACGGCGCTCTACAACTATCTTTTCGCACGCCGGGCGGGCGGCGACTTTATCATCCGCATCGAAGACACCGATTCGAACCGGTACGTACCCGGCGCGGAGGAGTATATTTTCGATGCGCTGCAATGGTGCGGCATCCGGGCCGACGAAGGGGTGCGCGAAGGCGGCCCGCACGGCCCCTACCGGCAGAGCGAACGCAGGGAAATCTACCTGCAATATGCCCTGCAACTGGTCGAATCGGGCCATGCCTACTATGCGTTCGACGCCCCCGACACACTGGACCGGTTGCGCGCGGAGGCGGAGCAGCGAGGCGAAGCGTTCGCTTATAACTATAAGGTGCGCAGGGAGCTTGCCACTTCGCTGGCGTTGCCGGCGGAAGAGGTGCGTGCCCGCATCGAGCGGGGCGACCAGTGGGTGATCCGCTTCATGATGCCGGAAAACGAGGAGGTCCGCATGCACGACCTCATTCGCGGCGATGTGACGGTGAACACCTCCACGCTCGACGACAAGGTGCTTTATAAGTCGGCGGACCGGCTTCCCACCTATCACCTGGCCAATATCGTGGACGACCACCTGATGGAGATCTCGCACGTGATCCGCGGCGAGGAGTGGTTGCCGTCGCTCCCGCTCCATTACCTGCTCTACCGAGCATTCGGATGGACGGACACGCAACCCGAATTCGCCCATCTGCCCCTGCTGCTGAAGCCTACCGGACAGGGCAAGCTCAGCAAAAGAGACGGCGACAAGATGGGATTCCCCGTCTTCCCGCTCGAATGGAAAGCGCCCTCGGGAGAGGTGTCGCGCGGATACCGCGAGGACGGCTACTTCCCCGAAGCGTTCATCAACATGCTCGCGCTGTTGGGATGGAATCCCGGCACCGAGCAGGAGCTCTTCTCGATGGACGAGTTGATCGCCGACTTCTCGCTGGAGCGGGTCAGCAAAGCCGGAGCCCGCTTCAATCCCGACAAGGCCCGCTGGTTCAACGCCCAATACATGCACGTGCGCGACAACGGCGAGTTGGCAGAAGCCTATCTGCCGCTTCTGCGGTCCCACGGAGTGGAGATACCGTTCGAGAAAGCGGCCCGCATCGCAGGATATATCAAAGGAAGGGCCACCTTCGTGAGCGATTTCTGGGAGCTCTCCTACTTCCTGTTCAATGCGCCGGTGTCGTTCGACGCCAAAGTGGCGGCCAAATACTGGAAAGGCGAAAATCCCGCTTCCGTCGCCGGACTGCGGGATGTGCTGGCAGGCATCGACGATTTCACGAACGGAAACATGGAGGCCGTTTGCCACGCATGGATCGAGGAGCACGGCTACAAGATGGGGCAGATCATGAACGCCTTCCGCCTCGCCATCGTGGGAGAGAGCAAAGGCTTCTCCATGTATGAGATGTGCGAAGTGCTCGGCAAAGAGGAGACGCTCCGCCGACTCGACTACGCGTTGGCCAATATCCCCACCGTGGAAGCCTGATTCCTCACGGATGCGGAACAGACAGAAGAGGAGGCGGTTTGCGCCTCCTCTTTTTTATTCCTCCCGAGGGAGCCGCCCTTACCACAAAATCACGCCCGGCATGCACCCGATTTCGGATTCGCGCAGTACGATCCGAGACAAAAAGGACTGCATAACCGACCGATAGGGCAAAACGGCAGCCCCTCTCTCCCCTCTTCTCTCCGAAATCTATCGAAAAAAACACACATACCTATTTTTAGTTACGAAATAAGTACATATATTTGTAAGCAAAATAGCCTAAGGCTTAACAAATCATAATTTATCATGGCTAAAATCAAAGGAACTATCATTGTAGACATCGAGCGCTGCAAAGGTTGCGGCGTATGCGTGCCTTCATGTCCGAGCAATGTGTTGGCCCTTTCGCCGCACGTGAACGGTAAAGGTTACAACTACAGCTATATGGCTAACCCAGATGACTGCATCGGTTGCGCAAGCTGCGCTATCATGTGCCCGGACAGCGTCATTACAGTGTACAGACAAAAATTCGAGTAAGCGATGAAGAAAGAGGTAAGATTGATGAAAGGCAACGAAGTGCTCGCCGAAGCGGCGATTCGTTGCGGTGCCGATGGCTATTTCGGCTATCCTATCACCCCCCAGTCGGAGGTAATGGAAACTCTCATGGAGCTCAAACCGTGGGAAACTACCGGAATGGTCGTTCTTCAGGCTGAAAGCGAAGTGTCGGCAATCAACATGGTATACGGTGCCGCCAGCACCGGCAAGCGTGTCCTGACTTCCTCCTCCAGCCCCGGCGTCAGCCTCATGAGCGAGGGTTTCAGCTACATCGCAGGTGCCGAACTCCCCTGCGTGGTCATCAACGTTACGCGCGGCGGCCCCGGTCTGGGTACCATCCAGCCTTCGCAGAGCGACTATTTCCAGGCTACCAAGGGCGGCGCTCACGGTGACTTCCACCTGATCGTCCTCGCGCCGAACTCCGTACAGGAGATGCACGACTTCGTGTTCGACGCATTCGACCTGGCATTCAAATACCGCAACCCCGTCATGATTCTCTCCGACGGTGTCATCGGCCAGATGATGGAAAAGGTGGTGCTCGCCGACCAGCGTCCGCGCCGTACCGAAGCCGAGATCATCGCCAACGACGGCAACTGGGCGCTTACCGGTAAGACCGCCGACAGGAACGAACACGTGATCACTTCACTCGAACTCGATCCGTACGCACAGGAGAGGTTCAACGAGAAACTCATCGCAAAATACGCCAAGATCCGCGAGAACGAGGTACGTTACGAAGAGTTCATGACCGAAGATGCCGATTACGTTATCGTAGCGTTCGGTTCTGCAGCACGTATCTGCCGCATGACCGTCGAGATGGCCCGCGAGGCAGGTCACAAGGTAGGTCTGGTTCGCCCCATCACGCTCTATCCGTTCCCGACGCAGGTACTCCACGACCTCGCTGCAAGAGGCGTCAAAGGATTCCTCTCGGCTGAGCTCAACCACGGCCAGATGGTGGAAGACGTGCGCCTTGCAGTGAACGGCCAGGCTCCGGTAGAGCACTACGGCCGCAGCGGCGGTGCCGTATTCTCGCCCGACCAAGTTTACGAGGCATTGTTAACGAAAATAATAAACAAGTAAAGATATGGCTGAATTCGAAGTACAAATAAAGGAAGAGAACCTGGTATTCCGTAAATCGCCTGTACTCACGGACAAAGTGATGCACTATTGCCCGGGGTGTAGCCACGGAACGGTCCACAACCTCGTTGCCGAAGTGATCGAGGAACTGGGCATACAGGAAAAAACCGTCGGCGTATCGCCCGTAGGTTGCTCTGTGTTCGCATACAATTATCTCCACATAGACTGGTGTCAGGCAGCTCACGGCCGCGCATGCGCCGTTGCCACCGCCATCAAGCGTACGAACCCCGACAAAATGGTGTTCACGTACCAGGGCGACGGCGACCTCGCAGCCATCGGTACCGCAGAAACGATCCACGCCTGCAACCGTGGCGAGAACATCGTCGTTATCTTCATCAACAACGCCATCTACGGTATGACCGGCGGCCAGATGGCCCCGACCACGCTGGTGGGCATGAAAACGGCTACCAGCCCCTACGGCCGCGACCCGAAGATCCACGGCTTCCCCTACAGGATCGCCGACATGATCGCTCCGCTGCCCGGCGTATGCTACGTGACCCGTCAGTCGGTAAACACTCCGGCAGCCGTACGCAAAGCGAAAAAAGCGATCCGCAAGGCTTTCGAGAACGCACTCGCAGGCAAGGGTCTTTCTTTCGTGGAGATGGTTGCAACCTGCAACAGCGGATGGAAGATGTCCCCGGTTGCTGCCAACCAATGGATGGAAGAGAACCTCGTTCCGTTCTATCCGCTCGGCGACATCAAAGGTTAATTCATTCAAAATCGGAAAGAAACTATGAAAGAAGAGTTGATTATAGCAGGATTCGGCGGGCAGGGCGTGCTCTCCACAGGTAAGATCCTGGCCTATTCGGGCGTAATGCAGGACTTCGAGGTATCGTGGCTTCCCTCCTACGGACCGGAAATGCGAGGCGGTACGGCGAACGTAACGGTCATCATCAGCGACAAGAGCATCAGCTCGCCTACCCTCCAGACTTTCGACACGGCCATCATTCTCAACCAGCAGAGTATGGACAAGTTCGAAAGCCAGGTGAAACCGGGCGGCGTCCTCATCTACGACACGAACGGCATCACCCGCCATCCGCAGCGCAAAGACATCAAAATCTACGTTATCGACGCTACCGAGGAGGCTGCAAAGAGGGGTAATTCCCGTATCTTCAACACCCTCATCCTGGGCGGTTACCTGAAGGTACGTCCGATCGTGACGCTCGAAAACGTATTCAAAGGTCTGAAGAAGTCGCTTCCGGAACGCGCATGGAAGTCGCTCCCGATGAACGAAGAGGCCATCCGTATCGGCATGGACATCATCAAGGAGATCCAGTAATTCCGAGCCATTCGACAGGCTGTTCGGGCTTGTCGGGATCAATGCAAATAGAGGGCAGAATTTCCTGCCCTCTGTTTTTATCTACCCCCGTCGCGCTTTCGACACGGATTCCCGGCCCGGCAGTAGCTATTTCCGGCATCCGCAAACAAGACCTTCGGGTTCGGGGAAGAAACCGTCCGTGAGCCGCACAGAAAAAGCGCCGTTTCGCTATATTTGCAAGAGTGAACCCCAAAAGCATTTGCCATGGAAAGACAGGATGCGGAGCGGACGACTCCGATGAAACTCATCTTCAATTACAACGATGTCTTCTTCAGTTTCTATTACGACGATCTGGGCGGCTGCATCCATCGTTCCCGCGAATACGCTCTCAACTACGTCTACTCGGGTGAGATGGTGCTCGACAACGGCACGGAGGAGATCCGCGTCGGGAAAGGCGAATGCGTCTTCATCCCGCGCGACCACCACATCACGCTGTACAAGAAGACGAAAGACGGGGAACGCTACTGCGGCATCTTCCTGATGTTCACCCGACGGTTCCTGCGCGAGATGTACGGCAAACTGGAACAGCGCAGCCTGCCTGCCGCCACGCCGAAACTCGATGCAGGGGTGATGAAACTGCCCCCGACGGTGGAACTGGCCAGCCTTTTCGGCTCCATGACGCCCTATTTCGACCCCGAAGTGAAACCCAACGACGACTTCATGAACCTGAAACTGCAGGAGGGATTGCTCGCCTTGCTGCATATCGACGAACGATTCGCCCCCACCCTTTTCGATTTCAACGAACGGTGGAAGATCGATATTCTGGAGTTCATGAACGCCAACTACATGTATGAGTTCACGATGGAGGAACTGGCACACTACACCGGACGCAGCCTCGCCACATTCAAACGGGATTTCAGGAAGATCAGCGAACTCACGCCGGAAAAGTGGTTGATACGCAAGCGACTCGAAGTGGCCTACGCCAAACTGAAGGAGGGCGGCAAAAAGGTGACGGATGTCTATGCCGAAGTCGGATTCAAAAACCCGTCGCACTTCTCGACCGCATTCAAGAAACAGTACGGCATATCGCCCAGCGCCGCCTCGGTATAGGGACGAAGCCGAGTACCGCCCGATGCCGCACCTCGCATCCCGACCGTGATACGAGGCATTTGCATGCACTCGCGGCCCGGACACTCTTCCGATGCGGCCCCGAAAAAATTCCCGTTGAGCTTTTGAACAATCTCATTTGAGCCCGACAGCAACGTCCGATCGTTCCAGCCGTCGTACCTTTGCGACAAAAGACAAAGGCAATGAACGACATTTTCCGAAGGGATCTCGGCGGCGAAACGGTATCGCCTGCCGACCCTGGCTACGACGAACTGATAGAGGATATTTTCGCCACCATCCGCAAGGCGACGGAACTGAACACGGGGGTCCGCACTCCGGAAGAGGTGCACGAACTGATGGCCGACATCCTCGACAAACCGCTGCCGCAGAGCACCACCCTCCTGCCCCCGTTCTACATCGACTACGGCAAACCGGTCCGCATCGGCGAAGCATGCTTCATCCAGCAGTGCTGTACCTTTTTCGGCCGCGGCGGCATCACCATAGGCAATGGCGTATTCATCGGGCCGAAAGTGAACCTGATCACCATCAACCACGACGAGAATCCCGAGAACCGCAGCGCCACCTACTGCAAGCCGATCGTAATCGAAGACAAGGTCTGGATCGGGATCAATTCGACGATTCTGCCCGGCGTCAAACTCGGCTACGGCTGCATCGTCGGCGCCAACAGCGTCGTGACGAAAGAGGTCCCTCCCCTGACGGTCGTGGCGGGCAATCCGGCCCGCATCATCAAAACCATCCGCACGAACCATGATACGAACCTCAAACAATAATCCCATGAAAAAAGTATTGGTCATATCGTCGAGCCTACGCCCGGGAAGCAACTCGGAAGCCCTGGCCGATGCCTTCATCCGCGGAGCGGCCGAGGCCGGCAACGAAGTGGAAAAGATCACGCTCAAAGAGAAAGAGATCCGCTTTTGCAAAGGCTGTCTGGCCTGCCAGCAAACGCAACGGTGTGTCATCGCCGACGATGCGCCTGCAATCGTGGCGAAAATGCACGACGCCGATGTCCTCGCATTCGCCTCCCCCATCTACTATTACGAGATGTGCGGGCAGCTCAAGACACTGCTCGACCGCGCCAATCCGCTCTATCCGTCCGGCTACCGTTTCCGCGACATCTACATGCTGACCAGTGCGGCGGAAGAGGGTGCGCATGTCCCGGAACGTGCCGTAGCAGGCCTTACGGGATGGATCGACTGTTTCGGGAAGGCGTGCCTCGCGGGAACGGTGTTCGCCGGCGGCGTCACCAAACCGGGCGAAACGAAAGGGCACCCCGCCCTGGTCCGCGCCTACGAAATGGGGAAAACGATAGCGTAATGGAGCCCCTACGCAGAGATCGGCGGTCGCATCCCCTCCGGACGATCCGAAACTGCATGCTTTTATTGGCAACATGTTGCATCGGCACAGTGAATTGTATGGCACAGGAAAAGAGAGAAAAAACAGTACAGACCGCCGGACGCGACCAGCTCGGCGAGTTCGCACCCAAGTTCGCCGAACTCAACGACGATGTCCTCTTCGGCGAGGTGTGGAGCCGCACCGACGAGCTCGGTCTTCGTGACCGCAGCCTGGTGACGATTACTTCACTCATCAGTCAAGGCATTACGGACAACTCGCTGACATATCATTTGCAATCGGCGAAGAACAACGGCATCACCCGCACCGAGATCGCCGAAATCATCATGCATATCGGTTTTTACGCGGGTTGGCCGAAAGCATGGGCGGCATTCCGCCTTGCTAAAGACGTATGGGCCGAGGAGACGACCGACGAGGATACCAAAGCGGCCTTCCAACGTGAAATGATTTTCCCCATCGGCGAACCCAACACGGCGTATGCACGATATTTCATCGGCAACAGTTACCTCGCACCGGTTTCGCGGGAGCAGGTGAACATATCCAACGTCACCTTCGAGCCTCGCTGCCGCAACAACTGGCACATCCATAAAGCCACGAAAGGCGGAGGTCAGATGCTTATCGGTGTGGCCGGACGGGGTTGGTATCAGGAAGCGGGCCAACCGGCAGTAGAGATTCTGCCCGGAACGGTCATCCACATTCCCGCCGGCGTCAAACACTGGCACGGCGCGGCGGCCGACAGTTGGTTCGCCCACCTCGCTTTCGAGATTGCGGGCGAGAACGGTTCCACCGAGTGGCTCGAACCGGTCAGCGATGCGCAGTACGATCGCCTGCCGACACTCTAACCCTAAAAGACGATACCGAAAAGACCATGAAAACGAATCCTATGAAATACGCAGCCGTCGCACTCCTGTTCGGTATGGGAGTGTCGGTCACCGGCTGCACGCACGGTACGACGAAAAAAACAAACGATCACATGGAGACACTGAACCTTACCCGGGAATGGGACAAGACCTTCCCGCAGAGCGACAAGGTACGTCATCGTAAAGTAACCTTCCGCAACCGCTACGGCATCACCCTGGCCGCCGACCTCTACGAACCGCGGGAGTACCGGGGCAAGCTCGCCGCCATAGCCGTAAGCGGGCCCTTCGGAGCGGTCAAGGAGCAGGCATCGGGCCTTTACGCGCAGACGCTGGCCGAGCGCGGATTCCTCACCCTCGCCTTCGATCCCTCCTACACGGGCGAGAGCGGCGGAGAACCCCGCAACGTGGCGTCGCCCGACATCAACACCGAGGACTTCTGCGCGGCGGTGGACTTCCTCTCCTCCCTGCCGGAAGCGGACGCAGAGCGCATCGGCATCCTCGGCATTTGCGGATGGGGCGGATTCGCCATCAACGCTGCCGCCATGGATACGCGGATCAGGGCCACGGTAGCCTCCACGATGTACGACATCAGCCGATGCACGGCCAACGGTTACTTCGACGCGATGCCCCCCGACGAACGCTACCGGCTGCGTTGCGAGCTGAATGCGCAGCGTACCGAAGATTATCGCAACGGCACCCGTGCCCTTGCCGGCGGAGTCGTGGACCCGCTGCCCGACGATGCCCCGCAGTTCGTGAAGGACTATCATGCGTATTACAAAACATCGCGCGGCTACCACGAACGGTCGCTCAACTCCAACGACGGCTGGAACCGAACCTCCGCACTCGCCTTCCTCAATGCGCCCATCCTCGCTTACAGCGACGAAATCCGCAGCGCGGTGCTGCTCGTGCACGGCGAGAACGCCCATTCGCGCTACTTCAGCGAGGATGCCTTCAAACGCCTGAAGGGAGAGAACAAGGAGCTGTCGATCGTGCCGGGAGCCAACCACACCGATCTCTACGACCGTAAGATTCCGTTCGACAAGCTGGAGGCGTTCTTCAGGTCGAACCTCGAATAAGCGGAAGAATGTATCCGGACAAGGTGATACCGCCTATGAAGGATACAAAATGACGGAAAAGGTGCGTGAACCACCGCATCGGCGACCGTTCCCGCTCCGAAGCGTGTACCCGCAATACACAAAACAGCCTACGTGATAATAAAAAGCGATTGCACCGCCTCACGAATCTTCCCCTCTTCACCGAGGGGAAGCGGTTGTTGCCGCTTCCGTTCCCCGAATGGCAAAGCCCGGTTCGCTGAGCGCTACGGCCAATGCAACATTGACCTTTCAAGCCACCCCGTCATTCGGATTTTCGTTTGTCCGATGGGTCGATTCGGATGCAGACGAAACGCTTTCTACCAGCAATCCCTGTTCTATGAAAATCACACGGGACATGCGGGTAATGGCGGTATTCAAGCAAAATTTTTCCATTATACCCCCTCAAAATTAATCGAAAGAGGATGCGGTTACCGCATCCTCTTTTTCATCGTTATAATGGCAGGTTTTCCGATTGTTTTTTCTGCTTGGATAAAATCCTGCAACATTTGAACGTCCTATAAAGAACATCATCCCTCCGATAATAATCTATACAAAGCACCTCGATCACATACTCGTATCCTTCTTCATAAGCAAAGTCGGTAATCGGCCAAGCTGTCCAGTCCCATTCATATTCCGGTTGAAATCTTATTATAAAGCGACTCTCGTTTTCAAATAACCTATTCATCTCAAATCCAGGCCAATCCGGTTTAGGGATGAGATATTTTTCGGATGCTACGTAAAGAATCATTTTCTGTATGTATCCGATTTTATACGGAAAGTCCTTCTGGATGGACTCCAATGTCAGTTCTTCGGCAACCGGATTTCCCACTGGGTTAGCGGCTCCGCAGATGCACTCCGGTTCCTGGACGGTACGGGAACCGGAAAGGATCAAGGCAACGCTCAATATGGTAATAATGAAAACGAACTTTTTCATGAGGCATGTGTTTTTGGTAATACAGCCGGTTGCCGGCCCCTCCTCCTGCGGGCGTCCTTTCCTTATAGATGCAAATGTAACCCGTTTTGTTGCACCGGAAAAGAAAATAAGGTTTCCTCTCTTCCGGTCGTCCCGCCGCCTATAAAGCGACGCAGCACCCGCAGCCAGGCTGAAAAGGTGGCCGGTTCGTTGTCGATGAGCAGCCTCCGGTGCCGCACTAAAGAGTTTTCGATGCGTCGAAGGCCACCAGCCATCCCGCAGCAGGTCCGAAAAGATACGGCCGACCTCTACACAAAAACGCATCTACCGACCGTGCGACGCCCAACGGCTCCCTTGCTCCGCTTTGCGTATGATCCGCCCCACCCGACTACATACCCCCACTGGCGGAAAATAGTGCGGAAAAAAGAAGTGCGACGAGTATACCCGTCGCACTGTTGTCGGATGAATCGCCCTCATCGAAAGGAGGTTATGACGTTTCGCTTTGCTCTGGGACGCATCGTCCGCCCTATTCCGCGCTACGTTTACGTAGCGGATTCCGTGCGATGCAGAAGCGGATGCAAGCACTCTTGCCACCAGGCATGGAGCGGTCCCGTCCCTTCTTCCGGTCCGGAATCATTCAAACCGCAGGTCGCCTTTCGTTTTCAGACCGTTCAGGTATTGCTGCACCTCCATGCGTTGTTTGCCGGCCGGCTGCACCTGTCGGGGAAGAATATAACCGTCGCGACAGGCGATACGCATCGTTCCGTTCTCTACCGAAACGCTGCCCGGTGCGACGCGGACCTGCGCATCGGGCTGAAAATCCGCCGCGTAGATCTTCACGATCCCCTCCCGGACAAGACTCCCCTCCTCCGCGGAGCGTTCCCGAAGCATGCCCCATGCCCCCGGATAGGGCGACACTCCCCGCACGAGGTCGACGATACGCTCGCCTTCGGCGGAGAAATCCACATGGCACGTCTCCTTGAATATCTTGGGAGCCGGCTTCAACGTCTCCACGACAGGTTGCGGTTCGGGGCGGAAGCCCTCCGCCGCCACGGCATCCACGCTCTCCGTAACGAGTTGCGCTCCCGTCGCCATCAGTTTGTCGTGCAAAGTTCCGGCATTGTCCTCCTCCGCAATCGCTACCCGGCGCGAGGCAATCACCGCCCCCTCGTCCATCCGCGGATTCAGCATGAAGGTCGTTACCCCCGTTTCCCGTTCACCGTTGATGATCGCCCAGTTGATGGGCGCCGCTCCGCGGTACTGCGGCAGCAACGACGCATGCAGGTTGAAGGTACCGTAACGCGGCAACTCGAATACCGCCGGAGGCAGCATCTTGAAAGCCACCACGATCCCCAGGTCGGGCCGCAACGCGACAAGCTCCGCGACGAACTCCTCTCCACGGAGGTCCGCCGGTTGCAAGAGCGGCAGGCCCGCGGAAACGGCGTAACGCTTCACCGCGCTCTCCTGCAATTTCAGTCCCCGCCCGGCCGGTTTATCGGGCATGGTGACGACCGCTACCACATCGTAGCCCCCTTCCACCAGCGCCTTCAACGGCGCCACGGCGAAGTCGGGCGTACCCATGTACACGATGCGCAGCTTCTTCGGATCGACTGCCATACTGCGATGCTTCGTTGCGGGTTATTATTCCTGTTTGAAGAGGCCGAGCTTATGCCCCATGCGCTCCTCTTTGGTCTTGAGGTAACGTTCGTTGTACTTCGTCGGCTCGGTGACGATCGGCACGATCTCTTCGATGGAGAGTCCGTAGCCTTCGAGCCCCGCCCGCTTGGTGGGGTTGTTGGTCATCAGACGCATCTTGGTGATGCCGAGCGCATGCAGAATGCTGGCCCCCACGCCGTAATCCCTTTCGTCCACGGCAAAGCCGAGCTGTATGTTGGCTTCCGCCGTATCGTAGCCGTTCTCATCCTGCAACTTATAAGCCTTGATCTTGTTGCAGAGGCCGATCCCCCGGCCCTCCTGCATCAGATAGATCACGGCGCCCTTGCCTTCCCGCTCGATCATGCGGATGGACTCCGCCAACTGAGCGCCGCAATCGCACCTCACCGAGCCGAAGATATCGCCCGTGGCGCAGGAGGAGTGGACACGTACCAGCACCGGTTCGCCGGGCTCCCAGCTCCCCTTGATAAGGGCCATGTGCTCCAGGCCGTTGCTCTCCTGCTTGAACGGAATAAAACGGAATTCGCCCCACTGCGTAGGCATCGCTACCTCCTCGCCCTTCTCCACGATGCTCTCCTTCTGCAGGCGGTAGGCGATGATGTCGGCGATCGACACGATCTTCAGACCGAACTTATCGGCGATCTCCATCAACTGCGGCAGACGGGCCATGGTGCCGTCCTCGTTCATGATCTCGATCAGCGCACCGCCCGGCCTCAGACCCGCCATGCGGGCCAGGTCGATCGTGGCTTCGGTGTGGCCCGGTCGCCTCAATACCCCTTTGTTGCGGGCACGCAGCGGATTGATATGGCCCGGACGGCCGAAATCCTCCGGCTTGGCATTCGGGTCCACGAGGGCACGGATGGTCGCGGCCCGGTCGTGGATCGAAACGCCCGTCGTGCACCCGTCGTGCAGATAGTCCACCGTCACCGTGAACGGCGTCCCCAACAGCGAGGTATTGTTGCCTACCATCATGTCGAGGTCCAGTTCGCGGCACCTGTCCTCGGTCAGCGGAGTACAGAGTACGCCGCGGCCGTTGTGCAGCATGAAATTGACGATCTCGGGAGTGATCTTCTCCGCAGCCACAATGAAGTCGCCTTCGTTCTCCCTGTCTTCGTCATCCACCACGATGACGACCTTCCCCTGACGGAAATCCTCGAGGACCTCCTCTACGGTATTAAGCTTCCTTTGTTCCATGCTCATTGCTCTCTTTTCTGTGTTGTCTGATCCGGCCGACCTTCTCTTTCAACCGGGCAAATTGTATTTTGTACCAATCCAAATTGAATAGATTGGAATCGTTCGTCGACTTGTAAATAAGGTAAAACGCGATCGGCAGCAGGATGAACGACGAAAGCCACATCCCCTCGAACGCATCCCGGATGCCGTCGCGGGCCATCTTCTCGCCCGCCATACTGATGATGTAATACACCACGAAAAAGAGTACCGACACCACCACGGGCATGCCGAGCCCCCCCTTGCGGATGATCGCCCCCAGAGGCGCCCCGATCAGGAAGAAGATCATCACCGATACGGGCAGCGACACTTTGCGGTGCCACTCGATTTCGGAGCGGTAAAGATCATTCAACGTCTGCTTGTAGGAGTCCTCCTCGTAGTTGATGGTATTCCGGGAATTCTTGGCACGCATCAGCGCATTGTTGAGCAGCTCCTTGCGCTGCACCAGCGAAAGATTCTCCATCCGCTCGTACATCGGCTCCGGTCTACGGTAGGAGTAGTCGGTCTTCACGCTGTCCAGCATTCCCATGACCAGCGGATCGTATTGCAGGAGGTTGTTGCGGAACAGCGGCTCGTAAGAGCGGGCCATCTCCCGCGCCACCACGATATTGAGCGAGTCGATATCCTTTTCCAGCCGTGCGATGGGCTGGGTCTGGGTACCGTGGCTGAAACGGTCGCTGCTGGAACGCTCGAAGTCGAATCCCTCCAGCGGAATGACCGCGTTCTGCATGTCGAAAGCCTGATGGGTGAACTGGCTCTCGGTGTACCAATGATAATCGCGCGTGGTTTCGTAGCGTTCGCCGTTGTAGAGCATCACCAGCAGGTAGCGTTTGTCGTCCGACAGGCGGATATACCCCGAATCGGCCAGCGTCGTGGACATCGTTCCGTTCTTGGACTGGTTCCGCGTATCGTAGATGAGTACGTCGTTCAGCCGGCCGGTCTCCTTGTCCTGATGTCCCACCCGGATACTCATGTCGTCGATGCCGTTGAAAAACGCACCGTCGGTAAACTCGATGGTCTGCTTCTGCTGACGGATGTCCGCGAGCAGGGCGTTCATCTGTTTCCAACAATACGGCACCAGGTTGTTGGTGGCGAAAAAGCCGCCTATGGCCACGAACACGACCAATACCACCAGCGGAGCGAGAATGCGCGGCAGCGAAATGCCCGCCGACTTCATGGCGAGCAGTTCGTTGTTCTCCCCCAGATTGCCCATCGTCATGATGGCCGCAAAGAGGGTGGCCAGCGGAAGGGCCATGGGAATGTTCATGGCGGCGGCATACCCCAATAATTCGAGAATCACTCCGAATTCCAGCCCCTTGCCGACGAGGTCGTCGATGTATCTCCAAAGGAAGTTCATCAGGAAGATGAACGCCACAATGAAGAACGTCAGGACCATAGGCCCTATGTACGACTTCAGGATGAACTTATCGAGGGTTTTCACGATCCGCCACGGTTTTTCGGCTACGCAAAGGTAACAGTTTTATTATTATAAGCGCCAGCGCCAACAGAAATATTGTGGCGGCTCCGGCGGGAATATCCAGCACGTAACTGAGGTAAAGTCCGGCCACGTTCCCCACGACGGCGACCCCGCACGCCCACCCGGTCATCCGGGTAAAGGAACGGGTGAAAGCGTTGACGATGACGGCCGGCACCGTCAGCAGCGAGATCAGGAGCACGATCCCCACGCTGCGGATACAGAAGACCACCGCAAGGGCCACGAGCACCGCCATCGCATACGACACCGCCGCGACCGGTACGCCCCTGCTCCGTGCGAACTGCACATCGAAGGCGACGTACATCACCGTCCGCAGGAAAAAGAGCGCCAGCACCAGCAGCACGACCGCAAGCGATCCCAGGGCGACGAGGTCCGCCCCGGTCACCGTCAGAATATTGCCGAAAAGGAAACTCATCAGATTCGGAGCATAACCGGGCGTCAGGTAGACGAATATCACACCGACGGCCATGCCGAAACTCCACACCATGCCGATGGCCGAATCCTCCCGAACTTTCCCCTTCCGCGAGCCCCACTCGATGCCGAGCGACGAGAGCAACGCGAACACCGTGGCCCCGAGGATGGGGTCCAACCCGCAGTAATAGGCGATGCCGATCCCCCCGAAGGAGGCGTGGGTGATACCGCCGCTCAGGAAGACCATGCGCCTGGCCACGATATAAGTACCCACGATGCCGCAAACGACACCCGAAAGTATCGCCGCCCACATCGCATGCTGCAAAAAGCCGTAATCGTGAAGCGCCCTGAAGAAGTCCATATTCCCTCGCCGTTTTGCGAAATGCAAATTTAACGAAAAATCGCCAGCAGACGACGGCTCGCCGCACCCTCCCGCGTTTTATTTCACCCTTTGCCCCCTTTTTCGTAACTTCGCGGTCCAAAACAGAATCCAGATGCCTGCACCGAAAAAAGTCAGTTTCCATACCCTGGGCTGCAAATTGAACTTCTCCGAAACCGCCACCATCGCCCGTCAGTTCGAGGAGGGCGGCTACCTCCGCACCCGCCATGCGGCCGAAGCGGATATATGCGTAGTGAACACCTGCGCCGTCACCGAACACGCCGAGAAGAAGTGCCGCAACCTGGTGCGCCGCCTCCACCGCGACGCCCCGGACGCCATCATCGCCGTCACGGGATGCTACGCCCAGTTGCGCCCCGAGGAGATAGCGGCCATCGAAGGGGTGGACCTCGTGCTGAGCAACCGCGACAAGGGGACGCTTTTCGACCGCGTAGCGGCCCTGGGAGGCAAGTCGGGTGCCCGCATCTATTCGTGCGACACGACGGAACTGACCAACTTCTTCGCCGCCTTCTCAACGGGCGAACGCACCCGGGCCTTTCTCAAGGTACAGGACGGCTGCGACTACAAATGCGCCTACTGTACGATCCACTACGCCAGGGGGGCGAGCCGCAACATGCCCGTCGCCGACCTGGTCCGGGAGGCCGAACGCATCGCCGCCTCGGACCGCAAGGAGATCGTCATCACGGGCATCAACACGGGCGACTTCGGCCGAAGCACCGGCGAACGGTTTCCCGACCTGCTCCGAGCGCTCGACCGGGTGGAGGGCATCGAACGTTACCGCATCTCCTCCATCGAACCCAACCTGCTGACCGACGAGGTCATCGACATCTGTACGGCGTCGCCCAAATTCCAACCCCATTTCCATATTCCGCTGCAGAGCGGCTCGGACCGCATTCTCGGACTCATGCGCCGCCGCTACCGCTCGGAAACCTTCCGTGACCGCATCGAAGCCGTCAGGCGCGGCATGCCCGACGCCTTCATCGGCGTCGACGTCATCGTGGGCTTCCCCGGCGAAACGGACGAGGATTTCGAGCAGACCTACGCCCTGCTCGAATCGCTCTCCCCGGCCTATCTGCACGTATTCCCCTTTTCGGAGCGTCCCGGCACTCCTGCCGCCCAGATGCCGGGCAGGGTACGCGACGACGTGAAAACCCTGCGTGCCGAACGGCTCGGGACCCTCTGTACGACGCTGCACCGCCGCTTTTGCGAAGCCTACGTGGGCCGCACCGCCGAGGTGCTCTTCGAGGGCCGGGGCAACGACGGGATGATGTACGGCTATACGGATAACTACATACGCTGCAAGGCCCCCTACGACCGTACCTTGGTAAACGAGCTGTGCCCTGTCCGACTCGAAGGTCTCGACGCCGACGGCATGGTGTTCGCCTCGCTGCTGTGAGCCGAATCTGTCGGTACGAAACGCATTCCTGCACCGACTCTCCGCTCCCGAGGAACGCAGCTGTCGACGCAACCGAATGCAGCGGCGAGCGTGCACGACCCGGAACAAACGTCCGGGCTCCGATCGATACGGTTCCCGAGGAACGGCCGCACCGATCTCGTTGCACGGACCTGCGACCGGCTCGCGCCGTCGCACTCCGGCGAATCCACTCGTTATTTGGTTTCCCTCGAATCGCCCCGCGACTGCGCACCGGCCCCCTTCGGAGGTCTGCGCTTTCGTATCGCCTCGGATAGAATCTTATCTGCTTCAACCGAATCGTTTCACGAACATGCACCGGGCCTACAGCCCGACTGCACTTTCGATTTTCAGCGAATATATTTTATATTTGCCGTAATATTAAAAACGACAGCGGCATGCGCAAAAAAATTTCGATCGGTTTCATCAGCCTTGCCCTCGTCCTCCTTTTGGCGGGGGCCGTTTCCGTATATGAATTGCAAAGACTTCGCAATCAATCGGAAGAGATTGTCTCCCTCAATCTGCGCAACACCGAGCTCGCCGACCGGATGATGACGGCCCTCCAATCGCAGAACAGTGCGATCCTGCGCATGATTCTGTCGGAGGCCACGACTCCCGATGCCGGATACGAACTCGGACGGGCGGCTTTCGACGAGGCACTGAAAGCGGCATCGATCACGGAAGAGGATGCGACCGACCTGGCGGCGGTCAGGACGGCGGACCGCGAATACAGGGAGATCGTGACCGTCCACCTGGCAGACGACGGAACCGCAGACATCGACTGGTTTCTGGCCATCTACCTGCCGGCCTATTACCACCTGGACGCCATGCTCAAGGACTATCTCTCCTCGCCTGCCAACTCCCTGCCGGCACGGGCGCAGATGCTGGAAAAGAGCGTCTACAAAACCATCACGCCCAGCATCCTGACGTTGCTGATCGCCATCATCATCGTCCTGATGTTCTACTTCTTCGTCGACAGCTACTACGTGCGCCCCGTGATACGCATCCACAAATCGCTCAAGAACTACCTCGCCCACGGCATTCCGTTCGCTCCGAAATTCGAAAGCAACGACGATGAGATCGAAGGGTTGAAAGAGATGATAGACGAACTGGCGGAACGCAAAAAGACCGAACCGAAATGAGGACCGGACTGGTATTGAAATACATCGGCGTCGTCTTGCTGATCGACGCGGCCTTCATGCTTCTCTCGGCGGGTATCTCCTGGCTGCACGGCATGGACAGCGGCTTCACGCCCCTGTTCCTCTCCTCGCTGCTGACCGCCATCCTGGGCATGTTTCCCATCCTCTTCGTGCGCCGCAAGGAGCAGATCAACGCCAAGGAGGGATACTGCATCGTCACCGGTGCATGGCTGCTCTCCTGCTTCGTGGGCACCTTTCCCTACCTGCTCTACGGAGGGGAGTTCAACCTGATAAACGCATGGTTCGAGAGCGTATCCGGATTTACCACCACCGGGTCCACCATCCTCACCGACATCGAAGCGCTGCCCGACGGCCTGCTCTTCTGGCGGTCGGCCACCCACTGGATCGGCGGTATCGGCGTGGTCATGTTCGCCCTGGCCATCCTGCCCTCGCTCGGCAAGACCAAAATGACGCTCTACAGCGTGGAACTCTCCACGCTCGCCAAAGACAACTACCGTTTCCAGACCAAGAAGATCGTCTACATCCTGCTCTTCATCTACATGGGCATGACGGCCATGGTCCTGGTACTGCTCCGCATGGCGGGCATGGACTGGTTCGACGCCGTCAACCATGCCTTTTCGGCCATCTCCACCGGCGGATTCAGTACCAAAAACACGAGCATCGCCTATTTCGACAACGTCTGGATCGAAGTGATCCTCCTGGTGTTCACCTTCATCTCCGGGCTGCATTTCGGTCTGATATACTCCACCCTCACCGGCAGCAGGAACAACCTGTTCCGTTCCGAAGTGGCCCGCTACTACTTTCTCTGTACGGCCGCCGGCGTGGTCATCATTACCCTCAGTCTGTGGCTCTCGGGCACCTACGACTCCCTCGCCTCGGCCATCCGCTACGGCCTGTTCCAAAGCATTACCGTACTCACCACCACCGGATTCGCTACGGCCGACACCACCCTGTGGACTCCGCTGACAACGGCCATCCTCTTTTTCTTCACCCTCCAGTGCGCATGTGCCGGCTCCACGACGGGCGGCATCAAGTGCGACAGGATTCTGCTCTCATTCAAGGTATTGCGCAACAGAATACGCCAGCAGCAACACCCCAACGCGGTGATGCGGATCAAGCTCGACGGAGTGACCCAGGAGGAATCCACCATCAATTTCGCGATGCTTTACATTGCGGTCTACTTTCTTTTCGTTATCTTGGGAACACTGATCAATGCGGCCTGCGGCGTGGATTTCATCACGGCGCTCACGGCATCGGCCACCTGCATGGGCAATGTGGGACCGGGATTCGGGGAGGTCGGATCGATGGCGAGTTTTGCAGCGATTCCGGGTGTAATGAAGATCTCCTCCACCGCCCTCATGCTGTTCGGGCGTCTGGAGATATTCGGCCTCATTCAATTCTTCATGATCAAGTGGTGGGTATGATACCGCCGAGGTTTTATCGCAACAACAAGGAGTTATGACACGAAACCTACTCAAATACCTCATCTTTCTGCCTTTGCTGCTTCCGGCTCCCCTCTCCGCCCAGCGGCCGCACCGGGGCAGGAAACCCGACGTCATTCAATCCGAAGCGCCCGTCAGCTACGATTCGCTGGCCGTGCGCCGCAACGAACTCACCGCCCGGGAGAACCGTCTTAAAACGAGATTGGACGAGGCACGCGACCTCTTCGCCTCGGGTCATTCACCGGCCGGAACCGCGCTCGCCGACAACATCGTGGAACTCGAACAGCAACTCTTCCAAGTGCGGACGCAACTGGCACAGCTCACCGAGCAAATGACCCTCATGGAGCGCGAACAGGGCTTCAGTCTGCCGCCGCTGCCGGAAGCCGAAATCCGCACCGACAACGGCCGGAAGATGCTCGTCCGAAACGGCTATTTCGCCGACAACCTTCCGGCGGAGGACTACCGGCAACTCCTTGCCGCACAGGAAAGCGAAACGGAAGCTGTGGAGCTCATCGGCCGGCTTCAGGCCAACTACCGGCAACTGACGATCCTGTTGCCGGTCTACCACGCCGCCCTGAAAGGGCCGCAGGCCGACAGCCTCTACACCCGCATTCTCGCACTGGCTGCCGAAAACGACCGGCTGGCCGCCGCTGCCGGCCAGGTATGGGGCACGGTCTTCGACACGAAAGTGTATGCCTACAACTACCTCCTCGACAAAACCGGACAGCGCGACATTCTGACGTTACAGGAGAAGCAGATGAACAACATGCTCCTGCTCGAAACGGAGATCGAAGGCGAGTACATGTACGAAGAAGTGGCCCGCTATGCCTTGCAAAAGCTGCTGATTTCGGGCTACGAGAGCCGCATCGCCGACCGGGCGGGCCTGGTCGAGGCTGCGGACTCGCTCAACAGCCTGCTCCCCCCCACCAGCCACATCGGCGACTATTTTCTGCCCCTCCTCGACACGCGCGAACGCATGTTCTACGACTTCGCCGATGCGCAGATCGTCCGTCCGGCCAAATACACGAACACCAACCAGATTCCGCAGGTCGAGGTCTTCCCGCGGGGATCGGTCTACCGGATTCTGCTGGGAGCCTATACCCGGCCGCAGTCCATCACCGTATTCCGGAACGTCTATCCCCTGAGCCAGGAGATGAAGGCCGACCGGAAATATTATTACTACGCCGGGGGCTACGCCACCTACGACGAAGCCGCCGCCGCCACCGCACGCCTCAAGCGACAGGGATTCCGCAATCCCCTCGTCGTGGCCTGGCACGAGGGAACCTACGACGATGCTCCCGATCCGCACCGCGCCGCACCGGCTGCGACGGGCAACGAAAAGACACGTTACCGGGTCGAGATCGGCGGAGCGGGCGAGAGCCTGAGCCGTGTGGTGCGGGAGGTGATCGCCACCCAGGCCGCAGGCAAAGAGGTATCGCGCATCTCCGATCCGACTACCGGTACGCCCCTTTTCATAGTTGGTGCTTTCAGCAACAAGGCGCTGGCCGAATCGCTCATTCAGGACCTCGGATCGGTCGAACCGGGTCTTACGCTGCGGATCGTCGCCGTACAATAGACACGCCCCACCCGACATTCAAACCACGCAATAGCCATGGCACTCATCATCATCCTTGTAATCCTCGGTATCTTCCTGCTGGGAGTCGAGATATTCCTGCTTCCCGGCATTACGATAGCCGGCATCGGTACCCTCCTCTGCTGCGGATTCGCCGTCTATGCCGCATTCGCCGGATACGGTACCGCAGGCGGTTTTCTCACCCTCGCGGCAGTGCTCCTCCTGTCGATCGTCATGCTGGCAGTCGGCCTGCGCTCCAAGACATGGAAACGGCTGGCCCTGCACGCCCACATCGACGGCGCCTCGCAACCTTCGCCCGAAAAGGAGAACCTCGGCATCGGCGACCGCGGGCGGACGCTCACGCGCCTGGCTCCCGTGGGAAAAGTGATGCTGAAGGGTAAAACGTACGAAGCCAAATCCATCGACGTATACATCGACCCGCAACGGGAGGTGGAGGTCATCGGCTTCGACAACTTCACCGTCGTGGTACGACCCGCCGACACCCCTGCGGCGGAAGCGCTCTGACACCTCGCACCCCCTCTGCCAATTACGAAAAACCAATAACAACAAATTCGCTTATGGAAAGTATCGGACTCATCATCGCCGTAGCCGTAGTGGTCATCGTACTGCTGTGGCTGCTCTTCTATTTCGTGCCTGTGGGACTCTGGTTCAAGGCGCTGCTTTCGGGTGTGAGAATCTCGCTCATGCAACTCATTCTGATGCGTTGGCGCAAGGTTCCGGCCACGCTCATCGTCAACGAAATGATCACGGGCACCAAGGCCGGCCTCCATCTCAACCCCAACGAACTGGAAGCCCACTACCTGGCCAAAGGCAACGTTCCGAATGTCATCCAGGCACTCGTGTCCGCCCAGAAAGCCAACATCAACCTCGACTTCAAAATGGCCTCGGCCATCGACCTGGCCGGCCGGAACGTTTTCGAGGCGGTGCAGATGTCGGTCAATCCGAAGGTCATCAACACCCCTCCCGTGTCGGCCGTCGCCAAAAACGGCATCCAGCTCATCGCCAAAGCACGGGTAACGGTACGCGCCAACATCAAGCAGCTGGTGGGCGGCGCAGGAGAAGAAACCGTACTCGCCCGCGTGGGCGAAGGCATCGTATCGTCGATCGGCTCCGCCGAATCCCATACGGTAGTACTCGAAAATCCCGATTACATCTCCCGCGTCGTGCTCGAAAAGGGACTCGATGCCGGAACGGCCTTCGAGATACTCTCCATCGACATCGCCGACATCGATGTGGGCAAGAACATCGGTGCGGAGCTCCAGATCGACCAGGCCAATGCCGACAAGAACATCGCACAGGCCAAAGCGGAGGAGAAGCGGGCCATGGCCGTTGCACACGAACAGGAGAACAAAGCCAAAGCGCAGGAGGCCCGCGCCAAAGTGATCCTCGCCGAAGCGGAGATTCCTCTGGCCATAGCGGAAGCGTTCCGCAACGGGAATCTCGGCATCATGGACTACTACAAACTCCAGAACGTACAGGCCGACACCCAAATGCGCGAAAGCCTCGCCCGGACGGAAAAGAAATAACCTTCCCCGGGGCTTCCGCCCCGCGCACGGAAAAGGAGTACTCGCCCCAGCGAGTACTCCTTTCTCATATCCCCGCTTCCCCCGCCCGACCCGCAGTCAGGCATATTTCTTGCATCGGAAAGAATATCAACTTAAAATTCAATAAGGTTATGGAAAAGGTTATTGTTTACGACGTCAGCCGGTATTCCGGCGCTATCAGGAACTGGTGGGCCTCGCTCACACTCGGTATCATCTTCCTGGCATTCGGTATTCTGGTATTCACCCGCACGGGCGATACCTGGCTGGGACTCACGCTCGGTTTCGCCTGCATGGTCATCATCTCGGGCGTTCTCGAACTCATCACGGGCGGCGCCACTCCCGTACAGGCCGGTCGGGGGCGCCTGATCGCCACCGGCGTGATCGAAATCCTGTTGGGAGCGATCATCATCATGATTCCCGAGGTACTGTTCGTCTACCTGCCGCTCGTACTCGGCTTCTGGCTCATGTTCCGCGGCTACAGCATGGTAAGCAACTCCAGCGACATGGTGGGATACGGCATCAAGGGGGCCGGCCTGACCCTGGCATTCGGTATCCTGACGATTCTCACCTCCTTCCTCATGCTCGCAGTGCCCTTCATCGGTTTCGGAAGCTATGCACTGTGGCTGGGACTGGCGCTGCTGTTCGCGGCGATAGGCACCGTCTTCTACGCCGTCCAACTGGCCAAATTGCGGAAATACCTCGCATAAGAACAAACGCTCTTTCCGAATACGGGACCGGCTGCTCAGCCGGTCCCGTTCGTTTTTCCCGACACCGTCCCGCGCCGGGCACCCATCGGGTCCGAAAAACGCACGCTGCGGAGAACCCGATGGAACGGCGACACTGCGCCGGAGGAGCATACGCCCCGTAGAAAACCATACAAAAAGATGATGAAGAGCACATTTTTCACACATGCCGTTCCATATTTCCCCACTTGCATCCCCGCACGGGTACACACTTCCAGCACCTCGCACAAAAGCGACATGGATAAAAAACAATCGGTTGCACTCCTCCTCGTTCCCTGCCGCCGGGCTGCGAAGACGATGTTTCCGGGCCGATTCCGGCACACAAGCCCCTTAATATATTATTTGAATTTTTTTGCATTCTTCGTATATTTGATTCAGACGAATGGCTGCGCAAAGGCCGGCCGGGCGGACGATCGCAAGCGCCATATACGGAATGGCGACCGAGGGTCGACCCCGTGCCTCCGCAACGCTGCAATTCCCAAAAACCTAACCAACACATAGTTTCGATGAGAACAAACGTTTTACTCTTTCTGCCTGCGGCCGCATGCACGCTGCTGGCGGCATGCAACCGCAACGATGCGAATACTCGTCCGCCCGAACTTTCCGGCGAGGCCATCCGTTTCGAGATGAGCATTCCCACGACACGTACCGTTACCGGCGCCGACTTCAAGACCGAATGGTCGACAGGCGATAGAATCGGCCTCTATGCCGTTCCGGCGGGCGAACCGCTGCAAAGCACGGACAACCCGTTCCACAACGTCGCACTCACCTATGACGGCAGGTTATGGTCGGGCGAAGAAACGGTCTTCTGGCCGGACGACCACGCCTCGCTCGACTTCTATGCCTACTACCCCTACGACGAAGCGGCCGACGATCCCGCCGCCATCGCATTCGCCGTCCGCCTCGACCAGTCGGCCACGACCGAGGGCAAGTCGCATTACGGCCTCTCCGACCTCATGACGGCCAGGAGCGAGGGCGCCACGAAAGGGAAAACCGTAGCGTTGTCATTCGCCCACGCCCTCTCCATGGTCCAGGTGAGTGTGGCGGCCGGCCCCTACAAAAGCATGGGAGCCGACGAATCCCTCACCGTGACCCTGGCCGGCGTCCGTCCGCACGCCGTGTTGAACCTGGCGGGCACGACACCCACCGTGACGCTCGCCGAAACGGACAACACCCCGACGACCGTCACCATGCACTTTGTGGAACAACCGCAGGACGCTCCCCGGACCGCCTACATGTTCCGCGCCCTGCTTCCGGCCCAGACCCTCGATGTCCAATTCTCCTTTGAACACGACAACCGGCTCTTCTTCCGCGACACCGACCCCGAAAGCGCCGTAGAAACCGTAGCCGGGCAGGTCGAAGCCTTCAAACGCCGTCTGCCCGACAACCTTTACCAGACGGTGTTGTGCAAGGCGGCCACGTTCCGCATGGGAGCCAACGACCGAAACTTGTGGGAGGACAAGATTCACGACGTGACGCTGACCTCCGACTTCCACATCACCCGGTACGAAATCACCAACATCCAGTACGCCGCATTCCTGAACGACGCAGGCGTGGATCGGGACGGCATGCTGCCTTCGGGACGTTATCCGGACCAAATACTGGTAACTCCCCACATGTGGGGAGTGAACTGGACCGCCGACGAAGGGTGGCTGCCGGCCGAAGGATATGCCGACTATCCAGCTATCAACGTATCGTGGTACGGTGCCGACGAATTCGCCCGCTGGGCCGGCGGAGCACTCCCGACCGACGCCCAATGGGAATACGCCTGCCGTGCCGGCTCGAACCACAACTATCCGCACGGTGAGGAGACGGCCCGTCTGACCGACTACGCCTGGTACGGCGACAACTCCATGGGCTGCACCGAGGAGGTCGGTACCAAGTTGCCCAACGACTGGATGCTGTACGACATGATCGGCAATGCGGTCGAATGGGTTTCCGACTGGCTCTATTACGACGGTACGGATCTGGTCGTCGATCCCGAACACACGGCGGAGGAGTTCAACGAACACGGTCTGAAACTGGTGCGCGGCGGCCACTACGGCGAAATAGCACTGAAATGCTGGGCCGCCCAGAGCGACATAAAAACTCCCGACACCTGCGATCCGACGATCGGATTCCGCATCATCTTCCCTTTATAATCCCCTAATCCGAAAACAGACATGAAAAAGAATATCCGAACCATCATTCTCCTCGCGTCGCTGATCGGCAGCACATTGTGCGGCTGCAAGAAGCACACACCCATCACCACGGAAGAGGGAACGGCCGTCGCCCTGCGGGCGGAACGCCGCTCCGAAACCGGCAACGAAACCTGGAACGAGAACGACGCCCTCGGGGTCTTCATGCTCCGCAGCGGCGGCAAATTGCCGGCCGACCTGCTCGCCGGCATGTACAACATCCCGTATACGATCACCGATCCGGCGCAAGGTACGCTCGCAACGACCGGCACGGTTTACTGGCCCGAAGAGGAGTCGGTCGATCTGATCGCCTACGCACCCTATTCGGCGACCGAAGAGGAACGTCTCTCGGACGAGGGCATCTACACCGTGGATGTCAAAGACCAGAGCGTACCGGAGGCCATCGACATACTCTATGCCCGCACAACCGGCGTTACGCCGAGCGAAGAGCCCGTCACGCTCGCATTTTCCCACCTGCTGAGCCGCGTCACCTTCCACGTGCGGGCGGGTATCGGCATGCTTCCCGAAACGATCTCCGCACTCACGGAAGCCGACGTCACGATCGCGGGCATGCCCACCGCCGCCACGCTTTGGCTGAACGACGGAATCATGGCCGCCACCGAAACCCTTCCCTTCTCGCCGAAGAAGGTGGCTGCGGAAGATGCCGACGCATCGTTCTCCGCACTGATCATTCCGCATGCGGGAAACTCCACGCGCACGGTCACGTTCCGTCTCGGGGACCAGGAGACCGCATGGCCCATGGACGCCATCTCTTTCGAAGCAGGAAAACAGTACGCATATCCGATGTCGATCAACGCGGAAGGCGTGATCGACGTGGGGTCGCCCACGATCACCGACTGGACGGTCAGCGACCATCCGCAGGAGAGCATGCCGGAACCCATTCCCGACACGCCCAGTGCGCAGCGTCTTTGATAAGCTCCCCCGTTCTCCGGAGCGGGACACTTTCCGGCAGGGCGCGGCGACGCTACCCGTTCCCCGCGCATCCTTCCCGAAAGCCGGCAACCGATGCTACGGTTTCCGGAGATGAAAATTCCGCCGCATCCCGCACCCGGCGCATTCCGGACCGGGAAAAGAGCGACACCCGACACCGACGAGGCAGGAGAATCTCCTGCCTCGTCGGTGCAAAGGGGCACCCCGCCGTACATTTACGCTCCTGAAAAATTGGGGGATCCGTCGCCGGACGTTATCTTTGTCGCCGGTTTCGGACCATCCATCATGAGCGGCAAGACACACGACCATCCATCGGACAAAAAGGTACTCCTGCGTGGCGACACGGAGTGGAACGGGATCCCCATGCCCAAACGGTTATGGGCCATCCTGGCCGTCACGTTCGGCGTATCGCTCTCCGTGCTCGACGGAGCCATCGCCAACGTAGCGCTCCCCACGATAGGCAGCCTGCTGGAGATCTCCCCGGCCAACTCCATCTGGATCGTCAACGCCTACCAGCTCGCCATCGTGGTATCGCTGCTCTCCTTCTCAGCCCTGGGCGACGTCATCGGTTACCGCAAGATATACATCGGCGGGCTGCTGCTCTTCACCATCGCCTCGGCAGGATGCGCCCTCTCCGACTCCCTCGCCACGCTCGTGGCGGCACGGGTATGCCAGGGCTTCGGAGCCGCGGCGGTCACCAGCGTGAACACCACCCTGATCCGCATCATCTATCCGCGGCACCACCTGGGCCGCGGCCTGGGCCTGAACGCCACCGTGGTAGCCGTCTCCTCCGTGGCGGGACCGACGATCGCAGCGGGCATCCTCTCCATAGCCCCCTGGCAATGGCTCTTCGCCATCAACATCCCTATCGGGATCACGGCCTTCTTCCTCGGCTGGCGCTTCCTGCCCGACAACCCCGTGAAGGTAGCGGGCCGCCAGTTCGACTGGCGCGACGGAGCGATGAACGCCCTCACGTTCGGTCTGCTCATCGCCTCGATCGAAGGATACGCCCACGGCGTAGACCCGCGCTATATAACGATCGGAATCGTTCTGCTGTTGATCGTGGGCACGCTCTTCGTGCGCAGCCAACTCCAGAAACCCTACCCCATCCTCCCCTTCGACCTACTGAAAATCCCGATATTCTCCGTTTCGATACTCACCTCCATCTGCTCGTTCATCGCCCAGATGTCGGCCATGGTGGCCCTTCCGTTCTATTTGCAGCACACGTTCGGGTACAGTGCCGTATCCACCGGGCTCGTCATGACCGCCTGGCCGGCGGTCATCGTGGTCGTCGCTCCGCTGGCGGGCATCCTCGTCGAACGCGTGCATGCCGGTCTGCTGGGCGGCATCGGTCTCTCGATCATGACCTGCGGGCTCTTCCTGCTCGCCTGGCTACCGCCCTCCCCCCACGAAGCCGACATCGTATGGCGGCTCGTCCTCTGCGGTCTCGGATTCGGCCTTTTCCAATCGCCCAACAACAGCATCATCGTCGGTTCGGCACCGCCCCACCGGAGCGGCAGTGCGAGCGGCATGCTCGCCACGGCCCGCCTGCTGGGGCAGAGTACCGGAGCCGCCCTCGTGGCCCTGCTTTTCCAAATGACCTCGACCGACAGCATCCACACCGCACTCCTCCTGGCCGGGGGATTCGCCGCGGCCGGAGCCGTCATCAGTTTCACCCGCCTGTCGCTCCCCATGCCGCAGGAACTGCGGCCGAACGGAAAACGCTGACCTTTCCCTGCCTTACAGGATATCAAAACATCGTTCCGTCGTTCCTATAAATCGACCGGACCGGTATCGGAAGTCCCTCCGAACAACTCAACGATCCGAGCGTCGAATCGAAAAGACCATCCGTGGGCACCCTCCGCCGCTCGGAATGCCGAAACGATCCGTCCCGCGGCGTGTCCGGTGCGGCTCACTACCCCCTCCGCATCCCGAAGACCTTCATCCGAGGCCGCTCATTCCGGGAATATCCATCCACGCACAAGGGCGGAGAAACCGGTTTCTCCGCCCTTGTGGCAAGTGTACGACCGAGTCGCCTGTTATCTGGGCCTTACATAGCGGGCCCACGAGGTGGCGTACCACGCCTCCCGCGTCACGGGAAGCCACTCCCGCGGAATATAGGTCGATATGCCGCATACATTCTCGGCGGGGAAGAAACCGCTCGTCAGCAAGGAGCCCAACGCCGAGTATATCTGCGGCGTATGGCTCTCCGCCACGATGGCGGCATCCAGTGCACGCTCGAATTCGGCATAGGCGCTCCAGGCCTCCTCGGTACCGTTTTCGGTTATGTTCTTCAGGTAATCCTTCAGGTCGAAAAAGGCGTGTTCGGGTTCCAGGACCTCCAGGTACTGAATCTCCCCGAAATCGGGTTCTCCGACCTCCGTTTCAAAGATCCGTTTCACGGCATCGACCACTCTCCGCAAACCTCCCATAGCCACCACCGTAAAGGTTGCCGAAGGGGTGCTTTCGCCGCGATAATACTCCACGATCGCGGATGCCGCCGAAGCGAGCCGCCGGTCGAGCGGATAATCGCGGCTCAGGAGCAACGGCAACACCTTGTGATAAGGGATTCCCTGCCCCAAAATCTCCGCCGGAGAAACCAGCATATACCGGGCGTTGTCCTTCAGCTCATACAGCAATTCGATGGACGACATGAAACAGACATCGAAGATCACATAGTCGAAATAGATCTCCGCCAGCCCTTCCGCCAGCCCTTCCGCAGACATGTATTCGTCACCGTCGGGACCGTAAGCCCTCGTGAGGGCATTTTCGGGCCGGCGCAGGTCGTGTTCGATACGGGGTTCTCCGGAACGCGGCTGCCGTAGATTGTTGAGCTCGGGCGGAAACCATCCCGTACCGTGGCCGCTCAGCGCGATGCCGTAGACCTCGGCGGGAGCGTAATAACTCACATCGCGCAACACGGCCTTCATGACCGACGGATCGGTAGAATCCTGCTCCGCGTAACGCTTCAGCACCCGTTCGAACACCTCGCCGTTCTCCATCACGATCTCGGTGAGCTCGGTCTTGCTCTCGCCCGTCACATTCGTCAGTCCGTCCCAATAGACCAACACCCGCGTATCGGCCGGCACGCCCCTCCGGACGGCCTCCATCGCCATGTTGACGTTCCCGCGGATGAAACGCCACAGGTTGTTGTTCGCCACGGCATAGATCAGGAACGTGTGACTTCCCTCGGTCGGCTCGCATCCGGGGCCGCCGGGACACACCGGTCCCTTCTCGCATCCGGCCAGCGCCACCGCCGCCGCAAGCATGCACAATCCTCGCTTTATTCTGTCGAAAAATTTCATATCCTTACGGTTTTAATACCCGCCCACGGGGTAGTCGTTGATTTTCCAGCGGCGCTCCTTCTGCGGGGCATCCTCCGGATCGCCCCAATACACACGGCTGTAATCGAAATAGTAGCCCTTGCTCAACTGACGGCCGTTTTCGTTCGCCACGGTGATGTATTCCGTGGTACGGGACACCACCAGCCGTTTCACCACGGAGAGTCCCAAGGTCCCCAGCACATCGGCGGCATGCGAGAAGCGCAGCACATGCATGGGCGACTTCTCGGTGAGCCCCGTCCCCGAGTCGCCGATCACAGCCAAAACTTTGGTCAAACGGTCGTAATTGATCCGTTCGTTCAGCGTATCGCCCATCGCCCCGTAGGCATAGGCAAGAAAATTGAGGTTCGTCGGACTGAAGGGGTCGAAGCGCATCACCTCCTCGGCATAACGGACAATGTCGCGCATGTTGTCGTACGACGGATCGCCGTGCGCCTTCTCGAAAGCCATCAGCACCCGGTCCTCGGCCGATATCGGCATCAGAGGCCGATAGTCGTCGGAAAAGGCATAGCCGTAGTAGAGGTAGTAATAATCCCTTTCCGTGAGCGTCGTATCGCCCGAGCGATAACGCAACATGAGCGAGGGATAATAATAGGGCGACTCATGGTTGAGGGTCTGCTCGAAGATGTCGTCGTTGTCGGGCGCGACCTGCCCCAGGACCACCGGCGTGCCGAGCAAGGCCGCCAGCAGGATTGTCAATAGTTTACGCATACATTCATAACGTTACGTGCCCCGGATTTATTGAGCCTCCGGGCTCTCTTCCGGCCCGCCGGACGACTGGGTTCACAAGCCGGCAGCGGCAGCCAGCCCCCGTATACGGTCGGTCAGTTCGGGCGAAGAGGCCACCAGCGGCAGACGCAGGTGATTGCCCGCCACCCCGCACAGACTCAGCGCCGCCTTGATTCCGGTGGGATTCCCCTCCGCAAACAACGCCTTCACGAGTTCCGCGATTCCGTTCCACAGGCCGTTCGCACGGGACGCATCCCGCCGCAACGCCGCATCCACCATCTCCGCCACATAGGCCGGATAAGCATTGGCCACCACCGAGATCAGTCCGTCGCCCCCTTTCTCGATCAGCCGCACGGCCAGGGAATCGTCTCCCGACAGCACATGGAATCCTTCCGGAGCTCCGGCTATCAGCTCTTCGATCTGCGCCATGTCGCCGCTCGCCTCCTTGACGGCGATGATGTTGTCGAACTCCCCGGCGAGTTGCAGCGTAGTCTGCGGCAACATATTGACTCCCGTACGCCCCGGTACATTATATAAAATCACCGGTACCGGCGCAGCCTGCGCCACGGCCCTGAAATGTTCGTAGAGTCCGCGCTGCGAAGGACGGTTATAGAAGGGCGTCACGCTCAGCACCGCACTCACACCCTCCAGGTCGAAATCGCGCAGGGCCGCCACCACCCCCGCCGTATCGTTGCCGCCGATGCCCGCGACCAGCGGCAACCGACCGGCATTGCGGTTCCTGATCCGGGCGAGCACCGCTTTGCGCTCGGCCGTAGAGAGGGTCGGCGTCTCGGCCGTGGTCCCCAATGCCACCAGATAATCCGCACCGCCGGCCGTAACACGGTCTACCAGTGCGTCCAGTGCAGGAAAATCAATCGCTCCGTTATCCTGGAAAGGGGTCACCAACGCCACCCCCAATCCCGAAGGAAAAGCTCTCATATCTTTTTCAATAAATTGTCAATCATTGCGGTATCTCCCGTCCGGACCTCCGCCGCCGCGACGCGCTCTCCGCCCGGAGCACCGCATACCCGTATTCGGCGGAGAACAGCCCCGTCGAATAGGCAAATATAGATATTTTTTTCTTATCTCCGCGAAAACAGATACACTTAAAGTGTAATTATGAATTATTAATTCTTGTAAAATTAAAATAAAGTAAAAATCAAAACAGAACGCCTTGCCCCGTCGGATCCGTTGCCCGATGGTCCTGTTCCGATTCCTTCACTCCAACCGGATGGTCTCGTCCGGCGGCATCGACCGCCGGAGTTTCCTCCCCTCCGACGGGGGAAGTCCCGATCGGATGTCCGGCATCCGTTCCGGCTATCATCCGCTCGAAATCCTCCTCCGAGATGATCCGCACACCGAGTTTGGTGGCTTTCGCCAACTTTGCCGGCCCCATGTTGGCACCGGCCAGCAGATAATCCACATTCTTGGAGATCGCCGCGAGGTTACGCCCGCCGTGCGACTCGATCAGCGCTTTCAGCTCCTCTCTTCCGTGACGCAGGAATGTTCCGGAGATCACGATGCTCACCCCCGCCAGCGAATCCGACAACTGTTCGCACGCGTCGGCCTCAAAACGCACGCCGGCCGCCCGCAACCGCTCCACGATACACAGATTCACCGGATCGGCGAAATACTCCCGGATGCTGCCGGCCACCTTGCCGCCCACCTCCTCGGCCTGCGCAAGCTCCTCCTCGGAGGCGGCCATGACGGCATCGAGGCTCCCGAAATGGGCGGCGAGGTTGCGGGCCGTGGCCTCGCCCACGAAACGAATCCCCAGCGCATACAGCACACGGGCGAAGGGCACTTCGAGCGAACGTGCCAGGCTCTGCATGATATTGGCCGCCGATTTCTCTCCCAGACGGGGCAACGCCGCCATCCGCTCCGGTTTCAGGTCGTACAGATCCGCCACATCCCGGACCATGCCCTCCTCGTAAAAAAGGGCGACGGTCTCTTCGCCGATCCCCTCGATATCCATCGCCTTGCGGGAGATGAAGTGTACGATACGACCGATGATCTGGGGCGGACAACCGCTGCCGTTGGGACAATACCAGGCCGCTTCTCCCTCGTACCGTACCAGCTCCGCCCCGCATTGCGGACAGTGCGTGACGAACTCGAAAGACCGGCTTCCGGGGCGACGCGTCGCCTCTTCCACTCCCGTGATTTTGGGGATGATCTCTCCGCCCTTCTCCACATACACCATGTCGTCGATGCGAATGTCGAGCAACGCGATCTGATCGGCATTGTGCAGCGACGCACGCTTCACCGTCGTACCGGCCAACTGCACCGGTTCGAGGTTCGCCACCGGCGTAACAGCCCCCGTGCGCCCCACCGAAAACTCCACGGATACCAGCCGGGTAAGGGCCTGTTCCGCCTTGAACTTATAGGCCACGGCCCACCGGGGCGCCTTGGCCGTAGCACCGAGACGGCGTTGCAGATCGTAACGGTCCACCTTGACCACCGCGCCGTCCGTATCGTAAGGGAGTCCCTGCCGGAGACGGTCGGCATCCCCGATGAATGCGTCGATCTCCTCCCAAGTACGGCAAAGTCGCATGTGGTCGGAGATGCGAAATCCCCACTCCCGCGCTTTGTTCAGGTTCTCCCAATGCGACTCGTAAGGCAATCCCTCCCCCGCCATGGCATACAGGAAGCACTCCAGGCGCCGCGACGCAACCACGGAGGAGTTCTGCAACTTCAACGTGCCGGCCGCCGCATTGCGCGGATTGGCGAAGGGCTGTTCGCCTATCTCCTCCTTCTCCCGGTTCAGAGCGGCGAATACCGCACGCGGCATATAGATTTCGCCGCGCATCTCGAAATAAGCGGGATAGTCCTCTCCCGCCAGCACCAGCGGAATGCTGCGGATGGTCCGCACGTTGGCCGTCACGTCGTCGCCCATCGCGCCGTCGCCACGGGTGACGGCGCGTACCAACCGCCCCGCTTCATAGGTGAGCGAGATGGCCGTTCCGTCGAACTTCAGTTCGCAGACGAACTCCGCCTCTCCCGTCTCTTTCGTCACGCGATCGTAGAACTCCCGCAACTCCTCCAGCGAATAGGTATTGGCCAGCGACATCATCGGGTAACGGTGCCGGACCGCCTCGAAGCGGTTGGTAACGTCGCTTCCCACCCGCTGGGTGGGGGAATTGACATCGTCATACTCCGGATAACGGCGTTCGAGCTCCTGCAGTTCGTGCAGCATGGCATCGAACTGGCTGTCGCTCACCACCGGGTCATTTTCTATATAATAACGTCTGTTGTATTCGTTCAGCTTTTCACGCAGCGCGTCGATCTTCTCTTTGGGTGTCATACTACCTATTTTCATCCGCCCTTTCAAAATATCAGTTACCGCACTATAAAGGTACGGATTTTGTCTTTGGCATTGCAAGAATTTTGCTGAAAATCGTTACCAGAGGCCCCTGCAAGGCATAAAATGTTTTTTTTATTAAAAATGATTCGTCTGGTACTTGTCTTGCAAATTTTCCGTATACTTGCAAAAATTTTTTTCGAGTTATGCCAACCGCAAAGACAACTAAAAAACGCGTAGTGACCAAACTGCAGAACATGTCCGAAGAGCTGCAGGAGGAGGTAAGGAAACAGTATCCCCACGGTTTTACCGACCACATGATCCGTATCGACAAGGGGCCGGGCGACTTCTTTTATGCCGTCAGGTTTGAAACGGAAGACACCAACTACCTCGTCAAGATAGATGTCAATGTAGACGGCCAGATTGAAGAGGACGAAGAAAAGGATTACTACAACGACGATATAAAAGGTGCGGACGAACTCGCCGACCGCCCGGACGACGAGTCCGACGAAAGCGACGAATAAGGGAACAACGCTTCTTGCGGAAAAGCGTCGCTCCCCTTCCGAACCGTATACCCAACCAAATACGAGAACGATTATGGCAGAGAATCACAAACATTACGACAATGGGGAGATCGAGGTTCATTGGCAACCCGAACTATGTTGGCACGCAGGCGAATGCGTAAGGAACCTACCGAAGGTTTTCAACGCGAAGAAACGCCCGTGGGTAGACATCCGGGGCGCTTCCACACAAGAGATCATCCGCGTGGTGGAGATGTGCCCCAGCGGTGCCTTGTCCTGGTCGCGGATCAAACCCGAAGCATAGTTTTTTCCTCTCCCGAAACAAATGAGGGACGGACCCTGGGGTCCGTCCCTCATTTGTTCATACGGGCGGAAGGAACCCTCAGGGCCTCTCCCACTCCAGAATGTTGTAGAGGTCGTAATTCTCCGGGTCCGGCACATAGCTACGGGCCGCTTCGTAATCCTCCGGTCCGATATACGACAAGAGATTATCGATCACATAACGGCAACGATCCGAGGTGACATCCACCGTGCGGGGCGGAATCTTTCCTGTCACCGGATCCTGAATATCGCGCAGATAGAGGTGACCGATACGCCCCAGGGCATCGGCACACACCATACACCCCGTCTTTCCTTCCGAGAAGAGTTTGTACACCCCGACGCCGAGTGCGGAACAGTATTCCAGGTCGTAGGCTATCGGCGTCTGGCACCTCATCTCGTACCCCAGCTCCACCGGCCGCGGGCGGATCTTCAGGTTGAGCTTCGCCAGCTTGTCGTCTATCAGCGTACAGAAAACGTGCGCTTTCGACACCTTCCACAACTCCGGATGTCCGTGGTCGTCGTAGGAGAAATTCACGCCGGCAGCGGCTATCTCCTCGGCTTTAAGCTCGTGGAACACCCCCTCGGAGATCATCGCCGCCCCGTAGTTCATTCCCATCAGACGTCGCTTAATCATCGACGACACCACCAGGCGCAGAATTTTATCCACAGTGATCTCCGTCCGGTCGAACATCTCCGGTATGACGATCATCGGGTAATGGGACGCAGTGCCGATACCGAAGGCAAGATGGCCGGCCGACCGCCCCATAGCCGTGATCACAAACCAGTTGCTACTCGTGCACGCATCGGCATATACCGTCCGTGCGATCACCGATCCCTTGTCCTTCGCCGATTCGTAGCCGAACGTCGGCATTCCGTCGGGCAGAGGAAGGTCGTTGTCTATGGTCTTCGGCACATGGATGTTGGCGATGGGATACCGCTTCGCTTCGAGAAACTTCGCGATCCGGTTGGCCGTCGAGGCCGTATCGTCTCCGCCGATGGTCACCAGCAACTTCACCTGATTGTCCACGAAGAAATCGAGATTGAACCGTTCGGCGAAATCCTCGTCGCTGGGTTTGTAGCGGCTCATGTGCAGGTAAGAACCTCCGCGGTCGAATATCTCGTCCGCCAACCCGTAATCCATATCCAGCATCCGCGGCTTCTGCGAGAAAAGTCCCTTATAGCCGTCATGCAGTCCTATCACACGATAACCGTGTCCCAGAAACGTCTTCGCCACGCTGGCGATCACCGTATTTATTCCCGGCGCGGGTCCCCCGCCCGCCAGAATAGCTATGGCATTTTTCATTGCACTCTATTTGTTTAAAATTCAATCCTTATCCGTAACCGCATCCGGCAAAAGCGCCCTTCCCGCCGGGAGAGCGCTTCCTTGCCGTCGCCGTTTAAAGTTTCGACAGGAACCGATCCCGGTCCACCACATAGCGCACATGCGTGCCCTGGCCGATCATCCGATCGCCGTCGAAAGCCGCCACGCGGAACGTCAGCTTCCGCTCCTCGACCGCCACCAGTTCCGCCTCGGCCGTGACGACGGCACCCGGTGCCGAAGGCCTGATGTGCGACGTACTCATTTCGGCACCCACCGTCGTACTTCCGGCAGACAGCCGGGCGGCAACGGCCCGCATCGCCGCATGCTCCATCAGTGCCACCATCGCCGGTGTGGCGAACACCTCCATGTCGCCCGACCCCATGGCCAGCGCCGTATCGGCCGCACCGACCTGCTTCCGGACCGTATATCTCAATCCCTTTTCCAGCATGGCACTACTTCCGTCCGGCCTTCATCCGCTCGGCCACAGCGTCAGCCAGCGGTTCGAATTTCATCAGGTTCTCAGGTGTCGCCGTACCGGTCACCTCCACCGGCTCGCACATCAGCTCCCAGCCGCTCGCCTCGGCGAACTTCCGGAGCGCACGTACACCGCCGCCTCCGAAGCTGCCGCTTCCGAAGAGCGCCAGCTCCCGCCCCTTGAGGCCGTAGTGAAGCATGGAGTTGCACAGCAGTCCCATGAGCGGGAACATGTCGGCATTGTAGGCGCAGCTTCCGAGCACCACGTAACGGCAGCGCCATATCTCGCTGATGAGATAGGAAAGGTGCGTTTTCGACACATCGTAGACCTTCACCCCTTTGATCCCGCGCTCGGCCAGCCGGTCGGCGATATGGTTGGCCATCCGGGCGGTGTTGTTGTACATGGAGGCATAAATGACGACGGCTTCGTCGTCGGGCTCGCAGCGGCTCCACTTGTCGTAGAGTCCGATCACCTCGCCCGCCTGACGGGACCATACCGGTCCGTGCAGCGAACAGAGCGTCTTCACCTCGAGCGAGGAGAGCTTGGCCAGCGCCTTCTGTACCATCCCGCCGTACTTGCCCACGATGTTGGAGTAGTAGCGCCGCATCTCCTCCTTGTACTCGGCCAGGTCGGTCAGCTCATCGGTCATGGCCCCGTCGGTAGCCCCGAACGTACCGAACGCATCAGCCGAGAAAAGAATCTTTTCGGTCGATTCGTACGTCATCATGGTCTCCGGCCAATGCACCCAGGGGGTCATGTAGAAATGGAGCGTATGATTGCCCAGCGACAGCGAGTCGCCGTCCTTCACCTCTACGAAACGGTCGCCCAGGTCGCCGAGATAGCCCAGCAGAATCTTACGCGTCATGGCATTGCCGATGAGTTTCGCGGCGGGATAACGCCTCAGTACGTTTCCCACTTCGCCCGAATGATCCGGTTCCATGTGGTTCACCACCAGGTAGTCGAGTTCGCGCCCCTCCAGAATCTCGCCGATACGGTCGAGGTAGGCTCCCTCGCAGCCGAACTCCACCGTGTCGAGCAGCACGCACTTCTCGTCGCGTATAAGATAGGAGTTGTAGGAGACTCCGTAAGGGATGGGCCAGATATTCTCGAACAGAGCCGTCCTACGGTCGTTTACGCCGATCAGATAGATACCTTCGGCAATACTAACATTCGTTTGCATACGTTATTTATTTTAAGACGATACAACATCGTTGGAAACTGTTACCTTTGCGAACAAAGATAAGGCTTTTCGATGAGACCGAAACACATAATCGCACTTATCCTTTCCATCCTGGGAGTTGGAACAGCCTTGTTCGCGCAGAGTCCGAATCCCTACCGTTTCCGCGGCGGCCGGTACAACGGGTACGAGATCGAAAGGGGCGATACGGTCATCAGCGTAGCCGTCGATCCGCTCTACGTCTTCGCCCCGCCGAAGAACCGGAAACAGTACGACCGCCTGGTACAGAACGTCAAGAAGGTCTACCCCTACGCCCTGGAGGCGCGACAATACATGCACACGCTCGAAACCACGCTCGACGGAATCAAGTCGCCGCGCGAAAGGGAGAAGTTCATCGCGTCGATGGAACGGGAGATCGTGGTAAAATACACGCCCATTCTCGAGAAAATGACCTACACGCAAGGGAAAATCCTGATCAAACTGATCGACAGGGAGACCAGCCGGACGCCCTACCAACTGCTCCGGGACTTCCGCGGAAAGTTCACGGCAGGGTTCTACAATACCATCGCGAAAATATTCAAAGCGGACCTCAAGCAGCACTACGCCCCTTCCCGGGGCGGCGAGGACGCGATGATCGAACAGATCATCACCCTGATCGACGCCGGGCTGCTGTGACCCCTCCGGAAAGACGGAAAGAGGAAAGGCGTTCTGTCGAACGCCCTTCCTCTTTTCTGTCTTTCGGAAAATCCGGGTGCTTCCCGGCTTTTCCGGCACTCAGCAACCGCAACCGCAACCCTGACGGCGCATCGCCTTGTTTTTGCGGCGGCGCCGCAGGCCGTTGGCAAGCCCCGTCACGATTCCCGAGTAGAGTCCCTTACCCATGTACCGTACGACACTCTGCAAGCTGTCCGCTATGCTGACTCCGTAGGAGAGTACCTCGCGCCAGGAGAACATCTCCAACGCCGCATGGTAATCGTCCTTCACATCCGCTTCCATCCCGCGCATGGCACGGTTTATCTTCCGTTTCGCCGTCTGCAGCTCCTTCATCGAGCTCAGACGTGCCAGTTGCCTATCTTCAATCTTCTTCATCGTCACCCTCCGTATCGTTAGAATTATTCTCGAAGAACATTTTGCTGAACGTCCTCACCATACCTCCGGTGAAGAGCCTGTTCCTAAGCAGATAGAAGAGCAACGCCGCGACAAGATAGAAACCGCCCACGATAACGAAAGCCCAGATGAGCGACCCGATCCAAAGAGCCACGGCAGCCACCAATGCTCCGGTGAAAGTCATGAGCGCCAGCAACAGCAGCAGTAAAAAGGCCGTCACCGAAATCACTCTGCCGAAGAACGTCGAGAGGTGTTCGACTACGGTCAGCTTAGCCCTCTTGATGCGCAGGTCGACATAGTACCTGATATCCTTAAACAGTTCTTCCATTCCTATCGTGTATTACATCTTATTCCGTTTTCCGGTCGCAATCGCACAACTCGGCTTTCACCCCGGCGATCTCGTTATTCACGAATTCGCGGGCATGTGATGCGCCCTGCTTTACCTGGCTGACGCCTTTGTTGACCGCATTCTTGGCCTTAGCCGCCGTACGTTCTACAAATTCGCTGGCCTGTTCCATCTCCTCGTCGATGAACTCGCGTACCTGCTGACGAGTTTTCTTGCCGCTCTGCGGGGCATAAAGAAGTGCCGTAATACCGCCTGCGAGGGCACCAATGAGAAATGCTGCAACATTCGAACCTTTCATAATCGTATTATTTTTTAGTTAAACAAAAAGTGTGTGTTCGTCGTTATTCTGCGACCCGGTGGTGGAGAGTCACCTCGATATTGCCCCGTGTGGCCTTCGAGTAGGGACAGAAACCGTGCGCGGCCTCCATCAACTCGGCCGCTTGCCCGGAAGTGATCCCGGCAGGAAAAACGCCCGTTATGTCGGCACGCAGTTTAAATCCTCCGTCGGCGGGATCTTTCCCGATTCCGACCTCCACGATAATCTCCGCGTCATCCACATTCAGCCTTTTACGCCGGGCCAACAGGGTCATGGCCGAATCGAAACAAGCCGCATACCCCGCCGCGAAAAGCTGCTCGGGATTGCTGTATCCGCTCTCGCCACCCATCTCCTTCGGAGTGCGGAGTTCGAGGTCTATAATACCATCCGACGATGCGACATGGCCGTTACGTCCTCCTTTGGTCGTTGCTTTGGCCGTATATAATACTTCTTCCATCATGCTGTAATTTTAAATTCTACCGGCATACCGGCTTCCGATTACAGCAACGCAATATCCTTGCCATTTCCATCGAGGCCGCAAAATAAATACGTTCTCCCCGCCATCGGCAGAACCTCCCGCCTCCAAAAGCCGCCTCCGGTCGGTAGCGCACTACCGACCGGAGGCCGAAGCTGTGTCCGAATCGACAAGGTATCCTTCCGGAGCACCCGTCGGGTCCGCATCCTTACCTGAAAACGCGCCCTATCGATCCGCACCGATATTTTTCCTTCCGTCTTACGGCACGATCCGCGTTCCGCCGCCCGGCACGCCGAGCTGCGTCGCATCGGTGATCACGCACTCTTTCCCGCCGTTGCGCACGAAGTAAAGCGCCGCCTTCACCTTCGGAAGCATGGAACCCTCCGAGAACTGCTTCTCTTCGATATATCGTTCCGCCTCTGCCACGGTAATGGTATCCAGAGCCTTCTCGTCGGGCTTGCGGAAGTTGACGTATACCTTGGGCACGTCGGTGAGGATGTAAAATTCGTCGGCACCGATCCGTACCGCCGTAAGCGCCGAAGCGAGGTCCTTGTCGATCACCGCTTCCACGCCCACCAGACGATCGTTCTCCCGATACACGGGAATACCGCCGCCGCCAGCCGTTATCACGATATTGCCCTCCGAAGCAAGTCGTTTGACGATGTCGACGTTGATGATCTCCAGCGGCACGGGCGACGCGACCACCTTGCGCCAGCCGTTCCCCTTGGGGTCCTCCCGGAAGATGGAACCGTCGGCCTCGGCCATCCGGTCGGCCTGCTCTTTGGTATAATAAGGTCCGATGGGTTTGGTGGGGTTGGAGAAACGTTCGTCGTCGCGGTCCACCACCACTTCCGTCACCATCGTAATCACGTTGCGGTGCAGTTGCCTGTGGGCAAGTTCATTGCGCAGGGTGCGCTCGATCATATAACCTATGGAGCCCTGCGTTTCGGCCACACAGAAATCCATCGGCATCACCTGCAGGTCGTAGGTCTTGCGACCGGCATCGTGCTGCAGGAGCACATTTCCCACCTGCGGACCGTTACCGTGGCCGATAACGAGATTGTAGTTTCTGGAAACAAGCTGCATCAACGAGTTGCAGGTATCTTGTACGTTCTGTAGCTGTTCGGCGTAAGTACCTTTCTGGCCGCTCCGCAGAAGGGCATTTCCGCCCAACGCGACTACTGCGAGTTTTGTCATTGTTTCAGGGTATTATTAAATATCAGGCCGAAAGCCCGTCGGGCTTTCGGCGTCCGCAAAAGTACGCAAAACCGCACAATAAACAAATTCTTCGTTACATTCCGTTACCATTTTGCCCGGGAAAGCGTCGATTCATAGTCTTCTCCGGACTTCGGGCCGAGTCTCCCCTCATGCCATCTCTTCCCGAAGACAGGCCGCCAGCAATGGCAACCCCTCCTCTCCGCGCATGCGCAAATGCTGCCGAAGATTGCGGACTCCCCGCACGTCCGGCTCGCCCGGGTCTACCAGATAGACCGGAGCCCCGTCCGGCACATACCGCACGAGCGAGGCGGCCGGATAGACGGCCAGCGAGGTACCTGCCACGATCAACAGATCGGCCCGGGAAACGATCTCCACAGCCTGCTCGAAATTGGGCACGGACTCCCCGAAAAAGACCACGAAAGGCCGGGCCAACGAACCGTCCGGCGCCCGATCCTCAAGCCCCTGCTCCCACCCCTCGATGGGAAAAACGAGCCGTTCGTTCACCGAACTGCGCAACTTGCGCAGTTCGCCGTGCAGATGAAGCACGCTACCGCTGCCGGCCCGTTCGTGCAGGTCGTCGATATTTTGGGTGATGACCCGCACCTCGAACACCTCCTCCAACCCTGCAAGGGCATAATGCCCCGCATTGGGCTCCGCAGCGAGGAGTTCGCGCCGACGGGTATTGTAAAACCCGATCACCCGCTCCCGATGCCGTTCCAGCGCCTCGGGCGTACACACATCCTCTATTCTATAATTCGCCCACAGACCGTCCGCATCGCGGAATGTGGAGATCCCGCTGTCGGCACTGACACCGGCACCGGTAAAAACCACCAATCGTTTCTTTTCCATACCTTATTCTTTCAACGTACTTTCGCCCGCTCTACCCCCGGCATGCCGCCACACGGGAAATACGGACGAGCTATTCCGAACCGTGTCGGAAACACCTCCGCAACGCCCTCGAAGGCACTGCGACCGTCGGCCTTGAAGCGGTTCGTATCGGGACCGGCCGACACCACAGGCGCCGCCGTGAAGGAGTCCCGCGATTTTCAAACCTCCTCCGGTTCGCTCCCCGTCGGACCTTTCGTCGGCCGCTCCCCCTCTCTTTTTCGGGCGGGCAACGCAGCAACATCCTGTGCACAAAATCCGAACGGGCAGCACGCCACGCATGCGTATCTTCCTCTCGGCACACCCTCTAAACGCCACGCAAGACAAACGACCGCCAATCCGACACCGGCAACCGGTCGTTTCCCGACAGGCCGCCCGATGCAAAAATACGAAATATATTCGCCGAACATCGCAAACGCCCATCGGACGACAGCCCTGCGAGCAGTCAGGAAGCCGTAAGCATCGGCCCTCGTTGCCGGGCGTACTCCTATGTTGCCTCTCGGCACAATGAATCCGTATCTTTGACTTCGTCTTAAATACTCCGTCTCGACAAAATCCGAATGCCGTTCGGTTTTGCGCTCGACTTTCCGTATCTTTGACTTCGTCTTAAATACTCCGTCTCGGCAAAATCCGAAATGCTATTCGGTTTTGCGCTCGACTTTCCGTATTTTTGCTTCAAACGAATCGCTTCGCGACCGTGCACCGTCCCTGCGGGCGACCGGCGCTTTCGTGCTTCAGCGAATATAATTTTGCCATCTGATTGGTGTGTATGGGTATGCTGATAACAATATGGTTCGCCGTCACGGGCATCTACTATCTGTGCGTGGCTACGCTGCGACTTATAGTCAAATTGCCTGCGATTGTGATATTTATCATCCTATTACCTGCGATGCCTTTCATTGTAGCCTATCGCAACAGGATAGAACATCCCATTCAGGCGAAAACCATATATTGGATGGGGAGTATTCTGTATGTACTTCTCGGTATAATCGTCATGGTAGATGGCCATTCGTAGCTTCGGCCTCCTCTGCTCTGCTGTACTTTAACTCGTTTACACGCACGGCCCGCTCCTCGTCGGTAAGGTTGTCGGGATCGGTGTGCCCGTAATAGCGCAGCCGGGCGTCCAGTCGTCGGCCCCATTCGCACGGCACGCCCCCGGCTGCCGCTACGACTTTTCCAGTTCCGCCTCCTTTCCGCGACTGTTCCCGATTTCGTCGGCCTCCGGATGCCGGCACTGCGGTCCCCTACGACTTGCGGGCGGCTCCCCGCCCGGGCCGTTGCAAATAAAAACCTCCGGGCATCGAGGAAATGCAACGATTCGGATTAACTTTGTACGATAAACGTTTTCATTATGCTACAGGCAGGAAGCTACCAAACACTGACGGTCAGCAGGATATCCGACCACGGAATATACCTCGCCGACGCGGAAGGCAACGAAGTGTTGCTTCCCAACCGATACGTCTCCCTCGAAGATCGTCCGGGCGACACGAAAGAGGTGTTCGTCTACCACGACTCCGAGAACCGCCCGATCGCCACGACCGAACGCCCATACGCCGTCGCGGGCGAGGCGGCCTTCCTCGAAGTGGTGGACAAGAATCTGCACGGTGCATTCCTCGCCTGGGGCATCACCGCCAAAGACCTCTTCATCCCCAACGCCAACCAGGCATTCCGCATGGAACCGGGCAGGCGCTATCCGGTCTTCGTCTATCGCGACAACGTTTCGGGACGGGTGGTAGCCACCACGAAACTCAACGGCTTCATCTCCAACGAAACCATCACCGTCCGCCCCCGGCAGCAGGTGGACATTCTCGTCGCACGACGCATTCCGGTCGGTTACCGGGTCATCGTGGAGAACCGCCATTGGGGCGTACTGTACGACAACCAGCTTTTCCGGCCCGTACAACCGGGCGACCGGCTTCGGGGATACGTGAACCGCATCACGGAAGACGGCCGCATAGACATCAGTCTGCAACAGCAGGGGTTCGACGAGGTGAAGGATGCGGCCCGCAGGCTCGCCGCACTGCTCGACCAGGCGGGCGGAACGCTCACCCTGAACGACAAGAGTGCACCGGAAGAGGTAGCCGCTCTCACGGGCATGAGCAAAAAGGTGTTCAAACGCGCACTCGGCCACTTGATGAGCCGCAGCGAAGTGGTCGTGGCGGACGGACGGATAACGAAAAAAGACAAAAATGAGCATACAAAGCGCTGAGCGGGTTTCGCAGAGGGACGCATCCGACAACTACGTATTCCAACGTTCCATGCTGGCATACAGCAAGGCGGCGGAGATCGTGCACGGCACCGTCCTCGAGATCGGAACGGGCAGCGGATACGGCGTATCCGTCATCGCCCCGCATGCCGACAGTTTCACCACCATCGATAAAACGCCCCCTCCCGCCGAGGTAATTCCCCAGGGGGGCAACGTGGAGTTCCGCCGCATGAAGGTACCGCCCCTACGGGGCATCCCGTCCGGATGTATGGACTTCGTGCTCTGCTTCCAGGTGATCGAGCACATCCGCGACGATTTCGGCACGATCGCCGAGATACGGCGCGTACTCCGTCCGGGAGGCAAGCTGATCATCACCACACCGAACAAAGAGATGTCGCTCACCCGCAATCCGTGGCATCTGCGCGAATACACCGTGGACGAATTCAAGGGATTGATCGGTTGCTACTTCGACGAATACGAACCGCTCGGCATCTACGGCAACGGCAAGGTCATGCAGTATTACGAAAACAACCGGGCATCGGTGGAACGCATCACGAAATTCGACGTTCTCAACCTGCAACAAAGGCTGCCCCGGTGGATGCTCCGCATGCCGTACGACGTATTGAACCGGCTGAACCGCCGTAAATTACTGAAAGCGAACAACGAGCTGACGACCTCCATCTGCATGAGCGACTACTACCTCAAGAAAGCCGACGAAAAGTGTTTCGACATGTTTTTCGTAGCCACGAAATAAGTTTCCCGCACCAGTCGGGCAATACGCCCCAGTCGATAATAAAAAGAGAGCCGGATAAACGAGTTATCCGGCTCTCTCTATACACTCTCCGATCGCTTACTTCTGCTGCTGGGGCAGGTCGGTCGGGTCTTTCATCACCATGGATTTGTCGACACGGATGTGTACGTTATTGTCGATCTCCAGCAGGACGTAGCTCTCCTTCACCTCTTTGATCTTACCGTAGATACCGCCAGCGGTAATCACCTTCTGGCCTGCTTCGAGCGAATTGCGGAAATTATTCAACTCTTTCTGGCGCTTCTGCTGCGGGCGGATCATGAAGAACCACATTACCACAAAGATCAGAACCATCATTATGATGAAACTGAGACTACTGCCTCCCTGCGCTGCAGCCTGCTGCAAAAAAATCATGTTCAAACTCATCGTTCTATACTACTAAATTAATGTTATTCCACAAATATAGGCCATTCCGGCGGAACTACCAACCGGAAGAGGCGATTTTACTACTCTACTGTCGCTTCGACATAAAAAACCAACGGTTCGCTCCGCAAGGTCGTCAGCACCTCCACCCGTTTCAGGACATAGCCCCAATACCCCCGCGAATCGAACGCCACCTCCAAAGAGGCATGCTCTCCGGGAAGGACGGGACGCCGATCGTATTCCGACAGGATGCAACCGCAATCCGACTCGGCTCGGCTGACGACGAACGGCCTGCCGTCCGTATTCTTCAGCGCAAACTCCTTCACGACACGCTCGCCCTCCCGAAGCCGTCCCAAATCGAACGTATCCCGCCGGGCAGCCAGAAGAATCGAATCGGACACCTCCAATACGGTTCCGGACGCGACCCGGGCCGGAGTACGATGCCCGCACGCGATACCAAACGCCGCGGCAAAGGAGAGGAGAAAAAACGTTCGAGAAAAAAGAAGAGATTTTCTCATGGGAGCCCGATACCGCACGCTGTCACTCCACCAGTCCGCGACCGGTCTTATTGATCCTGCCCTCGCTACGCAGCGACTCCACGATCTTGTCCAGTACGCCGTTGATGAAGAGGCTGCTGCCGGGAGTGCTGTAGTATTTGGCGATCTCGATGTATTCGTCCAGCGTCACCTTGACCGGGATGGAACCGAAACCGACGATTTCGGCCATGGCACAGGCGAGGATGATGTTATCCAGAAAAGCGATGCGCTCCACATCCCAATTGGTAGTGAACTTTTCGATATACTCCTGGTACTCGTCGAAATGGACGATCGTCTTGCGGAAGAGCTCTTTGGTAAAGGAGAGGTCGTCCTCGCTCTTGTACTCGCGCCGGATGGGGAGGTCGTCCTGTTTCTCGCGGCTGTTTTCCAACGTACGCACGACCATGATAAGGGCGAAGTCGATGTCGTCGCGCCACAGGATGGACTGCTCTTCCACCACCGTTTCCAGCATGTCGTTGTTCTGGACGGTTTCGATGTAGAAATCCTCCACCAGCGTCCGGTCCGCCGCATAGCTGCGGGAGGGAAGCTGCATATACCGCTTATAATATTCGCTTTCGGACATCAGCCCGTAAAGATGCTTGATGAGCTCCGGATACTGGCTCCACCCCAGCCCCGCCTTGTCGAGGCGTGCGTTCAGCGCTTCGCTCGCTTCGATCTGTGCCACCGCTGCGTTCTCCACGAAACTCATGTTGGGATGAAGGTCGGCATAGGTAGGCAGCTTCTTTTTGCGTCCCAACTCGATCCGCTCCTCCGCATAGTCCTTCACATCCGCCACGAGCCGGAGCATCTGGAAATAAAGATCGTACGCCTTGTCGATACTGCTGACAAGGTTCTTCTCCGAGGCGATCATCGAATCGCATCCCGATTTGAAATGCGCATAAAGGGCCTTTATAACTTTTATCCTCAGGAACCTGCGGCTGAACATAGTGCTTTTCGTCGTTTCGTTTGGTGGCCGCAAAGATAATCATTTTTCCCCGCATCGGATAAATAAGCGCCGCCGATGGGGCGTTTTGTAGGTAAGAAGCTATCTTTGTCATAAAATTCAAAGTAGAGAACTATGGAATACGACCTCATCGTGGTGGGCGGCGGAGCGGCCGGACTCATGGCGGCCGGCACGGCCGCTTCGGCCGGAGCGAAGGTGGCCCTGCTGGAAAAGATGGAGAAACCCGCCCGGAAAATACGCATCACGGGCAAAGGGCGTTGCAACCTGACGAACATCAAGCCGGCCGACGAATTCCTCGCCAAGATACAGACCAACAGGGAGTTTTTCGTCCCCTCCTACACGGAGTTCGACAACAGGGCCCTGGCGCGTTTTTTTGAAAAGCGCGGCGTTCGTCTCTCCACCGAGCAGGGCGGCCGCGTATTTCCCAAAAGCGGCAAGGCGTGGGATATTGCCGACGCACTTGTGGAGTGGTGCCGGGAGGCGGGCGTGGAACTCATCTGCCATGCCACCGTCTGCGAACTGCTGCTGCTGGGCGATCGGATACGCGGGGTGAACTACCGCACGAAGAAAGGCTTCGTCCGCCGGGCCGAAGCTCCGGCCGTCATCGTGTGCACGGGCGGCGCCTCCTACCCCGCCACCGGTTCCACGGGCGACGGCTACGCCCTGGCCCACGCCGTGGGGCATACCGTCGAACCGGTCCGTCCCTCGCTCGTTCCGCTGGAGACCTCGCTTCCCGACAAGGAGTTCCTCAACGGGCTTCATCTGCGCAACGTGGCCGCCACGCTCCTGGTGGAGGGCACACCGGCCGCGGAAGAGTTCGGGGAGATGTCTTTCTCGACCCGCGGCGTAGAGGGGGCCGTGGTACTGCGCATGAGCCGCATGGCCGTGGATGCCCTGATAGAGGAGCGGAAAGTGGAACTCTCCGTAGACCTCAAACCGGCACTGGACAAGGCCACGCTCAAGGAGCGCATCGCCCGGGAGACCGCCGAACTGGGACCGGAAGCGCCCATGGCCGACCTGCTGCGACGCCTTATGCCCAAGGAGCTGGTGATGCCGATCGCCAGGGCCGTCGGCGGCCATCCGAAACGGCTGCTACGCCAGGCGGGGCCTCAAATGACGACCGACCTGATCGACATACTGAAAGATTTCCGCATCCCCGTGAGCGACTACCGCCCCTTCCAGGAGGCGATCGTCACCGCCGGCGGCATCTCGGTCGATGAAGTGAACCCCGCCACGCTGGAATCGCGCCGGGTACGGGGGCTTTACTTTGCAGGAGAGGTCCTCGACCTCGACGCCAATACCGGCGGATACAACCTCCAGATAGCTTTCTCCACGGGCCGGCTGGCCGGGCAACTGAAACACGAAGCGTAGTGGCCGGCACGCAAGACCTCCTCTTCGACTCGTGGATGCGGTGCAAACGCCGCTTCCGACTGCGTCATTTCCGCGGACACGGCGTGCATTCGCCTTTCGCCTACGCGCTGGTACGGCAGGTCTACATGAAACGCCGACGACTGCCCCGCGAAGGCGCCGTCTACACGGCGGTACGCGAGCAGGGCGGTACGGTCAGGCAGGCCCGACTGGTACAGGCGGTATACGACTACACGGAGTGCGGACAATGCTACGTCGACGGAGCGCCCCTCGCGACGCACGATTCCCATCGCACACATCGCGCCATGCACATCGTCACCCCCGGCGCCGCGATCGGACAAGAACTCCGGCCGGGAGAAGAGGACATCGCCTGCGTGCTCTCCCCCACTGCAGGCAAAGCACGCTACCGGAACTGTCTGGATGCGGTCCGCGGGCACGAGGGGATGAGCATCGACTGCCGCTCGGTCCTCTTTCTTTTCGGTCGCGACGGTCTGAACAAAGAACACATACAACTCTGAAACGATGAAGATATATACCAAAGGCGGCGACGGCGGCTACACCTCCCTCATAGGCGGCGAACGCGTCCCGAAATACGATGTCCGCGTCGAAGCATACGGTACCGTCGACGAGCTCTCCGCCCAGATAGCCCTGCTGCGCGACCTGCTCAGGACTCGGAATGTCACGGAATTCGATGCCGACCTGGTATCCGTATCGGGCTCGCTGATGCAGACGGAAGCGCTGATGGCCGTCGGTCGGGGCGGCGAAGGACGGGTGAAGGAGCTTCCCGCAGCAGCGATAGAATCGCTCGAAAAACGTATCGACGAGATCAGCTCCCTCCTTCCTCCGATCGAACGGTTCACCCTCCCGGGCGGAGATCCGGCCGTCTCCCAGGCCCATATCTGCCGCACGGTATGTCGCAGAGCCGAACGGCAAGCCCTGCGTGCCGCGGCGGAGCATCCCGTATCCCCCGCCGCACTCGTATTCCTCAACCGGCTCTCCGACTACCTCTACGTACTGGGGCGAAGGCTCGCCATGCTCCTCGGCGCCGAAGAGACACTTTGGGAACCCTGACCCCCTGTCCCACCCCGCTTTCTCTCCGGAGCCACAATAACCGGCCTATCCGCCACGTTACGATAGTGGCAGCGGAAAGATTTATCATCGGCCGCCGGACTCGGAGAGTTGCTTATTGAAATTTTTTTCTACATTTGCATCCTTGTAAGACTGAACGACAACTTAAATACAGACAATTAATTACTATGTATTGGACATTAGAACTCGCCTCCAAACTGGAGGACGCACCGTGGCCTGCCACCAAAGACGAACTGATAGACTATGCGGTCCGTTCCGGCGCTCCGCTCGAAGTGATAGAAAACCTGAACGAGATCGAGGACGAAGGCGACATCTACGAAAGCATCGAAGATATCTGGCCGGACTACCCCAGCAAAGACGACTTCTTCTTCAACGAGGAGGAGTATTAGACTTTCCAAACCACTCGATCGGCGCGATGAACAAATTTGCAGAGTTCATCGCGCTGTTTTCATATGCGGCGTGCACATACCGCTCCACGCACACCGCGAAGCGTCTGTGTCGCACGACCTCGTAGAGAGCGCTCCGTACAAATTACGGCAAGGTGCCTGCAAACATTTGCAGGCACCTTGCCGTATCCGGAAACCGTCGCGTCATCCCATCCGGAGCGGAACGAATACCGGTAGCGGAGTTGGCCACCGCAACTTCCCTTTCCCCACGACCGGGCGGACAACGGTTCCGACAACAACTCCGAGGGTACGCATAAGGGCGGCTTCGAAGCCGCCCTTATCCTTCGCCGGGCATCCCGAAGAGCACCGGCAGGAATCGTACGTCTACCTTTTCGCGAGGTCGTGGTCCACACAATAAAGACCGTGTACGCCGAAGACGTTGAACTTGTCGAGAATCGACTGCGCATTCTCTTCCTCCTCGACCTGCTCGTTCACGAACCACCGGAGGAACTCCTGCGTGGCCTTGTCATTTTCGGCAACCGCCACATCCATCAGGTTATCGATCAGCTCCGACACATGACACTCGTGTTTGTAGACCTGTTCGAATACCGCCTGCGGCCCCTCCCACGTAGCCGGAACGGCGTCTATGGCGCTTATCTTCATCTCGCCGCCGCGCGTAGTGCCGAAATCGATGAGTTTGTTGGCATGCTCCAACTCCTCGGCCGCCTGTTTCTTCATCCAATGAGCGCAGCCCGACAACCCCATCCGCTGGAAATAGATAGCCATCGACGCATAGAGGTTCGAGGACCACATCTCCGCCTTTATCTGTTCATTGAACGCATCGGTAAGTCTTTTCGTAAATTTCATAACTGTCAATTTTTAAATGTAACGTATATCAATAACCTGTTTTCATCGAAACCGGAAGGAGTCTTGGGACGTTGCCCGGCCCGCGATCGAAATGCGATTCGGTCGGACCGATTCGGTATCCCCGCTCCCGAGAAGCGGATGCACCGCGCCGCCTTACGGACGTACCGACCGATCGAAACAAATATAAGGAACATTCCTGAGATTCATGGTCTTTAATTCATATTCATTATTTATATCGATATCAATCAAACCTATCGTCCCGTCGCAGCCCCGACGGAAAATACCCTGCAAATGCCATGCAAACCCTTCCCTATCCGGCTTCCGAACGCTTCCGGCACCTTCGACCAAAGATACTCCCGACCATCTCCGTACCCCGAAAGAATCTTCGCATAGGCACATTGTCCGAGACAAAACGCTATCTTTGCGGAAAACATCAGATGATATGACGATCACCCCATCGACCCTGCGGAAACGCTCGTTGGCGGAAGAGCTCGCCGAACGCCTGCAGACGCAGATCGGCGAAGGCCGGTTCCGCACCGGAGAGAAACTGCCGCCCGAACCGGAACTGATGCGTCTTTTCGGCGTCGGCCGCTCCACCGTCCGGGAGGCGGTCCGCATCCTCTCCGATCTGGGATTCCTGCAGGTACGCCAGGGAGCCGGCACATTCGTGGTAAGGGAGGACGCATCGTCCTTGGTAGAGCAGCGCATGAAACGCGCCGACATCCGTGAACTGGATGAGGTACGAGGGATACTCGAAGCCGCCATTGCGGGAAAAGCCGCCGAACGGCACACCGACCGGGACGCGCAACAGATACGCAAACATCTGGCCGACCGGAAAGCCGCAGCCGAAACGAACCGCCTGGAGCAATGTATCGATGCCGACGCGAACTTCCACGAAGCCATCGCCCAGGCTACCCACAACGCCATCCTCGCCGAACTCTATCGGGCGACGGCCCTCCACCTGCGCGAAGGATTCCGCCGTATCTATAGCGACACGGGCTATCTGCTCGCCTCGCATCCCCTGCACGAACAACTGGCCCGCCACATCCTCCGGGGCGACGTTTCCAACGCCTCCCGAACGATATGCGACATACTGGAAAAACCCTGACGGCAATGGACACGGCAACAGAAACGCTGAAGGCCCGCTGCACCGGGCCCCGCACGGACGGACAAACCGTCTATCCGATTCTCTTCATGGTCAGCGCCGCACACCTGCTCAACGACATGATGCAATCGGTCATTCCGGCGGTCTACCCTCTGCTCAAAGAGAACTTCGGCTTCTCCTTTACCCAGATCGGGGTCATTACGCTGGTATTCCAGATGACCTCTTCGCTGCTGCAACCCCTCATGGGACGGTGCGCCGACCTCCATCCCCGCCCCTACTCCCTTGCCACGGGAATGTGTTTCACCCTCGCAGGACTCCTCACGCTCGCCGCGGCGGGCGGCTTTCTTCCCATCCTGCTGGCCGTCGCCCTCATCGGCTGGGGCTCTTCGGTATTCCATCCCGAATCGTCACGCGTCGCCCAGCTCGCCTCCGGCGGACGGAAAGGTCTGGCCCAATCCATCTTTCAGGTCGGCGGCAATGCCGGCAGCGCCACGGGACCGCTGCTGGCCGCACTCATCGTCATCCCCTTCGGCCAACGGGCCATCGGATGGCTCGCACTGGCCGCCCTGCTCGCTATCGGACTGCTGAAACGTATCGGAGACTGGTACAAAGAAAGACTCTCCGTCGCCCCCCGCCACACAACCGCCGGAGCCGGGGAGAGTTGCGGACTCTCCGAGGGAAAGATACGCACGGCGATGTTCATCCTGACGGTACTGGTCTTCTCCAAATACTTCTACATCGCCTGCATGACGAACTACTTCACCTTCTTCCTGATGGACAAATTCGCCGTATCGGTCCAGGATGCACAGTACTGTCTGTTCGGATTTCTTGCGGCATCGGCGGCCGGTACCGTCATCGGCGGACCGCTGGGCGACCGCTTCGGAAGAAAATACGTCATCTGGGGCTCCATTCTCGGGGCTGCGCCTTTCGCGCTGATGCTGCCCTACGCCAACCTCCCCGGAACCGTCGTACTGGCCGTCGTGATCGGACTCGTCATCTCCTCCGCCTTCTCGGCCATCCTGGTCTATGCCACCGATCTGATGCCGGGAAAAGTGGGCATGGTATCCGGCATCTTCTTCGGACTCATGTTCGGACTGGGAGGCATCGGTTCGGCTTTCTTCGGCTGGTTGGCCGACCGGACCAGCATCGAATTCATCTTTCAGGTCAGCACGCTGCTCCCCCTCTTGGGCATCGTCACCGGTTTCCTGCCGAACATCGACGGCCGCCGACCGGCGAAAAAACGCAAACACGTCATCTGACACTCCCCCTCATGCAACTCACCGACCATTACTCCTCCCCGCTGGGCATCATCACGCTCGCCTGCGACGGCGAAAGACTTACCGGTCTTTGGTTCGAGGGGCAGCGATATTTCGGATCGACGCTCCCGCAAGCATACGAAAGCGCACCGCTTCCCCTCTTCGATGAAACACGGCGATGGCTCGACCGCTACTTCGCAGGCAAGGATCCCGGCGAAAGGCCTCCGCTGCACCTCGAAGGGTCGCCGTTCCGGCAGACGGTATGGAACATGCTGCAACAAATCCCTTACGGCACCACGGTCACCTACGGAGAGATGGCCCGCGAGATCGCCCGGCGGTCGGGCAGGAGTTCCATGTCGGCACAGGCGGTAGGCAACGCGATCGGCCGCAACCCGATCAGCATTCTCGTTCCCTGTCACCGGGTGGTGGGAAGCGACGGCAAGCTGACGGGATATGCGGGCGGCATTCATCGGAAAGCCGCGTTGCTGCGCCTCGAAGGGTACGCTCCGGCAAGCCTGTGCGCCCCATCCGACGTTTCCCCGAATCCGGACCGCTGAGCGGAACGACCGCAACAGCGCCCCGCAGCGGAAGTATCACTCGCCGGAAGATGCCGAATGCTGTTCCAGATGGACCCGCTCGCGGTATTCGGAAGGCGACATGCCCGTCTGACGACGGAAGTAACGACTCAGAGCCGACTGGTTCCGGAAGCCGAGCTCCTTGACCAGCTCCTTGATGTCGATATTGGCATTCCGGAGCAGGGCCTTCATCTCCATGACGACGAAATCTCCGATGCACTGCCTGGCGGAACGGCCGGTCACCTGGGTTGCGATCAACGTCAGGTATTTGGGCGTGATACAAAGTTTGTCGGCATAGAAAGCCACTTCGCGGGCCGTCGTGTAATACTCCGCGATGAGCAGGGAAAACTTAAAGACGATCTGCTCTTTATGGGTAAAGATATAGGATTTCTGCCCCTGCGGGGCTTCGCAATACGCCACATACAGCTCCCAGAAGAACGCACGCAACAGATGGACCGCAGTCTCCCGCCGGTACTCCGGTTGCTTGCTGCCGATGCGAACGTCCAACGAGTCGCACCATGTATTAAAAGAGCGTACCTCTTTTTCGGTAAAGTGGGAACAGAAATGTTTCCGCATGTAGAAATAAAAATCGGGAGTCATGCGGCATACCCCGCTCATGATATCCATGAAAAGTTCGCGATCCACTTTAAAAAAGCGCATGGCGAAATCATCGCTTCGGTCATGCAGCGAGGCGAACTGAAGGGGCAGGATCACGACCATATCGTTGCGGGATACACGGGTCGAGTGGTCGAACAGTTCAAACACTGCGCTCCCGCCGGTACACAGGCCGACGAATCCCTCCTTCAAGTAGGTTTGCTGCTCCTGAATGGGCAACAAGGCCAGATTTTCAAAGACGAAGCTCGTGTCGCTCGTCATGTATCTTTCACTACCAGAGTTCATAGGTTAGGTGTTTGGGGGCAGATTTTATTTACGTTGGGATTTCACAAAGATAAATGGTTTGACAAGTCGCATCCGAACGCACTACCTAAATGGGACGCAAAATATGAAATAAAGACCTTACAACACAAATCGCACAGGTGCACGACAGGCACCGCACCGATGCCCAAAGCCCCCTGAGAGGGTCCGTTTGTCCCGGTCTGAGCTCCCTTTGCAGGCTCCTCTCTTCCTCCTCCCGGCCCCTTTAGGTCACGGCAAAATCTCCGGCAGTCTTTCCGTCGCCATGCTGCAAACAGCGTCAAAAATTCCCTAATTTCCCTTATGACGTCCCATAATACGCCGTGAAGCCACACCGTTTCGATAAACGCCGTACCTTTATTTCTGAATTTGAAGGACGTATTTATCCCCAACTTAGACAGATGCACGATCGATATACTGAACAAGTATCCGTTACCGCCTTCATCCTGCCGGCCCCGTTGCGACATGCAACCTGTGCGGTATGCAGTGCGGTCATAGCTGATCGAAGAGACTTCTGTCCCTCCTCCGCCGAGGCATTCTCTTCGGCGCGGAGGCATCTGGTTCGTCGGATAGTTACGCTTCCCGATGATCTTCTTTACATTTTTTAACTTAAACTAACGATGAACAAAGTACTGATCATAGAAGACGATGCTGCATACGGGCTGACCATATCGAACTGGGCCAAAAAGAACGGTTACGCCCCCACCCACTGTCTGACCATGGAACAGGCGAAAAAGGAGATTCTGCAACAGAACTTCCGCATCGCACTCACCGACCTGCGGTTGCCCGACGGCGACGGAATCATGCTGCTGGCGTGGATCAAGGACAAAAGACCCGACGTACAGGTGATCGTCATGACCAGCTACGCCGAGATACAGAGCGCGGTATCGGCCATCAAACTGGGCGCCTTCGACTACCTTCAGAAACCCGTCAACCCGGCCGTACTGAAGGAGAAGATCGAACAGGCCATGCAGAATGCCCCGCTGCCCGCCCCGAGGGTGTCGGTGTCGCAGAAAAAGAAACAAGGGACGGAAAAGACCCCCGGCAACATCGTCTTCGGAGAGAGTCCCGCATCGAAACAACTCTACGAATACATACGCATCGTGGCGCCTACGAACATGTCGGTGCTCATCGTCGGCGAAAGCGGAACGGGCAAGGAACACGCTGCACACCTGATCCACGAATACAGTCCGCGCAGCGCCGCACCGTTCATCGCGGTGGACTGCGGCAGTCTTTCGCGGGAACTGGCCCCCAGCGAACTCTTCGGCCATGTAAAGGGAGCGTTCACCTCGGCCATCGCCAACAAGAAGGGCGTCTTCGAGGTGGCCAACGGCGGTACGGTCTTTCTGGACGAGGTGGGCAACCTGCCCTACGACGTACAGATCCAACTCCTGCGGGCATTGCAGGAGCGCAAGATACGCCCCGTGGGAGCCGCCAACGACATCGAAATAGACGTCCGGATTATCGTGGCGACCAACGAGAATCTCGAAGCGGCCATCACGGCAGGCCGGTTCCGTGAGGACCTCTACCACCGTTTCGACGAATTCATGCTGGCGATGCCGCCCCTGCGCGAACGACACGGCGACCTGCCGCTCTACGTGCAGCACTTCCTCAACAATGCCAATCAGGAACTGAACAAAGAGATCAAACGTTTCAGCGACGAGGCGATGACCGTCATGGAGCACTACTCCTGGAAAGGCAACCTGCGCGAGTTGCGCAATGTGGTACGCCGTGCGGTACTTTTCGCCAGCGGAGAAGAGGTAACGTTGCAGAATCTGCCGGCAGCCATGCTCGAATCCATAGCGCGAAGCGAAACTCCTCTCCACGTCTGACCAAGTCCATAAGCCGGCGGAGCTTTTCTCCGTCGCTTCTCCCCTATCCGAGTACCTCGCCTTCCGTCAGGAGGCGAGGTATTTTCGTTCTATCAGGGCCATGACCTCCCCGATGATTTCCGACAGCCGGCGCATCTCCTCCTGCCAGTCGGGATAGTCCTCCGCTTTGCATCCGCGCATGGAGTCCATCTTCTTCAGATACGTCCCGGCCTCGTCGGCCCCGATCTGAAGGAACATAGGCAGCATCTTATGACACAAAGCCTGCGCTTTGGCAAAATCGTCCATATCGATCGCCACCTCCAGGGCGGCCGCATGTTCCTGCGTAGTAGCATGGAATACCGTCAGTATTTCGCAGACGGCCTCCCTGTCGCCGCCCAGCATCTCCTCCAGGGCTGCGAATCCCGTTTCGTTTTCCGGCACCGATTCCACCTCGCCGGAAACCGCACCGAAGAACTGCGCCAGCATCGCCAATGTCACCGGCTTGCCCAGATAATGGGTGAAGCCCAGACTATGGGCCTTCTCCAGGTCGAAATCCCCGCGTCCCGTCATGATGATCACCGGAACGGAAAAACCGGCGTCGCGCGTACGTTCCAGCACGCTGCCACCCGAAAAGAGGCCCATTTCCATATCGGTAAGAATGCTGTCGTAAGGAGTATTTCCGAAGAGCGCCGCTTCAAACTCGCCCCACGTATTGCACGGAATGACCGTATGACCCAAACGACGCAACATGTCCTCCAGCAGGATCAGGATCGACGGGTCGTCGTCCACGACGATCACCGTTTGCGGCGCCCGTTCCGACGATACCACCGGCTCCTCCTCGTCGGGGGCCTGTTCTACCGGCATCCTCACCTCCACGGCGGTTCCCTTGCCCACTTCCGACCACACGTTGATCGTGCCGTTGAGCAGTTCGACGAGTCCCTTGACCACGAACATGCCCAGTCCCGAACCCTCCGCATAGTGGCTGTTCTCGGTACTGCGGGTAAAGGGTTCGTACAACTGGGCTAAAAATTCGGCCGGAATCCCCACGCCCGTATCGGCCACACAGAATTCGAGCCATCCGTCGCGATAGGTGGCGGTAAAGCGTATGCTTCCCTGCGTAGTGTATTTCACCGCATTGGAAAGCAGATTCATGGCGATCTGGCGTATCTTGAGCGAGTCCGACAGCAACCTCACTCCGTTACCGATCCGTACGTCGTACTCCAAGTGCAGATTCTTGCGCAAGGTCAGCGGACGAAGCATGTCGGAGGTCTCCACGAAGAGTTCGCGGGCATTGAAGGGCTGATAGACCGCTTGCAACGTTCCCTGTTCCAGGGCGGAATACTCCAACAGGTTTTCGAGCAGCGCCAGGATATGCCGTCCCGAATTACGCATCGAAGCGATCTCCTTGGACGACAATCCGCCGTCGGCATCGCTGATGTCCAGATACCCCAAAATGGAGTTCATCGGCGTCTTTATATCGTGCGACACCGATAACAGCAGCCGATGCCGGCTTTCGATGATCTTTTGCGAAAGCCGGTTGGCCTCCTCCAACTGCTCCCGTATCTTGATGCTCTTGTTCACGTTCAGCACGATGAGCACGATAAAGGCCATGATCGCCACCAAGGCCAGCGTACCGCCCGCCACGGAAAACTTGCTGTTGCGTCGCACCATCTCCTCGTACTGCTCGATCTCTTCCATACGCGAACGGATCACATCGGCCTGCAGGTTGAGCAGGATCAACGATATGCGCGAAGAGATGGCCTGGTCGGCTTCCAACATCGATGTCATGTTCTGTTCGATATTGGCGAGTTGACGTCGGTAGTCGCGCTGTACCTGCTCCACCACTTGCCCCAGGTCGGGCACTACGGCCGGCAGAATTTCCGCCGTATCCACCACCACCGAGGAAGCGACCACCACCGTTTCCGCACGCTCCCGCTGGGGCGAGAAGGCATCGGCCAAACGTTGCATGAAACGCTTCTTGGGCACCGGAAGGGCAAGCGTATCGGTCGTGTAGCTGGTTATCTGGGTGCGCCGCACCGTATCGACCGGCTGCTGGTACACCTGCACGATCTCATCCAGCGAGGCCTTCAGGCTGCTGGTACTGAAAAGGTCGGTCATTCCCGCCACGATGCTCCGCTTCTCCTCCAGCAGGAGATTGAATTCGTCGAGCTGCACGCGATATCCCGGTTCGCTGGCAAGCAAGGAGTCAGCCTGCATTCTGACCCGGGTCAGCGAGTTCTCGAAATTATTCAGATATTGCTCGTTCCTGGTAATAATATACAGGGTAGCGGCAGTCCGCGTATCGGATACCGACTGGATCAGTTCATTGACATTCCGCACCTCCTCGGAATAGACCTGGACCGCCTCCTTCTGCTGATCGATATTCACTCGAAAAGCATAAAAATAAATCATCGCTCCCAGGCACACCATGGTCACCATGGCCAGAACCAACACCACATGGAAACGTATCTTACTCTCCAAACTATACGGCACGACTTTTTATGTTTAAAGGATTTTTCGAAGCGTAAATATATGAAAGCTAAACGCATATATGCACATAATTGACCTCGGGGGGATGCTATCGGTGAAGTTACGCACACTATCGGTCCGAAAACCGACCGCATGCCGCCCCGATAGGACACATCTATAAGCGTATAAAAAAATCCATACGCGACAATCCGGCAAGAATCGTTACCTTTGCGAAAACACTTCAATTCAAAAGGCTAATTACTATGGCAAAGAAATGGATTTGTACCGTGTGCGGCTATGTACACGAAGGCGACGAGGCACCCGAATTGTGCCCTCAGTGCAAACAGCCCAAAGAGAAATTCAAAGAACTCGTCGAAACGGAAGGTGCGCTCTCTTTCGCCGACGAACACGTACTGGGCGTTGCCAAAGGCGTCGCTCCGGAGATTCTGGAAGGACTCAACGCACACTTCATGGGCGAATGCACCGAGGTGGGCATGTATCTGGCAATGAGCCGCCAGGCCGACCGGGAAGGTTATCCGGAAGTGGCCGAGGCCTTCAAGCGCTACGCCTGGGAAGAGGCCGAACATGCGGCCAAATTCGCCGAACTGCTCGGCGACGTGGTTTGGGACACGAAGACCAACCTGAAAAAACGCATGGAAGCGGAAGCCGGTGCATGCGAAGACAAGAAACGCATCGCCACGCTGGCCAAACAGCAGAACCTGGACGCCATCCACGACACCGTGCATGAGATGGCCCGCGACGAGGCTCGTCACGGCAAAGGATTCGAAGGGCTCTACAACCGGTATTTCCGGAAATAATCCGCCGAAAATATCCGCTTGCGGACCATCGTACTCCGCAAACCGGGACACGCACGTTCCGCCGAAGGAGATCCTTCGGCGGAACTTTTCTTTCCTGCCGGGTAAACCTTCCCCCGAAAAGGCGAAGGTTCCGCATCCGCTTTTTCGGCGACAATCGCTATTTTTGTTATGGAGCGACACCTCCGACGGGCCCGACACGGAGCAACGCTTCCTTCCATTCTCCGAACGACGACACGACGCATGATAACCGATTTCAGACTGAAAGTATTCAAAACGGTAGCCGACAGACTGAGCTTCACCAAAGCGGCCGAAGAGCTGCTCATCTCGCAACCGGCCGTGACCAAACACATCGGCGAACTCGAAAAACAACTGGGGGTTCCCCTCCTCGACCGGCGCCGGGGAGCCGTTTCGCTCACCGAACACGGCAAGCTGGCACTCGACTACGCCAATCGCATCCTCGACATCTACGCCGGTCTGAACGACGCTTTCGCGGAACTGGGCGGTCCGCCGGCCGGCAGCCTCCGTATAGGAGCGAGCACCACCATCGCCCAGTACGTCCTGCCGGGTATCCTCGCCTCCTTCCGGCGGCGCTATCCCGAAATCGACGTGGAGATGGCCACCGGCAACACCGAGCAGATCGAAGCGCTCGTCGCCGCGGGACGCATCGACATCGGAATGATCGAAGGCAAGGCGACGAGCCACGCCCTACATTACGACCCATTCATGCGCGACGAGGTAGTGCTGGTGACCTCCGTATCCAACTCGGCCTTCCGCGACGAGGAGGTGGATCTGGCCGCACTACCCCGCCTCCCCCTCGTCATCCGGGAGACCGGTTCCGGCACCCTCGACATTCTCCAGGAGGCCCTGGCGGGACACGGAATCGCGTTGAGGTCCATGAACATCGAGATGCAACTGGGCAGCAGCGAAAGCATCAAACGTTACCTCTACAACTCGGGGGCATTTGCCTTCATCTCCGTACAGGCCGTACTGGACGAACTGATAGGCAACAAATTGAGAATCGTCGAAACGAAAGGACTTCAGATCGACCGCAGTTTCCGTTTCGTCACCGCACACGGCAACTACGGCCGGCTGGCGAAGTTCTTCCGCCAGTTTTGCACGAGCATCCATAACCTGAAGTTATAACCAAATACTTTTACGTATTGGCCATCGAGCGTTTGAGGAGCTATTTTTGCACAGCAAACGATAAACAGCACTCCATATGGAAACAAGCAAAACCTCCAAACGCACGGGCTTCATCAAGGCGGGTTTCATACTCGCCGTCGTTCTCTGCGCCACTCCTTACGTATCCGCTCCTGTGGCACTGGTCGGGGGCTTTCTCTTCACCCTCTTCTTCGGCCACCCCTATGCCAAGCTCAGCCACAAGGTCACGAATCTGTTGCTGAAGGCATCGGTGGTAGGACTCGGTTTCGGGATGAACGTAGAGAGCGCCCTGCATGTGGGACGCGAAGGGTTGGGACTGACCGTCGCCTCGATCACGATGGTGCTCGTGTTGGGCTATGTCGTGGGCGGATGGCTCAAGATGCCGCGCAAGTCCTCCCATCTGGTCGCCTCCGGAACAGCCATATGCGGCGGCAGTGCGATCGCAGCGGTAGCACCGGCGGTCGATGCCTCGGAGAAAGAGATATCCGTTTCGCTCGGCGTGGTCTTCCTGCTGAACGCCGTCGCACTGGTCCTCTTTCCCTTTCTGGGCAACCTGCTGGGACTCACCCAGCATCAGTTCGGATTGTGGAGCGCCATCGCCATTCACGACACGAGTTCGGTGGTAGGCGCCGCCTCGGCCTACGGCAACGAAGCACTCGAAGTGGCTACGACCGTCAAACTGGCCCGGGCGCTGTGGATCATCCCCGTTTCGCTCCTCTCCGCCTTTCTCTTCAAAAGCAAGGGCAAGAAGATTTCGATTCCGTGGTTCATCCTCTTCTTCATCCTCGCCATGCTGGCCAACAGCTACCTGCCCGGCGTGAGTACCCTCGCTCCGGCGATCACGACCGTATCGAAAGCCGCCCTGGTGGTAACGCTCTTCCTGATAGGAGCCGGGCTGTCGGTCGAAAAGATCAAATCGGTGGGCTGGAAACCCCTCATCCTCGGCGTCATCCTGTGGATCACGGTTTCCGTCTTCTCGCTGCTGGTGATCCTCAACTCCTGACACCCCTATGGATATCAAACTCTTCTTCAGCGCGTTCTTCGCATTTCTCGCGCTCATCAACCCGATACAGAAGGTTTTCGTGGTCTTCTCGCTACAGGAAACCTACTCGCGCGGAGAACTGCGCCGGATCGTGGACAAGGCCACCCTCACGGCCATCGGCGTACTGCTGCTGTTCCTCTTCCTGGGCGAGGCCATCCTGGGATACGTATTCAACCTGAAGCTGTACGCATTCCAGATCACTTGCGGCATCGTCCTGTTCTACAACGGCTTCGTGGGGCTTCAGAAAGGAGCCTTCCTCTCCATCAACAAGGATACGCGCCTCGAAGAGCTGATAGCCGTTCCCATCGCCATTCCCATGATCGCGGGACCGGCCACCATCACCGCCGTGGTGACGATGCCGGCCGTCTACGGACGATGGATGACGATCGCGGCCGTCGTGCTCGCCCTGCTGCTGAACCTGCTCATCATGCGCAATGCCGACCGGATCGGTAAATTCCTCGTCCGCCGGAACATGCTCATGCCGCTCATCCGCATCACGGCCCTGATCGTGGCCGCCATCGGTCTGCAAATGATCCTCAACGGCATCGAAACGTTCGTCTTTGCCATGAAAGGGTAAGCCACCCGCAACCATCTTCGGAGCAGCCGACGGCGCGTACCGGAATATTGCGTACCTTCGCGGCGCAACGGAACGCCCCCGAGCGGCAGATGCTCCGTTCCGGAAGTCAGCAACGACATAAATACATAATTTCCATGAAAAAACTTCTTATCCTGGCAATGGCGGCCCTCGGCGCAGTAGGCTGCAAACCCAAAGCGATCGACCTGACCGGCACCTGGCTGCAACCCGTACCGGGGCAGACGGGCGGCTGGATGCAGGGCATGGAGCTCCGTGCGGACGGTACGGCCAGTTCGGTGAACATGTACACCCTGCTCCTGGATACCTGGCAACGCGAGGGCGACAAACTGATCATCACCGGAAAAAGCGTCGGCAACGGCCTCTCCATCGCCTTTACCGACACCCTCACGATCGACAAACGGAGCACCGGCGACTCGCTTTTCCTCCGACAGGGAACGAACATTCAGGCATTCGGCAAGCTCCGTCCGTAGCTTGTCCGCCCTCGGCGACAAAACGAGGCTGTCCGATCGTCGGACAGCCTCGCTCGTTTATATGGAATGCTCCCGGCTACCGGCCGCCCCAGAGCCAGCCGATACGGAAGCCGCCGCTCACCTGCAATCCCCGGTAAGCGAACGAAAAGGGATGGTTGCCGTTATACACGTATCGATAGCGACTGTCGTAAAAACTGTACGAATAGCCCACACCGACATAAGCATCGACAAAGAGATGCCTCGTCAGGGCGAAATGTTTGCCGATATCGAAGTGGAAACCAGGCTTATAGTAGTCCGCACGGATCATGCCATCCGCACGCCGAAGATACTGGGCGCCGTCCTCCTCGAAAGCGACATAGGAATATCCCCGGTACCACACCCCGTAATAGTTGAACACGAGGCCCGCACTGAAATACCAGCCGTTGGGCCGGAAAAATCCCTTGAAGGCGACTCCGAAACCGCCACCGACCAGTCGCTGGAACTTACCGCCGGTGGACTCTATGGTCTCCCACCCGGAAGAGGGTTCGTTCGGCAGGGGCACGTACCAGCCCTTGTAACGCCCTATCAGCTCGAACTGGAGCCATTGTCCCGGCTGACGGAGTTCCATCTCGAAATCGGCCTTCAGACCGGAATTGACCAGATAGAACGGACGCAGGGCCACCGTATAGCGCGGTCCCGCCGATTCGGCGGGCATCCAGTCGATCAGGCTCGTCCGCGGGCGCTTGAGATAATAGACGCCGGTAGCGGGAGCCTCTGCGGTCTGTGCCGCAAGCTCCGCCGTAGATACCGCCACCGACAGGAGCGTAAGCATAATAAGGTTAGTAAGTTTCTTCATATTCTAATGGGTCCTTAAATCGATTTTACTGATGAACGAAAGATTCTCCTCGGTGTAGTCGAACTGATAGAGCCCGTCCGACCCGATGAGGATCAACAATCCCCCTCGGGGAATGACATCGTAGGTATCTATGCCGCTCGCACCCGGAATATTGACCAGGTCGTCGATCCATACCGGCCGGCCCGGCTCCGAAAGATCGTACACCTTCAGCCCCCCTTTGCAGCAGACGAAGAGCCTGCCCGCAGCGGCATCCACCCCCAGCCCCTTGGGCGAACGGACCTTGGTGTCGGAGGCAACGAGCAGGGGATGTTCGGGATCGGAGATGTCGTAGACCTGCAACTCGTCGGCCCCGCGACGACAGATGTCGTTGTCGGCATTGAGGGTGACGTAAGCGTAACCGGCATCGGCCACCACCGGGTCGCAACTCGTAAAATGCCGCGTCACCGACAACTCCCGCGGATAATGGGGGCGCGAGATATCGTAAATGTGCATGGCAGTGCGGGAGCCGATAAAGAGCATATCGTCGTAAGGATAGACGGTCTCGATATCGACGCCCAACTCCACGTCCTTGAAGGACATCGCACCGGGTTGCGCCGGATTGCTGATATCGACGACCTTCAGCGTGGTATGATCCACCGTATAGAGGCAATCGCCCACGATGGCGAAACGGGCCATGGAACCGCCCTGTCCGTCGCCTCCGCCGCCGGGTGTCCCCACCCCGTTGCCTCCACTCGCACTACAGGCCGCCAGAAGCAGCACGGCCCCGGCGACCATCGCAATCTTAACTATCTTTTTCATCGCTCTACGTATTTCAATTGAGGTTCGACTTGTCCCATCTCACGAGTATGTATCCCTGCGGGCGACCGGAGGGATAGTCGTGCTGCCGGCCGTCGGGAGACACGTTGTGTTCGGGGAAATAATCGCGTATGCGCGAAGTGACGGTACGGGAAGCCATATCGAAAGTCACCAGGTCCACCGCATTGTCCACATAGACGATCTCCCCTTTGACCGCCATGTCGATGCAGCCGGGCACTACCAGGAAGCCCGTCTGCCTGGGATTGCGGGGATCGCTGTTGTCGATAATGTGGACGCCCCGGTACTTCTCGTTCACGAAGATCCGGTCGCCGTGAACGTATATTTTGCCGGGGTCGGACATCCGCCGCTCCCCCTCGACATACTTCACGGAACCTTCCAGTTCGCTCCGGGTCATATACACCGGTTCATAGTTTTCCCTCGGTTCGGGCCGGTAGGCGGTATCCCCTTTGGAAAATAGAAATACGGCGCCGAGAGCCGCACAAACGATCGGTAAAGTCAATCTTTTCATCAAGGTTTCATTTATTCGGTTAACGTTTTCGGCTCCCTCTACGAAGCCTTTATCCTTAAGATGCATCCGTATGGCCTTTTGTTGCACGACCGGGAAAATTTTTTCCGCCGCATACGAAAAAAGCCCGCAACGTGCGGTTGCGGGCCTACCGGGAAGCGGAAGCGGTCCCGGTCTGTTGCTGTCATCGTTTACTGAAGTTTCTTGACTACCTCGAGCAGCTCGGCCTCCGAACCGGGCGTGTATCCGGTGTGGTTGTACACGATCTTACCCTTGCCGTCGAGCACGAAAACGTGCGGCACCATGTTGACGTTCATCGCACGCTTGAAGTCCTGGTTCTTGTCGTAGAGGACGATGAAGTCGCTCCAGCCGTTGCCGCTGGCGAGCGCCTTGGCCTTAGCGGCCGAACGCGTATCGTCGATCGACACGGCCACGACCTGAAAATCGGCCTCGTCCAGCCAGTCCATCAGCTGGTCGTTGATGGTATTGAGCTCCATGAGGCAAGGTTTGCAGGTAGTGGACCAGAAGGAAAGGATGGTCGGCTTGCCGTTCACAAGCGACGAAGTGTTGATAATATCGCCCTGATGGTTCTCTATCTTCACGTTGGGCATCTGAGCCATAGCAGCACCGGCGAGCAGAGCAGCCACGACCGTCACAAATAATTTTTTCATAATAAAAGTATGTTAATCAAATAATAAAGACAACCGACAAAACCTGTATGCAATCTGTTTTCTATGTCAAAATTAGAAAGAAAATTGCTCCTAAACAAATATTTTACTATTATTGTGACCTCATTCGCACGGTACGAGCGCCTCGGAAGGGGGTTCTACCGGAATAACGCAGGAAAGACTCCGGAAATTGCGGGGCGTCTTTCGTGCGTTCGCCGATGTGCATACTTTATATAAAATAAACACCATAACAAACATACACCATCCTTATGAAGAAATTCTTTAGAATCGTTCTCTTAAGCGCCATGTCGGTCATTTTGGGCACGGCATTGGCGCATGCGCAGGACGTACAATGGAATTACAAAGTCAACGACTTGGGCAACAACACTTTCGAGATAGTGTTCAACGCTTCGGTCGAGAAGACGTGGCACATGTACGACCTGGGGCCTTATGACGCCATGGGCCCGAACCCCACCGTGATCAATTTCGAGAGCACGGAAGGAGCCCGGCTCGAAGGCGAAGCCTACGAGGTGACGGAGCCGATCGTCGTTTACGACGAGGTATTCGGCATGGAGATAGGTTACTACGAAAACGCAGCGACCCTCGCACAGAAAGTGGTCCTCACCGCCCCCTCGGCGAGCCTCAAGGGGTATGTCGAATGGATGGTGTGCAACGACGTGGGTTGCACTCCCATGCAGTATTGGGATTTCGAGATAGCCCTTCCCGCGGCAGGAGCGACGGCGGCAGCCGACACGACCCCCGCTGCCGGTGAAGGCGGTTCGCTGTGGGGCATCATCCTGGAGGCTATTCTCTGGGGCTTCGCCGCACTGATCACCCCCTGCGTATTCCCCATGGTGCCGATGACGGTATCCTTCTTCATGAAGGGTTCCGAGAACAAGGCCAAAGGGCGTTTCCGCGCATCGATGTACGGCCTGTTCATCATCCTGCTCTACACGGTGCCCATCGCAGCCATCATCATCATTACCCGCATGATCGGCGGCGATGCCGTAACGGCCGACATCTTCAACTGGCTGGCTACGCACTGGCTGCCCAACCTCCTCTTCTTTATCGTATTCATGATATTCGCCGCATCGTTCTTCGGTGCCTTCGAGATCACGATGCCCAGCAAGCTGGTAAACGATACCGACCGCAAATCGGACAAGGGAGGCCTGGGAGGCATCTTCTTCATGGCACTGACGCTGGTACTCGTTTCGTTCTCCTGCACCGGTCCCATCGTGGGCGGCGTGCTGATCAAAGCGGTATCGGGCGGTAACTTCTGGCAGCCCATCATCACGATGCTCGCCTTCTCGGTGGCTTTCGCTCTGCCTTTCACCGTGCTCGCGCTCTTCCCCTCGCTGCTCAACAAACTGCCCAAAAGCGGCGGCTGGCTCAACTCGGTCAAGGTGGTGCTCGGTTTCGTGGAGCTCGCCCTGGGTCTCAAGTTCCTCAGCGTAGCCGACCAGACCTACCACTGGGGCATCCTCGACCGCGAGATCTACCTCGCTCTCTGGATCGCCATCTTCACCCTGATGGGACTCTACCTCATCGGCAAGCTCAAATTCAAACACGATAGCGAACTGAAGTACCTCTCCGTAGGTCGACTCGTACTCGCCATCATCGTATTCGCCTTCGTGGCCTATATGATCCCCGGCCTGTGGGGCGCTCCCCTCAAGGGGCTGTCGGGTTACATGCCGCCCATCCAGTCGCAGGACTTCGTGCTCGGCGCCTACACCGGTCCGACCACGAGCCAGGTCTATACCGATACGAACGCATCCGCATCGGCCCAGAGCAAGAAATACGCCGACTTCCTCGCCCCCCTGCCCTACGGTATCGACGGATACTACCACTACGGCCAGGCGATGGATGCCGCCGTCAGGGAGGGCAAACCGCTCTTCATCGACTTTACCGGCCACGGCTGCGTGAACTGCCGCGAAATGGAACAGCGCGTATGGTCCGATCCGACGGTGCAGGAGCTGCTCCGCAACGAGTTCGTGGTGGTATCGCTCTACGGCGACGACAAGAAGAACGTTCCCGAAGAGGATTGGGTAACCCTTCCCAACGGCAAGGTGCTGAAAGGTCTCGGACGCATCAACTCCAACTTCATGGCCGAGCAATACGGCGTGAATGCACAGCCCGCCTACATCATCGTAGACCATACGGGAACGCCCATGATGCCTGTCAGGGGCTATAACCTCAACGTAGAAGAATACATCACCTTCCTGCGCAACGGTATTGCCGCCTACAAACAGGCCCAGCAATAATCCCCTCGCAAGCAGATACCAAAGAGGCTGTCCGGACCTATCCGGACAGCCTCTTTTTTCATAGCATGCAGCGACCACCCGGAGCCTCCCGGCAACGGCACGGAGTGACGAAACCGACGGACACCAAAAGCATCCGAGAAAAAAGCGTGCACCAGCGAGCGCCCTCTCCTCTGCCGTTGCGAGAAAAGACCCGCCGAGGGACTACACGGATAACATTGCCCGGTGCCGTGAAAAGGGCTGCGGCACGATCCCTCGGCTTCCACCTAAAGATTTCCTTTCGTAAGGCCCATCCTACCGGTTACCGTTCTTCCCCTCCCATCCGGCACCGCCATTCCGATACGGTCGGCTCCCGCTCCTACGGAATCGGGAAACGAGCGGACGCCCCGGCCTCCGACCAGCAACAGTCCCGCCGACAATCCGACGAAAGGCACCCGCTGTGCCGCAGGCTACCGCAATCTTCCCCGTCAAACGCTCCGCCCCTCTCGGTCAGGCCCGCACGACACACCGTGGCACAAAATATGCTTTCCGATACAAAAAAGGGAGTTCCCATGCTCCTACATCTCCGGCGAAATGATTAACTTGGCAAGGCAATATTCCATTTACAGATGCTTCCGTTGACCATACTCGACATCACGTTACCGCTGACAGATCCGGTATTGAAATTCTTCGTCATCCTGACGATCATTCTGCTCGCACCCCTGTTGCTGAACAAAATCAGCATACCGCCCATCCTCGGACTCATCATCGCCGGGGCGGTCATCGGCCCCTACGGCATCAACCTGATGGAGCGCGACAGCAGCATCATCCTCTCCGGTACGGCCGGTCTGCTCTACATCATGTTTCTCGCAGGCCTCGAGATAGACCTGGGCGATTTCCGGCGCAACAGCTCCCGAAGTCTGCTTTTCGGTACCTACACGTTTCTGATTCCCATGGCGCTCGGTATTCTGGCCGGCTTCTACGGCCTCAACTTCTCCATGGAGTCCTCGGTACTGCTGGCCAGCATGTTCGCCTCGCACACCCTCATCGCCTACCCCATCATCAGCAAATACGGCATCACGAAAAACCGGGCCGTCACCGTGGCCGTAGGAGGTACGATCATTACCGATACCCTCTCGCTGCTCGTACTGGCCGTCATCGTGGGCCTGGCAACCGGAGAGGTCGATCCCCACTTCTGGGCACAGCTCGGCATATCGGTGGTCGTTTTCGGCTGCATCGTCATTTTTCTCTTCCCCATCCTCGCCCGATGGTTTTTCAAAAGGGTAAAAGAGAGCGTTGCGCAATACATCTTCGTGCTGGCCCTCGTGTTTCTGGGTGCCGTTCTGGCCGAGCTGGCCGGCGTGGAGGGGATCATCGGCGCCTTCCTCACGGGGCTCGCGCTCAACAAGCTGATCCCGTCCACCTCCTCGCTGATGAACCGCGTGGAGTTCGTAGGCAATGCCATCTTCATTCCGTTCTTCCTCATCAGCGTGGGCATGCTGGTCGACTACCGGGCCTTTTTCCGCGACTTCGAGACCATCACGGTGGCGGCCGTCATGACCGGTATCGCCATCCTGGCCAAATACCTCGCGGCACTCTTCACGCAGAAATCGTTCAAATACTCTGCGGACGAACGGCGCGTCATCTTCGGCCTGAGCAACGCACAGGCCGCCGCGACCCTCGCCGCCGTAACCGTGGGCTACAACGTCATTATCGGCGAAACCGCCGCAGGCGAACCCATCCGACTGCTGAACGACAGCGTGCTCAACGGTACCATCGTGATGATTCTCGTCACCTGCACCATCGCTTCGTTCGCGGCACAGCGGGGCGCACGCAACATCTCGCTCAGCGAATCCATCGCCGACAACAAAAAGGAGGGGCGGTTCCGCGAAAACATCCTCATCCCGCTCAAAGACTCCGAAAATACCGACGAACTCATCAACCTGAGCATCCTCTTCAAACGGAAAGAGAGTCAGACCGGGGTCTATGCGCTGAACGTCATCAACAACCAGGAGTCGGACCCCAACGCCGACGGAAAATCGCATAAGATACTCGAAAGAGCGCAACAGACGGCAGCCTCGGCCGACATACAGCTCAATACGCTGCTCCGGTACGACGTCAACGTACCGAACGCGATCGTGAGCGTTATCAAGGAGAACAAAGTGACGGACCTCGTACTGGGGCTGCACGAAAAGAAAGAGTTCTCGGAATCGTTCCTCGGCCACACCACCGAACGCATTCTGAGCAGCAGCAACGTTACGACCTACATCTACCGGCCCGTACAACCCGTGGCGACCGTCAAGCGCTACATCGTGGTCATTCCGGAGAACGCCGAAGAGGAGCTCGGCTTCCCGTTGTGGGTGATCCGGATATGGAACCTTGCCCAGAACACGGGCGGGCGCCTGTTGTTCTACGGTACGAAGAAGACGCTCGACATCCTGCAGGACATCCAAAAGGACAACCCCATCGAGGCGGAGTTCCGTCCCTTCGACGACTGGGACGACTTCCTCATCATCGCCCGGGACATGCAGCCCGACGACGGACTCATCGCCGTCATGAGCTACAAGGGACTGCCCTCGTTCCAATCCGGCATGAAGAAGATTCCCAACTACATGTCGAAATACTTCCCCGACCGCAACTTCATCCTGATCTATCCGATCCATACCCTCACGGACGAAAGCGAGAACCGGGACCTGCTCAACGCCTCCCTGCTGCCCAACTTCAACAAGTTCGAGGGCATCGGCAAGAGTATCTCCAAAGCGCTCAAGGCGAAGTAGCCCCCTTCGACCAACCATTGCTCAGGGTACGGGACGCATGCGTCCCGTACCCTGAGCAACTTTTACCCGGCCCGGCCGCCCTACTCCGGCCGACAAAGACGAACGGTTCTCCCTGCCGGCATGCCGGCCGCGGCAGCCTTTCCCATTCGATTCGAGGCATGAAAATCCGCCGCCCGCCCTGCGGAACCGGACTGCGGGACGAAACCCCATACGCAGCCGGGGCGCTCTCCTCCTTCCCTTCCCTCTCCTCTGCTGCATCGCAACGGCAGTGGTTGTCGGACGGTTGGAACACCGGCACGGCCCGCCTCTCCACCGCTTCGACGGATTGCCGTCAGTACCGCACGACGAAACATTGAGATGCCTCCCGGCCCAACTCTCCGGCAAAAACGGACGACCCGAATTATTTTGCTAAATTTGTGCAGGCAAATCCCCCTTCGGGGATGCACGCCTTCATCGAACCCGATCACATGAAGAAAAAAGACCTGCTCGTCATCCTCTGCGCCCTGGCCCTACTGGCTCCCTTTTTCATCTTTCCCTCGGTTTACGACCGCTACGAAACCTTCAATGCCGAACACGGCATGGTGATGAGTTTCATCAAGTTCGCCATTCTCTCCACCTTCGGTGAGTGCATCGGTCTGCGGATCACCCACGGGGTATACAACCGTCCGGGATTCGGCATCGTTCCGCGGGCGCTGGTATGGGGCCTGCTCGGCATGGGCATCAGCATGGCCATGACGATCTTCGCCACCGGAGTTCCGGCCTTTCTCGCCTCGCTCGGCATGAACGACGCTCCGGCCGCCATGGCTCTTCCGCTGTCGTGGCGGAAGGTCTTCGTCGCATGCTGCATCTCGGTTGCCATGAACAGCATCTTCGCCCCCGTGTTCATGACGCTCCACAAAGTGACCGACACCCACATCCTCGCCACAGGGGGAACGCTTCGGGGTTTCTTCACCCCGCTTCGTATGGGCGACATCCTCGCAGGCCTGGACTGGCACCGCCAATGGAACTTCGTGTTCAAAAAGACAATTCCGCTCTTCTGGTACCCCGCCCACACCATCACCTTCCTGTTGCCCGGCGACGTCCGGGTACTCTTCGCCGCCCTGCTGGGCGTGATTCTCGGTATCCTGCTGGCGGTGGCCGCCCACAAACGCTAAGAACAACCCGTAATTTGAAGTTCACGAAAAATCCCCTATATTTGCACCGTCTTTGCGGGTCCGTACGACGGATCGGCCGAAGCAACGGGGTGTAGCGCAGTCCGGTTAGCGCACCTGCTTTGGGAGCAGGGGGTCGTGGGTTCGAATCCCGCTACCCCGACACCGAACCCTCCTCAGGAAGAACTTTTCCCGAGGAGGGTTCCTTTTTTTCATCGACACGCCCCGCCGTCTTCCCCGCCCCGGCCTCCTGTCTGCTGCGAAGAACAAGAAGCCGCCCGCAACTCCTTCCCTCTCCGAGCCCCCGCTCTCTGCCGGGCCTCCCCTGTGTCGCGGAAACCCGCACGCCCGGCCCCCGCAATGCCTCCTCTCTGATTCCATCCGCCGGCCGCACCGGCGGGCGGATTCCCCAGGTTGCGCACGCCACCGCCCTTCAGGCATGTTTTTTGTTTTCAACCCCGAAGAACGACAACGACTTATCGTTTCCGGAGCGGAAATTTGCGAGACACGGCCACCGGGCCACCGGCAAAACACCGATCGTGCACCGCCTCCTCCGGCCATCGCCCTAACTGTGTCGCCATGAATACGAACAAAATCGCCCAAACCCTCCTGAATACCATCAAGGATTTTCTCTCCTGGATCGGGATTCCGACCCGGATGCTCGATACGCTGGACGAGATTCTCTTTCTGATCATCATCCTCGTCATTGCAGTACTGGTCGCAGCCATCGTGCACGCGATCATCGTACGCATCACCCGACGGATACTCAAACGCAGGCACGTAGATTTCCTCAGCTCCATCGCCCGCTACGGCGTACTGCGCAAACTTACCGCCATCATCCCCCCGCTCATCATCTCGGCGCTCCTGCCCGTCGCGTTCGACAAACAGTCCCACTGGTTCATCCTCAGCGACAAGATCACCTGGATATACTTCTGCATCGCTGTGATCCTCTCCGTAAACGCCGCCCTGAACACGGCGGGCGATGCGCTGCGGAGCAAAAAAGAGCTCCAGAACCGCCCGATGAAGGGCTTCATCCAACTGTTGCAGGTGATCGTCTTCTGCATCGGTGCCATCGCCGTCATATCCATCCTCATCAACAAATCCCCGCTCAACCTCATCACGGGACTGGGAGCCTTCACGGCGGTGCTGATGCTGATATTCAAGGACACCATTCTGGGATTCGTGGCAGGCGTCCTCATATCGGAAAACGACATGGTACGACTGGACGACTGGATCGAGATGCCGGGCAACAACGTCAACGGCATCGTGACCGACATTACGCTGACCACCGTCAAAGTACAGAACTTCGACAATACGATCGTCACCGTCCCGCCCTACTCGCTGGTGTCGGACTCCTTCATCAACTGGCGCGGCATGAGCGACTCGGGCGGACGGCGCATCATGCGCGAATATGTCCTCAAGCTCGACTATATCAAACCCTGCACGTCCGACTTTCTGGAACGGATGAAGGCATTCGATGCCGATCTGGGAAAGTTCATTACCGAGAAACAACAACAGGCCGCAGCAGGCAAGACGGTCAACACCGACAACCCGGCAGGACTGGTCAACGGTACCATCGACACGAACCTCGGCCTGCTGCGTGCCTACATGGCGATCTACCTGAGCCGCCACCCTGCCATCAACAAGGAACTGCTGCTGATGGTACGCACACTCGCCCCGACAGGCAACGGGCTCCCCGTACAGATTTACTGTTTCTCGGCCAACAAAAACTGGACGAGCTACGAATCGATCCAATCCGAAATCATGGAACACTTCGTCGCCGTACTGCCGGCCTTCGAACTCTATCCGTTCCAGAACTCCGACGCACGCGACACGCTCATCAGCGGATTCGTCGAGTCGGGCAAGGTCGACATCGATTCCATCGACGGCATCCCGTGGCACTCCCTGCTGGCCGCGAAAAGACCGGCCGCAGCCCCCGCACCGCAGGCCCCGACTCCGCCCGCAAAAGAGTAGATGCCCCGCCCAGCCGGCCCGGACTGCGAAAAGACCGGCTACAGCCCCCGCACCGCAGGCCCCGGCTCCGCCCGAAAAAGAGCAGATGCCCCGCAAGCCGGCACGGACAACGAAGGCTCGAAAAACCCGTTACTGATACACGCCCATCGGAGCTGCCGGAACAGCTTCCCTACGATACGAAACAAGAGGGAGAGCGCTTTGCGAGCGCTCTCCCTCTTTGTTAAACCGGCAGTCTTTCCGACCGTCCGAAACGGTTACCTGGTCCGAGCAAAACGGTAGTCCGTACGGCCGTTCACCGGACAGGAAGCCGCGTTGGTAGTCGAATACGCATCGCCGTCGACCGTATTCACATAAGCCACGATCCGGCAATTATCCGTGTATCCCTGCAGGCTGAAAGTAAACTCCTGCACGACCTCGGTATTCTCGGCCACCTCGCCCAGCTCGACGCCTCCCATCGGGGTAGCCAGTACACGCAGCGTATTGTCGTGAATGTATTTGCTGGTACCATTCTGAGGACCTTCGATGCCGTCTTCGAGCAGCATGACGCCCAACAGATAGGAATCCGTAGCACTCGGCGTTACGCGCACCTGCACGGTCACCTGACGCTCGGCATCGACAGTCGCAGCCATCGCGATACCCGCCTTGGCTCCCAGAGTCTCGTAGTTCTTGATGGTCTCCACCACATTGGCTGCGGTCATACCCGCGGTAGCCGCACCGGGACCGTTCGCATCGAAGTCCAGATAGATGGCCGGCACGGCCGCCTCTGCGAAATAGGAAGCGAACTGCCCGTAGCTGTTCGGAGTATACGCATCGTTCTTATGGATGGCCACCTGCACCGTACGGTCGGGGTAGCTCTCCAGAGCCGCGCTCAACACGGAAGAGAAAGCCGTGCAGGGCCCGCACCAGGTTCCCGTGAAACGGAACAGCAGTACGTTCTTATAGAAAGCACCGAAACCGATGTTGATGGGGTTGGAAACAGCCCCCTCGTACTCCGCCTGAAACTCTACGACCTCCAGGTCGCCGCTGTAAGAGAAAGTGTCTGCCTCGAGATATTCGCCCGTGGAGAGATTCTTGATCTTTGCCTGAGCGGTAACGTCCGCACCTTCGTAGTTCACCACAAACGAGGTGGCATCGGTACCGTCGGCCGCGATACGCGGTTTGGTAGCCGTAAGCACGAGCGGATTGAGGGCCTCGGCCCCCACAGCTACGCCGACCGTATTGGAGCTCATGCCGTCGTAGGAAGCCTTGAACTCATACTCGCCCGATGTCCTCGACACGAATACGCGCTCTCCCTGGTTCCAGCGCTGGCCGTTGGTCAGATCGACGATAACGGACGAAGCCGTTACATCCTTGCCTTCGAAAGAGACGGTGAACGTTGCCGCATCCTCCCCGTTGTTGACAATGGATTCCTTGTCTACCGAAAGGAGGAGTCCGGAAACGGGCACCGCCTTCACGGTCACTTTGTCGGACTCTTTGCCGTCGTAGGATGCCACGAATTCATAATCGCCGGGGGTATCGGTCGAGAAAACGTTTCCTTCGATCGCCTGTTCCGTAGCTGCATTGCGGATCTCTGCCGAAGCAGTCACATCCTCATTACCGAATTTCACCGTAAACGTTACCTTCTCGGTACCGTCGGCGGTAATCTCCGTGCGGTCTGCCGCCAGTTGCAGCTTTTTCTCTTCCTCCACCGGATTGGGTGTACAGGAAGCGAACGCCACCGCTGCCGCACAAAGCGCATAACCGAAATATTTCATGCTCTTCATAACGAATTTGTTTTATTTAAACCTGTAAGAAAATAGACATTTAACGAATCTTGGTGTTACCAACACACCCCTCTTCCCTTCATAGAAACTGCACCATTCGATGGTGCAGTTTCATGGGGAAAAACAACCGCTACGGGTTATTCAAAGGAGTAGTCTGCCCAACCTCCCAGCGGGAAGGATACGATGTTGGATACGCTCCACACCTCACCGGACTTGGTGCAAACATAGCATACGACGGAGCAGTTATCCAGTTTGTATGCGGAATCGGCCGTGAACGAATAGGTCTTGTTCACCGTCTGACCTTCGGTCAGGGTACCGAGCGAATCGCCGAAGATGGTTTCGCTGAGGGTTTCGCGCAGCGTGTGGTTATGCACATAGTTCTTGTTGCTGGAGCCGGCCTGTTCGTGGATGATACCGTTCTCGAGCAGCATGACCGCCAGGTAGTAGTCGTTGGAAAGGGCTGCCGTCACATCCACGTTGATCTCGACCTCCGAGCCGGTCGCCTTCGCATCGGCTGCGATACCAACGCCGGCCACACTCCGGGCAAGGGGTTTCACCTTTCCGAGAATTGCCGAAGCCGATTCGGCACCTGCCGACAGTTCGGTCATATCGTAGTAGGTCATCGGAATACCGTTGGCCTGGGGATGCGGGAAATAGGCATCGAACTCACTGATGTTGGCGGGAATCATGGGGTCGCTACCCATCTTGGGATGGTGTACGGCCACCTCGACGATCCTGTCGGGGAACGACTCGCCGGCCTTTTCCAGAGCAGTGGCCATCGATGCGCAGTAAGAGCACTTGATGCTCGTAAACTTGAGGGCCATCACATTCTTATGGAAGTTGCCCGAACCGACGCTGAGCGTCTGCGAGTTCCTGCCGTCGTATTCGGCTACGAACTCCACCTTCTTCTCCGAACCCATGGTGAACGAGTTACCGCTGAGATCGCTGCCGGCGGTCACGTTCTTGATCGTCGCCGAAGAGGTCACATCGTTCCCCTTGTCCAATACGGTGAACGTAGCGGTTTCGCCCGATTTCAGGCGAGCCTTGTCCACCACCAGACGAAGTTCCGGAGTCGGCGCAGCCTCTACCGTTACCTTCACCGTGTTCGAGGTCAGGTTGCGGTATTTCGCGCTGAATTCGAATTCGCCCACATAGTTCGGCGACACGAATTCGTTTACGCCCTGCTCGTAGGCCTGATCGAGGGTCAGGTTCGTGATCACGGAGGTTGCCGTCACCTCCTCCCCTTCGTAGGAGACTTTGAAGATAGCCTTACCGAGGCCGTTGCTGAGGATCGTCTCGGCATCCACCTCCAGCGTGAGGGAGGATACCGTTACGGTCACCTCGTTCGACGTTACGGTCTCCTTCGTATCCGGAATCACGTAGGTCGCGGTGAAAGTATAGGTATCGGGGGTCGTGCTCGTGAAGGTGAAGCCCTTGAGTTCTGCAGCACCGCTCTTGATTACCGCATCGGAAGTGACGTCGATGCTCTTCTCTTCCGTACCGTATTTTACGTTAAAGGTAGCCTTATCGCGCCCGTCGGACATGATGGAACTCTTGTCCACCGACAACATGAGTTTCTTTTCCGGAGCCGGAGCGGGTCCGTTACCAGGTCCGCCGCATGCCGTAAGCAACAGCGAGGCTGCCATCAGCACATGACTCAGACATTTGAATGCTTTCATAGTTTTAGAGATAATTTTTATGTGTTTAAAGTCGATCTGTTTCGGTTTAGAACGAAGTGGTCAACGACAGGTTGAAACCGGTGTAGCCGGGCATCTGGCGGCACACGCCACCCGAGCATACGAACCCTGCACGGTTGCGGCCGTAGGAGAGCGCGATCCGCGTGCGCGATTTGGTGTAGCTTACACCCACGTTGTAGTAATGCACCTTCTCGTACTGGAAGTTGTACATGTCGCTCACGAAGACGCTGAAGACGGGTGCGAAGCTGTACTCCAGCTGAGCCGCCCACCAGTCGCCGTTGTTCCTCTTGTCGTCGAGCCGCTCCTGAACCGTGATTCCGTCACTGGTCTGGTCCTTCACGAACGGCGAGAGAAGGTACTGCAACTCCAGACGAAGCGAATGCCGGGTATTGAACTTGTAGAGGCCATCCAGCGCGAACACGTACCTGTTGATGGGCACCGTCGTCCGCTCCTCGCCCATCATCCGCTGGAAAGCGAACAGGAACGTGGTCTTGAACTTCTTGTTCCACTGCTTCTCGAAATCGAAGCTCGCATCGAGGTAGGCGAAGTTCATCTGCTTGGCATCCTCGGGCGCATCGAAGAGATAGAACACGTCCTTGGGCTGGTAGATCACCGAGGCGTTCACATGCAGCTTGGTGCCGTAACGGCCGCCGAGCGAGGAACCGCGACGGATGTTATAGAAAACGTCCATCTGGGCCGCCCGTTCCCCCTTGGTCTTCACCTGGAACGGATCGAGGTTGGCCAACGAATAGGTGTACTGCCTGGTGAGCGCGGGAATGTAGTTGAGCACGTTACCCGTACCGCTGTATTTCAGGTCGCTGGACTCGGTGAGCTTCATCTCCATGTGCTCCACGTTGCGGCCCGTAAGCGAGATACCCCAGCCGTGGCCGCTGTATCCCAGCTCGATCAACTGGGCCCGTCCGAAATAGGGCACGTTATCGCCGTCTACCATATAGTATCCCGGGGTTTTTCCCACGAGCTCCACACGTCCCGAGAAACCGGCCGCCTCATACACCATACGGGCCGACCATGCACTCATATCCGAGCTGAGAATGTGCTCGCCCGCATTGTTCGTTATGTTGAGCCGGGCCGCATCGTACTGCGAGAGGAAGCTACCTTCCAGCGCGAGGTACTGCGACTTGAACCCGAAGATCGACGAGAGCGCGAGCGTCGCGTCGGCACCGCGGAGCCACGAAGGCGCATACTCCATGTAGAGCCTCGGACGACCCAGCATCGCACGGATGGCGAAAATGTCGCCGATGTTCATGCCCGCACGCACACCCTCAACCGAGGAGTTCATGCCCAGCGCACGGTCCTCGTAGGCACGGAAAATGAGACCGCTGCCGTACTGGTCGTAAAAGTCGCCGACTGTCACGAAGAAGTTGTCGTCCGTCCAGCTGGCGTACTTGTTGGTGATCTTTCCCCCCTGGAACTGGTTCTGGTAACCGCTCAGCACGGGCGCATAGAGCTCGCCCTGCACACCGGCGCTGAACTTCCCGCGCGTGTAGTCCAGTTTGAGGTAGTTGTTGGACCCGAACCTGTCCTTGGGCAACGGATTGGAAAGATTGTATATCACACTGTCCTGCATATACCAGATGGTATTGGTTTCGAAACTGCCCGAAAGCCGGCCGTAGTCGGCGGGCTCCTGGGCATGCGCCATACCGGTCGCCATCATGGCCGCAGCACATAAAAAGCCTGTAAGCTTCACATTAGTAGATTTTTTCATATGTTTAAGCATTCTTTATCCCAACAAATTAAGAAAAAAATAATTTGATAAGCAAAGAATCGGCGAAAAATCCGGCAATCCATTCCCTTCTCCCCTATAAGACGCATGCAGGCGACGAAATGTTGCATCGTGCCGGTCGATTCTGCAAAAAAAGCGGAGATACTCTTCCGAATATCTCCGCCGATTGCCGCCGTGGCAAGGGGACGCCTCTTTACTGGACGTAAAAGGCGAGAACTCCCAACGTATGCGCCTGACTCCAGAGCCAACACTTTTCGCCCTCTTTCTTCATGATCTCGAATTCAATGGCGTCATGGTTCTCCACCCCGTCGAACCCCTGGCTCTTGAGGGAAGCCTTCAATGTTTCTCCGACGCTGCCCACGGGACTCTGGAGTTTCACCTCGATCCACTTCGAGCCGTCGTTGGAAACGATGCGGAACGTGTTGGTCGCCTTGTTGAAATAGAGCTGGTCGGTCGTCTTGTTGAAAGCGTACTGCGGTTTGGCCACCTTATAAATCCCTTCGGTCACCTTTTTCTGGAACTCCTTGGAATTGACATTGATCTTCGGCTGCCGAGGCTGACATCCCGCGAGCAGCACTGCAGCCCCGAGGAGCGCCATCCATACGATATGTTTCAGTTTCATGGTCATCTTTCAATTTAATAAATCTATCTGACATCGACATACTTCACCAAATACTCCACGCCCTGGGCGGTCGTCAGTTCGGCCCGGATGCGCTGGCTGCTGCCCGAAGAGAGCTTCACCACCGTACCCTCGATCTCCCGACCGTTTACGGTCCACTTCTCCGACAGCACCTCCGAGGTGACGTTCCGGTAGTTCAGCACGATCGCATCGCCCTCCCGGTAGGAGTTCGCCATACCGAGCGTAGGCATCTTCGAGGGGTCCAGCGCATCGGTCTTCACCTCCCTCACCTCCAGCGGCTCCTGGGCGTCCTCGTAGTAAACCGAAACCACATACTCCGTAGCGGGCTTCAGGCCTGTGAAATGGATGGTACGTTCCACGGTAGTCACCGACTCCTCCTTTCCGTCCTTCTCCTGACAAACCACCCGATAGTTGTCGTTGAAGGGCGAAACGAACGACACGGCGATGTCGAACTGACCGGGGGTCACCGCCAAATCGCGGATGGTTCCGCTGGCCACCTTCTTCACCTCGAAGGTCACGTTCGTCGCCGCGACCTCCTTGATATCGTAGAGTTCGTAACCGGTCGTAAAGCCGTCCCAGCCCACGAAATAAGGGGCGTATCCGGAGGTAAACTCGGTCACATTGTCGGTACCGGGGAAGAACATCTTTCCGAAACCGTTGAGCGTATAGTTCTTCCGCTCGACCTTGGAGGCCATGATGAACCGCATGCACTCGTGGTCGCCGAACGCATTCACACGGTTGGCGTTCAGCCCCCACAGGTCCCTGGCCCGCACGCCGCCCACGCGGTTCAGCGACCGGTCGATGTGGTAGACCAGCATGCCCGAACCGCTGCCCACGATGGCATACGACGAATCGGGGTCGCCCGTCTGCAGGTAACGGTCCCAGATGCTCAGCGCACCGTTGCGGTATTCGAACACGAAAATCTCATCCTCGTTCACCGAGCGGATCATGTAGCAATGGTCGTCGTACACCGGTTCGAGCGTATATTGGCCCTCCTCGGTGATCTCGGTCAGCTCGGCCCACCCCACCATGTAACGCTCGTAAGCCGTTATGGCCGGGGGCACGCGACCGTCCTTCACATAGGCTCCCGAGGCCATCAGCGAGAAGACGTCGAGGTTGAATCCCGTTCCGTTCTGATCGTAATCGGTATCGTAGAAGTCGGGCCATCCGAGAATGTGACCGAACTCGTGACAGAAGGTACCGATGCCGGCCATCACCGCGCCCGATCCGCCCTTGAGCTCGGAGGTGTAGGCGGCCGACTTCAGATAGCCGCCTCCCCACTGCCCGATGCTTACGTTCGGGTCCTGGAAAAAGATACGGGCCGGCCAAAGATAGCTCCGGTCGCCGGTTTCGGCCGCATTGTATCCCGCATAGAAAATGAAGACGTCGCGCAGGTTGCCGTTCGCCTCGATATACGGAGAGAAGTCCACCCCGCTCTTTTCGGCCGCATTGCAGGCATCGGTAATGAACTGTATCTCGTCTCCCGCATAGGCATAGACGGACTGGTCGAGCCGGAACGGTCCTACCACATCGAAATGAGGCTGGAACTTGCCGTTGGAGTTGTCCATGTAATAGTCGCGGGCGCTCCCCACGGCATTGTTCTCGGCATAGCCCGGCTGGTTGAGCATCCGGTCGAACGCCTCCTGCGGATTGGCGATGCTGAAATCCTTGTCGTTGAACGACACGAGTATCACGAGGGAACGGAACTCCTCGCCCGTATTCGTATCCGCAGCGGCCTGTACGGGCCGCTCCTCCTTCCACACCGGCGAAGCGCCGAACGCCACGCCGCCGGCGGCATCGTTCATCAGCGCGGCCGCCGCCACGCCATGGGGATACCCGAACGCGACCGAACCCAGGATGCGACGCTCTTCGGCGGTACGGTTCATGGGGTCGTGGGCCTTCACGCCGGTGGACACGAGCTGCGTCCCCCGCACCTGTGCGTAGTAGAACACGCCGTTATCCCCTACGAGGTTGTAACCGTCCACGGTGGTCGCGTAATGGAACCTTTCGTCGCCGTATACGCGCACGGTCAACGTCGTCCCGTCGGGCTGTTCGACCCGCACGGGTTTCGGATAGGCAGGCACGGCATACAGCTCCCCTCCGCACACAAGGAGGCAGAGGAACACCGCCAACGATCTGAAAGTATGCGATAGTTTCATCTTGTAATTTTATTTTATTGTATTAGCAGTTATCGTTGCCTAATTCTTAACTTTGAACTCGCGTCCCGCTCGCACGCGGAAGTCGCCGCCCCATGCCGTCCGGGCCTCTGACGCCCATGACGCCCCCTGGGGACCGCTCCGCACCGCCGCGGCACACCGCGCCCTTATCAAAAACGTTTTGGCGCCACAATATAGTACATTTTCCCGAAAATGCATATTCCCCGAGCATGCAAAACGAGATGTACCCGATTTATATGCTTAAAAAAGAGATGATATGGAGAAGAAAATTTGCCAGAGCTGCGGCATGACGCTCGGCGACCCCGGATTCTACGGCACCAACGCCGACGACAGTCGGAACGAAACGTACTGCATCTACTGTTTCGCCGGGGGCGAATTCAACGAAGAGCTCACCATGGAGGAGATGATCGAACAGTGCGCAGACATGTATGCGATGAACGGCGGCGACGCGGCTGCCGCCGAGGAGGCCCGCACCCGCATGGCCGAGTTGTTTCCCACCCTGCAACGCTGGAAAAAGTAATCCCCTCTCCGCCCCGGATACGGCGGGTCGTCGCGGAAGAGGCCTCCGGCATCGAGCAGGGCGCCTGACAAGCATACGGATGATCGGCGGCAGGAATCGAACCGCCCCCGGCCGCCCCTCCCCTTTTCCGGCGGCAGCAAAGACGGTCGCCCCGGCGATAAGGAACCGCAGCGCTACGGAGAGGGAAGAAAGACCCACGATACGCCGTCCTGCGGCAAGGCATTCCGCACGAAATACCGATACACACGCATGGAACAGACAACCCCGAAAGCCCTCCACGGCCCCGAGGAGTTCTACGAGGAGGTTTACTCCATCGTGGGGATGATTCCTCCCGGCAAGGTACTCACCTACGGTGCGATCGCCCGCCTGACGGGGCGCCCCCGCCATGCCCGGCTCGTGGGGCGAGCGCTGCGAAGCACCCCGTCCGACCGCGGGATTCCCTGTCATCGCGTGGTGAACAGTCGGGGCGGTACCGCTCCCGGCTGGGCGCGTCAACGGGTGATGCTGGAAGACGAAGGCGTCCCCTTCGGCCGGAACGGATGCGCCGTATTAAGCCGGTGTCTGTGGCAGCCGGAAAACGAATTTGCCCACCCCTGATTCACAAACGAACGACAACATATCCATGAAACCGATCCACATCACCGAAGGCGTCCGTCTCCGCGAGGCGGAACTCGCCGACGCCCGCGACATCTTCCGTACGATCGACACGCAACGGTCCTACCTCGGCCGGTGGCTCCCCTTCGTGGCCGCCACCCGTACCGAGCGCGATTCGTACGACTACCTGCACGCGGTGCTCTCCGCACCGGCCGATCGACGGGAGCTCCTCTTTGCGATCGTTGCAGAGGGATGTTTCGCAGGATTGGTGGGATTCAAAGATACCGACCGGGCGAACCGAAAAACCGAAATCGGCTATTGGCTCGGCGAAGCGTATCAGGGCCGCGGCATCATGACCCGTAGCGTGGAGGCGCTTTGCGGAGTGGCATTCGGAGTACTCGGTCTGAACCGGGTGCAGATCCAGTGCGCCGTGGGCAACAGCCGCAGCAGCGCCATTCCCCGGCGTCTGGGTTTCACGCTGGAAGGAATCGCACGGGCGGGGGAGCTACAGGCGGACGGACGGTTCTCCGACATCGAGGTGTACAGCCTCCTGCGGGAAGAGTACGTATTGCGAAAAGAACGGACGCAATGCGACGGACATCCCGACGAATAGGACGGATAGCCATGAAAACGGAATGAAAAGGGTGCTTGTCCTTCTGCCCGTCGTGCAGGAGGGCGAGGCACTGCGGACCTGCCCGCTGCGAAGAGAGCAGGCGAACGGCACATCGTGCAAAACACGAGGCCGTCCCCGCCCCGATGCACAGGGAAGGCAGGAGGCCGCTCCTCGTTTTCGCACGCGCCGCACCGGAGAGCCGAACGGCGACCGAGTGCATCCGTGGCTCGGTTTTTGCCCGCCGATGTTCATGAAAAAACTCGTATGAATAATCTGCCTCGCCGTGTGCGGGGGTCGTAAATGCTCAGAATATGAAACCGTTGACACCGGAAGAAAAACACGTGATCGTGGACAAGGGGACCGAGGCACCCTTTACGGGACGCTATTACCGACACCGGGAGCCGGGCACCTACACCTGCCGCCAATGCGGATCGCCGTTATACCGCTCGGCCGACAAATTCGATGCAGGATGCGGCTGGCCGAGCTTCGACGACGAAATTCCCGGAGCCGTGAAGCGGACGACGGATGCCGACGGCCGACGCACGGAGATCACCTGCGCCCGATGCGGCGGCCATCTGGGACATGTCTTCACCGGCGAAGGGTTTACGCCCAAAAACACGCGGCACTGCGTCAACTCCCTGTCGCTGGAGTTCGTACCCGAGACCGACAAGGAGCGGACCGAAACGGCAATCTTCGCCGGAGGCTGTTTCTGGGGCGTGGAACACCTCCTCTCGAAGGAGCCGGGCGTCATCGACGTCGAGGCGGGATACATCGGCGGTCATACGGAGCATCCCACCTACGAAGAGGTATGCAGCCACCGTACGGGACACGCCGAGGCGGTACGCGTGACGTTCGACCCGACGAAAGTTTCCTACGAAAAACTGGCACGCCTGTTCTTCGAGATACACGACCCCACGCAGGTCGACAGGCAGGGACCCGATATCGGCGACCAGTACCGTTCGGAGATTTTCTATACCTCGCCCGCCCAACGCGAAACGGCCGAGAAACTGATCGACGAACTGTGGGCCAAAGGATACGATGTCGCCACGAAGGTCACCCGGGCCACCACTTTCTGGCCCGCCGAGGAGTACCACCAGGACTACTATGCCCGCAAAGGGACACGGCCCTACTGCCACGTTTACACCAAACGGTTCTGACCGATTCCGACCGGTTATCCTCCCCCATCTCCGACGCTCCGATCGCTCGGCTTCCCGCCGTCCGGTACGGGCCGAACACCCGACGCACGGCACATCCGCTCGTCCGCACGCCGTTTGGAAAACGGCGTGCTTCGGTTGGGCGTACTTCGGTTGCAAGAGAGAACACACCTCCGGTCGCCCGCAGGCCATACGCCCGGCACAGCGTGCACCGCGGTTTTTGGCTCAAGAGGGGAAAGACCTCACTGCCTTCCCCCGCAAATCGGCAGCACCCGATCCTCCTCGCAAACGACCTCCTGTATATCCGACGACGACATGCTCTCTCTCGGACAGCACCTCTATTTACTCCGACGGCATCCTCTCTCTTGGCAACACCTCTATTTACTTCGACGACATCCTCCGCATCCGCCGGCAACATTCCCATCCACTCCGCAGGCATCCCCGGCAAACCACGACACCGAGAAACAAACCAGGACCCGACCTACCCTACCAAGCGTTACGTCCTCCTACGAAGACGACATCCTCTCTCTCTTGGGCAACACCTCTATCCACTCCGACAACATCCTCTCTAACAGGCAACACCTCTATCCACTTCGACGACATCCTCCGCATCCGCCGGCAACATTCCCATCCACTCCGCAGGCA
>CAJTLO010000001.1:89291-185742 GCA_910577285.1 uncultured Rikenellaceae bacterium | reverse complement strand
AGACGACATCCTCTCTCTCTTGGGCAACACCTCTATCCACTCCGACAACATCCTCCGCATCCGCCGGCAACATTCTCATGCATTCCGACGACATTCCCGGCGTCCCGTTAGACATCGAAAACCAACCCTGACCAAACAATCCGAAAGAGAATACCGCATCTTCTCCTCCGAGCTTCCCCTTCCCCTTCCCCTCGCCGGCCCGCAGCGCCCCTGCCGGTTCCTGCCCGACGCAAACAAAAGAGCCGTCCCTTAGGGGACGGCTCTTTCAACTATCAACGGCCCAACGGCCGAAAGTTATCAGTCGTTAAGCGAGAAACGCACGTAAGCCACGATGCTGGCATCCTTGTCTACCGACTGGATGTGCTGACCTACGCTCTCCTTCGGATTCTTCACGAAGTCCTGGCTCCACAGCGTGTTCTCCTTGAGGAACTTCTTCACCTTACCGTCGGCGATCTTGTCCAGCATGTTTTCGGGCTTGCCCTCCAGACGAGCCTGCTCGCGACCGATCTCATGCTCTTTTTCGATCACCTCTTTCGGGCAGTGCGCCTCATCGATCGCCACGGGAGCCATCGCGGTAGCCTGCATGGCGACATCGTGTGCGAGATCCGCCGGAACCTCCTTGTTGAAGCCGACGAGCGAACCCACCTTGTGGTTGATATGCACATACTCCGCGCAATAAGGAGCCTCTATGCGACCGTAGAAAGGCAACTCCACCTTCTCGCCCGTCTGGCCCGCCTTCTCGGAAACGAGGTCGGCAACCGTCTGGGCACCGATCTTCGTCGTCATGAGCGAGTCGAGATCGGCCACATCGTTCTTCACGGCGATCTCCAGTATCTCATCGGCCGCCTTTACGAAGGCCTCCGTTTTGGCAACGAAGTCGGTTTCGCAGGCGAGGCACATCATGTATGCTTTCGTACCGTCCACCACACGCGCCACGACTACACCTTCGGTCGCGCTGCGGTCGGCACGCTTGCTGGCCACGAGCTTACCCTTCTCGCGGATAATCTCCACGGCACGGTCCATGTCGCCGTCGGCCTCGGCAAGTGCATTCTTGCAATCCATCATGCCGGCCATCGTCATCTTGCGCAGCTTCGCTACGTCTGCCAGTTTTATCTCTGCCATAATCTTAAACTCTGTTTATTTAGTTAATAATTCCGTCACCCCTGCCCGTCGCGAGGGGTCACGCTTTAACCGAACTACGGGAAGAGCCCCTGTCGGCACTCCCCCGTAGTCTGGATACCGGTATCGCGGAGATGCTCTACAGAGCAGCAGCCTCCACTTTAACCTCTTCCGCTACAGCCTCGGCTTTTACCTCCGCTACAGGCTGTTCGGCCTCGAACTCTTCGCTGCCGGCTACTTTCACCGACTTGCGGATACGGGGCTTGGACTCTTTCTCGCGGCCCTCGGCAGTTGCCGTCTCGGCCTCTTTGTCCTTTTCGAGTTTGCGTTCGGTAAGACCTTCCGCTATCGCCTGGGTCATCGCTTCGATGATGGCGGCAATACTCTTGGTCGCATCGTCGTTCGCAGGTATTACGTAATCAATGTCTGTCGGATCACAGCAGGTATCTACCATTGCGAATACGGGGATGCTGAGCCTCTTTGCCTCCTTCACGGCGTTCTGCTCCTTCTGCACGTCAACCACGAAAAGCGCTGCGGGCAGACGGGTCAGGTCGGCGATCGAACCGAGGTTCTTCTCCAGTTTGGCCCTCTGGCGGGAGATCTGGAGTTTTTCCCTTTTCGAGAAATTGTCGTAAGTGCCGTCGGCGGTCATCTTGTCGATGGTCGCCATCTTCTTCACGGCTTTGCGTATGGTGGGGAAGTTTGTAAGCATACCGCCGGGCCAGCGCTCCGTCACATAAGGCATGTTGACTGCGGCAACTTTTTCGGCCACGACCTCTTTCGCCTGCTTCTTGGTAGCCACGAAGAGGATCCTGCGACCGCTCTTGGCGATCTGTTTCAGGGCTGCCGCCGCCTCATCGACCTTCACCACCGTTTTGTGGAGGTCGATGATGTGGATCCCGTTCTTCTCCATAAAGATATACGGAGCCATTTTGGGGTTCCATTTCCTTTTCAGGTGACCGAAGTGAACTCCGGCTTCCAGTAACTGATTAAAATCTGTTCTTGGCATTACTGTTTGTTTTTCTAATTTTAATTCTCTTTACATCAACCCGCAGGTAGCGCCCCGTCCGAGGCGGTCCGCCGGGTTTTCCGCGAAAGGGCAGCCGTACGAGTAATACCCCCATCGGGTAGTCTGCACGGTTTGACAACCGCTTTCGTGCTTTGTAAGGACGTAAATACTAACGTTTGCTGAACTGGAATTTCCTGCGTGCGCCGGGCTGACCGGGTTTCTTACGCTCCACTTCACGCGAGTCGCGAGTGAGGAACCCGTTCTTCTTCATCACACCGCGCCATTCGGGATTGATCTCGATGAGGGCGCGAGCGATGCCCAGACGTGCAGCTTCAGCCTGCCCGTGGATACCGCCGCCAGCAAGGTTGATGGTGATGTCATAGCTTTCCGGGTTTTCGAGCACCAACAGGGGCTGTTTCACCACATACTGGAAGATATCCAGCGGAAAGTATGTTTCCATGGGCTTGTGGTTTACGGTAATGGTTCCTTTACCGGGCTTCACGTAAACGCGTGCAACGGCAGCTTTCCTACGTCCTACGGTGTTTACAACTTCCATAGTTTCTACTTAATCTCGTTTAATTTGATGATTCGGGGATTCTGCGCGGTGTGCGGGTGTTCCGCCCCTGCATAAATCTTGAGGTTGCGAAGAAGCGCATCTCCGAGGCGCGTCTTGGGCAGCATTCCCTTCACGGCGTGCTGCAGAAGGAATTCGGGCTTCCTTTTCAGGGTGTCCGCCGGAGTGGCGAAGCGCTGACCTCCAGGGTAGCCGGTGTGTCTTACATAGACCTTGTCGGTCATTTTCTTACCCGTCAGCCTTACCTTGTCGGCGTTCACGACGATAACATTGTCGCCGCAATCGACGTGCGGGGTAAAACTGGGCTTGTGTTTACCGCGCAGAATCTTCGCGACCTGCGAGGCAAGGCGTCCCAAAACCTCCCCTTCGGCGTCGATGACAAGCCATTCCTTGTTGACTGTCTGCGCGTTAGCGGAGATTGTTTTGTAACTCTGTGAATCCACTTGTTTTACGTTTTAAATACCTGTTATTAATAATTGATCCGTCACCCGTGTTTTTCGGGCGTGCAAAGATAATGATTTTCCTGTCAATAAAAAAACAAATGCCGGAATCATTTCTTCCGGCACGAGAGCGGGTCCCTCCGGCACGAGGACCGGAGAACGAAAGGAGGGGTCATATTCTGAACGAGACGCCGACCGTGAAGTAAGCCACCCCGAAACCGAACTCCCCGTAAAGCGCCAGTTGCGGCAACAGGTAATAGCGGGCACCCAGGAACACGTCGCCGAGAAATCCTCCGTAGCGGGGCGGATTGCCGCCGTGCATCCACACCCCTTCGCTCCGCGTATTGGCAATGCTTCCGCCGAGCATCAGTCCCAGGTAGGCATCCAGCCTGTCGGCGAACTGATAGTGGAGCGCCCCGCGCACCCCCAGCATCACATTGTTCACCTTCTGCGTAAAGTAGGTGTATCCTTCCGCCGTATAGGGCCGTTTGCCCGCCGCGAAGCCCACATAGGCCCCCACTCCCAGCGCACTGTTGTCGTCGAACAGCCGGTCCAGCAAACAATACTCTCCCTGGAACGCGATCGGGGGAACGACCGTACGGCTACCGACATTCACCGCCGTCCCCATTCCTATTCCGGCGCTGAGCACTGCATCGCCGCCGTTGAAAGCCCGCTGGGCCATCGCCTCCGAGGCCACACACACCGCAAACGCGGCCACCAATAAGATCCGTTTCATCGCTCTTCTGCTTTTGTCCGGAACGGCGGGAGCGCCGCATCCGGCCCCGGTCCGTCCCATCGGTTTGGAACATGCAAAATAAACGAGAAAAATCCATCCGGACAAATACCATCGACGAAACACAAAAAAACCGCCCCGTACACGGAGCGGTCGAACCGTCCCGGAACGGGATGCGTCCCGTTCCGGAGTGCGGTCGTCAGAATTTGTAGGCTACACCGAGGTTCACCGCAGAGAGTCCGTAGCCCACCTCCCCGAAGACGGCGAACCGCTGCGAGAGATAGTAGCGAGCACCCACGTAGAACGCGAACTCGAAACCGCCCACCGACGGTGCCGCGGGCTTCAGCTCCGAGGGGAACGAGCCGTAGTCGCCGGTCATGGAGATGTTATACCCCAGGAAAAGACCTACATAGGTATCGAGCCGGTTGACGAACTGGTAGTGCAACGCACCGCGTACGCCCACGATCAGGTTGTTGAAGTTCCACCCCGCATCGAGGTTGTCGAAAGCGCGGTACTTGGCACCGGTATAGCCGATGTAGCCGCCGAGGCCCACCACACCGCGGCCGTTGTTGAAGAGGTTGCCCGTGACGGCATACTCTCCGGAGAGCGAGATGGGAGGTACCTTCTTGGTGTAGTTATCGTTGTACACCATATTTCCCAAACCGACGCCGAGATTGAGTACCACGTCGCCCCTGGAAAAGACATCGCCGTCGCGGAACGGCTTCTGAGCATGCGCCGCACCGCCCATCAGGAAAAGGCCGAGCAGCAATAAAGATAAACGTTTCATAGTAATTATGTATTTTAAAGTTGGACTTCGTGCCGCGCCCGCTGCGGCGGGCACCTGTCCTGCAAGATTTCAAAAACCTTACCAAACCCGCAAGGCCGCCGTGGCCGGCCTTTTTTCGGACGGCGGAATTGGCGTATCCCAAGGGAAAAAGATACCTTTGCACGCATACGAACAAGCATGCGAAGAGTTATGAACCGGATGAACAGGCAAATCCTGCGGCTCGCCATACCGAACATCATCTCCAACATCACCATTCCGCTGCTGGGAATGGTCGATACGGCCATCGCAGGCCGACTGGACAACGGTGCCGCCGCGATAGGCGCCATCGGTATCGGGACGACGATCTTCAACATGATCTACTGGACCTGCGGCTTCCTGCGCATGGGGACGAGCGGCGTCACGGCACAGGCCTACGGCGCCCGCGACCTGAGGGAGTGCACCCGCATCCTGGTCCGCTCGATGTCCGTAGCCGTGGTACTGGCCCTGCTGCTCGTCGTGCTGCGCAATCCCCTGGGGCGATTCTCGCTGGGGCTGATGGAGGGCAGCGAAGGGGCGCAGGCACTCGCCGCGGAGTACTTCTTCGCCCGCATCTGGGCCGCCCCGGCCTCCATCTCCCTCTTCGCCATCCACGGCTGGTTCATCGGCATGCAGAACTCCCGCACACCGATGGTCGTCTCCATCATCTCCAATGTGGTGAACATCCTCTTCAGCGCCCTGTTCGTCTTCCGGCTCGGCATGGGCATCGCGGGCATCGCCTGGGGTACGGTGGTGGCGCAATACACGGGTGTGGCCGTCTCGTGGCTCTTCTGGGCACGCTATTACGGCCGCCTGGCGAAATACGCCGACCTGCGCGAAAGCATCCGTCTGAAGCCCATGACCCGCTTTTTCCACATCAACAAGGATATTTTTCTGCGCACCCTCTGTCTGGTGACCGCCTATACCTTCTTCACCGCAGCCTCGTCGCGTTTCGGCGACACGGTGCTGGCCACCAACACGCTGCTCATGCAGCTCTTCACCCTCTTCTCCTACATGTCCGACGGATTCGCCTACGCGGCCGAATCGCTCGCGGGCAAATACATCGGTGCACGCAACCGTCCGGCCCTGCGGGAGGCCATCGTCAAACTCTTCTGGTGGAGCCTGGGAATCGCCGTGGCCTACGTGGCCCTCTACCTGGCCGGCTGGCGCGGCATCCTCTCCCTCTTCACCCCCTCCCGGGAGATCCTCGATACCGCCGGGCGCTACATCGGCTGGGTGATCGCCATTCCCCTCGTGGGATGCCTCCCCTTCCTGATCGACGGCATCCTGCTCGGTGCGACCCAAACCAAAGCGCTTCGCAACACCACCTTTCTCGCACTCGTCGTCTACTTCGGTCTCTACTACGTCTCCGTGGGCCAACTGGGCAACAACGCCCTGTGGCTCGCGTTCGTGGGCTTTATCGCGGCACGGGGCATCCTGCTGCTGCATGCCACCCGCAACCTCGACCCCGCCCGGCTCATCGCCGGCCGACAAGGATAAAGGCGGCCCCGTCCACGGCCGGAAGATCCCGCGTGCGGCGGCCAGGCTCCACGCACGCAATACGGGACTTGCCCCTGCAACGGAACCGACTGCTCGGAACCGACGGGACGAAGAACCCCCGCCCCCAAAAAAGGCGGCCACGCCGCCGACCGTTACGCGCCGACGCACTGCGGCGCAAAGGGAGCGACTCCCTCTGCGGCACCGAACCGGGCACAAAAAGGTCCCGGGAGATCCGGCCCAACCAGTGGCTTCGGTCCGCTCCGGACGGCTCCCGCGGCATCCTTCCGGTTATCCTAAGGAAAACTCCGGGACAAGAATTGCCGCTTCGCTCTCCCCCTCTCCGCATAAGCCGCCGTAAAATCACTTGAGTTTAGCGATTTTTCTTATTTCTGCATTCGGAGCGAGGCGACTCGCCCCAAGACATATTCATAGAAGAAGCGTTATGCGCATCTTGTAGTTTGAAAACCTGAGAAACTTTCAAAGAATGTACAAGGATGGCATAGTGGTTCTCACGCACAGCGTGGGCTGCTATCACTACATCTGTACATTCGGGTTTTCTCAGGACCTTCAAACTCAGACGTGGCATTGCAGTTCCACGCTTCGTGGTTTAATAATAAAGGTCTTAAGGAGCTGATAAGACAAACGTTGTACCATGAACATGACCTCTCTTTTGGGAAGATTGGCAAAATTGCAGCGACTCTTTCAGAACGGTTTGAATGTGGACAAAAATGCACACTTGCCAGAAGCGGATTTACGCAAGATAAGCCTCGGCAATCTGTATGTATATCAGCAACAAGGCGTATTGAACACATTCGAAACCGGCGTAGCCCCCTCCGTTCGTAAAGTAATTTTAGGCGAATACTTCGGCATAACGGATAGGGAGAGTGCCATCGAGACGCTGAATTGGTTGTCGCAAGCTCCCTCGCAAACCATGTTTCATTATGCCTATGCGGCTTTTCTTCAAGGAGGAGGCAGCATAAGCAGGAAATGGCTCAATGAAAACGAAGAGCTGAAAGAACACACCGATTTCCGAAACGACTGTTTGGAGAAGTTGGCGACGATGGAGGAACAATACTCCGACATCGAACGAACCGGAATTGTCGCGTCCAAAGAAGCAATGGGCGAACTCGGCGTACTTGCGTGGGACGCGGGAAGATTAAACTTCATCGGCCGACTTTGCCTTGAACAAGGATACATTGCAAAAGAAGAATGTATGCAGTGTATCGATGCCGCGTATGAGATGACGAAAGAGGTTTACACCAATTGGAAAGACTATGCCTATAGCTATGTCCTCGGTCGCACCTTGTCGATGGGAACTACCAACATGGTCGGATTGGCAGAAGATTTACTGACGGACCCTAAAAGCCCTTGGATCTATATAAAATGGTGATACTCACCGAGCAAAAACATTGATTAACCTAATATTTTCGGATGATGAAAACATTTAACTACGCTCCGGCTTCTCCTATCAAGGACAACATCACCATGTTGGCCATATCGGTCGGTATGGTTGTCGTACCGTTCGTTTATCCATTCGGCATAAGAATAGGCATTACCCGAATACTCGGACCTACGGGTACAGCCATTGTGTTTATCATCGGAGGACTCATCCTGTTGGCAGTGACATTGAATAAAATTCGTCTTGCCCGTGCTTTGGCGGCGAACGGAGGGAAAATCGTTGTCGATGAAGAATGTGTAACCTATCCTATCGTAAAGAAGGGAACGAAAAGCGACAAAACATTTAAAATATCGGATATAAAACATCTTGAGCACGACGACGAAGAGGGTGAATTGGAAATCTTCTTGATCGACGGTACACAAATAACAGTGTACGCAGAATTCTTCGATTCGTGCGAGCAGTACGAAGAGTTTTTCGCTTTGTTGAAGAAGTGACGCGACGGCCCAACAAGTCCGATTGAACTTTCACCCCTGCCAGAATTCATTCCGACAGGGGTGATTTTCAATTTCGGCAAGCTCCACGATACCGGCATAAATAAATTAGCCGCCGATAATCCATACGTTCGTCAAAAGATACCACAAAAAAACGATGGGATGGGACGGCATTGCAACGCGAAGCGCAGAAATTCGCACGGCTGCCAGTCGCTATCATTACGTTTCACAAATGCCCCGTTAAATGTTCGTTCTCCAAACGGTTCTATAAAGCCGTTCACAAACTATAAACAGATCGATGGCCGTTCTATTATGGAATGACGACGATGACGATAGCTGGAGAAATTCGAGAAAGTTATCGATCAAGCGACCGATACGCGGGGACAATAACCGTTCGGTCCCGATAATTCCGTTATCGGGACCGAACGGTGTCGCTTGATATTACCGCTTTTCTCTTTCTAAGCCAGCCGACGATCCCCCATCGTACTTCAGGAGCTGCCAGCTGTTCACGAAATTCTGCCATATGACGTAGGCGGCGGGGGCTACCGAGGAGAGCGGATCGAACCAGGTCTGGGCCATCCAGATGGCCAGTACCGTATTTTTCTGGCCGATGGACTGACCGCCGGCCACGGTATCGCCGAAACGGCGCCCGATGTACCTCCCCAGCGCGAACTGCGACAGACAGACCGCCAATGCCACCAAGGCCAGAAGCACCTCGAGGGAATAATTCTCCTTGGGTTGCGCCAGCAGAAACTCCACCGTCCGCCCCAGCACGACGGTCAGCGAAGCGGCCCATATCCAGAACGAAACGATCTGCCGATCGCGGACGGCCTTGTGCCAGCGGGGAGCGAATCGTTCCAGCGCAACGGCCCCGGCGAAGGGCAGGATGAGCAGCGGCACGACTTTCCAGAGAATGATCCCCACCGACTGCAGGAACGAGAGTTCCGGATTGGCTCCGACGGCGGCGAAGAGCAACGGTGCCGTCACCGCCACCCCCATGTTGCTCATCAGGCAGAACGAGGCCATGGTCGCCACATCGGCCCCCAGCATTCCTCCGATGGTGGTGGCCGCCATCGCCGTAGGAACGAACGAACACATCATGGCCCCCTGCGCGAGGAGCGGATTCACCCGGCACAACGCCAGGTAGAGCCCCACTCCCAGCGACATCTGCACCGCCAGCAACACCCAGTGGAAGGGTCTGAAACGTACCTCCCGCGCCGAAACGCGGCAATAGGTCACGAACAGCATCGCGAAGATCAGGTAGGGAGGCAGGAAAGAGAGCCTGCTGAAGAACCCGTGGAAGACGGCGCCGACCAGCATGGCAAGCGGCAACGCAACGGTACGCCGTTGTTGATGTGTCATGATACGAAACGTTTAAGCCTCACGGGAACGCCCTCATCCGCCCCCGTGCGGAGAGCGGACGGGCCGCACCGTTTATTTCTGCCTGAAATAGATCTGGATGGGAACTCCGGAGAAATCCCAATGCTCGCGGATCTTGTTCTCCAGGAACCGCCGGTAGGTATCCTTTATGTACTGCGGCAGATTGACGAAAAACGCGAATACGGGCGTGGGGTTGGGAAGCTGGGCGGCATACTTGATCCGGATGTATTTGCCCTTGATCGAGGGCGGCGGAGTCTCTTCGATGATGGGTAGAATGTAGTCGTTGAATTCCGAAGTCGGTATCCGCCGTGCACGCGACTGGTAGACCCGGATGGCCGTCTGAAGCACCTCCAGAATACGCTGCTTGTCGGGCACGGAGGTGAAGATTACCGGTACGTCGCTGAAGGGAGCGAGCTTTCTGCCGATCGCCTCGCGCCACTCCTTCATGGTGTTGTTGCTCTTCTGAATGAGGTCCCACTTGTTCACCACGATCACACACCCCTTCTTGTTCCGGATGATGAGGTTGAAGATGTTCATGTCCTGCGACTCGATTCCCTGCGAGGCGTCCAGCATCAGGATGCAGACGTCCGAACTCTCGATGGCACGGATGGAACGCATCACCGAATAGAATTCGAGGTCTTCCGTGACCTTGCCCTTTTTCCGGAGACCGGCGGTATCGATCAGGTAGAAGTCCATGCCGTATTTGTTGTAACGCGTATGGATGGAGTCGCGGGTGGTGCCGGCCACCGCCGTCACGATATTGCGCTCCTGCCCCAGCAGTGCGTTGGTCATGGAGGATTTGCCTACGTTGGGACGCCCCACGATGGTGATGCGCGGAAGCCCCTCCTCGTACTCGTTCCCCTCGTCGAGAGGGAGCGCCTCCACGATGGCATCCATCAGGTCGCCCGTACCGCTGCCGCTCATCGAACTGATGGCGTACGGTTCGCCCAGACCGAGGGAGTAGAACTCGGGAGTACCGTAAAGCTGGTCGTTGTTGTCGACCTTGTTCACCACAAGAAACACCTTCTTGTCGGTGCGGCGCAGGATGTCGGCCATGAACATGTCCAAATCGGTGATGCCCGTGCTTACCTCCGTCATGAAGAGAATCACGTCGGCCTCGTCGATGGCCAGCATCACCTGCCGGCGTATTTCATCCTCGAACACGTCGTCGCCGTTCACCGTGTAACCGCCGGTGTCGATGACGGAAAATTCGCGGCCGTTCCAGTCCGTCCGCCCGTAATGGCGGTCGCGGGTGGTGCCCGCCGTGGAATCCACGATGGCCTGCCGCATGCCGACAAGTCTGTTGAAGAAAGTGCTCTTTCCCACGTTGGGGCGTCCGACGATAGCTACTATACCCATTGGTCCCTTGTTCCTTAGTTTATGAAGCGCAAAGATAGCGAGAATATATCAACTTCCCTACTCCTCCCCTGCCGAAAGCGGCCGGAAAGAGCGACGACGGCCGGAAGAGCCCCAGCCCCGCACAAACCACTGCATACAAGAAACATCCGATCCGAACGCATCCCCACAAAACGCCGACAAGGGAGTTATTGCCACGCTTCCGGTACCGACGAAAGGAAAAAAAACTATATTTGTGGACCACATTAATACAATTTCAGAAAAGGATTATGAAAAAGATTGCATTGGCCGCTGCGGCCCTCCTGATCTCGGTATCGGCCATGGCCGGAAACAACCACAACCTTCCGTTCGTTTCGTTCGGTGTGAAGGCCGGTTACACCACCAACCAATCGAAGATCGACTACAAGACGATAGTGAATGCCGAATCCATCAAACGCAATGCGAGCGGCTTCAACGCCGGCATCGTGGCCCGCGTGGACTTCCCGCTGCTCCCCCTCTACGTACAGGGCGAACTGCTCTACGACTGGGGAAAATACAAGGACGTATCGCTGACCGGCCTCAAACCCATGAGCGTCACGACCAACAACTTCAGCGTACCGGTAATGGTGGGTGTGGGCATCGGCTCCTCCAACTTCGTCAAGGTCCGCGCCAATGCGGGTCCCGTCTTCAACCTCGTCTCCACAGCCAAATTCTCGGATATGGAAAACATCGCCGACCTGGAAAACATGTTCCGCAAACAGACCGTGACCTGGACGGCAGGCATCGGTGTGGACCTGTTCAACATCATGGTGGACGTGCGCTACAACGGCGTCTTCTCGAAGAAGGAGATCAGCAACATCCGCGACTTGGCATCGGTGAACACCAAACCCACGAGCTGGACCTTTACCATAGGCTATCTCTTCTAAAATCTTCTGACACGGATGCCGGAAAAGAACATAACGATCGAGGGGATCGATCCCCTCGAATTCTACGGGGTCGCAAATTCCAATCTCAACAGGATTTGCGACCTGTTTCCTAAATTGAAGATCGTGGCCCGCGGCTCGTCCGTCAAGGCCATCGGCAACGAAGCGGAGCTGGAACGGTTCGAGGAGAAGATGACCGCCCTGATGGCCTACTCCTCGCGGTACGGCCACATATCGCCGGAGGTCGTCGGTCAGGTATTCGCGCAAGGGCTTCACGGCACGGACGAGGCCCAGGGCAAGGATACGATCGTGTTCGGCAACGCAGGGCTGATCGTAAAGGCCCGCACGGCCAACCAGCAGCGCCTCGTGGAGCTCTACGACGACAACGACCTGCTCTTCGCCGTAGGGCCCGCCGGCAGCGGAAAGACCTATACCGCGATCGCGCTGGCCGTACGCGCCCTGCGCAACAAGGAGGTTAAGCGCATCATCCTCACCCGGCCGGCGGTGGAAGCCGGCGAAAAGCTCGGCTTTCTGCCCGGCGATCTCAAAGAGAAGCTCGACCCCTACCTCCAGCCGCTCTACGACGCGCTGAACGACATGATCCCGGCTGCCAAGCTCCAGAAATACATCGACGAGGGTACGGTGCAGATCGCTCCTCTGGCCTACATGCGCGGACGTACGCTGGACAACGCCTTCGTTATTCTCGACGAGGCGCAGAACACCACCCTCTCGCAGCTCAAGATGTTCCTCACCCGCATGGGCCGCAACGCGAAATTCATCGTCACGGGCGACATCACCCAGATCGACCTGCCGCGCCGCACCGACTCGGGCCTCGTACGGGCCATGGGACTCCTCCGGGGAATCGAGGGCATCGGCATCGTGGAGTTCGACCAGGGCGACATCATCCGCCACCGGCTGGTGAAACACATCGTCAAGGCGTTCGAGAAAGACCAGGAGGTTCCCGCCTCCGCACAAGGCGAATCGCCGACCGAAAAGTGACGCCACCTTTACCCTTTCCTCCTTCCGGGGCGAACGGTCCCGGAAAGGAGAAACGGCAAAGGAGGGAATAATGTAAATCTTTCGGGCGATCCGATAAGGTTTTCCCGCAATTTATCCGTATCTTTGACTTCATCCAAGATACTCCGCCTCGGAAAAAAGCAAGCTCGCTTGCTTTTTCCGCTCGGCTTATTCACATCTTGTTAGCGCATAACCGGCGGACCGCCCCGGCGAGGGGTTTCCGCGGTGGGATACCGCACATCGAAACCGGGACCGGCAACGGCCGGAGACGGACAAACGATAACGATACGAAATCATCAATGCATAAAACTATGGACAAGGAGTTGAAAAAACTGAAACCGGAACTGTTGTGGACGCGGTTCTCGGAGATATGTGCCGTTCCGCACCCTTCGCATCACGAGGAGAAGATCAGGGAGTACATCGTCGGATTCGCCAAGGCACACAAGCTGGACTATACCGTGGATGCCGGCCCCAACATCATCATCCGCAAACCGGCCACCCCGGGCATGGAAAACCGTAAAACGGTGGTGCTCCAGGCCCACCTGGACATGGTACCGCAGAAGAATTCCGACAAGGAGTTCGACTTCGAAAAAGATCCCATCGAAGCCTACATCGACGGCGAGTGGGTAACGGCCAACGGCACCACGCTCGGCGCCGACAACGGCATCGGGGCATCGGCCATCCTCGCCGTACTCGAAGACAAGACCATCAAACACGGCCCCATCGAGGCACTCTTCACGGCCACCGAGGAGACCGGCATGGACGGCGCTTTCGCCCTGCGGCCCGGTGAGCTGAAAGGCGATATCCTCATCAACCTCGACTCGGAAACCGAAGGCGAACTGTATGTGGGCTGCGCCGGGGGCATCGACCTCACGGCCACCATGAAATACGACACGGTGAAGCTCGAAAAAGAGGATTTCGCAGGGTACAGACTCGAAATCAAGGGGCTCAAGGGCGGCCACTCCGGCATGGAGATCATCCTCCAGCGGGCCAATGCCAACAAACTCTTCGCCCGCTTCATGCGCTCCTTCCAGGAGAAGCTGGGCATCATGCTGTGCGACATCGACGGCGGCGGTCTGCGCAACGCCATCCCGCGCGAGGCTTTCGCCACGGTAGCGGTGATGAAGAAAAACGAGAAGGCCTTCCTGAGCGCCGTCCGGAAATTCGAGAAGATCTATATCGACGAGTACAAAGGCATCGAAGACAGCATCTCCTTCAAGGCCGTTCCGGTGAAGACGCCCGCTAAAGCGATCAACTTCTTCGACCAGGCCAACCTGGTGGACGCCGTATTCGGCTGCCCGAACGGCGTGATGCGCATGAGCATGTCGATGCCGGGGCTGGTACAGACCTCCTCGAACCTGGCACGCGTGGTTTCCGAACGCGGATACTTCAAAATCATGTGCCTGCTGCGCAGCTCGGTCAACACCGAAAAGGAGGACCTCGCTCTGATGATACGCACCGTATTCGAACTGACCGGCGCCACCGTCAAACTGTCGGGCTCCTACGACGGATGGAACCCCGATATGGACTCGCCCATTCTCAAAGCGATGAAGGCGGGCTACAAAAAGCTCTTCGGCAAGGAGGCTTCCGTAATGGCCATCCACGCGGGACTCGAATGCGGCATCATCGGCGGCAAATATCCCGAGATGGACATGATCTCCTGCGGGCCGACCATCAAGTACCCGCACTCGCCCGACGAGAAGGTCAACATCGCATCGGTCGAGAAGTTCTGGAAATTCCTCTGCCATACCCTGGAAACCATTCCCGTAAAATAGGGAACGAAGGCGTGACCGGTACCGCCCCCCATTCCAGGCAGGAAGCCTCCTGCGACCGTTGGTTCGCAATCGTCGATCCCTCCCCGGCAGCCGCCGGGGAGTGGTTTTCGGTGGCACGACTGCTGCGGGAAGCCGGCCTTGAAGTCACCGCGGTCTTCACCACGCACAGATACCATGCGGTGGAGCTGACCGTAGGCGCCGTCGGCAACGGTTTCCGACGTATTCTCGCCGTGGGTGACGACAGGCTGCTGCACGAAGTGGTGAACGGAGCGTTCATTCAACGGACCGTCCCGCCCGCCGAAATAACGCTCGGCATCATCCCCGCAGGGACCTGCGGGATCGCCGGCATACCGAAAGCATATCCCGAAGCGGTCGCAGCCATCGCTTCGGGATATGCTTCTTTATACAGCGTCGCAACCGTCGCCTACAGCCAGTCGCACTACGACCAGCAACGCATGATGGTCGCAGGTGCCCGATTGGGGCTGTCCGCCACGCTCACGGCCCGGATGTGCCGGCTGCGGGAAGAGGGCAAGACGACCGCCGCACGACGTTTCCGGACCTTCGCGACCACCCTGCTTACCTACCGTGCCCCGCAGGTGCGCGTCTATGCGGACGACGCCCTCGTCTATCGGGGTTATCTTACCGGAGCGACCGTCGGCATCGACTCCCGGGAGGGACGGCTCACGATCGCACTGCTTCCCGGCAAAGGCGCACGGATTCCGTTGCATCTTGCCTGCGGCATGTTGCGCGGCACCTCGCCGCGTGCATCGGACGTGCTACACCGGAGCGGCCGGAGTATCCGCATCGAAACGTCCGGTACTTTCGCCGTGGCGGCCGACGGCGTCCCGCTGGGAGAGTCGCCCGTCGAATTCAGGATCGTACCCGACGCCGTCAAGGTGGCATTTCCCGCCCCGGCGAACGACAATCCGTCCCAGACAAACACTCCTCGCCGGGATACGCATCCCGCTCCGCACCCGGCCGACACAAACGCTCCGCAGCCCATCGGATAGGAAGCGTCTTACCCGTTCCGCTCTCTCCGAAGGTACAATCCCGCCGGGCATCCCTTTCCCGTACCGTCCCGCAACCACTGCTCCTTACGCAGCCCCCGTTTCCCGCATTGGGCCTCCCGGTCCGGTATCCCGCTTTTGCACGGTTCTTGTACCGCTCCGACCAAAACCGATTAATCTTAACCGTTTAAAAGACTCTCTTATGGAAACATTCATGGATCGTTTCAAAAGCCTTACCCGCTACTGGTGGGCCCTGCTGATACTCGGCGTAGCCATCTGCGTGGTAGGTGTTATCATCTTCGCCTATCCGGGCGAAAGCTACATCGGCATGTCGGCACTCTTCGCCGTACTGATGCTCGTTTCGGGTATCGTGGAGCTCGGAATCGCCTTCACCGAAAAATACATGGTGGGGCGCGGCTGGGCAGCGATAGTAGGCGTTCTGGAGGTCATCCTCGGCATCGTACTCATCTGCAGTCCCGCCATCTCGGCGATGATGCTTCCCATCATGCTGGGTATCTGGCTGCTGTTCCGCGGTATCGGCCTCATCGGCCTGGCCAGCGAGATGAATCACTTCAAGGTGAAGGGCATGGGATGGACCATCCTGCTCGGCATCCTGCTCATGATCTGTGCACTGATGATCCTCATCCAACCGATGTTCGGCATCACGGCCGTGGTGGTATGGGTAGGCGTGTCGTTCCTCGTCGCAGGTATCTCGATGGCCGTTTTCGCCTTCCAGCTCTTCGGCATCCGGAACCAATTCAACCGACTCGCGGAATAACCGCCGATACGACCGAAAAGGAAAAGCCGCCGTACACTCCATGTACGGCGGCTTTTTCATGACTGCCCGCTTCCCATTACAACGCGGTGCGACAGGACCGTTCCCGGAACGAGGAACCTCCCGCAGGCTTATTCTTCCTGGCCGGCGGCGGGCTTTTCGATGCCTTCCTCCATGGCCCGCTTCTCCATGCGCTCGATACGGGCCTCCAGGTCGGGGTGAGTGGAGAAGAGCTGGTTCAGCGCACTGCTCTTCTGCACGCCGGCCTCCTCTTCCATCTGCTTCAGGCGACGGAACGAAAGCGCCATCGCCCACGGATTCTTGCCCGCCTTTTGCAGGAATTCGTACCCGTAATCATCCGCATCGCGCTCCTGCTTCTGCGAATAGGTAGCGCTCACCAGCGCCTCGCCCAGATCCCCGAGCTGCGACTCGGTCAACGCGGCCGCCTTACCGCCCTTGGACGACACGCCGTCCCGCAGGGCCGAAGTCAGCAAAGCCGTCCGGAAAGCCTTCTTGGAATCCCGGTGGGCAATATGTCCCACCTCGTGGCCGATCACCCCCAGCAGCTCTTCGTCGCTCATGATGTCCATCAGCGAGGAGAACACGCGGATGCTCCCGTCCGCACAAGCGAACGCATTGACATCGATCACATAATACACCTTGAAATTCAACGGAATGCCATCCGCATCGGTCAATCCCTCGGTGAGTTTTGCCAAACGGAGGGTATAGGGATCGTCGGCGGCACACACCTGGTTGTGGGTATCCATCCAGTCGATATACTCCCTCACATACCCCGCCATCTGTTCGTCGGTCAGGGTTACCGCCTGCGTCGCCTTCACCGCGCCGCTGATGGCCTTTCCCACATTGAACTGAGCTGCGGCAGGCACGTAGCTTCCCGCACATGCCAATAAGACCGCACATCGTACAAACAATCTTTTCATAGCTCTCGATTCGGATTTAAGTTTACAATGACACAAAATTACAGCAATCGCCCCTATCCCCGTACACGCTTGGACGAGAATTTGCGCCCGCTGCCGTTTTTCGCTATTTTTGTACGATCGCAAAGCTCCCGAATCATGACAACGACAAAGAGAAACAAATGGGCCGATGCCGGCCGCGTCATCGTATACACCGCCTGCCTGCTCCTGTACGTAATCGGTTACCTGTGGTACAAGGAAACGCTCGTGGCCTGGTGGATTCCCGTAACAATCGCTGGCGCCTTCGTTCTGCTCACAGCCCCCATGCTGCGACGCAAATGGAAGTGGCTGACAAGCTCTGACGACAACGTATACCTGTGGTTCACACATATCTTCGTCGTGGGAGCCATCGTCTATGCCGCCCTCCTGGGAGGCAACCGGCTGCCGGGCGCCTCCGACGCCCTCTACGAAGAGAACGTGACGGTGGAGAAAGTCATCCGACGCACCCACAAGCAATACCGCCGCGTAGGCAGGCGATACGTCGTCCAGAACGGTCAAACGACCACCTCCTATGCTTTGAAAGTACGCCTTGCCGACGGCTCCCGGAAAGAGATTTCCGCCTCCCGCACCTCCTACCACCAGAGCCGCGTAAACGACTGCAAGGTCCTCACCCTCCGCAAAGGAGCCTTCGGGATGCCCGTCATCGTCAAGGTGTCGAATACCCGAACACTCCCCTCGCCTGCCGACGGCTCCTCTGCGGGCGCCTGATCTCCCCGCCCCGCAACAACCCAAAAGTTCCCCTTGCGAGGAAGCCCCGCATCGCTCCCGAACACCGCGTCCGCTCCTCTGCAGGCACAGCACTTGCCCTTGTGAGCGGCAGCCCCGGCAAACGGCTTCGCGTCACACTCCTCGCCGCATCCGGCAGGTCTCCTCTCCCGGAGAACATCCATCCCCACGAAAAAAACGGGCCTCCGGAATCCGAATTCCGGAGGCCCGCATGCGCGAGTGCCCCGCAGGGCGAAGATCGCTTAGCGCGGCTTCTGCATCTGATACAGACGTGCCACCTGTCCGGCCGTCAGCGTCGTATTGTAGATACCGAGGTTATCGACCGCACCCCTGAGGGAATCCCATCCGTCGGGAGTTTTCCACGAATCCCAAGTCCAGGTAGCGGCTTCGTCGTAAACGGTAGCGGCACCGATGAGCAGCGGAAGCTGGCGTTCGAGCGGAGAGGTGTATGCCGTTGCGATGGAACCGGTCAGGTTCTCCTTGGAAGTCGCATCCCAGGTCTTGGTAGCGATACCGTTCACATAGAATACGACGATGTGCTGGTTGAGGTCCATCGTAACGGCCAGGTGTACCCACTCGCCGTCTTTCACGGAACCTACCGCCTCGTTGTCCATATCGACCGTCGAAGTCGTGGTCTTCACCGTGAAGAAGGGTTTGCCGTTGTTCTCCACGTTCAGTTTCCAGTTGTTCCAATAGTTGAGGGAAACGATGTAGTTGTTGGCACGGCTCGCGTCATCGACCTTCACCCATACCGACCACGACATGTTGTTCATCAGGAAGTCGGCCGGATTGTAATCCTCCACGGCCAGGTAGTTGCCCTTGCTGAAGTACACCGCATTGCCCTCGCCTACACCGTCGACCAGCGTCGGAAGCCCGGTATCGGTACCGAAGATCTCTGCCGGACCGGCCTGAAGCACACCCACTACGGGTTTGGTTCCGGTCGATGCGATGGTGTTGTCGTTGATGGTTTCAAAATCGAAGAAAGCGATGATGTTGGAATCGGGAATGCTTTCATAGCGGCTGCCCACGAAGGTATTCTTGGCCAGCTCCAGGTTATTGGCCATCAGGTCCACCTGCGACTGCGTGGCATTCAGGTTGTCGCGGATCGCTTTCGCATCCTTGACGGCATTGGAGAAAGCCTCGATATTGGCCTCCGGATACTCGTCCGTCGTTGCCCCGTCGAGCAGCGCATCGCACTCGATAATCAACGCTTCGAGCTTGGTCTTGTCCACGTCGCCGTTACCGTTGTCACCGCCTTTCTTCTCGCAGGCGGTAAAAAGCATGGCTGCCGCACCCAACATGAGCACAAACGCAGTTGCACTTTTCATGAAATTCTTCATAGTTGTTTTTGAATTGGTTAAATGTAAAAAATTAAACATAAAGTTTCTTGCGATCGATCCCGCACGAGGATACCGTCACCTCCTCTTCTCACTGCACGATGCCTTTGTTCGAGTCGAGTTCAGCCTGCGGAATCGGGAAGTAGAACCGATCGCCGGTCCATACGGCAGCAAGATCCGGACCAAGCGCCTCGACGGCGATCTCCCGGCCCCAACGCATCAGGTCGAAGAAGCGGTGCGCTTCAAAACCGAGTTCGCGCCGCCGTTCGAGCCGTATGGCCGCCAGCACGGCCTGCTGGGTTTCGGCGGCGGTAGGCGCCAGACCGGCGCGGGCACGCACCAGGTCGAGGGCATCGCAGGCATCCTCGAGGTCGGTACCGGTGTTGCGGTTGGCCAGCGCCTCGGCCTTCATCAGCAACACATCGGCATACCTGAGGTAGATGTAAGGCAGATAGCCGTCGCTCTTGGTCCCCACCGGAACCTCGGAGAGCGGCTGTTCGTACTTCTTCACGAGATAGCCCGTGGGCGACCACGACGCATCGAACGTATCGCCGTTCACCCACGGCTGCCCGGGACGGCCGACGGATACATCGAGGCGCGGGTCCGTCTGCCCCTCCGGAGTCTGCTCGTCGAAGCAATCCACGAAGCTCTGCGTGGGAGCGTTGAAGTAGTAACCCGTCTCAACCGAGGGTGCGAAGTACACGTTCAGGATGTTGCCCAACCCGGGATTCTGACCGGCCAGATGGCGGGCGGCAAAGATAACCTCCCGGTTGTCCTCCGCACCGGGCACGAAGAGCTCTCCGTAGGTCTCGGCAAGCTCGTACTGCTGCAAGGCTTCGAGGCTCTCTATGTCGGCCAGACAGGCGCCCCAGTTGCCACGGAACAGGTATACCTTGGCACGCAGGGCGTAGGCGGCCCCTTTGGTCGCACGCCCCGCATCCGCGGCCGAATAGGCCACGGGAACGGCCGATGCGATTGCATCGGAAAGGTCGCTTTCCATCTTCGCGTAAACGGTCGGCACATCGCTCAGGGCGAGATTGCCGTTGCCGGCGGCGTTGGGCTCGGTCCGTAACGGCACCGCACCCCAGATGTTCACGATATGGAAATAGTTCAGCGCCCTCAGGAACTTGGCCTCTCCCACGAGCCGGCTCTTGAGCTCCTCGTCCATGCGGATATCGGGAATGTAGGCGATGGCGCAGTTGGCACGCGCCACCCCTTCGTAGAGGTAGGTCCAGTAGTCGCCCAGAATGCCGTTGTCGGGCATGGCCGAAAAGTCGTTGATGTAGTCGATGTCGGACTTGTCGCCCGCACTGCCACCCTTCTCGGAGTCGTCCGAGGCCACGTCACCGAACACCCAGAGCATATTCTGGTCGTTGGTGAACATGATGTTGTTGTAGATACCGTTCACGGCACGCTCGGCATTGGCCGCCGAGGTGTAGAAGGTCCTGCTGCTGTAGTCGCCCTGAAGCTCTTCGGTAAGGAAGTCGTTGCACGCGACCGAGGCCGTACAGCAGGCCGCCGCAACGATATATGACATGATATTCCGTTTCATCGTATCCTCGTTTTAGAAAGTGAGATTAATGCCGAACGTAAACGAACGGGCGATCGGATAGGTTCCCCAGTCGATGCCGGCGGCACGGTCGCCCTCCGACGCAGAGTTGGCACTCACGGTCATCTCAGGGTCCATGCCGGGATATTTGGTGATGGTGAAGAGGTTGGTGGCCGCGAAATAGACGCGCAGCCTGCTGATGCCGATCTTCTCCGTTTTGGGGATGGTATAGCCTATCTGAAGATTCTTCAGACGCATGTAGGAGGCGTCGTGGAGGAAGCGGGTGGATACCCTCGCGTTGTTGAACTTGGCCTTCCACGAGGCACGCGGCTGCGTATTCGAGGTGCCGGGGCCGGTCCAGTGATTATCGAAATAGTTCTGTGTCACGTTGAACGCACGGTAGAAACCTTCGATGTCGTGGGCCACCTGCATGTAGATCTTATGCCCGAACGCTCCCTGGAAGAAACACGAAATATCAAAATTCTTCCAGTACCCCGACAGATTGATACCTGCGGTGAATTTCGGTATCGAGGAGCCCACGTGCACGCGGTCGTTCTGGTCGATGACCAAGTCGCCGTTCTGGTTGACGAACTTCACGTCACCGGGCTGAATATCGTCCGGATTGACCGACTGCGAAGGAGAGGTCAAGATCTCCATCCTGTCCTGGAAAATACCGTCCATCACGAGCATGTAGAACGATCCGACCGGATAACCGGCCTCGGTCAGGGTCACGTAGACACCGTTGTCCACACGACCGCCCGGCACGCTGCCGTTGATGGCAAGCACCTTGTTTTTCAACCAGCCGCCGTTGAGGCTCACCTCGAAGCCGCCGTTGGCATAGTGCCGGCGATAGAACACCTCCAGGTCGATACCCGTGTTGAGCATGCTACCGTTGTTCACCCATGCCGGCTGCGCATTTCCCGAGGAGGGCGGCATGGTCTGCAACATGAGCATGTTGTCGCTCTTCTTATAAAAATAGTCGACCGAGAAACCGAACGTCCTGCGGAACAGCTCCACGTCGAGTCCCACGTTGAGCTGGCTGCTCGTTTCCCACTTGAGATTCTCGTTGCCTATCTGCGTCTGCACATATCCCGGAGCCACCAACCCGCCGAAAGAGGCATTGTAGTTGGGCATGTAGCGGTCTTCGGTCGCATAGGCCGTCACGTTCTGGTTGCCGGCCGTACCCCAGCCCGCACGCAGCTTGAGTATGTCGACGAACTCCGCATCCTGCATGAAGTTCTCCTGCTCGATGTTCCAGCCTCCCGACACGGAGTAGAACGTTCCCCAGCGGTTCCGGCCCTTGAAGCGCGACGTACCGTCCTCCCTCACCGTAGCGGCCGCATAATATTTCTGCTTGTAGTTGTAGCTCACCGAACCGAAGAACGACGCGAGCGTGAAAGCCTGCTGGTTCTCGTAAGAGGTGCGGCGCTGGATATCGAGCCCCTTGCCGATGAACACCAGGTCGTCGGCGAAGTTCTGGTCGGTATTTTGCATGGTGTAGGTCGTGGTACGCACCGCCTCGAAACCGGCCATGGCCGCCAGGTTGTGGTCGCCGAAGCTCTCGTTCCAGTTGAGCACCGTATTGAAGGTCCAGTTGAAATTGTTGTAGTTCTCCACCAACAGACTGTTGGGATTGTTGATCCTGCCGCCCGTTCCCCAGGTCTGGTTGAACTGACGGTAGCGGCCCGACATGTAATCCACGCCGGCCACGGTACGCGAAGTGATGTTGAAAGGAAGTTTGATGAGCATGTTGGCCGCCGCGATGACCGCCTTCTCGTTACGAACCCGGTCCGTTTCGTTGATCACACCCATCGGGTTGTATCCGTCCCCGAAGAACGTATTATAGATCCCCTGACCGAAATAGGCGCTCGGCAGGTCCACATAGTTGCCCTCGGCATCGTAGGTGGGAATGGCCGGCGTACGGAACAGGGCGTAGCGGATGGCGCTGCCGCCCTCGTTGTTCTGATAGCCGTCGCCGGAGCTGGGAATGCTCTGCGTTTCGGCCATGCTACCGAGGACGTTCATCCCCACGTTGAGCCACGGCTTGACGTCGGACTGGACGTTGGAACGGAACGACATCTTCTTGTATCCGCTGTTCTTGATGATACCGTCCTGATCGAAGAACGAACCCGACACCGCATAGGTGGTGCGCTCGCTACCGCCCGTGACGGAGAGTTCGTAGCGCTGCAAAGGAGCGGTACGGAAAAGCTCCCGGACATGGTCCACGTCGGCCAGTCCGTCGAGGTAGCTTCCCTCGATCAGGTCGCGCTGCACGCCGCCCACGGCATTGTCGTTGCGGGCCGCCTCGTTATAAATGGAGACATAATCGGCCGTGTTGACCATCGGAGTGAGATAGCCGTGGGTCTGCACGCCCGCTTCCGCATTGAACGAAACGCTCGCCGAACCGGAACGTCCCTTTTTGGTGGTGATCACGACGATACCGTTGCTGCCCCGCGAACCGTAGATCGAAGTAGAGGCGGCATCCTTCAGCACGGTGACATCTTCGATGTCGTTGGGCGACACGGTATTCAATCCTCCCTCGATCTGGATGCCGTCGATGATGTAGAGCGGTTCGTTGCTGGAGTTTATCGACCCCACGCCGCGCACGCGCACCGACACGTCGGCTCCCGGAGCTCCGCTGGCCGAAGAAACCTGCACCCCCGGCACGCGCCCCTGAAGGGCGAGCTGGGCCGACGGTACGGGAATCTGGGCGAGTTCGGCACCCTCCACCTTATTCACCGCACCCAGCACGTCGCGTTTGCGCTGTACCGCATAGCCCACCACCACGAGCTCCTCGATCTGGTCGGAGGCCATATCCAGCGCCACATCGATGACGGTACGTCCGCCCACGGCCACCGTACGCGTCTGGTAGCCGAGGTAGGAGAATTCGAGCGATCCGTCCGCGGGGACGTTCCCCAACTCGTACGAGCCGTCCACGTCGGTCGATATACCGCGCGAAGTACCGGGAATGACGACGCTCACCCCTATGAGCGGTTCGCCGGTCTGCGCATCGGTCACCACGCCCCGTACCCTACCGGACTGCTGGGCCGACAGCTCCGTCAACGGCACAGCAAGGACAAGAAACAAAAGAAACAGTAATTTTCTCTTCATATCAGGTATGTTAAAATGATTCTTCGACTCGTTGACGGTGCCTGCGTGCGCGGCCCGGGAGAAATCCCGTCGCGCACCCGCACCGCACTTCTCAATACCTTACGACGTGGCCGGTATCGGTCGTCACCCGCCCCTCCGATACGGTAAGTCGCGTGCCGGCCGGCAGCTCGTACACGAGCCGGGCCGTATCGGCCGGGATGGCGATCCGCACGCGGCCTTTGGCATCGCGTGCCACGTACTCCCCGGCCACCGCATCGTAAAGGTCGGCTCCCTCGCCCGCATCGTAGGTGATCTTCACCTCCTTCTCGTAGGGGTTGTATATCAGCCACACCGGATAGGGCTTGTCGGCGTAGAAGTCGGTCGCATTGGCGTCGAGCCGCAACACGCCCTCCACATCGGTCGTATGCACCGTGGCCCCGAGAATTCCCACCGGCGCGGTGCTGTAGACGCTGAACATGCTCTCGGGCGGATTGGCCTCGTTCCATTTGGGACCGTCGCCGATGGCCACGGGCGACATGCCCTTCAGCTCGGGCTTGCCGTAGTCGTCGGCCTTGCGAAGCCCCTCGTAGGCGATCACGCCCCGGGTGAGATCTTTCTGTTCGGGCAACCACTGGTAGATGGCCGGAATCTCGTCCGGATAGAACAGGCGGCAGGCATTTACGTTGTTGTTCATCCACTTGCCTATCGCACGGGCGTATTGGGGTTCGTACTTCACCAGGGGCAGCATGGGCCACACCATCTTCACGCTGTTCATGAAGAAGGCGTATCCGCCCCCGTCGGTGATGCTCCCCTGCAAGCCGCTGACGTCGTAAGGCCCCCAACGATCCTGGATGATCCCCCAGCCGTAACGCCCCTTGGGATCGGTCACACCGTCGAACACCCAGTTGATCATCTTCTCCGTATCGTAGTCGGTGCCCTCTTCGGCATTCAACCGGGCCGCGGTATAGATGCCCAGCGGAAGCAGAATTTCGTAGAAACGGCTCTCCCGCTGGCCGTCCAGCGCTTCGATCGCCTGCTTCGCCCCCTCCAGGTAGCGTTCGTCGCCGAACTTCTTATAGGCGGAGTAGAGCACGTAACCGTGACCGCCCGCAGCGTCCTGCTGCAAGGGAATGTGGTTGACGTGCGGCGTCATCGTCCCGTAATCGAAGTAGGAGTAGTCGTAGTTCCGACCGAGCACCTGCCCCGCAGCATAGAAGCGGTCCGCCACCGTACGCTGTATCTCCTCGGCTCCGGGAACGCCCGGGAAAACGTCCGACACGGCATAGTAAAGGCAGTTGGGCAGCACGTCGTACCACCAGTCGCGCCCGTATCCCCCGCCGAGGGCGGCCACATCGGGATTGGTATTGTTCATCACGATATTCCACCCGTTGTCGCTGTTGAAATAGTTCTGGACCATCTTCACGAAGTTGTATCCGTTCTGATTGGTCTTGTCTATCCCGTTCAGCCCGCCGCCGAGAATGGCCGCCAACGAGGTGAGGCTCTCGTGGAATTCGCCGCCGTTAGCTTCGGGTCCCTGCCGCACGTCGTGCACGGCGGTATAGAGTCCGAACGTCTCCTGCGGTACGTTGCGCTGCGCATCGTCGAGCCAGATGATCGGCCCCGCCGGCATGGACGACTCGAAGTCGAACGCATAACGGTCGAACTCGAGCGCCTTGCGCCTCCAGTCTATGATCCTGTAGGGCACCGGCATGTTATCCATCTTCTCGATTCTGGGAATGGCCACCTGACCTACTCCTCCGCCTGCATCGGGCACTGCATCTGCGGGGGCCTTCTCACGGCACCCGGCAAGCGTTGCGGCGGCGATTGCCGCCGCAACGATCCATCCTGTTTTCATCATCTCTGTTTTCATGTCAGGAGTCCTGCCTGTCGGGTTCGGCATACTTCGGAGCCCTGTCGGTATTTTTCGTAATATTCTTGGCCAAAGGAATGGAAAGCAACTCCACGGCACCCACGATGACGAGCGCGAATTTCAACGCGAAATCCTCCGACACGTAGGTCGCCAGTACGATGAAAAGCACCAGCCCCATCGCCCGGCCCGCATAAAGGCCCAGTTCGTGGTTCATGATGTAGGCATACTCGTTGCGGCGCTCCTGATGCGCCACCACGTCGATCGTACGGAGCTGGATCGGATTGTAGGCCAAATCGTGCAAGGGCTGGAAGAAGATCTTGCACAGAACGAACACGATCACGCCCACGGCCGAGAAGAGCAGCGCATTGACCAGGGTGCCGATAAAGAAGATCACGATCCCCACGGCGAACACCGCGATACGGTCCCTCGGCTTGGTCACGCGCCCCAGCACATAGACGATCACGGCCGTAATCACGCCGCCGACACCCTGTATGAGGCCCAGTTCGCCCTCGTTGCCCACCAGCCGCAGGATGAGGATGGCGGGAGCCGTCACGAGGAAACCCTGTATGAGTCCCTTGAGCGCGGCCAGTCCGATCATCTTGTTCCAGAGCCGGTTGAAACGGAAATAAAGGAACTTCTTCTGCGCGGGGTTGGTGAACTTCCCGCGCGAGAGGGCGATGCAGGCGAGGATGCAGATGCCCAGCGTCACGAAGGTGACGATCTGGTAGGCCCGGTTGATATTCATCGTATGCCCCAGGAATCCCGTTCCGGAGGCTTTGGCGAGGAAGCCGCCCACGGCCAGGGGTACGAGAATGGAACATACCGAGAAGAAGAACGATTCGAGCCCGTAGAAATAGTTGCGGTTATCGTCGGTGGTCGAGTTGAGCGCGAGCAGGTAGCGGTTGGTCCAGAAGAAACCGACCGACACACCGAGCAACAGCCCCGACAGGACGAGTTCCCAGAGGCTCACGGCCTGCACGGTCATCATGATCAGCAGCGAGATGCCGCTCACGAGGATGCCGAACATGTAGAGCGTCCGCACATTGATGCGCTTGAGCAGGAAGCCGTTGATGAGCGAAGAGAGGACGATGCCCGTATACTGCGCGAGCTGGTATACGGCCACGAAGGAGGGATTGTTCGTGTTGCGCATGATGTACGCCCCCACGAAAATCTCGATCACGGGGAGCACGAATGCGAAACAGAGGTTCGTAAGGAGCAGCACCCGCATGTTGTGGGGCTGCTGACGGAAATACTGAAATTCGTTCAGGAATTTTGCCATGACGGTCCAACGGTTTTTCTACGGGCCGGCCCACCCCGCCTCGCTCCCCCTCCGCAGGAGAGGAAAGCGGATGCAGAACGGCAGCCGGCTCAGGATTTGCTACATACCCAGGCTGGCGAGGATTTCACGTATGGAGAGTGTGGCGCCGCAAATGACCTCGTCGCTCGCGCCGTAATACATACGGATCGTATCCCCCTCCACGCACTGTCCGTTGGTGAAAACCACGTTCCCGAAGAATCCCGTCTTTTCATACGGAGCGATGGGTTCCATGATGGGCTCCTCGCTCCTTGCGAGCACTTTCGAGGGATCTTCCAAATCGAGCAGCAGCGCTCCCAGGCAATAACGGTTTTCGGCATTGGCGCCGTGATAGATCTCCAACCACCCCTTGTCGGTACGCACGGGGGCGGCCCCGGCTCCCACGCGGGCGGAGTCCCAGCGCCCCTCGCGCGTGACGGCGATGCACTTGTGGTTGCCCCAGTGCAGGCGGTCGGGCGACTCGGCGAGCCAGATATAGTTGCCGCCGAGCTCGGGACTGCTCGGCCGATGGAAGGCGTAGTACTTCCCTCCGATCTTGGATTCGAAAAGGGCGCAATCCTTGTTGTGCGGGGGAAAGATCATCCCCTTGCGGTCGAGGGTCTTGAAGTCGCGCGTGGCGATCAGGCCCACCCCCACCGCTACGGGCGACACCTCCGTGAAGGTGAGGAAATAACCGTCGTCCATGGTGGCGACGCGGCAATCCTCGATACCGAACGATTCGAGGAACCCTTTTCCGTAAATGGACGGATAATCGGCGTCTTCGTAGAAATGGACGCCGTCGTCGCTGAATACCGGCCGCAGATACGAGAGCGTAGTGAGGTAATTCTGGCCATTGTACCGGATGACACGGGGATCGGTGGCATCGAGGCGGCTGTCGTTCTTGTCGAAAGAGAGCACCTCGATCTCATCCTTTTCGTTATAGATGGGAAAACTGATGCGTCCCTCCTCCTGACGCGGCCTCTCGGCCACCCGGAGCAACAGCCCCGTACGGTCGCCGAGACGGAAGACACCGGGGTTCAACAGACATACGATCTCCATCCCCTCAATGCCGGGACGAAGGTCCGACGGCCTGAGGATCGGGTTTTCCGGGAACCTTTTTGCAATATCCATATACGTGCGGTTTATTGGTTATCAATAAATTCGATGTCATATCACAAAGAGTTCATTACGGTCGGTAGTTTCGTGGCAAAGATAAGCATTATAAATATTCCACCGTACACTGTCCCAAATAAATCCGCACGCAGCGCTCCCTCTGTGCAAACGGCATCGGTCGTCGCGGTCCGACAGCGCAAAAGCCGCGCCAATCCTCTTGCTCCTCCGCCCGGGGAGCGGTCGCTCCCCGGGCCGGCAAGGCGCCTCGTCCGGCAACGGGAGCGCACGGAGTGCATCGGGCCGCAACCGGAACCGCTCCCCCGCCCCCGGACACAGAAGGGCCGTAAACGCCGCAAGGGCCCCCTGTCGGGAGCCCTTGCGCATGGATGATCCGTCTTCCTACCGGACCTGAGGGGGCATGCCGCCCGGCCGGGGCATCCCTCCCGAACGCTGCACGCCCACGCTCCCCGTTCCGCCCGTATCGAAGTCGTCGTACCGGGCTGCGTCGCGGGACGCCTTCCGCCCGAAGTTGCGCAGATTGTAGACGAACTGCAACGACACATAACGGCCTATGGCCAGGTTGGTGCTGTTTCGGATATAGGAGCTCTGCACCGTGCGGCGGAAGCTCGTGTTCTGATTGAAGAGGTCGTTCACGCCGATGCTGATCTCGCCGAGCTGGTTACGGAAGATCTTCTTGCCCACGTACAGGTTGCAAAGGACATACTGTTCGTCGTAGCGCTCGGTAATGCCCCTGTACTGGGTGTAGGAGGCGTTGCCGGTAAAGGTAATGCCCTTCCATATCACCCACTTGATGCTGGCCGAAGCATACTGGTTGACGAAACGGTCGCTGCTCCTGACGCCGTTGGAGATGCCGCCGGCGATATTGTAGCTGCCGTTGTACATGAGCGTGAAATCGACGTTCTCGCTGATGTTGCTGCTGAGCTGCACGCCGCCGTCGAAATAGTTCTCGCTGCGCATGAACCGGGCACCGTCGACGATGTTGGGCGTCTGGGCGAAGGTCACGCCCACATTGAAGTTGAGGTTGCTGCCCAGAAACTTCACGGGAAGTCCGTAGCTCAGCCCCGCCCGCACCGACCAGCTGCTGCCGATGTTGGCATACTTCGCATAGCGCTGCCCGGGTTGCAGGAGCGTGGTCGAGTTGGGAATCACGAAGGGCCTCGAAGAGTCGTAGGTCACGATCGAATCGCCGATGTAGTCGGAAGTGTACTCCGCCCCCAGCATCACGGTGAAAGTCTGGCCCCGCGCCACGTCCGAATTGATGTAGAAGGCGTGCAGACGATTGGTATAGGAGGGCCTCAACGCCGAGTTACCGCCCCGCACGTAGCTGCTGTTGGAAAAGTCGGGCACATCCTGCAGCTGCGTCACCGAAGGGTTGCCCGTCCGCGAACGCGCATGTACCCTCAGGGTGTTCTGGGCATCGAAATTGACGTTGGCCATCGCCGAATAGACCAGGTTGTTGAAGGCATAATTCACATACGGAGTCACCGTCGAGGGGTATTCGGTATGGTTGTCGAGCGTGGAGTACTGATACATCACCGATGCCGACACGTTGGTCTTACCGTCGGCATAACGGTATCCGGGCCCCACGCGGTGGGTGAGGTAACCGCTGTTGTTCATGGTGGAGAGCTCGTCGCTCAGTTCGGGCGAGATGAGCTCCAGCACCGGATTCCACAGATAGGTGAGCTTCTGCGCATCGGAATAGCTGTAGTTCACACGGTATTCGAGGTTGAGCTGCGACCGTTTTCCCAACGGCTCGGTATAGGTGGCTCCCGCCCCCAGGCTGTAGCTGTAGGAGTCGCCCGCAATGCGACGGTTCGCCACCGAATCGGCCAGGGCGCCGGCGATGTACTGCGGTTGGTAGTAATACTCCTCGACCAACGCCAGATCCCGGTTCTTGCCGTAATTGCCGTCGAGATTGAAGGTCAGCGTACGACCCGCCTTGCCCAACCGCAGGCGATAGAGGGCAAAGAGTCCCGCATTGTAGCCCGAGCGGCGGGTGTCGTCGTCGGCCAGAATGCTCTGTATCGCCGAGGCCGCATCGCCCTCCGACATATCGGTGCGCGACCGCTCCGTAGCGCTATACTCCTGATACCGGAAATAGGGCCGGAGCATCAGGCTCTGGTTCTCGTCGATCTTGTAGTCTATCCGGGCGTTGAAGCGATGGTTGTAGTTCTCCGCACCCGAATCGCCCGTCTGGTAATCGTACTGGCTGCCGGGCTGCTGCCACGTTTCGTTGAGGAATTCGTTGCGGTTGCTGCTGTGGTTGAAAAAGTAGCTCGCCGTCAGGTCCACGTTATCGCGCCGGCCCCACGTATCGCTGTAATTGACCCCCACCGCCTGTACGGTCGAGATGCCGTCCATCGGCCGGACCAGGAAGCCTCCTACGCCGCGTCCGCCGCCGCGGCCCATTCCGCCGCCTTTGGACGAGCTGCCCCCGGTATTGACCACACCGAGAATATCCTCGAAGGAGAAGTTCTGCTGGTTCAGGTTGTTGGCCAGTCCGATGACGGAGATGCGGCTGTCCCCCTCGAAAATATTCACGTTGCCTCCGGCCGTATAGTAGGTCGGATAGCCGTAAGCGGCATAGAGCTTACCGAATTGTCCGCGACGCTTCCCTTCGGAGGTGACGATGTTCAGCGCCTTGTAGCCCTCGCCGTCGTCGAGTCCCGTGAACTCCGCCTGATCGCTCAGCTTGTTGAATACCTCCACGCTCTCGACCACTTCGGCCGGCAGGTTCTTGATCGCGGTGCTCACGTCGTCGCCGAAAAACTCCTTGCCGTCCACAAGGATCTTCTTGATCTCTTCGCCCTGCGCCTCCACCGTACCGTCGGCGGAGATCATGATACCCGGCATCTTGGCCAACAGGCTCTCGGTATCGGCATCCACGGACACCTTGAAGGCCGAGGCGTTGTACACCACCGTATCGCCCTTCTGCGAAGTGCGCATGGCGGGAGCTTCCAGCACCACGGCATCGATCCTGTTGTCGGCAAACCGCAGTCCGATCTTACCGAGTTCCACCTCCGGCGCATCCACCTTCACCCTCTTCTCCAGTTCGGTGTAACCGAAAAACGACACCCGCACGGTGTATTCGCCGTAGGGCACCGAGCCGATTGCGAACCGACCGTCCACCCCGCTCATCGCGTTTTTCGACAAACCGCCGCCGACTGCGAGCACCTCCACGACCGCTCCCGGCAACGTTTCGCCGTCGGCCGCATCCACGACCGTTCCCGTAATGCGCCCCGGGGAGGCGGCATACGCCTGTACCGCCCACAGCAACGCCCCTAACAAACCTGCAATCTTTCTCATATTCTTTTCCTTACCTGATTATCTCCATTTCCATAACGGAGGCCGTCGATCGCCTTCTCTGCGACTGCACCACGCCTGCGCCGCTCCTCTTCACCGCGCAGCCCCGTCCCATCCGTCCGCCGGTCCGACCGACTCCCGGGAGCAGCCGCTCCGACGAGGCATCAATCCATACCGGCGATCCACCTCTTGAACTCCGGCACCCTCGCCTTGCTCACGACCACCTTCTCGGGCACCTCCACCGAGAGGTTCACCGAGAGCCGGTTGCCGAACCACACCGTAATGTCCTCGATCGCCTCGCGTGCAACGACGAACTGCCTGTTGGCCCGGAAAAAATCCCCGTCGGGCAACTGCGCCATCACCGTATCCAGCGTCCGGTCGAAAGGGAACCGTTCTCCCTTGAGGGTACACACCTCCACCTTCTCGTTGCTGGAGTAAAAGTAGGCGATATCCTCTCTCCGGAGCGGAATGATGCGGTCCTTGACATAGACCAGAAAAGCCTGCGCCCCCCGCTGAGCCCGCGCCATCTCTCCCGTCCGACGGACGTAATCGCCGCTTCCCGCATGCGTGAGGCGTTCCAGTTTCTCCACCGCACGGCGCAGGTCGTCCTCCTTGATGGGTTTGAGCAGGTAGTCGATGCTGTTCACCCGGAAAGCCTCCAGCGCATACTGGTCGTAGGCCGTGGTAAAGATCACCGGACTGGCGATCTCGGTCCTCTCGAATACCGAGAAGGCCGAACCGTCGGCCAGGTGTATATCCATGAATACCAGAGCGGGAGCCTCGTTCTCCGAGAACCACTCCACCGTGTCGGTGACGCTTTCCAGCTGAGCGACCACCTCCATATGGGGAAAAGTCTGCCTCAACAGCGAGGCGAGGTTTACGGCGGCTGCCGTTTCGTCCTCTACGATAACTACTCTCATACCATTGCTTTCTATTCGGCGGCAGGGCCGAGGGGCAGCCGCACCGTGAAACTCTTCCCGTCGTCCACCACATTGATGTCGCGGTCGGTCAGCAACCTGTAACGGCTGCCGATATTCCTGAGTCCGATTCCCGTTCCCTTCTCCGAACCGTCGATTTTGGGTTGCAGCGGGTTGCGGACACACAACCAGTCGTTCTGCACGCCGATGGCGACCGTCAACGGCCGGGTACGCGTGATGGTATTGTGTTTCACCACATTCTCCACCAGCGGTTGGAGGGTGAGCGAAGGCAGCGTCCGATCGAGGTACTCCTCCGGTATGTCCGCCTCGATGAAGAGCTTCCCTTCGTAACGCAGTTCGAGCAGGTATTTGTAGGCCTCCAGGAAAGCCAGCTCCTCGCGCAGGGTGGTCATGCCCTGTCCGCCCGAGCGGATGATGTACCGGAAGGTATCCGACAACCGGTCGATATACACGAGCGCATCGTCGTTTCTGTTCTCCCGCACGAGCATGGCGAGCGAATTGAGCGAATTGAAGAAGAAGTGGGGATTCATCTGGTTGATGAGCACATCGTACCTCGACCGCAGGTTCTCGGTCTTCAGCCGCTCGTTTTCGAGCGTCATTCGCTGCTGGAGCACGATCAATTCGTAGATCTTGCCGTAAAGCGTCACCACCGCGAGCATGAACGAACACTTGAGAAGCACCATCGGGTTGAAGAGCCGCCGGGCCATGAAGATGGGTTTGATGTCGCCCGCACGGTTCATGTAGGGGGCCAGCAGGTAGACGGCCACGGTGATGACAAGGGCGGCCAACAGCCTTTTCGGAAAGCTGCGCGAACGGATTTTGCTCTCGCTCAGGTGATGGGTAAAGACCGTGAGCAGGAGGAACGACACCACCATATAGAACACCACTTCGAGCAGCATGAACAGCGTCTTGTTTTCCGAAACGGGATACTCGGGCTTCAGCTGGGCCGTCCGCTGAAGGATCATGAAGACGAAGTAGGAAAAGTTGACGATAAGGCTCACGGCGACGGCTATCAGCACATTGATCGTCAAACCGCCCGTTTTGAATCTGTTCTTGAACATACGCATCGAATTATCCGGACCGAGGAATCCGACACAAAGATAACATCCGGCACCCTCCGCACGCACCGCCGCCGGACGAAACGGAAAAACCGACGGGTGAACGGGAAACCCGCTCCGCCCTTCGGAAGCGGAAACGCCTCCGGAGCAGGCAACGCCACCGCAAAGAAGCGCTCCCCTGCCGACCGCAACCGACGGGAGCTACTCCTCCGTCCCGGCGTACCACGATGCGTAAAGCATGTAGTCGCGGGCTGTCCGTTCGATGATCTCCCGGCGCTGCTGCGGCGTCACCTCCTTCACACGCCGGGCCGGAATGCCGGCATACACTCCGTTCGGCTCCAGGCGACTGCCGGCCAGCACGAGCGCATTGGCGGCCACGATACAACCGCTGCCGACCACGGCATTGTCGAGCACCGTCGCCCCCATCCCTATCAGACATCCGTCCTCGATAACGGCCCCGTGAACGGTCGCATTATGCCCGATGGAAACGTCGCTGCCGATACGGGCCTGCGACGGATGCGGCGAACCGTCATAAAGGGTATGCACCACCGCACCGTCCTGTATGTTGGTCCGATCGCCCACGGTAATGCGGTTCACATCGCCGCGCAGCACCGCACCGTACCAAATGCTGCAGTCGCGCCCGACGGTCACATCGCCGATGAGTACCGCCGTCTCGGCCAGGAACGTTCCCTCGCCGACCGAGGGCCGGTGCCCCCGTATTTTTCTGATGATCGCCATATCGCTCTCTTCTGTATTTCGATTCGTTCCTCTTCGCCCGGTACCCGCTGCAAAACGCACCGAGGCTACCCGTCCTGGCTCGGCAACGGCCGCCGCACGACATCCGCATCCGCCCGGTGCACCACCGTATCGTCCGCCGGGCGCGGGTCGGTCCTCCGTCCCTTCTCCGGCATCTTTCGCCGGACAGGAGATCGCCCGGCATCCCGCAAGTCCGGCCCTCTCAGCGGCCGACAGCGACGGCGAGGTGCTCCGCAGCGGCTCCGCACCGACGCCACGCTCCTCGCGGCAGCCCGGGCAAACCGGGTGGCGGGAAAGCCCGACCGGTTCCGGTCAAAGGCCCTCCTGCTTGGCCTCCTGCCAGTAGCGCTCCATCTCTTCGAGCGGCATGCGGGTCAGTTCCACCCCCTGTTCGTCGGCTCTCTTCTCGATATGCTCGAAACGGCGGATGAACTTCTTGTTGCACCTCTCCAGCGCATTTTCCGGATCGATGCCGTACAGACGGGCCATATTGACGAGCGCGAAGAAGAGGTCGCCCAGCTCCTCCTCCATCCGGTCGCGGTCCATCCGTCCGATCTCCTGCCGAAGCTCGGCGGTTTCCTCCTGCACCTTCTCCCAGACATCCTCGCGCCGTCCCCAATCGAAACCGGCCGCGGCGGCTTTCTGCCCGATACGGAAGGCCTTCACCATGGCCGGCAGGCTGCGGGGTACCCCCGACAACACGCCTTTGCGGGCCTTGCGGGCCTTCTTGCGCTTTTCGGCGAGCTTCAGCTCCTCCCAGTTATGGATCACCTCGCCGGCGCTGTCGGCCTCCACATTGCCGTAGACATGAGGATGCCGGTAGATGAGTTTATCGCAAAGGGCATTGGCCACGTCGCCTATATCGAAACGCCCCTGTTCCGCTCCCATGCGCGAATAGAAGACGATGTGGAGCAACAGGTCGCCCAGCTCCTCCCGAATTCCATCCATGTCGCCGTTCGTAATGGCATCGGTCAGTTCAAATGTCTCCTCGATGGTGTTGTTGCGCAGGGACTCGAAAGTCTGCTCCCGGTCCCACGGGCACTCTACCCGGAGCCTGTCCATCACTCCGAACAGGCGTTCCATCGCCTCCAACTGTTTTTCGTACATATCTTATTTCGTTTTATATCGCATTCGATCCCTACCGGAGGGCCGGCAGACTCGTCCGGAGCGTAAAATTACAAAAAAGCGGGATGCGGACAAGCATCCGCCCTCCCGGCACTTTTCCCGCCAGCCCTCTCCCGACACAGGCGGTCCGGTGTCCGCATCGCAAACGTAGGCTCCTTTCCACCCGCAAACCGGTGCCCGCACCGCAAGCTCCCACGGAACGTCGCGCTCCCCATGCGGAAAAGGCGATCGGCCGCCGGTCCGAACGAAAACGACAGCCGCAGGGACGACCCGAGGTCCCCGCGGCTATCGTTGTTTCCGTCCCGTATCGACGACTCAGGCCCCCTTGGAGGTCATGATGTCGAGAATGAGCCGGTCGGTCTGCGTCATTCCCTCGCGCCCTATCTTGGTAAGGTTCAGGATGGATTTGTCTACATCCTCGTCGATGATTCCCTCGGCTGCGGTCACGCACTTGCGTTCCATGGCAAGCATGGCCGAAAGGACCGAAGTCGAGATACCGCTGGCCACCTTGAGCGCACAGCTCGGTTTGGCACCGTCGCATATCATCCCGGCCAGGTTGGCGATCATGTTCTTCACCGCATACGACACCTCTTCGTAACCGCCGCCCATCAGGTAGGTGATACCGCAACTCGACCCCGTAGCCGCCACCACGCACCCGCAAAGGGCCGAAAGACGACCAAGGCTCTGTTTGATATAGATAACCGTCAGGTGGCTGAGAATCAGCGCACGCACTTTCTTCTCCTCCTGCGCTCCCGTCTTTTCGGCATAAACCACCACCGGAAGCGTGGCCGAAATGCCCTGGTTCCCGCTGCCCGAATTGCTCATGACAGGGATCATCGCCCCGCTCATGCGGGCGTCGCACGCACCGGAAGTATAGGAAAGGATGCTCGACAGAATGCCGTCGCCCATGATGCTCCGCTCCATATCGTTGCGTAACAGGCGGCCGAGCGAATGTCCGTACTCGCCCGTAAAGGATACCTCGGCGGCATGTTTGTTCATCTCGGCCGCTTTCAGAATAAAGTCGATCTCCTCCAGCGGAGCCGTATCAGCGAACTCAAATACTTTCCGCAAATTCAGCTCGCAGTCCGCTCCGGCACCCGACGCAGCCGCTCCGGCACGCCGCTCCAGCAGCACCTCGCCGTTGCGTTCGATCCGCGTGAATCCCATGTGGCTCTTCTCGATCACGGCCAACGCCCTGTCGCTCCCCGCGAAGACCTCCACCTCGATGTAGAGAATGTCGCAACCGCCCTGTTTGAGTCCTATCTCGATGGGAGTGTCGGCCAGGTAACGGCGCCCCTCCTGCACATCGGCGGGAGTCACATCGCGCAGCACCTCCAGTCCGTATTCCGACCGGCCGAACAGCGCCCCCAGCGCCACGGCGATGGGCAGTCCGATCATGCCGTCCGTACCGGGTATTCCCACACCCATGGCATTCTTGAGCATGTTGGCACTCAACAGCACGGAGATGCGTTCCGGGCGCTTGCCCAGCGTCTCCGCCGCCCGCGCCGTGCAAAGCGACACGGCGATCGGTTCCGTACACCCGATTGCGGGCACTATCTCCCTGTTCATCAGGGCTATTATCGAACTGCGTTCGGCAGGTGAAATCTTACAGGCCATATCTTTCGTCTTTATCGGACGCAAATATAAACTTTTTCCCGAAAACATAAAGGCCGGCGGGGACCTATTTGCCTACGACGCCGGACGGTGCCGACTCCTCCGCCCCGGACGCACAGCCTCTCCCATACGCACCGAAGGCCGGCTGCCAGCAGCCGGCTTTCGGTACATCGGTCCCGAAAACGGAAATCAGAAACGGGCCCTGACACCCAGGGTAAGCACGCCCGTCGCGCCGAAACCCACCTCCGCAAAACCGGCTATCGTCCGGCCCAGCTCCACCCCGAGGGGAGAAACCTGAAAGGTGAAAGTGGCCGCCGTGGCGCCGTCCTCCACGGCCGGCCCTACCTGATACTGCCGGTCCGCGATGAGCACACCGGCCGCCAGACGGGAATAGAGCCCCACGATACCGCTCCGGTACCACACGAACTTCACCTGCGGCAGGATGCTATAGAAGTTGTCGTATATGTATCCGCCCTTGCTCACCGCGCTGCTCATGGCACCCGAATAGACGAACATGCCGCCTACGGTGAGTGCGGGAGTCAGCCGATACATGTATCCCATGTTGATCGACCCGGTCTTGCGTTTCACGATCTCCCCCGTCCCCGCAAGCGAGGGCAACAGGTCGTCCATGATACCGGGCACATCGTTGATCGGCAACACGCCGTAGCCCAACGAGACGTCGTGAAAAGAGGGCCGCGGATAGTAGGTCGCGTAATCCGCGCCGGCATCCCCGGCAGAGCGCGGCCTCTCCTGTGCCCCGACCGTTCCGGCGACCAGTACGGCCGCACAGATCGCCATCCATATCTTTCCCATAATACTGCTGTTTTTCATTCGGCGCCATCCCACACGGCAGCGCCCCTTTACGGGGAAGTCATGCAAGAGTCGTACCGCACCGGAAACACCCGCCGCTTCAGACGCGCACCACGGCACCCGTCTGTTTCTCGAACTGGGTGAGCAGGTTGTTCATGGCCTTGTCGATGAGCTGGTCGGTGAGCGTACGTTCCCTGTCCTGCAGCACGAAACCCAGCGCATACGACTTCTTGCCGGCGGGCAGCTTGTCGCCCTCGTACACGTCGAAGAGCGTCACGCTGCGCAACAGCTTGCGTTCGGTCGCAAAGGCGATGGCCCTGAGCCGCTCGAACGTAACCTCCCTGTCCACCAACAGGGCGAGGTCGCGACGCACCTCCGGGAACTTCGGCAGCTCCGACGCGGCGATGCGCTGTTTGCGCACGCTGCGGACGAACGCATCGAAATCCATATCCATGAAATAGACCTCGGCACGAAGATCGAACATCTTCCGGATGCGGCCCGACACGATTCCCAACGTAAAGAGCTCCTTGCCGTTGAGCCGGAAAGAGAGCCCCTCCGAATAGAGGTCGCCCGTACAGGGCACCGTCTCCAACCGATAAATGTCCATCCCGAAACGACCGAGCAGCCGCTCCGCCACGGCACGAAGGTCGAAGAAGGTGGCCGGCACGGCCTTCTCGTTCCACGAAGCGATCCCCCTCAGTCCGGTCATGGCCACTGCGAGACGGTACTGTTCGGAATAGGGCGCCAGGCCGCCTTCGGCCGCCCGGGTCGCATCGTAGCGATACACGTTGCCGAACTCATACAGCTTCAGGTTCGGAGTGCGGTGATTGGTATTGAGCGCGACCGCTTCCAGCGCATTGAAAAGGAGCGTCTGCCGCATGGCATTGAGGTCGGCGCTCAGCGGATTGAGTATCTTCACGCAACGCTCGGCCGGATAGTCCGTCAGCCCTTCGTAATAGGCCAGTCGGGTGAGCGAGTTGCTCATGATCTCCGAGAAGCCGTTGGCCGTGAGGAACTCCGCCGCCTTCTCGGCGACCTCTCCCCTGCCGGGACGCTTGGCCAGCGCAATGGCCGAGCACACCCTGGAAGGGAGCTCGATGTTGTTGTAGCCGTAAATGCGCAGGATCTCCTCGATCAGGTCCGCCGGACGCCGCACATCCACGCGGTAGGGCGGCACGGCCACCGAAAGCACCCCGTCCCGCTCGGCCTCGATGCGGATCTCCAGCGCCTCGAGAATCCCCTTCACCGTCGCCTGCGGAATCTCCTTGCCCGTAAGGGCGTCGATCCTGTCGTACGCAATGTCGAACCGGAACGGCTCGGTGATCTCCGGCACGGAGATCAGATCGGCAATCCCCGAAGCGATCCGCCCCCCGGCCAACTCCAGAATCAGCAGGGCGGCACGCTTCAGGGCGTATAAGGTGATGTTGGGGTCGATTCCCCGCTCGAAGCGGAACGACGCATCGGAATTGATCCCATGACGCCGTGCGCTCTTGCGTATCCAGACGGGATTGAAATAGGCGCTTTCGAGGAAGACGTTCACCGTATCGTCGCTCACGCCCGACTCCCGTCCTCCCATGACACCCGCGATGCACATGGGCTTCTCCGCATCGCATATCATGAGGTCCTGATCCGAAAGCGTATGCTCCACACCGTCGAGCGTCACGAACCGGGTCCCCTGCGGACAGGTCCGCACCACCACCCTGCCACCGGCAATCCGGTCGGCATCGAACGAATGGAGCGGCTGCCCCAGCTCGTGGAGAACGAAATTGGTGACGTCCACCACGTTATTCTTCGGATTGAGTCCTATGGCCCTCAGGCTCTTCTGCATCCATTCGGGCGAAGGCCCTATCCGCACTCCGCTTATCACCACGCCGGCATACCGCGGGGCGCCCTGCGGAGCCTCTACCGTCACATCCGCCATGGGCACTCCCTCCCCGTCGGACATCTCCGCCGCGGGAAGCGAAAGCGTCGCCTTCCGGCCATGGGCCTTCAGGTAGGCCGCCAGGTCGCGGGCCACGCCGTAATGCGACATGGCGTCGGCCCGGTTGGGGGTAAGGCCTATCTCGATGACCGTATCCGACTCCAGACCCAGATAGAGGGCCGCAGGCGTCCCCGGTACGGCATCCGGCGAAAGCACCATGATGCCCTCGTGACCGGTGCCGATGCCCAGTTCGTCCTCGGCGCAGATCATACCGAAGGAATCCGCGCCGCGTATCCGGCTCTTCTTTATCTTGAAGCCCTCCTGCGCATCCGCCGGATAGAGAACGGCGCCCACGGTAGCCACGAGCACCTTCTGCCCGGCCGCCACGTTCGGAGCCCCGCACACGATCTTCAACGGTTCCTCCAGGCCGACCTCCACCTCCGTCAGGTGCAGGTGATCGGAATCGGGATGGTCGACACAGGTGAGCACCTCGCCCACGACCACTCCCTGCAATCCGCCCCGGACACTCTCGAACGACTCGGTTCCGTCCACTTCGAGCCCTATATCGGTAAGGATGGTCAGCAGTTCGTCCAACTGCAAGTCGGTGTCTATATAGCGTTTAAGCCACTGATAAGATATTTTCATCGATCGCTGAAATTTGCATATTAAAAAAACAGGGTAAAGATACGAATAAGCGAGGGCAAAAGCAAGCGCGTTCGCTTTTGCCGTGCGTACGTATCTTCGGCTTCGCCCAAGATACGAAAATCGAGGGCAAACCGAACGGCATCCGGTTTCACCCGGACCCAAGTATCCGAGGCACAGCCAAAGATACGAAAAGTCGAGTGCAAAACCGAATCACATTCGAGTTTTGCCGAGATGGAGTATCTAAGACAAAGTCAAAGATACGAAAAGTCGAGTGCAAAACCGAATTGCATTCGGATTTTGCCAAGACGGAGTATTTAAGACAAAGTCAAAGATTTAAATAAGCCGAGCGGCAAAAGCAAACCCGCTTGCTTTTTTCCAAGGCGGAGTATCTTGGATGAAGTCAAAGATACGGAGAATACTCGGAAACCATTCCTCCGCAGACTAACTATGCGTTTTTTTCGTTCCCTTACGACAGGAAACGAACGAAACGGAAGCGGAAACAACACGGAGCCTTTTTTATACCGGTCCGGTTGAAAACCGCATCATTTCTCACACATATATGATATATCCAGCCCGGAAGCGGGTAAGACACCCCCTGTTTTATAACAGCCGAAGTTTTTATTACGGTTCGACCGAAGAAAAACACGCAAATATTTTGATTTATCGGTAAGATTTATTTTTTTTGCATTCACATCTTAGAGGGGTGTAATTTTCCACAATAACTTTTTAAACACACACCAATTTAAAACTAAACAGATATATATGATATCGATACCTGTAGCAGTAGAAGAAGTTGTAAAAAAGAAACCTTTCCTGGAAGGAGCGCTGGTCGACGGCCTCATCAATCTTTCGGCGCTTGCCCGCCAGATCAAACCGGAAGTGGAAGAGAGAATAGGAAAGACGGTCAACGACAGCGCCGTGATCATGGCCCTCAACAGGCTCGTTCCGCGTCTGGAACTGATGTCGGCGATGAAGATCAAGAACGTGGTGGAGAACATGGGCGACATCGTGGTGCGCTCCAACCTCTCCGACTTCACGTTCCTCAACACCTCCACCCTGTACGGCCTTCAGGCCCGTCTGCTGAACGAGGTGCACTCGCTGAAAAACGTCTTCTGCACCTTCTCGCAGGGTATTTACGAAACCACGCTCGTGGTGAGCGACTCCATCGTGCCGCTCGTGAAGGAGCTCTTCGCCAACGAACGCATCATCAGCTCCAACACCAACCTGTCGCTCATCACCGTCCGGCTCCCATCGGAGAATACGGCGTGTCCCGGCGTCTACTACTACCTCTTCAAGGAGCTCGCGTGGGACAACATCAACATCGTGGAGGTGATCAGTACCGCCAATGAGTTCACCATCGTCGTCGGCGACCACGACATCCACCGGGCGTTCACCATCCTGATGGAGGCCAAACGTAACGTACAGAACTGACGCGGTCGGCGCGCAGTCGCAAAAGAGGAAGGGCGATACCGCGGTATCGCCCTTCCTAATTTTTACACGCCCTTTGGGAGGCGCTATGCCGTCAGCAGGGCGACGATCGCCAGGGTCGCATAGCTGACGCTGGCCAGACCGTTGACCAGGCCGAACGAAGCCCCGATCCGGTCGATGCGCGAAGGACGATAGAGGATGTGCTGCACGACCAGCACCGCGGTAAAGAGTCCGAACCCGATCCAATACCAGCGATTCAGCCCGTAGAGCCCCCCCAGACAGGCCACCGTCGCCACGGCCAGCACATGCAGCACGATGCTGATGGCGGTGGCTCCCCCGGCCGAAAAACGGGCCGGCACGGAGTGGAGTCCGTGGCTGCGGTCGAAGGACGCATCCTGCAACGAATAGAGAATATCGAAACCTGCCGTCCAGGTCAGTACGGCCGCCGCCAGTAGCACGGGAAAGAGGGCTATGCCGCCCGTTACGGCGATGTAGGCTCCCACGGGCGCGATGGCGAGCGCAAGTCCCAGCACCACATGCGACCACGAGGTGAAACGTTTGGTGAGGCTGTAGCCGAGCAGCACGACGAGCGCCACGGGCGAAAGCCACAGGGCCAGGCGATTGATCCAGGCGGCCACGGCCACGAAGAGTACGCCGTTGACGACGACGAACAGAAGCGCCGCCCGCGGGGTGATCCTGCCGGCGGGAATCTCGCGACCGGCCGTGCGGGGATTGCGGGCGTCGATATCGCGGTCGGCCCAGCGGTTGAATCCCATGGCGGCGTTGCGGGCCAGCACCATGCACAGCAAGATTTTCACCAGCAGCAGCCAGTCGAAAGGCGTCGCGGTACTCACCAGGGCGTAGACATAGGCGAGCAGCGCGAAAGGCAGCGCGAAAACGGTATGGGCGAACTTGACGAGCGAGGCGTAACGGGAAACTGCATGATCCATAATCGAGAGCTATTTGCGTTAATCCTGCAAAATTAATTAACTTTGCATGCCGTTGTATTCCCTCGCGGTTTTCCGGCCTGTTTCCGGGCGCCGGGGGGCACGGCATAAATCTCAATCCGATCCATGAAGAACATCCGAAATTTCTGTATCATAGCCCACATCGACCACGGCAAGAGCACCCTCGCCGACCGCCTCCTGGAAGCGACCGACACCGTATCCCAACGCGAACTGCAGGCGCAGGTACTCGACGACATGGAACTGGAACGCGAAAAGGGCATCACGATCAAGAGCCACGCCATCCAGATGGAATACGAGCGCGGCGGAGAGAAGTATATCCTCAACCTGATCGACACCCCCGGTCACGTGGACTTCTCCTACGAAGTTTCGCGAGCCATCGCCTCGTGCGAAGGAGCCCTGCTCATCGTCGACGCCACACAGGGCATTCAGGCACAGACCATCTCGAACCTCTACCTCGCCCTCGGGCACGACCTGGAGATCATCCCGGTGATCAACAAAATCGACATGGAAGCGGCCATGATCGAGGAGGTCAAGGACCAGATCGTCGACCTGCTGGGATGCGACCACGACGAAATCATCGCCGCCTCGGGCCGCACGGGTCAGGGCGTGGAAGAGATCCTCGAAGCCATCGTGGAGCGCGTTCCCGCACCCAAAGGCGACGAGAACGCTCCCCTGCAGGCGCTGATCTTCGACTCGGTATTCAACCCCTTCCGGGGCATCATCGCCTACTTCCGCATCTTCAACGGCACGCTCCGCACGGGCGACACGGTGAAGTTCATCAATACCGGACACGAATACGACGCCGACGAAACGGGCGTACTCAAGCTGAAACTCGCTCCCCGAAAGGAGATCCGGGCGGGCGACGTGGGCTACATCATATCGGGCATCAAGAACTCGCGCGAGGTGAAGGTAGGCGATACGATCACCCACGTGGAGAACCCCAGCACCGAGGCGATCGCCGGTTTCGAGGATGTAAAACCCATGGTGTTCGCGGGCGTCTATCCCGTGGAGGCCGACCAATACGAAGACCTGCGGGCATCGCTGGAGAAACTTCAGCTCAACGACGCCTCGCTCACCTTCGATCCGGAGAGCTCCCTCGCTCTGGGCTTCGGCTTCCGCTGCGGCTTTCTCGGCCTGCTGCACATGGAAATCATCCAGGAACGCCTCTACCGCGAATTCGACATGGACGTGATCACCACCGTCCCCAACGTTTCGTACCGGGTCACCACGAAAAAGGGCGAAACCGTCTACGTACACAACCCTTCGGGCCTTCCGGAACCCACGATGGTGGACAAGATCGAGGAACCCTACATCGAGGCGCAGATCATCACCAAAAGCGACTACCTGGGCAACGTCATCAAACTCTGCATCGACAAGCGCGGCACGCTCCGCAACCAGGTCTTCATCTCGCAGGACCGGGTGGAGGTCACCTTCGACATGCCGCTCTCGGAGATCGTATTCGACTTCTACGACAAGCTCAAGAGCATCTCGCGCGGCTACGCCTCTTTCGACTACCACCAAACGGGATACCGCGAAAGCCGCCTGGCCAAACTCGACATCCTGCTGAACGGCGAACCGGTGGATGCGCTCTCGTCGCTCATCTACCAGGACCACGCCTACGATTTCGGGCGGCGCATGTGCGAAAAGCTCAAGGAGCTCATTCCGCGCCAGCAGTTCGACATCGCGGTACAGGCCGCCATCGGAGCGAAGATCATCGCCCGCGAAACCATCAAGGCCGTCCGCAAGGACGTGACGGCCAAATGTTACGGCGGCGACATCTCCCGCAAGCGCAAACTGCTGGAGAAACAGAAGAAAGGTAAGAAGCGCATGCGTCAGATAGGCAATGTCGAGGTACCCCAGTCGGCTTTCCTCGCCGTGCTCAAGATGGACTGATCCGACCACCGCACCGACCTCCGCAGCCCGGCGGACAAAACGCCGTCTGCGGCCGGCCGTGGGCCGGAGAACAAAAGGGACAACGGTAGTCGACGAATACGTCCGCCCCGCGCGAGAGGACGAACAAGGAGACGACGTACAAAGGGACCGGGAGGGGTCGGGGACCGGTCGGAGGGCAATACGAGCCTCTTTTCCCGCGTTAGTAATTCCGAAGCACGTTTTTCATCACAACATTGCACGACCATGAGAATACGCGGAATAATATATACGGCAGCAGCCATCGCAGGAGGGCTGCTGTTCTGTTCTTCCGGCGCACTGCCTGCCGAAAACCATCCGACGGCGACGGAAACGGCATACGCCGCCGACCGGCACAAGCTCATCTACGAAAGCGCCGGGCTGACCGGCGAACTGCCTTACGAGGCGTTCGACGAGGCGCTCACCGGCTACGAACGGATCGCCGACCGCCGGAAGGATATCCTGGTGTTCGTGGACTACAGCAAACCCTCCACGCAGGAGCGGCTCTACGTCATCGACGTAGCGAATCGGCGGCTGCTCCACAAATCGCTCGTAGCCCACGGGCGCGGCAGCGGCGACACCTATGCCACATCGTTTTCCAATACGCCGGGGTCGCACCAAAGTTCGCTCGGCTTCTTCCTCACGCAAAACACCTACCAGGGGCGCAACGGATACTCGCTGCGGCTCGACGGACTCGAACAGGGGATCAACGACAAGGCCTACGAACGGGCCATCGTGATCCACGGGGCGGACTACTGCGCTACTTCCTTCATCCGTACGGCCGGCCGGCTGGGACGCAGCTTCGGCTGTCCCTCGCTGCCCAAGGAGGTGAACGACGCCATCATCGACACCATCAAGGAGGGTGCCGTCCTCTTCATCTATGCCGACGATGTGGAGTACCGGCTCAACAGTCCCATCCTCTCCCCTGCCCCAGCGCTCGCCATGCAATAACCGCCCACGGCGGAAACATAGCCAAAGAGGCTGCCCGCAACTCGAGGGGCAGCCTCTTTCCGTTCAATCCCTCCCACGGGCGGACAACCTACACCACCTGCAGGATGACCTTGCCGTGCACGCGACGGTCGGGGTCCGGATCGAGCACATAGTTCCATGCCTTGCAGGCGTCCCGCAGCCAGAACACCGCCGCGATATCCGCCGCCGCACAATGCTCGCCGATAAGCGTCGCGATCGCCGCCAGGTCGTCCGCATCGGGTTCCACCCTCATGGCGACAGCCTCGATGCCGCGTTCGCGTGCGGCCGTCGCATCCACCTCTCCGGTCAACGTCACGAGCCTGCCGCCGGGTTTCACCACACCATAAGAGCGCTCCAGGGTATCGCCTCCCACCGGATCGATCACAAGGTCCATGTCGGGGACCACCTCGGCAAAATCCGTCGTACGGTAGTCGACGAATACGTCCGCCCCGCGCGAGAGGACGAAATCGCGATCGCGCCCCGCGGCAACGGCATACACCTCGGCCCCGGTAGCGCGTGCGAACTGTACGGCAAACGCACCGACGGCACCCGAAGCACCGTGTATCAGCACCCGCTGGCCCTTTTCGAGTCTGCCGTGACGATAAAGCGCCTGCCACGCGGCCTGCGCCACATAAGCTGCCGCAGCAGCATCCACATACGAGAGTTCCATCGGTTTGACGACCAGTTGCGCCGGGTCCGCCTCGACGTATTCGGCATAGGTTCCGCCGTCGCTACAGCCGAAAACCATGTCGCCCGCGACGAAACGTTCCACCCCTTCGCCGACAGCCTCTACCGTCCCCGCGAAGTCCATTCCCGGCACCCACGGGAATTCGGGCACCAAGGCACCGCCCGCCATACCCGAGACACGCTTCCAGTCAATCTGATTGACGGACGCCGCATGAATTCTGACCAATACGCGGCCCTCGCCCGGCACCGGTTTCGGCACATCTTCGTAAAAAAGTTCGTCGGCCAATCCCGGGCCGTGCATCACAATCGCTTTCATAATTCCGCATTTTAAGTTCGTTTCTATCGTCTCTGAAAACAAACACCGTACCACCCGTCCCCGACGGGTGCTCCGCCCCGCCGTCGTACCGGACCTGCACTCCCTCCTCCCCCCAAGCGCCAATGCCCGCCGACGGAGCCGTCCGGGCGTTGCGGCCCCACACAGACACCCGCCACCGCACAGCAGCACATTCCACGACCGGAAGGGACGAAAGAGGCGAGGCAGCGAAAAAGAACGAAAGGAGATGTCCCTCCCCAGTTTCCCGATACGCACGTGCCGCCGGCGGAAACCGAAGTTCCCGCTACGGCGGCACCGAGCACTCCCCCTGCCGGGGGCTATCGTTCCGAAGCTATCTCCGCTCTTCGTCCTTGCCGAAGGCGGCTTCCATTTCGCGCTTCTTCTCCAGGCGCTCCTCGAAGGAGGGTTTCTTCGCCTCGTTCACCATCTCTTCCACCTCTTTCTTGAAATCGCAGCCGCAACCGCAGCCCTTTTTCTCATTTTCTTTCTCTTTCATAATCCTTTTTTTTAATGTTACAGCCCGCTGTGCCCATTCGCAAGGGGCCTCTGCCGAGAGAACTGCAAACCGCGTACAAAATGCACGCCCGAAGAGAAAATTTCCGGAAACCGCACCCCATAGGCGCAAAAGAAAAAACATAACGAAATAACAGACAACGATATACCGGGAACCGTCCCGTCATCGTATCCCCGCACGAGCGGCAAAGGGGCACAATCTTTGTCCGGCAAGCCCGACAGAACAGAATCAATCACTAAAACGGATAAAAACAAAATGGAAAACGAAACGAACACCATGCCCCGCATAGGCGATCCCGCTCCGGCATTCCGTGCGGCAACCACGCAGGGAACGCTCAACTTCCCGATAGATTACAGCGGCCGCTGGATCATTCTCTTCAGCCATCCGGCCGACTTCACCCCGGTATGCACCTCGGAGTTCATGACCTTCGGCAAGATGCAGCAGGAGTTCGAGGAGCTCAATTGCCAGCTGGTGGGACTCTCCGTCGACGGGCTTTCGAGCCACATCGCCTGGCTGCGCACCATTCAGGACCGGATTCATTTCCGCGACATGGACAACATCGAGATCCGCTTTCCGCTCATCGACGACGTGTCGATGAACGTATCCCGGCTGTACGGCATGATCCAGCCCGGCGAAAGCGAAACCAAAGCCGTACGGGCCGTCTTCTTCATCGACCCGAAAGGGGTCATCCGGACGATCATCTACTATCCGCTGGCCCTGGGACGCAACTTCGAAGAGCTCAAGCGGGTACTGGTGGGATTGCAGACGGTGGACGCTTTCAACGTGGCCCTGCCTGCGGACTGGCGTCCCGGCGACGAAGTGATCGATCCCAACCCCGGCAACATGAAAGGGGTGGAGGCACGCTGGCAGAAGGCGCAGCAGCCCGGCAGCGACCTCAAGTGCTACGACTGGTTCTTCTGCACGCGCGAACTCCCCTGCGACGAGATATACAAGAAAATAGGCAAGTAAGTTTCCTGCGGACGCACGCGGTACAACCGGACCGGGCGGCACACATCCAACCGCATGTGCCGCCCGGTCGCCGTACACGCACACAAAAACCTCTGCACGCACCCGCTACCCCGCACACCAGAGGGCCGGGCAGCCCGTCACGACCGCATCGCCACGGCGGCAGAGATCGTCCCGCACAGCCGTTTCCCGCTCCTTGCGGGGCTTCGTATCGGGAAAATGGATTACTTTTGCCCCCGATACCTAACAGACATTTATGGAACCCATTACCGGTTGGATCATCTATCCCCGCTACACCGCCGGCCACAGCGACAACGCGTTCGGCTGGCTCACGCAGGAGGCCGCCGCCGCAGGCATGCGGCTGGAGGTGCTCTTCATCGAAGACCTCACCGTCCTGTACGGGGCGCACCACGCCCTGCTCCACCGGGGAGGCACGGTCGAACGGATGCCCTCCTTCGTCATCATGCGTACCTACGACACCGTCCTGTCGCGCTACTTCGAGCGGCTCGGCATTCCGGTGGTGAACACCGCCGCGGCCATGGAGGTGTGCAAGAACAAGATGCTCACGCACGAGGTACTCGCCGCAGCGGGAATTCCCACACCGACCACCCTCTACGTCGAGGGAGGCGGCTACGACTATGAAACGGCAGCCTCGCTCCTGGGCGGCGGACGTTTCGTGGTCAAACGGATCGACGGCGCCAAAGGCGAAGACGTCTACCTGGTGAACGACGAAACGGCCATGCGTACCGCGGTGGAACGGTGCGGCGGGAGGTGCGTCTGCCAGGAGTTCATCGCCGAAAGCAGCGGTCGCGACGTGAGGGTATGGGTGGTGGGCACCCAGGTCGCCGGCGCGGTCCTGCGCTATTCGGAAACCTCGTTCCTCTCCAACTTTTCGCAGGGAGGCCGGGTGCGGGCGTTCGACCTACCCGCCGAGGCGGCGCGTCTGGCCGTGGCGAGCGCCCGGGCGACCGGCACGGAATTCGCAGGTATCGACCTGCTGCTGGGCAGGGAGGGCTTCATCGTGAACGAGGTGAACGGCAACGCCGGGTTCCGCACCCTCTCGCGCATAGGCCGCAACGACATTCCGAGGAGGCTGTTCGACTACATCGGAAGCATCCTCCGCAAACGATAACACTCCATATCATGAACGTATTCCTACTTATTCTCGGCCTGGTGCTGGTCATCGTCGGGGCCGATGCGCTGGTCAACGGCTCGGTAGCGGTGGCCAAACGCTACCGCATGCCCGAATTTCTCATCGGACTCACCGTCGTGGGGATCGGCACCTCGCTGCCGGAACTCGTGGTGAGCCTCATCGCCGGCATCGAAGACAAGGGAGGCATGGCCATCGGCAACGTCGTCGGCTCGAACCTCTCCAACACGCTGCTCATCCTCGGTGCGGCCGCCCTCATACAGCCCATCAGCATCAGCCGCAGTACGCAGCGTATCGACATCCCCTACAACATGCTCGTCACGCTGGTACTGCTGATCATGTGTTTCGGCTTCGCCTTCTGGCAGCACCCCGCAGGCGGAACCATCACCCGCTGGGAAGGCATTCTGCTGCTGGGGCTCTTCGTCGGCTACATGGTCTACTCGTTCCGGACAGCCGACCGGGAAGAGGCCGACCCGAAGAAGGAGAGCACCCCTCCGCGGGCTCTGTGGAAAGCGCTCCTGCTCATTGTCGCCGGTCTCGCGGGACTGGTAGCCGGCGGCAGGTGGTTCGTCACCGGTGCGAGCGGCGTGGCCGCCGCCCTGGGTATCAGCGAAACGGTGATCGCCATCACCATCGTGGCTGTGGGCACCTCCCTGCCCGAACTCGCCACCGCCATCGTGGCCTCGCTCAAGGGCAACTCCCAGCTTGCCCTGGGCAACATCATCGGCTCCAACATCTTCAACATCTGCCTTATCCTCGGCCTTTCGTCCGTCATAGCCCCGCTCGATGCGGCCTCCATCCGCCTGGCCGATATCGCAGCTCCCCTCGTATCGACACTGCTGCTGTGGCTCTCGGTCTACACCTTCCGCGGACGATGCATCAACCGGGCCGACGGAGCCCTGTTCCTGGCCTTCTACACCGGCTACATCGTCTACCTGGTGCTCCGGTAAGGAGTGCCGAACAACGCCCCGCGAAGGCCCCCAGAGGCGGATGTACTCCCCACCGCCGCGGACTCCATGCGGCCCGCGCCCATCGGCCAAAACAAAACGCCTCCCCGCATCGGACGGTGCGGGGAGGCGGAAAACGAAGGCGGAACCGCAGCAGGATCACTTACCCGCCTTGCCGCCGAAACTGAACGATACGGGAATATGCACGGGAACGGGGATGGTGTAACCGCCCACATTCACCGAAGGCTTGATCTGCAACGTCACCTGCGAGGGCTCCGTTCCGATACCCGCAAAGTTCTTCACCGTATTGAGAACGGCAGCGGAGGAGTCGCCCGCCAGCAGGTCGGCGATATCGAAATCCATCCGGATGGGAAACACGCCGCTCCCCTTCGCATCGACATGCACTCCCTTCTCGACCCGGCCCGAGGTAAACTTTATTCCGTCGATTTCCAGAATATAATCCATCGCACCGATCTGTGCGGCCGATTCGTTCGGGTTGGCAATGCCCAGGTTGAGGTCGAAGCCCATGGGAAGCTCCGAGGCGCCCCCGCCCAGCACGCCCAGCAGGCGTGCGATATCCAGCGGCGAAAGCTGTCCGGAAAGGTCCACACCGGCCAACGACAGATCGGTAATGGAATCGTACTCATATTTGCACTGCGTCATGTTGTAGATTCCCTCGGCCTGCTTGACGACATCGCAGGCGGTAAGGACGAGGAAAGCGGCGCAAAGTGCCGCGAAACGAAAAATTCTCATTGCCATTCGGGTTATTAAAAAAACGTTAAACATTCACGCGCTGCCGCAAAGCCGACACCTACCGCAACGTCATCTCGTCGATCAGGTATCCCGCACCGCCGATCTTCTCGATCACGAAAAGCACGTAACGGATATCCACCGCGATGTTGCGGCACATGGCCGGATCGAAATCCAGGTCGCTCATGGTGCTGAGCCACGTGCGGTCGAAGTTGATGCCCACCAGCTCGCCGTCGCCGTTGAGCACCGGACTGCCCGAATTGCCGCCCGTGGTATGGTTCGTGGCGAGGAAAGCGACCGGCACGGTGTAACGGGGCTCGGCTTCGGTTCCCGCATTCACCGCCCAGCGCCCGTAATCTTTCTGCGCATAGCAGCGGTGCAAGGCCTCGGGCACGTCGTAGTCGTATATCTCGGGATTGTCCTTGGCAATGATCCCCTCCAGCGTGGTGAAGGGCAGATGGTAAACGCCGTCTTCGGGAGCATACCCCTCCACGCTGCCGTAGGCCACCCGGAGCGTCAGGTTGGCGTCCGGATAGAAATTCCGTTCCGGCTCGAAAGCCATCTGGCCACGCATGTAGGTGCGGTATTCCCGCGCCAGGGTCCGATCCGCAGCCTCCGATACGGGGCGTATCCGTTGCATGAAAGCATCGGCGAACATCCCGTAGAGCTGCACGGCAGGGTCCGCGGCCAGCAGGGCTTCCGCCTCGCGGTACGGCAACGCCGCCACGGCCGCGAACCGGGCGCTGTCGACCAATACCGAACGGTCGAAAATCTCGTCGACATACCCTTCGACACCGCCCGCACGGGCCAGCCCGCCGGCGAATCCCTCGGGCACGAACTCCGCCGGAACATGTTCGGCAAACTCATTCACGAGGGCATAGGCCACCTTCCTGTCTATTTCCGGCACATAATCCTTGTAGAAGGCCGCGAAGGGCGGTATCTTTCCCGCCGCCAACCCATTCGAAACGGCTCCGGCGAATCCCACCAGTTCGATGGCGAAGATCCCTTCCCGGTAATAATCCGCCGCACAGGCAGCCTCCTCCCCGGCCTCGTAGGCACGTTGCAGGCGCTCCAGCACGCCCGCATACTCGGGATTCCCGGCAGCCCACTGCGCGAAACGCGCCTCGTAGGCACGCTTCTTTCCGAGCGTACCGAGCCGTTCCAGTCCCAGACTCTCGCCCTGCCACTTTTTCCAGGCATTGGCGATGTTAGCCGCCTTGGAGGCATACTTGATCCGCACCGCCGGATCGGCCGCCATGGCCGCATTGATGATATCCAACCGCTCGGTGCGCATCCTTATCCTGTTCGGGTTCGTAGCCATTACCCGTGCCACGTGATCGGAGGTCACGTATTCCCGCGTCGAACCGGGACAGCCGTAGACGAAGGTGAAGTCCCCCGCATCCACCCCACCGGTGGAAACGGTAAAATAGCGCTGCGAACGATAGGGGACATTCTCCGGCGAGTAGTCGGCCGGCTGGTTGTCGGCATCGGCATAGATGCGGAATACGGAGAAGTCGCCCGTATGGCGCGGCCACATCCAGTTGTCGGTATCGCCGCCGAACTTGCCGATCGCCGAAGGGGGCGCCCCCACCAGCCGCACGTCGCTGTAGGTACGGAACAGGAAGAGCACGTACTGGTTGCCGTAATAGAGCGACTCTACGCTCACCTCGTAGCCCTTCCGGCCCTTGTACGCCTTCATGGTCTGCTCCTTCACCCGCCGGATGTTGGCCTCGATGCGCGTCGCCCGACGAGCTTCGTCCATCCCTTCCCGCACGCCTTCCAGCACCTTGGCGGTGACATCCTCCATCCGTACGAGGAACGACACCGTAAGACCGGGGTTAGGCAACTCCTCCTCGGGCGCGAGAGCCCAGAAACCGTCGGTCAGGTAATCGTGCTGCAGACTGCTGTGGCTCTGAATCTGGTCGTAGCCGCAATGGTGGTTGGTCAGCAGCAATCCCCGGGGCGACACCAGCTCTCCGGTACAGCCGCGGCCGAAAAGCACCACGGCATCCTTCAGCGAAGCCTGGTTCACGCTGTAGATGTCCTCGGCCGTGAGACGGAACCCCTTGGCCTTCATATCCTCCACCTGCCGGCCGATGAGGCTCGGCAGCCACATGCCCTCGTCGGCCCGCGCACCGAACGCCGCGGCCAGGCACCCTACCAATAAAAAGAAACTTTTCCTGTTCATAAAGTTATCGAAACAATCCGATTAATAATTCATCGTCTTTCCGGCCCTCCGCCTGCGGCGGGGAACCGCCTTTCCCGCTCAGAGGGTGTCGAGAAAACTCCCCAGCTCGGCATAGAGCGCCTGCACTGGCAACCCCATGACGTTATAGAACGACCCCTCGATGCGCTCGATCGCCACATACCCGATCCACTCCTGAATACCGTAGGCACCGGCCTTGTCGAAAGGACGACAGGTATCGACATAGTAGGCGATCTCCTCCCCGCTCAGAGGCCGAAACCGGACGTCGGATGCCGAGGAGAAGGAGTGCATCCGCCCGCGGGTACGCAGCGCCACGCCGGTGACCACCGTATGCCGGCTGCCGGAGAGCTCGGCCAGCATCGCCGCCGCGTCCTCCCGTCCGGCGGGCTTGCCGAAAATATGCCCCCCGCAGATCACCACCGTATCGGCGGTGATGAGAATATCCTCCTCTCCGAGCGCCTGCGGATAGGCTTCCGACTTCAGCACGGCGAGGTATTCGGGCACCTCCCGTGCGGGTAACTCCGCGGGATAGGTCTCCTCCACTTCGTAATTGTCGGCGAGCTCAAAATCCAGCCCCGCCCCCGCGAGGAGCTCCCGTCGCCGCGGGGAACGGCTGGCGAGTATCAACCGCCGCCCCTGCAATCTATCTTTCAGCAATGCCATTCCTGCTCTCTTTTGTACACGGCCTAACGGCCGCCGTCGGTACACAGGTAGCGTTCGAGCGCTACCGTCAAATTGTTGAAGTAGTTCTCCAGCGACTCTTTGGCCACTTTCCGCTTCAATTTGCCGCGCTTGTTGTAGATCGAATACCCCGAAATGTCGTACAGCGGCGCACCGAGCACCATGTATTCGGGCGAAACGAAGAGCCTCACGAACTGCATGTTGCCCGGAGTATGTCCCACCCGGATCGTGAGCCCGGGCTCGCCGGCGATCTCCGCCTGGGCTTCGGTACCGACACTCCGTACGTACTGCATCGACTTCACCTCCGGAGCCCACACGCATACCCGCCCGTCGCGGATGTCGAACGTCATGCGGAACTCCAGGTCGTACACGCTCCGGAGAGCGCCCTTCCCGTCGGCCACAGCATCGCGTACGAAGGCGTTCACCGAAAAGGATTCGGGCTCCACCGCATGGAACATCGTATGCGGCCCGGCCAGCTGGACCTCGAGGTAGTAGGACACCGCGCGGAACAACTCCTCCTGCCCCCGGCCCGGACAATCGATCACATAGTAACCGACTCCCTTATCCCAGGTATTCACGAATCCCCGCGGGGTGAGCGTGAACTGTCCGCAAACCGGCAACGAGAGGAACAACGCGACCGCAGCCGGCAAAAACTTCATCCATTTTTTCATAACTCCCAATTATTTTTCTTCGGACGCCCGCACGCGCCGGTTCCGTCCGCCGGCCTCGGGCGCCCCGGGTCGTTTCGTTTATCTGATGTCGAAATCCAACAACTCCTCGCCCTCCAGCCATGCCGTAAGCCGGTCGCCCGGCGCCACGGGACCGACACCGGCAGGCGTTCCCGTATAGATCAGGTCGCCCATGCGCAGCGTCACGAACTGCGACACATACGCGATGATGCGGTCCACCGGAAAGAGCATGTCGCCCGTATATCCCTCCTGACGCCGCTCCCCGTTCAGGGCCATGCCGAAACGAAGCTCTCCGATCGGCTTACCCAGTGCCGCCAGGCCGAGCCAACGCGGCGCGATCGCCGCCGACCGGTCGAACGCCTTGCCTATCTCCCAGGGCTGCCCCTGCGCAATGGCCCGGCGCTGCAGGTCGCGGGCGGTGAAGTCGATACCGAGCGTCACCTCGTCGTAATAGCGGTGCGCGAAACGCTCGGCGATGCACTTGCCCGTGCGGCCGATCTTCACGACGAGTTCCGTTTCGTAGTGCACCTCCCGGCTGAAGGAGGGAATCCAGAAGGGGTCGTTGTTGCGCAGCAGCGCCGTATCGGGCTTCATGAAGAACACGGGCTGCGCGTCGGGCTCCCCGCCGTCGAACTCCCTGATGTGTTCCCTGTAATTGCGTCCTATGCAGATTATCTTCATCGCTTCGCACCGTTATCGTTTCCACGAAGGGAATCTCCGCCCCCGCGCAGCAATTCCACCATCCGGGCAGCCACCCGCTCCGAAGCGCCGGGCCCCCCTATCCTCTCGCGCAGGCTGCCGTAGTCGGCCAACATGCGTTCGCGCTGCGCACCGCCGGGCAGAATGGTCCGCAGCTCGGCCGCGGCACGCTCCGGCGTCATATCCTGCTGGATAAGCTCTTTCACGATCTCGCGGTCCATCACCAGGTTCACCAACGAGATGTAAGGTATCTTCAGCAACCGCCGGCCGGCCCACACGGTCAGTGCATCGGTGCGGTAGCACACCACCTCCGGCGTGCCGATCAACGCCGTCTCCAGCGTCGCCGTCCCCGAAGTGACCACCGCCGCATCGGCATAACGGACGACCTCGTAGGTCTTGTCGTACAGACACACGATGCGGCTGCCGGCCAGCAGCTCCGCATACAGCTCCGTACCGAGCCACGGTACCGCCGCAAGCACGAAATCGTACTCCGGCATCAACTCGGCCAGGGCCGTCATGAAAGGCAGGTTGTTGCGCACCTCGCTGCGCCGGCTGCCGGCCAGCAACGCGATGACGGGCCGCCCGCCCAAACCGTTCGCCTGCAGGAACTCCTCCCGCGGGGGCATCGCCGCACACCGTTCGGCCACGGCATCCATCAGCGGATTGCCCTCGTACACCGCATCGATCCCCTTGCCGGCGAAATAGGCCACCTCGAAGGGGAAAATGATGAAGAGCTTGTCGACATAGCGACGAATCCGCTCCACACGGTGCTCCTTCCACGCCCACACCTTGGGCGAAATGTAGTAAAAGACCCGGATCCCGCGCTCGTGGGCGAACTTCGCCATCCGGAAGTTGAATCCCGGATAATCGATGAGGATCAGCACGTCGGGCGCATAGGCGGCGATATCGCGCTTGCACTCCCCTATCTGGGAGAGTACCGTGGGCAGCCGGCGGACGATCTCGCCGATACCGAAAAAGGAGGCGTCGCGGTAATGTTTGGCGAGGCGGTCGCGACCGCCCACAGCCGCCATCAGGTCGCCGCCCCAGAAGCGGAACTCCGCCTGGGGATCGTTCCGGAGCAACCCTTTCATCAGGTTGGAACCGTGCAGGTCGCCGGAGGCTTCGCCGGCAATCAGGTAGTATCTCATCGCTCTCCTCCTCCCGTTTCTTCGAGCAGATCGGGCCTCAACCGGCGCGTACGCTCGATCGCCTGCTCCTCCTTCCACGCCTCTATGCGGGCCTCGTGCCCCGAAAGCAGCACCTCCGGGACCGCCCAACCGTTGAACTCCGCCGGACGGGTGTAGACGGGCGGCGCCAGCAGGCCGTCCTGGAACGAGTCGGTCAGGGCCGACTCTTCATCGCCTATCGCCCCCGGCAAGAGCCTCACCACGCTGTCGGCAATGACCGCCGCGGCGAGCTCGCCCCCGGTGAGCACATAATCGCCGATGGAGATCTCGCGCGTTACCAGGTGTTCGCGGATGCGGTGGTCGAGCCCTTTGTAGTGGCCGCAAAGAATGATGATGTTGCCCAGCGTCGAGAGGCGGTTGGCCTCCCGCTGATCGTACCGCACCCCGTCGGGCGAAGTAAAGATGATCTCGTCGTAGTGCCGCTCGGACTTCAGGTGGGAAATGAGTCGGAAAACCGGCTCGGGCTTCATTACCATGCCCGCCTCGCCGCCGAAGGGATAGTCGTCCACATGGCGGTGCTTGTCGGTCGCCCAGTCCCGGATGTTGTGTACCACGATCTCCACCAGCCCCGCTTTCTGAGCCCGCTTGAGGATGGATTCGTTGAGCGGAGAGACGAGCAACTCCGGAACGACGGTCAATATATCTATGCGCATAACTTCTGTGTTCGCTAACGCCGCAGACACGCGTCCGCGGCAAAAAACCGGACGGAAATCCTTTCCGCCCCAAAAGCGGGACCGACGGCTACTCCGGTCTCACATCCCCCTCCAGCACCTCGGTAATGAAGGGATTGTAGAGCATCTCATGCCCCAGCGTGCTCTCCCCGCCGTGACCGGGATAGAGGCTTACCTCCTCGCCTAAGGGCAGGATGCGGTCGATGATGCTCTTCATGATCCAGCCGTAATCGCCGCCGGGCAGATCGGTACGTCCGATGCTCTCCCGGAAAAGGGTATCGCCCGTGAGCAGGATCTTCTCCTCGGGCAGGAAGAGACACACATGGCCGGGGGTGTGGCCGGGGGTGTGGATCACCTGCAACCGCGTGCGGCCGAACGCCACCTCGTCGCCGTGGGCGAGGGTGCGCTCCACGGCGGGAACGGCCTCCACCCGGAAACCGTACATCTTGCCGTGCATGGGGGCGGACTCTATCAGGAATCCGTCGTCGGGATGCAGGGCGAAAGGAATCCCGTAAAGCTCCTTGACGGCCTGCACGCCGAGCATATGGTCCACATGGCCGTGGGTATTCACCGCAAGGACGGGACGCAGCCCCTTCTCTTCGATGAAACCGCGCAGCGCCTCGGTTTCCTTGGACGTATAGTTGCCGGCATCGACCACGACGGCCTCGCCGGTTTCGTCCCACAGGACGTATGTGTTCTCCTGAAACGGATTGAATGTCAGTCTGGCTATCTTCATCTCCTCTCGTATTAATTTTCCGGTCGGCCCGTTCCGACTCCGATCGCTCCCCGGCAATACCGGCGCCCCGTTCACCGGACCGGGAACGAGAGCAGGCAGTCCGGTCGGAAGGGCTGAAACCGTTCTTCCGAGCAAAGATACGGAAAGTCGAGCGCAAAACCGAATAGCATTCGGATTTTGCCGAGACCGAAGTAGCTAAGACGAAGTCAACGAGACGGAAAGTCGAGCGCAAAACCGAATAGCATTCGGATTTTGCCGAGACCGAAGTAGCTAAGACGAAGTCAACGAGACGGAAAGTCGAGTGCAAAACCGAATAGCATTCGGATTTTGCCGAGACCGAAGTATCCAAGGCGAAGCCAACGAGACGAAAAGTCGAGCGCAAAACCGAATAGCATTCGGATTTTGCCGAGACCGAAGTAGCTAAGACGAAGTCAACGAGACGGAAAGTCGAGTGCAAAACCGAATAGCATTCGGATTTTGCCGAGACCGAAGTATCCAAGGCGAAGCCAACGAGACGAAAAGTCGAGTGCAAAACCGAAGTATCCAAGACGCAGTCAAGACCGCATATCCGACGAAACCCGAAAGCACACGCCGAACACCGCACACCGGCCGGAATCCCCCGTTCCACCGGAACAGCCCCCACATCGCCCCGCACGGCGGGACGCCCCCTTTCCCCTACTTTCCGGGCACCCTTAAGGATAAAACCGGATTTTTGGCTAAATTTGTCAGCGCCGACCGGGAAAGGTCCGGCCAGACTTTATTTTCAGACACGTGGCAAGAAAGAGAAAAGAGCTGCCCCTGATCGAGGGGCTGGAGATAACCACCCTGGCCGCCGAGGGCAAGGCCATGGGCAAATACAACGACATCGTCGTTTTCGTACCGCTCACCGTTCCGGGCGACGTGGTGGACGTACAGATACGCAACCGGCGCAGACGTTTCATGGAGGGGACGGTGGTCCGTTACATCCGCCGGTCGCCGCTGCGCGAAGAGCCCTTCTGCGAACACTTCGGCGTGTGCGGAGGGTGCAAATGGCAGAACCTCCCCTACGCCGAACAGCTCCGCTTCAAAGAGGAACAGGTGCGCGACCAGCTCACCCGGATAGGCAAGGTGGCGCTTCCGCCGCTCTCGCCCATCGTCGGCTCGGCGCAGACGGTACGCTACCGCAACAAACTCGAATTCACCTTCGCTCCGCGCCGCTGGATGACCTACGAAGAGATCGCCCGTGGCGGCGACATCGAGGCGGGCGCCGCCCTGGGCTTCCACATCCCCGGCAAGTTCGACAAGGTGCTCGACATCCGCGAATGCTGGCTGCAACCGGCTCCGTCGGGCGAGATCCGGCTCGAGACCAAACGGTTCTGTCTGGAGCAGGGATACAGTTTCTACGACATCCGCGAACACCGCGGGTTGCTGCGCAACCTGGTGATACGCACCTCCTCCACAGGAGAGGTGATGGTGATCGTCGTCTTCGGCGAAGAGGACCGCGCCCGCATCGGCGCCCTGCTCGACCACCTGAAAGAGCGCTTCCCGCAGATCACCTCGCTGATGTACATGGTCAATACGAAGCTGAACGACTCGACGGGCGACATCGACGCCCGGCTGTGGAGCGGACGCGACCATATTTACGAAGAGATGGAGGGCCTCCGCTTCAAGATAGGACCGAAATCGTTCTACCAGACCAACTCGGCCCAAGCCTACGAACTCTACAAGGTGGCCCGCGATTTCGCGGAGCTCACAGGCTCCGAAATCCTCTACGACCTCTACACGGGGACCGGCACGATCGCCAACTTCGTGGCCCGCAGTTGCCGGCGGGTGGTGGGCATCGAATACGTCCCGGAGGCCATCGAGGACGCCAAACACAACTCCCTGCTCAACGGCATCGACAACACCGCTTTCTTCGCGGGCGACATGAAAGACGTGCTCGACGACGCCTTCATCGCCCGCCACGGCAGGCCCGACGTGGTGATCCTCGACCCGCCGCGGGCCGGAGTGCACGAAGATGTCCTGGAGACCATCAAGCGGGCGGCCCCCCGACGCATCGTCTACGTAAGCTGCAATCCTGCGACGCAGGCCCGCGACCTGGCCCTGCTCGCCCCGATGTACGGCGTGAGTGCCGTACAACCGGTGGACATGTTCCCCCACACGCATCACGTGGAGAATGTCGTCCGCCTCGACAGGAATACCGACTAAAACAGATACCGTGATGAAAAAAGCAACCATTGCCGCAGCGCTTCTGCTGTCGGCGCTACCGCTCGCCGCACAGAAACCCTCGGTGGAGGTGACGGCCCGCAGCGCCGCGGACAACTCGCTCCTGTTCGATGCCGCCGTCGACGGCTTCGGCACCTTTACCGTCCGTCTGAAGACGACCGACATCCGCAACCATGCGGGAAGCGGCGAGGCCACCGCAATCGCGACCCTCCGTGCACCCGGCGGGGAGATCTTCTCGCTCGCGCCGCAGGATGCCTCGCGCCCCGTCGAAGCCGATTATTCGTGGGACTGGATCAACGGCCGACTCGATGCGACACCCGATGCGGAGTTCGTCTACCGGCTGCCCGTCGCCGCCGGCAAGCATACGACCGTACGCGCACTCACACCCGCCGAGACGGGCATGGTCCGCGACAACATCGCCGGTTTCCGCATGTGGGAGTTCTCTACGGAACGGAACGAACCGGTGTTCGCCATCCGCAAGGGGACGGTCATCTACGTGGAAGGCTATGACGCGGAGCGGAAGCAGGCCGGAGGCGGTACGATCATCGTCGAACATGCCGACGGTACGCAGGCACGCTACGACACCCTCCGAAGCGACTCGGCACTGGTCGCCCCGGGCGAAACGGTCTATCCCGACATGCCGATCGCACTGGCGGGCGAACTGCCCGGCGGGGGCTCCGGCGTCCGCGTGGGCCTCTACCGCTACGCCGCCAACCGCGACACCGCCCTCCATCCCCACATGATGGCTCAGAAGGAGTTCATCGACCCGCTCTTCATGACCGCACGCGGCAACGGAGTGCTCACCGACGGAGAGACGGCGACAGCCGAAACGACGAAAAAACTACTGAACGCCGAATCGGGCCGGAGGAGTTTCTGGCAAAGGATATTCGGCCGGTAAGAGCGCAACCTACTCGCGGTCGCGATAGATCGCGGTGATTTTCCGGAAGAAGGCTTCATACGAGAGGTCTTCTTCCGCTTTTTTACGGGCGGCCTCGCCGAGCCGCTCCCGCAACGCCGGTTCTTCCACCAGCCGTCGCATGGCATCGGCCAGGGTCTGCGGGTCGGCAGGCGGCACGAGGATGCCGTTCACACCGGAATCAACGAACTCCGGCTGCGCCCCGTTGTCGGTGGTGATCACAGCCTTGCCCGCCTGCATGAATTCGAGCACCGTAAGACCGAACGCCTCCCGTGCCACCGTGGGCACGACCCCCAGGTCGGCCTCACGGATCAACGACGGCACATCGTCCACGAAGCCCGTGAAGACCACCTTTCCCTCAAGGCCCGCGGCACGCACCCGGTCGCGCAGCTCCCGTTCATAGAGCGGGGTACCGCATCCGGCGACCAGGAGGACGAAATCCTCCTCCTTCAGCAGGGCCGCGGCATCGAGCAGCACCTCCACCCCCTTCTCGGGATGGAGTCGGCCGGCATAGGCGATCACGGCCGTTCCGGAGGCGATGCCGTACCGCTCCCTGAACGAAACGTCCCGCGTGCGGTGCGGGACGGCGACGGGAATGGCGTTGTGGACGACCGCCACCTTCCGCGCATCGATCTTCGGCGCAGCGGAAAGAAAAACATCCTTCGCCAAGTGCGAAACGAAAACGATCCGGTCGGTCCGGCGGTAGAGATACGAATAGAGGAAATTGGTCTTCGCCGGCCGCACCAGATGGCGCGTAAAGACCACTTTCGGCCGCCTGCGGGAAAGGGCCCGGGCGAAGAGCGCGATGAACGTATCCTTGAACTGATGGGTATGGACGACACCGACCCCTTCGGAATCGATGAGACGCTTCACCTTCAGTACGGAGCAGGGACCGAAACGGCTCCTGAGCGGCAACTGCACGAGCGGCACCCCCAGCGCCGCCGTCTTCCGACGGATGATTCCGCTCTCGCGCGAGAGCAGCCGCACGCCGTATCCCTCCTTCAGCAAGCGCTCCGTCAAATCGTACACATACTGTTCTCCCCCGCCCCAGCCGGCCGAAGCGAAGAGTTGAAGTACGATCATCTGTTTTCCCGGTGCATCCATATCGCCCTACCGCTCCTCCTTCACGATGCCGTAGGGCGTCCGGCCCACCTGATTCCGGGTATTCTCCTGGTACAGGAGCCGGTTGGGTTCGTTGAAGTAATCGAGGCGCTTGTGGTGTTTGTGGTAGACGACCATGCAATGGTTCATCACCAGCGGACGGATACCCAGGCGGCCCAGCCTGTCCTCCAGGTCGGTATCCTCGCCCGTTCCGGGGTTGACGTAACGTTCGTCGAACCCGTTGGCCTTGAGCAGGTCGGACTTGGATATGGAGAAGTTGCAGCCGATGATGCCCGCATAGCGCTGACGGAGAAACCGCCGCACGAAGGGCGAAGTGAGGCGGATGCAGTTCTCCATGCGCTTCTCCCCGCGAAAGATGCCGGCCCACAGCAGTTCGCGCGTCAGCCGCCGCTCGAAATGCGGGGCGGCCACCCTCCCGCAAGACATCTTCTCCGAGATGCGGGCCGGCAGATCCACCCGCCTTCCGGCCAGGGCGTACCCCTCGCGGCGCATCCGGTAATGCTCCTCGACGAATTTCCGATGGGGAATGCAGTCGCCGTCCAGAAAGACCAGGTAGTCGGCCCGGCTGCGCACCACGCACTTGTTCAACATCAGGTTCTTCCGGAACCCTTCATCCTCCTGCCAGAGGTGAATGACCGGAAAAGGCTGCACGGCCATCAGCTCCTTCAACCGCCGGACCACCTCCTCGCGCGAACCGTCGTCCGCCACGATCACCTCGAAATCCTTGAAGGTCTGTTTCCCCAGGGCGACAAAGATCATCTCCAGCCAGTCGAGGCCGTTATAAAAAGGAATTATCAGCGTAACTTTCGGTGTATCTGCCATCGTATCTCTCCGTTCTTCGTCTTACGCACCAAAGATACGAATTAGCCAGAGCAAAAGCAAGCGCGTTCGCTTTTGCCGAACGTGCGTCTCCCGGGCGAAGCCAACGAACCGGTGACGGCACTCCGCAAATGCTCCGGTGCGAAGAAAAACGCCCGACCGTTTCCCTGCACTCCGGAATTTTCCCCATCTTTACCCCGTGCAAGGAGGCTCCGGAAAAATCCGGCGCGATTTATGGAATACGGAATGCCGTTGCATCCATAGAGTAAAAGTCCAACAAAACACAGAAACGAAAATGAAAAAATTACTTCTCATGGCCGCCGGACTGCTGGTGCTCTCCACGGCCGCATCCGCCCAGCAAACCGAAACCTATCCGAGCTACATCTCCGTAACGGGGAGTGCCGAACGCGATGTGACGCCCGACGAAATCTACGTGGGAATCACCATCGACGAGAGCGACAGCCGCAACGGGAAGATCACCGTGGCCGAACAGGAACGCAGGATGGTGGCCGAACTGAAGAAGCTCGGCATCGACGTGGACAAGGATCTGCAGGTAGGCGACATGTCGGGCGACCTGAAGAGCTACGTGCTGCGCCGCGATCGGGTACAGACGCAGAAGAACTACGTGCTGAAGGTGGGCGATGCCGCCACGCTGGGCAAGGTATTCCAGTCGTTGGCCGCGATCGACATCTCCCGCATGAACCTCATCAAGGCCACGCGCAGCGACATCGAACAGATCCGGCTCGAACTGCGCGCCGAAGCCATGAAGAGCGCACGACGCAGCGCCGACACCCTGGCCGAGGCCATCGGACAGAAAGCCGGCAAGGCGTTCATGATCAACGACAACAACTACTACGGAGGAGGCACGGTCTACTTCAACTCCGCGATGCCGGTGGCACGTTCGGCCAAAATGGAGATGGCAACCGAGGATGCGGGTTCGGCAATCGAATTCCAGGACATGAAGGTCAACTGCTCGGTGAACGTGCGCTTCATCCTGGAATAACGCTCCGGGGCTCCGCTTCCCGCAGGGCGACGACCGGCATCTCCGGTCGCCCCGGCAGGCAGGCGTTCCCCACAGACCCGACAGACAGCATGGAAACGATACGACCGGAAAAAGAGATGACGGATGACGGAACGGCAACGCTCCGTCATCCGCTTTTCGGCGACACCTACCACTCCCTGCACGGCGCCGCAACGGAGTCGGAACACGTCTTCATCCGCAACGGACTCGCCGCCGCAGGCAAGGCGACGGTACGGATACTCGAAGCGGGATTCGGCAGCGGCCTCAACGCATGGCTGTCGTTGCAGTACGCCCGGCAAAGGGGCATGCGGCTCGACTACCGCACCGTGGAGCGCTACCCCGTGGATGTCCAAACGGCCTGTCGCCTCGGCTACACGGACGACCCGCTCTTCGCGGCTCTCCACCGCAGCGCATGGGAAACGGAACAGGCGATTACCGAAAACTTCACACTGACCAAATACGCCGCCGACATGACCGCCGCGGGAGGAGGTTGGGAAGCGTTCCGCTACGACCTGGTCTATTTCGACGCTTTCGCCCCCGACACCCAGCCGGAAATGTGGACGGCCGACCTCTTCCGGCGCATCTTCCGCCTCCTCTCCCCAGGCGGCATCCTCGTGACATACAGCGCCAAAGGGACGGTCAAACAAGCCCTGCGCGAAGCAGGGTTCACGGTACGACGGCTGCCGGGTGCACCGGGCAAACACCACATGGTGCGGGCCGAAAAGCCGTTGCCGGCTCCCCCGCCCGGCTCCGGTACCGGCCACGGCGCATAACCGCCCCGGCCCGCAAAAAGAAACGGCTGCCGCAGGTCCGGAGCCAGAACCGAAACCTCGGAAACGGGCCACGACCGGAACGACCGGCAAAGAATAACGGTTCATTACCACCCTGCGGGAAGGTAATGAACCGTTATTTATATTACCTTTGAAAGCCGGCTACACCCAACGACCGGCACAGCGACCATGGAAAAGACCTACTCCTTCACCTACAGACACTACGATCTTCCGCACGGAGCGCCGCACGGAGCGCCGCCCGAAGACGCCCGACTGATCGCCGAAGCCCGCCGGGCGGCCGAAACGGCCCACGCACCCTTCTCGGGCTACCGCGTGGGGGCTGCGGCACGTCTGGAGAGCGGAAAGATCATCACCGCCTCGAACCAGGAGAGCGAGGCCTTTCCCGCCGGGCTGTGCGCCGAACGGGTGTTGCTCTTCGGGCACATGGCCTCCTCGCCGCAGGACAAAATAACGGCACTGGCCATCGCCTCCCATCCCGATGATGCGGAGTGTTATCCCTGCGGGGGATGCCGGCAGGTGATGCTCGACGCCATGCGGCGCCAGGGAGCACCGTTCCGCATCCTCATGAGCAGCGGCCGCAGCGCCACCGTCGTGGACGATCCCACCTGCCTGATGCCCTTCCCCTTCGGGCTCTGAAGAGTCCGCAACGCGCCGCCGCAACGCATCATCTACCCTCGACAATAATACGTATACCGAATATATGGCAAACGAAACTTTCACCGGTAGGTTCTCCGCCGCCGACATCCTCTACGAGGACAACCACCTCATCGCCGTAAACAAACGGGCCGGACAGCTCGTACAGAGCGACACGGCAGGCGAACCGGGCCTCGAAGATACGATCAAGGCTTTCATCAAAAAACGCGACGGCAAACCGGGCGAGGTGTTCCTCGGGGTAGCCCACCGCATAGACCGCCCCGTAAGCGGCGCGGTACTCTTCGCCAAGACCAGCAAGGCGCTGGCGAGGCTGAACGAAATGCTGCGCGAGCGAAGCATTACGAAACACTATTGGGCGATCACGGAGAACATTCCCCAGGAGCCGGAAGGCACGCTTCGCCACTGGATGACGCGCGACGGCAAAACCAACCGGGCGCACGCCTACTCCTCCCCGCGCGGCGACGCCAAAGAGGCACTGCTCCGTTACCGGCTGCTGGGCGGCAGCAAGAACTACCGGCTGCTGGAGATCGAGCTCATCACGGGCCGCCACCACCAAATCCGCTGCCAGCTCGCCAAAGCCGGATGCCCGATAAAGGGCGACCTGAAATACGGCGCCCCTCGGTCCAATCCCGGAGGCGGGATCTCGCTCCACTCGCGCAGTCTCTCCTTCATTCATCCCGTGCGGAAAGAGCCGCTGACCATCACCGCGCCCGTTCCGCGAGAGGACAGCCTGTGGACCTTCTTCGAGAAGTCGCAGGGCGGAGCCGAATAGCCCGGCTCGCCGGAAGAGCCCGAAAACCGACGTTCCGGAGATTTTCCGACGGCAGCGTGTTACACGGCCCCCGCGGCACGTCCTTCTCTCGACAAGGAGTGCAATCGAGCGGACGGCACCGTGCGAAGCGACCGAGTCCGGTGCGCAAGAATACGCCGCAGAACAACCTCCTCAAAAGACGACACAACAAACCGATGCAACCATGAACAATATTTTCACCACCCTCTTGTGCCTGCTGGCCGCAACGGCCGCAACCTCCTGCGGACCGCTGGAGCGCAAGGCCGACAACCTCGCCCGCCGCATGACGGAAGAGACGTTCCGTTCCGGCCGTAAACCCGTCGTCCGCCAACGGGAGGTGGTAGGCAGCTTCCAGGATATCGCGGTATCGACCGGTATCCGCGTAGAGATCGAACAGAGCGAAGAAAACTCCGTCGAAGTATCCGCCGACAAGGAGATCGTCGATCGCGTACAGACCGAGGTGGAGGGCAATACGCTCCGCATCCTCTACCGTCCGGGCACCTCCCTCCGCGGTACCCTCACCCGAACCCTCGTGCGGGTGCGTTGCGCGGAACTGACGGGTGTATCGGCTGCCAGCGGTGCCGCAGTGACCTTCGCGGAGGGCATCGAAAGCGACAGACTGGAACTCAAAGCCACGAGCGGGGCCCGTATCGACGGGGAGGTGCAGACCGACGATCTCATCCTTTCGGCCACCAGCGGCGCCAACCTCACCCTCACGGGGTATACCCTCCGCTGTAAAGGCTCCGCCAAGAGCGGCGCACGCATAGACGCCTCGGCCCTCGTGAGCGAACGCGCATCGGTGTCGGCCACCGCCGGCGCCGGCATACGCATCTTCGCCCGGGAGCATCTGAAAGCCTCGGCCACGGGCGGAGCGACCGTCACCTATCTCGGCGAGCCGGAGACGAGCGACCTCTCTGCGATCGGCGGAGGCATGATCCGCCGCCTCTGAGCCCGGAAAACAGTCCGCATCCTGCCCGGGGTCCGACTCGCCGTTTTCCCAAGAAAGCAAACATCCGGAGTATCGCGATACTCCGGATGTTTCCGTATTTTCAGCAAAGTTCCCCGGAGCCCCCGACAGGCAGACTCTCCCGCACGACAGTACGAAACTCCCCTCGGCGCCCCATCCGCAAACGGCCATGCGGAAAAAGCCATGCCCCCCGACGCTTCATAGCCCCGACCGGCAAGAGTAGCGACGAAAAACCTCTTCCCCGGAGCTTTTCGCCCTTTGCTTCGTGCTGCGCTCCACAGAAGTACCGGAACGCGCCCCGAAGCAAGGAAGCCCGAACCCGTTCCGCAGGGCTACAATCCCGTGATCCGCTTGATGTCGTTCAGCATGTTGAGGGCCTGGATGGGCGTAAGCGAATCGATGTCGAGTCCCCGTATCTGGTCGCGTACCTGCACGAGCACCGGGTCCTCCAACTGAAACATGCTGAGCTGCATACCGGGCACCTCCTCCGCATGGGCGGCTTTACGCCCTTTGCCGCGCCCCGAAGGCTTCGCGGCGGCGCGGACACCCGCGGGAACGGCAGCTGGAACCGTCCCGCCATCCTCCCCTGCGGCCCCCCCGGAGGCTCCTTCCAACGAAGCGAGCAGGGCTTCGGCCCGCTCGATCACCCGGACGGGCATGCCGGCCATCTTGGCGACATGGATACCGAAAGAGTGCTCCGTCCCTCCGCGCACCAGCTTGCGCAGGAAGAGAATCGTCCGGTTGACCTCCTTGACCGACACATGGTAGTTCTTTACCCGCGGCAGCAGCTCCTCCAGTTCGTTGAGTTCGTGGTAATGGGTGGCGAACATGGTCTTCGCCCGCGCCAGGGGATGGTTGTGGATATACTCCACCATGGCCCATGCGATCGACATGCCGTCGTAGGTACTCGTCCCGCGGCCTATCTCGTCGAGCAGGATGAGACTGCGGTCGGAAAGGTTGTTCATGATGGAGGCCGATTCGAGCATCTCGACCATGAAGGTACTCTCGCCCTGGGAGATGTTGTCGCTCGCCCCCACACGGGTGAAAATCTTGTCCACCACGCCGATATGGGCCGACGAGGCGGGCACGAAAGAGCCCATCTGCGCCATCAGCACGATGAGGGCCGTCTGCCGCAGCAGGGCCGACTTACCGGCCATGTTCGGTCCCGTAATCATCATGATCTGCTGCGAGGAGTCGTCCAGGCAGACGTCGTTGGGAATATACTGCTGCCCCACCTCCATGAGCGTCTCGATGACGGGGTGCCGCCCGTCGCGAATATCGATCGTCCGGTCCTGAGAGAGCTCCGGCCTGCAATACCCCCGTTCGGCCGCCATGACGGCGAACGAACGCAGGCAGTCGGCCCGCGCCACCACCGCGGCATCGCGCTGGAACGCCGCGATGGAACGGGAGAGGTACTCCACCAGTTCGGCATAGATGCGCTGTTCGATGGCGAGCATCTTCTCCTCCGCACCGAGTATCTTCTCCTCGTACTCCTTGAGCTCCTGTGTGATGTAGCGCTCGGCGGAGGTCAGCGTTTGTTTGCGTATCCAGTCGGCAGGCACTTTGTCGCGGTGCGTGTTGCGCACCTCGATATAGTAGCCGAACACGTTGTTGAAACTCACCTTGAGCGACGGAATACCGGTGGCTTCGCTCTCGCGCCGCTGAATCTCGGCGATCACATCCTTGCCATGGCACGCGATACGGCGCAGGTCGTCCAGTTCGAGGTCCACGCCGTCGGCAATGATGCCTCCCCGCTGGATCTGGTTATTCTGCGGATCGGGAAACAACTCCTTTTCGATCCGCTCCCGCTGTTCCACGCACAGGTCGAGCCCTTCGGCCAGCGCTGCGAGCGCCTCATCGCCCGATGCGACGAAAGCCTCGCGCAAATCGGCCACGGCGCCGAGCGACAACTTGAGCTGCACCATCTCGCGCGGTGAGATGCGCTGCGCGGCGATCCGCGACGAAAGCCGCTCCAGATCGGCAATCCGTTCGAGTATTCCGCCCGCCTCCTCCCGGAGTCCGTCGTCGTTCCGGAAACGCTCCACCACATCGAGCCGACGGTTAAGCCGCTCGGTATCCCGGATGGGAAGGGCGATCCACTGTTTCAGCAGGCGCCCGCCCATGGGGGTGAGGGTCCGGTCGATGACATCGGCGAAACCGCACCGCTCGCGCAGGGAGTTGGACGAGAAGAGTTCGAGGTTGCGTATCGTGAAACGGTCTATCCACACGTAGTTGTCCTCGTCGATCCGCGAAATGCCCGTGATGTGGCCCACGTTCTTGTGTTCCGTGAAATCGAGGTAGTAGAGAATGGCGCCCGCCGCCGAGACGCCGCTCGTCATGGCGTCGATGCCGTAGCCCTTGAGGGAGGTCGTCCCGAACTGCTTGCAGAGCTTCTCGCGGTTGATGTCCTCGGCGAAGACCCATTCGTCGAGTTTGTAGGTGTAGTTGCGGGTGCCGAAAGCGCGGGCGAAGCGCTCCTCCCATCCCCGCTGGTAGACGATCTCCTTGGGGGCGAGGTTCGACAGGAGCTTGTCCACATAATCGTCCCGGCCTTCGGCCACGTAGAACTCCCCGGTCGAGAGATCCAGGAAAGCGACACCCGTGGTCTTCTTGCCGAAATAGACCGAAGCCAGGAACGTGTTCTCCTTGTTGACCAGCACATTATCGCTCATCACTACGCCGGGAGTGACGAGTTCGATCACGCCCCGTTTGACGATCCCCTTGACCTGCTTGGGGTCTTCGAGCTGCTCGCATACGGCCACACGTTCGCCGGCGCGGACGAGTTTGGGCAGATAGGTATCCAGCGCATGGTAGGGAAATCCGGCCAGCTCCACATAGCTGGCCACACCGTTCGCCCGGCGGGTAAGGGTGATGCCCAGAATCCGGCTCGCCCGCACGGCATCCTCGCCGAACGTTTCGTAGAAGTCGCCCACCCGGAACAGCAGCACCGCATCGCCGTGCACCGCCTTGATGGAGTAATACTGCTTCATCAGGGGTGTTTCCACATACTTTTTCTCTTTCTCCTTCGCTCCGCTCTCCTTGCCTGCCATATACTACGTTTCTGTTTTACAAACTACAAAGTTAAAAAATTCTCCCGGAAAACAGTCCGTGAATTTTCGCCGTACCCCACCGAAACGGTATGACCGACGACGCCCGCCGGGCGGCACGAAAAAAGGTATCCCCGCCATGAGGATACCTTTTCCGAATCGGTGCGATGCAAGTTACTTCATCACGATATTGTCGATGCAGAAGAAAGCGGGCACGTTCAGACCCCACTCCCCGACATCGTTGGACTCGATGGCGAAAGTCACGCGCGACACCTCGCCCAGCGGCGACAGATCGAATGCACTCCACCGGTCGAGCACCTGCTCCCCTTCGGCCAGGCGGAACGAGGTGCTGCCGGTCTGCTCGCCCTGGGCATCGTACCCCTTCACGACCAGGTCCACCCACAGGGCCTCTTCGCTCCCCTCTTCGCCTACGAGCGGCCGCGAGGCGCAGTAGCAGTAGGTCTTGTTGGCATTGGCCACATCGGCGGAGAGCAGCGTTACCGGCCGGGCGAACTCGATGATCGGCATGCCGTATTGGCCGCCCCACTCGCCGAATGCGTACCCCACGGCGAACTTGGTAGCCTCCGGCGCATAGACGGCAAACTGATTGGAATAGTCCATGCCGAGGTCCTCCAGGTCGCGATTCGACGACACCGCGAAACCGCCCCAGGACTCCCACGTCCCGTCATAGGAGTAGTAGCTTCCGAACGAAGCGCCCTCCTCGGTATAGAGCAGGCCGTTGTAGACCTGCGAACCGTTCTCCTCCGAAGCCTTCTCCCTGCCCCACAGGATATCGGTATAGGTGCTGGTCGTAGCGAACAACTCCGCCCCCTCGAAGGTGACCACGACGGTCGGCTCTTCGGGCTCCGTACCCTCGAACACCAGCTCGCCGTAATAGGTGAACTCCAGTTCACGCTCCCACACATCGGTCACCGTTCCCTTGATCTCGTACTTGCCGTTGTAGGACGACACCGTCACGCGACCGTCCGTGAGCGACTGCTTGTCGCCGCCGTAACTCTGCGAGGTGAAGATGCTCAGCGTGCTCTGCGGCGAGGCGAGAATAACCCCGGCCTGTGCGGCATCCGCGAATACGTACTCGCCCGCAGCGATCTGCGCCACGGCTCCTTCGGCGGCCGTCACCAACTCCAGCGCCAGCGAGATGTCCGCCTCCTTATAGTTATCCACAGCCACCGTACTGCGGTCGTTCGTCCACAGCGTCACCGAGTAGCGCCTCGTTCCGGCCTCCTCGCCACCGTAGACGGCTTTGCCGTTGGTGAGCTTCTTGAAATTCATCCGTTCGGTGTCGGTAGTGCCGTTCTGCCGGCAACCGACGAGCGTCAACGTGGCCGCCGCTGCCGCCACAAACAAAACAATTCTCTTCATCGTCTCTGAAATTTATAACCTTTTTACATGCGTCGTATCCGTTCCCGACTCCTCGGGCAACCCTTCGGAAGAACGGGGAAATCCCGGGCACAGATATGGCGAAGCGGGATATTCCCGTCACAAATGTATCACAATTACCATACGGTTGCAACAACGCCGCGAAAATAGGGAGCGCGAAGCGGACCCGGAAGAACTCCGCCGCAACGCCGCTCTCCCTGCTGCGGATCGGCCTCCGGCCGTTCGGACGATACGCCCCTGACGAAAAGTGCCGCACGAAGAGTATCGGAAAAGATACCGCCGGAGGTCGAGCGCTGAAAAGCGATACGGCAAGGCGGAATTCCCTGACAAAAAGGCAAAAAGCATTACGGGAAGAGCGCCTGCCGACCCTCTTCCCGCACCTATTCGAAACCACGAATCCCCGTAACGGGGATGATTGTCGCGACCGGAGGCATCCTGATACAAAACCTTGCCGATCGCTGCGGTCCTGCGTCCAGCCGGCATGTGTTCGCCCGACCGACGGCCCGACCGCCCATTTCGCGGCATCCCGCCATCTTGCGACCCGGATTCCGCAGGAAGGACCCGCCGGTCTCCCCTCTTCATAATCAGTATCGGTTCTCCTCCCGACAACATCCGTGCCACTCCGCCGGGAACGACGTCCGGTTCCCTCTCCGCACGCCCCGCCGGGTGCGGACGGATACGGAACTACGATCGCGTCGCCGCGGAACCGCGGGAAGGCACACGCAGAATCGCTGCCGGAAGGCTGCCGGACAATTACAAAAAGAGGGGGCTTTCGCAAAGATTGATGATAGGCAGGCCCCTGCGGCGGGCCTGCCGCAGGGTATAGGCCGTGCCGCCGCGCTGGCCGTCGTAATAGCCGACGACCGCCGAGGCGTTCTCCACCAGGAAATCGTTTCGCCGATGGAAACATTCGGGATAATAACGGTCGGCGAGGACCCGCACCTCCGCGGCGCAGGCACAAATCCGCCGGTAGGCCTCCAAAGAAGCGGGAGCATAGCCGCGCTCCTGACCGGCATAGGGTACGACGGCCACCACACCGGCATCGGGACACACCCCCTCCTCGCGCAAGGCCAGCACCTCCTGCGCCGCCCACAGGTCGAACCCCTCGGCCATGCCGGAGAGAAACCGACGCACGCCGCGGGCATACAGTCCGATGAGGACCGGACGCAACAACTCCCTCACCCGCTGCTGCGCATCCCCGGCGGGAAACGCGGCGAGGAACTTGGCCGGACGATAACCCGTAAACGCCACGCATCCGGCTCCCGGCACTCCGGGGACCGAACCCGATCCGTCGTATGGAATAGCTTCTCTCATCGGTTCAACAGGCGCCCGGCCGGAAAAGCATCGCTCGGCCGGGCATCGCAAAGCAGGGACTCTCTGCCGTCCGCCCCGGGAAGGGGCGCCGGATCACTCCCCGTGGTCGAGCTGCTCCTCGTCCTCCATGATCTCTTCGTAAAAACGGGAATCGTACCGCACCTCGTCCGTACCTATATCGAAATCGGGCGGGCAACCGCTCTCCGCGGCGAGGTAGGCGGCATGCTCGTCGGCCTCCACCGCCGGACCGGCACTCCCCTCCCGGCGGCCGAAACCGCCCAGCGGCCGAAACGCCTTGCGGCGGAACCCTTCGCGACGCGACATGGCGTAGTCTTCGGGAAGCGGAGCCTGCTCGCCGGTGATGCAGAGCACCTTATCGCCCGGATAAAGCTCCGTGTCGCCCTTGGGGACGATGTAGTCGTCGCCACGGCGGATCATCATCACCAGCGTATTGCGGTCGAGACGGATATCCCTTATCCGGTTGCCGTGTGCGAGCCAGTCGGGCCGCACCTCCTTCTCGGTGAGCTGCGCACGGATCTCATCCGGAATATCGATGCCGAAGCTGTCCTCCTCCAGCGTCGTGGAGAGTCCCAGCACATTGGCCATGGAGCTGACCGTCGTTCCCTGCACCAGGAGCGACACGATGGTGATGAAGAAGACCGTGTTGAAAATCATGCCCGCGTTCTCCACCCCCGCCACCAGCGGATAGGTAGCGAAGATAATGGGAACGGCGCCGCGCAGCCCCACCCACGAAACATACAGCTTGCCCCGAACACCGATCTTCCGGAAAGGGGCAAGACAAAGGAACACGGAGACCGGACGCGCCACGAGAATCATGAAGACCCCCACGAGCAGGCCCGTTTCCGCCACATCGAGCATCTCGTGGGGATTGACCAGCAGACCGAGCGAAATGAACATGCCGATCTGGAAAAGCCACGTGTAGCCGTCGAAAAAGGTAGTGAGACTCTTCTGGAAGACGATCTTATGGTTGCCGACCACCAGTCCCGCAAGGTAGACGGCAAGGTAGCCGTTGCCGTGTATCAGGTCGGTGAGCGAGAACACGAGGTAGACCAGCGCGAGCAGCAGCACCGAATAGAGCGACTTGTTGTTGAGGTTGATCCGGTTGAGCACATACACCGTCAGCCGGCCGAGCAGATAACCCGCCACGGCACCGATGGACATCTGCATGACGAAGGTCAGCAGCGAACGCCACACATCGATATCGCCGCCCTGCGACACCGCCTGCACCAGGATGATGGTGAGGATGTAGGCCATCGGGTCGTTGCTTCCGCTCTCCAGCTCCAGCAGCGGCCGGAGGTTCTGTTTCAACCCCTGCTTTTTGGAACGCAGAATGGAGAAGACCGACGCCGAATCGGTCGAGGACATCACCGCCGCGAGCAGGAACGATTCGGGCAGCGACAGCGATACGGCGAACACGCCGCTTATGAAGTAGATGAAAAAACCGGTCAGCATGGCGGTCAGAAATACCCCCGCCGTAGCGAGCACCACTCCCTGCGCCAGGATGGGCTTTATCTCGGCGTACTTGGTATCCATACCGCCGGAAAAGAGAATCACGCTCAGCGCGAGCATCCCGATGAACTGCGCCGTATGGGAGCTGTTGAACTGCACTCCGAGGCCGTCGCTGCCGAAGAGCATCCCGATCACCAGGAAGAGCAGCAGCGTCGGCGTACCGAAACGCGCCCCGGATTTGGCCGCGAATATCGCAACGATCAATATGATAGAGAACAACAGTACGATATTCCCGCTGTTCAACAAAAATTCAACCACCCCCATACCTGTCGTCTTAATACCCGCCGCCGGGATTTCCGGCCCCCGAAGGGCTACCTCAGCACGCCCCGCGCACCGTCCCTGCCGGCACGCTCCGGCCGCGGTTTTGCAAAATTAAAACAATCCGCAAAGGTTCAAAAATAATTCCACATCCGCCCGCCGCCGGTGCCGGGACGATTTCCATTCGCACACAACCCCGCCCGGAAGAACTCCAGCGACCGAACAGCCCTCCTCCCCCGCTCGGGCCCGGACCCACTTCCCGAGCCTCTTCCCCCCTTGCAGCCCACCGCTCGCCCCGTCACTCGCCCCGTCACGGGTGCAGGGACGGTACCGGAACGCCTCGCCTCCATCCTAATATTCTTTTTCTTCAGGGAAATTATCCGTAAAATTGTAAACGGCCGATGCAACGAAACGATAACTTTTTGCGTCTCACAATAAAGACAGGAGTAACCATTAACCTTAACACATAAACGTATGAAAAAAAGAATATTTTTACGCTTGTCGGCTGCCTGACTGTATTAAGCCTTATTTCTTGTCATCCGGATTATACGCATTATACACACTAATATTAACCAGACGGCTTCGACGATTACGATCGAATGTTATTATGGCGGTGCGTGGGAAGCTGAAGAAGCTGATCCGGACGAACTGTATAAGACAATCACCATACCGTCGGGCGAAAGCGAAACGGTATCTCTTTCGGATATGACGTTTTGTTTGCCTTTTCGATGGCTTCATACTTATAGTTTATATCTACTTATTAACAACGGTAGTATGATAATTTTTGATGATCACCTGCGCTCGGGTACTTTACTGGAAATGGAGACCTATACGCTCACGTCGTCCAGCGAAACCGTCCGTAATTACGAGTATGTATTTACGGAGGAGTATTTCAAAGACGGAAAGCCCATCGAATAGCAGATCCAGCTTTTTTATAACAGATAAGGCGGCAAATCGTTGCCGCCTTGTTTTGTTGCGAGGATTCGTCCCCACAGCCCGCGGCAGGAACTACTGCGGCACGAAAACATAGGTGAGGGTCCCCGAATGCCGCCCCGGAGCGGAGGAGTCCACATTGAAACGCGACCGCATGGCGAACTCCAGCGCCGCCTCGGTCATGCAGTTGTCCGACGAGGAGCGCGACTTGTCCACACTGGCCGAGAGTACGTCGCCGTTACGGCTCACGACGATATCCACGACGACCGTTCCGCCGCCCGCACATTTGTAGGAAGGTGCCGGAAGACGGACGGCATGGCGCAAAGGCCGGGCCAGCGAGAACGAAACCGTCGCTCCTCCGGCAATCCGCGCATCCCGGTATTCGGTGCTTTCCTCCTGTGCGGAAGGCTTCCCGTCCAGCATGTCGAGCATCTGCTCGTATTCGGCACCGGTGCGCTCCATCTCCTGCATCACCTCCTGGGAACGCTCGAAAATCTCGCGCGTCTCCCGGCTCAGCGACTCTTCACGCTCCTCGGCATTCTCATTGGAAACGGCGTTGCGCACTTTACCGTAGTCGGGAGTCGGCACGTCGCCCAGCATCTCGTTGAGCCGCTGCGCCCGCTCCAACTCCTGTTCGAGGCGCCGAAGCTCCTCCTCCTGACTGAAATCCATCACGATGGCAGCCTCCTCCCCGCGGGGCTGAAGAACGATCCCGGCGGAAAGCAGCACGACGGCGGCCAGCAGATAGACGATCACGGTGATGCAGATGGTTTCACGGTTATCGTATATCCACTCGCCGACCTCCCGTCGGCGTCTCTTCGCAAAGGGCAGGTCGAGCTCCGGGGGCGGCCCTTCGGGCACTCCCCACACACACTCCTCTTCGTTTCGTTCTTCTCTCGTTTCCATCACGGATTCCGTCTGCTCCGACCGGGCGACACCCCGCCGCACCGACTCGCGGCCCCGGGCCTCTCTCCCACACTTTGAAACGGGGAGCCCGGCAATCGGCCGGACCGCTCTTTCAGAGCAAATTGCAGGCAAAAGTAAGGATTCTTTCAAGAAATTAATATCTTTGCACGATAAATTAACCGACACTTAAACACCTTATGGCTGATAATCAAAAGACCCTGAAAGCTCCGGTGTCGTTCAGCGGCCGCGGGCTCCACACGGGCAGGGAGTCGAAAATGACCGTACTCCCGGCTCCCGCCGACAGCGGCATCGTCTTCCGCCGTACGGATCTGGAGGGACAACCCGAAATACCCGCCCTGGCCGACTACGTAACCGACACTTCGCGGGGCACGACCATAGAAAAAGGCGGTGCGCAGGTATGCACCGTAGAACACATCATGTCGGCCCTGTGGACGCTGGGCGTAGACAACGCGACGGTGGAGATCGACGCTCCCGAAACGCCCATCATGGACGGTTCGGCAAGAGAGTTCGCCGCAGCCATCTCCGAGGTCGGCCTCGAAGAGCAGCAGGCCGAACGGCAATATTACGAGGTGCGCGAAACGATGGAATTCAACTACCCGGAGAAGAACGCCTCGATCGTCATCTACCCCGACAGCAAATTCAGCGTATCGGTCCATGTGGATTACAATTCGCGCGTAGTGGGCAACCAGTACGCCACCTTCGGCGAGGAGGAGGATTTCGCACGGGAAATAGCCCCCTGCCGCACCTTCGCATTCCTGCACGAACTCGAACCCCTGTTGCAGGCCGACCTCATCAAGGGGGGCGACCTGGACAACGCCATCGTCGTGGCCGAAAAGGAGGTTTCCGACGAGGAGATCGCCCGGCTCGCAGGCGTATTCGACAAAAAAGACATACGCATCACGAACGGTTACGTGAACAACCTCCAGCTGCGCTTCATCAACGAGATCGCCCGCCACAAACTGCTCGACCTGCTGGGCGACCTGGCCCTGCTGGGGATGCGGTTCAAGGGGCGCGTGATCGCCAGCCATCCCGGCCATTTCGTCAACACCGAAACGGCCAAAACACTCAAACGCAACATCAAGCGCGACGCCAACCGCCCCATGTTCGTCTACGATCCGGCGGCGGAACCGGTCTACGACATCAACCGCATCCGGCGCACGCTGCCCCACCGCCCGCCCTTCCTGCTGGTGGACCGCATCTTCCATATCGACCAGACGAGCGTGGCGGGTATCAAGAACGTCACCATGAACGAACCCTTCTTCGTGGGACACTTCCCGGAGGAGCCCGTGATGCCGGGCGTGCTCATCATCGAGACCATGGCGCAGTGCGGCGGAATACTCGCCCTGAACAGCGTCCCCGATCCGGAGAACTACTCGACCTATTTCCTGCGGATCGACAACGTGAGGTTCAAGAACAAGGTGGTACCGGGCGATACGTTGCAGTTCGAACTGAAGCTGACGGAGCCCATCCGGCGCGGCATCGTGGTGATGGAGGCGAAAGCCTACGTAGGCGGCAAGCTCACCACGGAGGCATCGCTGATGGCGCAGGTGGCCAAAAACAAGGCATAGCGGAGGGCCGCCCTTCTCCCACCGGGGAGGGGCGGCCTTCCCGCCCCATCCGGACGCCGGAGCACCGGCAGAGTCGCTTCCGACGGCGGAAACCGTCCGACCCGGACAAACAATTGAAGACAAACCAAAAATTTACGTAATGATAAGTAATTTAGCCTATGTCCATCCGGACGCAAGGCTCGGCAAAGACGTAGTGGTGGAACCGTTCGCATACATCGCGGGCGACGTGGTGATAGGCGACGGCTCCTGGATAGGCCCCAACGCCGTGGTACTGGACGGTACGCGCATGGGCAAAGGGTGCAAAATCCACTCCGGCGCCGTCATCGCGGGTGTTCCGCAGGACCTCAAGTTCAAGGGCGAATACACTACGGTGGAGATGGGCGACTACAACACCGTCCGGGAATCGGCCACCATCAACCGCGGTACGGCGGCCAAGGGAAAGACCGTCATCGGCGACGGCAACCTCATCATGGCCTGCGCACACGTGGCGCACGACTGCGTCGTGGGAAGCCACTGCGTGATCGTGAACAACGTACTGCTGGCCGGCGAGGTCGAAGTGGGCGACTGGGCCATCATCGGCGGCGCATCGGCCATCCACCAGTTCGTGCGCATCGGCCGCCACGCCATGATCAGCGGCGGTTCGCTCGTATCGAAAGACGTACCGCCGTTCGTCAAGGCAGCCCGTTTCCCCATCACTTTCGTAGGGGCCAACTTCATCGGACTCCGCCGTCGCGGCTTCACCGCCGAACAGATCGGCGAGATTCAGGATATTTTCCGTGTACTCTTCCAGGACGGCCACAACTACAGCCGCGCATGCGACATCGTGACGGCACAGTTCCCGCAGAGCGAAGTACGCGACGAGATCGTGGAGTTCATCCGCTCCTCGAAACGCGGCATCCTGAAACCCTACAACGCCACCATCGCGGTGGAAGAGGAGTAACGATTCCTCGATTTTAAGGGCCGAAATTAGGAAAATCAAATATATTGCGTTATATTTGCACCCGTTAGACGATAACGGAAGGCACGGATTTGGGGACGAGAGTCCCCAAATTTCGTAATCGGAGAGGACGTAAAGACCGAACGCTCCCCCGAGCGCCCCGCGAAACGACGCAGAACGCCACACTTCAACACGCCTACGGCCGGGCGCCCCGGCAGGCACAGACAACGAGAGTTATGATAGATGCAGAAAAAATCGAGGGCATAGCGGAAGAGACACTCGCCGGGAGCGCCCTGTTCCTGGTGGAAGTACACATCGCCCCCGGCAACGAGATAGAGGTCGTGATCGACAGCGACGGATCGGTGGACATCGACGACTGCGTGAAGCTGAGCCGCGCGATCGAGGAGAAACTCGACCGCGAGCAGGAGGATTTCGAGCTCACGGTCACCTCGGCGGGGATAGGTCAGCCGCTCAAACTGCTGCGCCAATACAGGAAACTCATCGGCACCCCCGTGGAGGTATTGCTGCTCAACGGGACGAAGATCATCGCCGAGCTGCGCGACGCCGACGAAAACTCGGTGACGCTGGCCTATCGGGAGATGCGTGCCGTGGAGGGCAAAAAGCGCAAACAGGCTTTCGACGTCGTACAGGCCTATCCGCTCGCGGAGATAAAGAGCACCAAGGAGTATCTGGACTTCAAGTAGCCCCCTCGCGGCACCAACGAAATATAACATTCACTATCAAATAAAACCATGGACAACCTCAATCTGATAAGCAACTTTGCGGAGTTCAAAGAGCTTAAGAATATCGACAAGAGTACGATGATAGGAGTACTGGAGGATGTTTTCCGCCATTTGTTGATAAAGACTTACGAAACGGATGAGAATTTCGATATAATCATAAATGCCGACAAGGGCGACCTGGAAATCTGGCGCAACCGCATCATCGTGGAAGACGACCAGGTGGAGAACCCCAACCAGCAGATATCCATTTCGGACGCACGCAAGCTCGACGAAACCTACGAAGTGGGCGAAGAGGTGGCAGACGAGATCAAGCTCGATTCGTTCGGACGGCGGGCGGTCCTTTCGCTGCGCCAGAACCTCGCCTCCCGCATTCTCGATCTGGAAAAGGCCAATCTTTTCGAGAAATACAGCGAGCGCGTAGGCGAGATCATCACCGGGGAAGTCTATCAGGTATGGAAGAAGGAGATCCTCGTGCTCGACGACGAGGACAACGAACTGATCCTGCCCAAAAGCGAACAGATACCGAGCGACTTCTTCCGCAAGGGCGACGCCATCCGGGCCATCGTATCCAAAGTGGAGATGCGCAACAACACGCCGGTCATCATCCTCTCCCGCACGGCTCCCGAATTCCTCGAAAGGCTCTTCGAACAGGAGGTTCCCGAGATTTTCGACGGTCTGATCACCATCAAGAAGATCGTCCGCATACCGGGCGAACGCGCCAAGGTGGCCGTAGAGTCCTACGACGAACGCATCGACCCGGTGGGCGCATGCGTCGGCATGAAGGGTTCGCGCATCTACTCCATCGTCAAGGAGCTGCGCAACGAGAACATCGACGTGGTCAACTGGACCGCCAACACCCAACTGCTCATCCAACGCGCCCTGAACCCGGCCAAGGTCTCCTCCATCACCATCGACGAGGAGAAGAAGACCGCTTCGGTCTACCTCAAGCCGAGCGAAGTGTCGCTGGCCATCGGCAAGGGCGGGCTCAACATCCGGCTGGCCAGCATGCTGACCGGCTACGACATCGACGTCTACCGCGATGTGGAAGAGGAGGACGTAGACCTGCAGGAGTTCTCCGACGAGATCGACCAGTGGATCATCGACGCGCTGAAGGGTATCGGTTGCGATACGGCCAAGAGCGTGCTGGAGATCTCGCCCGAAGACCTCGCCCGTCGTACCGACCTGGAGGAGGAAACCATCCGCGAAGTGGTGGGCATCCTCAAGTCCGAGTTCGAATAGCGCCCGCAACCGCGAAGGCAGGTACTTTCCTCCGGCCGGCGGCGGACGAAGGTGCGGCAAACGGGTTGCCCCGCGACAAACGAAACAAAACAGAGAAAAATAACGCCGAAACAGAGATATTTATATATGTCAAACGAAAGAAAGCTCAGACTCCTACAGGTTGCAAAGGAGTTTAAAGTAGGCATTGCCACCATTACGGATTTCCTCGAAAAGAAGAGTATCCACATAGAGAGTTCGCCCAATACACCGGTCGAACCGGACGTCTATGCGGTCCTGGAAAAGGAGTTCGGCGGCAACCGGAGTGCCAACGACAGGGTCAATGTCCGCGAACGGATAAACCTGAAACCCGAAAGCGTATCGCTGCACGACAAGAAGGATTCGCCCCGTGCCCAGGACGGTGAGTTCGAAAAGGAAGTGGTCATCAAAAGCGGCGTTATAAGTGCCCGGGAAGAGATCCGTACCGGCCCGAAAATAGTAGGCAAGATCGACCTCTCCGGAGGAAGCCGAAAACCTGCAGCTCCGCAACCGGCTGCAGCTCCGAAGGAGGAGCCCGAAACTCCGCCCGCAGCACCGTCGAAACAGGAGGAGGTTCGCCCCGCTCCCACCCCGCAGCCCGAGCCGGCTGCCCCGGTGGCGAAGCCCAAGGAACCGGTGGCGCCCGAGCAGCCCCGGCCCGCCGAGCGCCCGGCCGAGAAACCGATCGGAAAACCGGCGGAAGCATCTCCTGCCCCCAAAGCGGAGCCCAAGCCGGCAACGGCCGCTCCCAAACCGGAGATCGTCATTCAGGAGAAGACCTACGACCAGCGCATGGCCGAAAACCGCGACGACGTCTTCCGTCCGAGCGACGAAGCCAAACTGACGGGCCCGAAGGTGCTGGGAAAAATGGACGTCCAGAGCCTCGGTCCGGCCGGCGGCAGGCGCGAGAAGCGCAAACGCATCGGCAAGGACAAGGTGGACGTGACCAAGCAACAGCCCGCAGGAGCGGGCGGACGCACCGGTCAGGGTCCCCGCGACGGCCAGGGTGCCGGCCGCGGTCCCGCACAGGGCGGTCCCCAGTCCAGAAAAGACCGGAAGAAGAAAAACGCACCGAAACCCGTGGTACGCCCCGAAGTGAGCGACGAAGAGGTTTCGAAGCAGATCAAGGATACGCTCGCCCGCCTCACCTCCAAGGGCGGAAAGAACAAGGGCGCCCAGTACCGTAAGGAGAAGCGACTCGATGCCCGCGCCCGCATGGACGAGGCGATGGAAAAGGCACACATGGAGGAGTCCATCCTGAAAGTCACCGAGTTCGTTACGGTGAGCGAACTGGCCACCATGATGAACGCCCCGGTTACGGAGGTCATTACGGCCTGCATGAACCTCGGACTGATGGTCTCCATCAACCAGCGACTCGATGCGGAGGCGTTGGTGATCGTCGCCGAGGAGTTCGGGTTCAAGGTGGAATTCGTCACGGTGGACATTCAGGAAGCCATCGACGAAGACCGCGACGAAGAGCAGGATCTCGTGGAGAGGCCTCCCATCGTGGCCGTGATGGGACACGTCGACCACGGTAAGACCTCGCTGCTGGACAACATCCGCAAGACCAACGTCATCGAAGGCGAAGCGGGCGGTATCACGCAGCACATCGGTGCCTACAGCGTAGACCTCAACGGCAAGAAGATCACCTTCCTCGACACCCCCGGTCACGAAGCCTTCACGGCCATGCGTGCCCGCGGTGCGAAGGTGACCGACGTGGCGATCATCATCGTGGCGGCCGACGACAGCGTGATGCCCCAGACGGTGGAGGCCATCAACCACGCCTCCGCTGCCGGCGTACCGATCGTTTTCGCCATCAACAAGATCGACAAACCGGGAGCCAACCCCGACACCATCCGCGAACAGCTGGCCCAGATGAACTACCTCGTGGAGGAATGGGGCGGCAAATACCAGTCGCAGGAGATCTCGGCAAAACAGGGACTCAACCTCGACAAACTGCTCGAAAAGGTACTGCTCGAAGCCGAACTGCTCGAACTCAAGGCCAATCCCGACCGCAAGGCTACCGGTACGGTCATCGAATCGACACTCGACAAGGGGCGCGGCTACGTGGCTACGCTGCTCGTACAGAACGGTACGCTGCGGGTGGGCGACCCGATGGTAGCCGGCACCTACTCCGGTAAGGTAAAGGCCATGTTCAACGAACGCGGCCAACGCGTGACGGCCGCACCGCCTGCAACGCCCGTACTGGTACTCGGTCTGAACGGCGCACCGCAGGCAGGCGATACGTTCAACGTCATGGAGGACGAACGCAGCGCCCGCGAGGTCGCCAACAAGCGCGAGCAACTCCAGCGCATTCAGGGCCTCAAGACGCAGAAGCACGTCACCCTCGACGAGATCGGACGCCGCATCGCCATCGGCAACTTCAAGGAGCTGAACATCATCGTCAAGGGCGACGTGGACGGTTCGATCGAAGCAATGACCGACTCGCTCATCAAGCTCTCGACCGAAGAGGTACAGGTGAACGTGATTCACAAGGCCGTGGGCCAGATCTCCGAATCGGACGTCATGCTCGCCATGGCATCCAACGCCATCATCGTGGGCTTCCAGGTACGCCCCAGCGGCGGCGCCCGCCGTACGGCCGAGAAGGAGGAGATCGAAATCCGGCTCTACTCCATCATCTACGATGCCATCAACGACATCAAGGACGCCATCGAGGGCATGCTCGAACCGGTCAAGAAGGAGGAGATCGTCTGCTCGGTGGAGGTGCTCGAAACGTTCAAGATCACGAAAGTGGGCGTCGTGGCGGGCTGTATGGTCCGCGAAGGCAAGATCACCCGCAACACTCCCGTGCGCATCATCCGCGACGGCATCGTCATCCATACGGGCCGACTCGGTTCGCTCAAACGTTTCAAGGACGACGTCAAGGAGGTATCTTCGGGTATGGAGTGCGGTCTGAACATCGAGAACTACAACGACATCCGCGTCGGGGACTTCATCGAAGGATACGAAATCGTGGAAGAGAAACGCAAACTCTGATCGAACGCCTTTCCTGCCGAAAGGCCGATACGACAAAAGCGGGGGTACGACAACGGTATCCCCGCTTTCCGTATCCGGAGAGGCAGCCTCGGCAAAAATTGCAAGGGGAGGACAGCATGGCGGAAAGGGGCGGAACGGTTGCCTCGGCAAGGATGCGTCGGCCCGCATCCGGGCTTCCTTGGGGTTACCTTCGGGTCTCTTCGGACCGGCGAACGCCTCCGTTACGGCCGATAAACAAAGGTCCCTCCCCCAAGGAGTGCCCTATGTCCCGATATCCCCAAAAAAGACAAACGGAGGCGACAAGGCCAACTTGATCGAGCCCCGCCGAGCGATTTCCGCACGGTAATCGAGATAAGCAAATGCAAGGCAAACAGGTCGACAGGAACATTCCTCAACGCGTACAAGTCGTCAGGTCGATCGAGATACCACCGTCCGGAACTCTGCCGGAAGCCCAACAGACGTACCGGGCACAAGACCCGCACCGGATTACCGGGACCGCCTAACCGACGCATGCCGATACCCGCTCTGCGCAACGCTACGTAGGCCGAAACGAACTCTGCCGGAAGCTCACAAGACGCGCCCGGAACTTTTCGTTCCGGGCGCGTCTTGTGAATCTTTCCAATCGGTTCGCCCGCCAACGGCAAGAAAACGCCGCGGATGCCTACCGTCCCGAAAGCATGTTCTCGATGCGGGCCTCCGGCGCAACCGACAGCGGACTGCACTCCCCCGTCATGTAACGGAAATAGCCCGCCACGGCGATCATCGCGGCATTATCGGTCGTAAATTTCAACGGAGGCAGGAAAGTGCGCCACCCGCGGCGCTCCCCTTCCGCCGTCACCCCGCCGCGAAGACCCGAATTGGCCGAAACCCCGCCGGCGATGGCGATGTCCCTGATGCGGAACTCCTTGGAAGCCTTCACCAGCTTGCCCAGAAGAATATCCACGATGGTCTTCTGCAACGAGGCGCACAAGTCGTTGATGTTCGCCTCGATGAACCCGGGGTCCTCCTTCATCCGGTCGCGCAGGAAATAGAGGAACGAGGTCTTCAGGCCGCTGAAGCTGTAATCGAATCCCGCCACGGAGGGTTTCGCGAACCGGAAACGCTCCGGATCGCCCTGGGCCGCAAGGCGGTCGATGACGGGCCCTCCGGGATAGGGCAATCCCATCACCTTGGCGCACTTGTCGAAAGCCTCGCCGGCCGCATCGTCGATGGTGGTGCCCACGATCTCCATCTGCAACGGAGCGGTCACCTTCACGATCTGGGTGTGCCCTCCCGACACGAGCAGACAAAGGAACGGGAACGAGGGATGCGGCACCGTCTCGCCGGGAATATCGATGAAATGCGACAAAATATGTCCCTGCAAATGATTGACCTCCACGAGCGGTATATTATTTGCAACGGCTAATCCCTTGGAAAAGGAGACCCCGACGAGCAACGAACCGAGCAGGCCGGGTCCGCGCGTGAAAGCGATCGCGTCGAGATCGGCGACACCTACCGAAGCGTTACGCAACGCCGTATCCACCACGGGCACGATGTTCTGCTGGTGGGCACGCGAGGCGAGTTCGGGAATGACGCCGCCGTACTTCATGTGGACCGCCTGCGAGGCGATCACGTTCGACAGCATTTCGGTACCGCGCAACACGGCAGCCGAGGTATCGTCGCACGAGGACTCGATACCGAGGATCACGATATCGGAACGGGATGAGTTTTCCAAGACCTGTATTTTTAATCGAATAAATACCCTTCCGGCTGCTTTTAAAGGGGAATAACGACTGGCGGTTTCGCTAAAAATTAGTAAAATTGCGATTCGTTCCGCAAAGCCTTTAAAGGGGAGCCGAAACAGCTATGCGCAAAGTTATAAAAATATTGGGAAAAGTACTGTCGTGGCTCATCGTCGCGGCGGTCGGGATACCGGTTCTCGTCGCCCTGCTGCTCAACATCGGCACGGTGCAGAACTTCATCGTACGCAAAACCACAGAACTCCTCTCGCGCAAACTCGAAACCACCGTTTCCATCGACCGCATCCGCCTGCGCGGTTTCAGCCGGCTCACCGCCGAAGGGCTCTATGTCGAAGACTATACGGGCGACACGATGCTCTACGTCAACAGACTGGGGGCGGCCGTCAGCAAAAGCGCCCTGCTGCGCAAAAAGATCGTCGTGGGAGACGTCTTCCTCGACGAAGCCAAAATCTACCTCTACACCCCCACCGACGGGGAGCTCAACATCGCGCAGCTCATCGCCCGGCTGGGAAGCGACACCACCAAAAAGGAGAGTTCCACCAAACTGGCGTTCCGCGACCTGCGGATTTCGGATTCGCGCTTCAGTTTCCGCACCGAGGGGGCCGACACGCTCTCGCGGGGGGTGAACTTCGGCAACATGGTCTTCGACAGCCTCAACATCCGGAGCAAGAAACTCAACATCGAGGGCGGCACCATCGCGATGGACATCGAAAGCATGTCGTTCCGCGACATCAGCGGCTTCACCGTACGGGACCTCTCCACCGAACGGCTCTCCGTGGGCGAGGGAGCGATCGCCCTGCAAGAGACCCGCATCGTCACCCCGCTCTCGGACTTGTGCATGCCCCTGTTCCGCATGGACGGCGGCAGCTGGGAGGCCATGTCCGCTATTCTCGACAGCGTGCGTTTCGACGTGCAGCTCCGCCGTTCGACACTCTCCACCCGCACGCTCGCCTACTTCGTTCCGTCGCTCGGCACGGGCGAAGGCGTGTCGCTGCACAAGGCGGACGTGGATTTCGGCGGCACCATCAACGACTTCAAGGTGAAACTCGCCCTCATCGCGGGCGAACACGACGCCCGACTGGGCCTCGACGCCGCACTGGCGGGCGTCACCGACATGGCCAATGCCCGGTTCGACGTACAGCTCCGGGAGCTCTCCACCAGCGGTACGGGAGTGACCCGGTTAGCGGGAGCCTTCCTCCCCGACTCGCTGCCGCAGACCACGGCCGGCATGCTGGAACGGATCGGCCGCATCGACCTGAAAGGCGATGCGTCGGGCAGTCTGGCAGCCTTCCGGGCGAAGCTGGCCATGCAGGCCGATGCAGGAAACATCACGGCCGTCGGCAACGGAGGTACCCGCAACGGCGCCACGGATTTCGACGGCCAGGTGACGGTAAACGGCGCCGACCTGGGCAGGATACTGGACAACGACCTGCTGGGCAAGGTGGCGTTGGACGCCAAGGCGCGGGGGCGCCTCTTTCGGGGCGAAGTAACGGTGAACGGCAACCTCGTCGTCCCCATGGCCGAGTTCAACGGCTACACCTACCGACAGCTCATGGCCTCGGGCAGTTATGCGGACCGGAAAGCCCGCGCGAGCCTCTTGTCGGACGACCCGAAACTGCTCTTCACGCTGACCGGGGAAGCCGATCTGAGCGACAGCCTTCCCGCCTACCGGGCGGAACTCGACCTCCGGCGGGCCGACCTGCACAGCCTCAACGTCAACCGCCAGGACAGCGTCGCCATTCTCAGCGGCCGGCTCCGCGCGGCGGGCAGCGGCAACGCTTTGGACAACATCAACGGCGAAGTCCTCCTCTCGGACCTGCACTACACCTCTTCGACGGACGACGTACGGGCGGATACCATCCTCCTCACGGGCCGCAACGACGACCGGAGCAAATACCTCGCGATGCGCTCGTCGTTCGCCGACGCGGAGTATCGGAGCGACATCGCCTACCGGGACATATTCGGTTACCTGAGCCACATTCTGTACGACTACCTGCCGGTCCTCGCTCCGGACGGAAAGGTTTCTCCCCACGGGCATTCCCTGCCGGAGGCGAACACCGCCCGCCCGGTTGCCTCCTCCGTACCGGTGCCGGCAACCGCCGCCCCCGCTGCAAACCCGACACCCGGGTCCGACAGCCGTTCGCAACTGCATGTACACATCAAGGAAGCCAATAACCTCGCAGCCATCTTCCTGCCGGGATTCAGCATCGCGCAGGGCACCCGACTGGACGCTCTGTTCGATCCGACGAGCGAACGGTTCTCCGTCGCAGCCAACAGCGACTACGTGGAGTACGGCGACTTCTTCGCCGCCAAACTCGGTTTCACCGCCGACAACACCACCGACTACGACGCCATCACCCTGCACTTCACCACCGAGGACCTCTACCTGCCGGGGTTCTCGATGCCATCGAACGACATCACGGCACGGGTGGCCGACGACAGGATCGTACTCAACGCCAACCTCAGCGACAGCACGAGCGACCTGAATGCCGTACTGGACGTAGAGTCGCTCCTCTCCCGCCCCGAAGGCGAGAAGGAGCTGCACGTGGGCATGCAGTTCAACCCCTCCTCCTACATCATGCTGGGCCGCCAGCGCTGGGACCTCTCCTCGAACCTGATCGCCTACGCCCCGGAACGGATCACGATCGACGACTTCCTCCTGGCCAGCGGCCAACAGCGGCTGCACGTGGACGGTACGCTGTCGGACGCAAAGAGCGATACGCTGCGGCTGTCGCTCGACCAGTTCAGCCTGCGCCCGCTGAACAACATCGCCGGCCTGCCGCAAGGCACCCTGGACGGTTCGCTCGACGGCACGGCAGCCCTCATATCCGGTATGAAGGACCCGGTACTGATAGCGGACATCCTGATGGACAGCCTGAGCATGAACGGTTACACCGCACCGACGCTCCGTCTGAACAGCGCATGGGACTTCGCCACCGAACGCGCCGGTCTGTCGCTCGTCAATACCACAGACGGTAAAACCCTCGTACGCGGCTTCTACCGCCCCGACACCAATGCCTACGCCGCCACGGTGGACATCGGCGGGCTCCCGCTGGCAGCCGCCAACCCGTTCCTGCCGGCCGAGGTCATCCGTTCGGTGGAGGGCGACACGGCCGTCTACCTCGAAATACGCGGCAGCAAGGGCATGCCGAAGATAAACGGTACGGTCTCCGTGACCGACTTCGCCACGACCGTGGGCATGACCGACGTGACCTACAGCGCCTCGACGCTCGACATAGACATCGACGACGGCAAAGTGGCACTGCCCCTCACCACGCTCACCGACAACGAAGGCAACCGGGCCACGCTCGAGGCGAAAGCCGACATCGCCAACACGGCGAACATCTCCTACTCGGCCCGTCTGGTACCGTCGAACCTGATGGCCATCAACCTGAAGGCGAAAGCCGGCGACATGTTCTACGGCAAGGTATATCTCTCGGGGGCCATCAACGTGAAAGGCAACCGGAACGGCATCAACGTGGACGTGGCCGTCACCACCCAGCCCGGATCGGCCTTCTACCTGCCGCTCTCCAACAAGTCCAGCATCGCGGAAGCCGACTGGATCGTCTTCGAAAGCCGACAGGCAGAGGAGACGACGCCGGAAAATACGCTGGCCCAGAAACTCCTCTCCTACAAACGCTCCCTCTCGGAGCGCTCCGAGCAACCCAAGGAGAAGCTCAACCTCAACCTGAACGTGGCGCTGAACGTCACGCCGGGTCTGCTGCTCTCGATCATCATCGACCCGGCCACCAACATGGCCCTCAACGCCCGCGGTACGGCGGCGCTGAACGTACTGCTCAATCCCGGTACGGGCGAACTCTCCACCTTCGGCACCTACGAGATCACGGAAGGGGACTTCCTGTTCAGCATGCAGCCGATCATCTCCAACAAGAAGTTCATCCTGCAACCGGGCAGTACCATCCAACTGAGCGGCGATCCGATGGACGCCATGCTCAACATCGAAGCCGTGTACCGGGTGCGGGCATCGCTCCAGCAACTCGCCTCGACCCTCCAGGGCACCGGCATCAACACCAGCACACGCATCCCGGTGGATTGCATCGTACGCATCCGCGAAAGCCTCAAAAGGCCCGACCTGACTTTCGATATCCGCATTCCCTCGGCCGATGCCGACATCCAGAACGTGCTGAGCGGCGCCCTCGCCTCCAACGAGGACAGAGCGCTCAACTTCCTGTGGCTGGTCGGCTTCGGATCGTTCGCACCGAACGGCAGCACCGCAGCCGATACCGACGCCACGTCGGCCGGAGCGACAATGGGACTCAACTTCCTCTCCAGCCAGTTGAGCAACCTCATCTCGACCAACGATCTGAACATCATGCTCAACTACCGTCCGCAGGACCAGACCTCCTCCGAAGAGGTGGACTTCGGTTTCTCCTACAACATCGGAGGCAACGACCGTCTCATCCTCGAGGTAGAGGGCAACTACAACGCCGACAACAACATGCGCAACAATGCCAACATCACGGGAGATGCTTCGCTCACGTGGGTGATCACCCCTGCGGGCAACGTATCGCTCAAGGCGTTCACACGTACCATCAACCGCTACGACGAAAACCAGGGACTCCAGGAGAACGGTATCGGTATCTATTACAAGGAGGACTTCAATGTCTTCTCCGACATCGGCCGTCAGTCGAAAGCGCGTAAGGAGGCCCGCCGGCGCAAACGTGCCGAACGGGAAGAGGCGAAAAAAGCCGGCACGGAGCGGGAAGCCGCAACAACCCCCTTCTCCCCCGCCGCGCAACCGACGGGTTCCGGAGCCGACGCAGCCATATCTCCCGCGCCGACCACCCCGCCGCCCGCCAAAAGCCGCATCGAACAACGGCGGGAAGCGAGCGAGGAGAGGCGCCGCCGCATGCGCGAAGAGATGCAGCGCCGGGAAGCGGAGGCCCGGAGCGCCGGACAACAACCCGGCGACGCCCTCCCCGAGGCTGCGGAAAACGATGCCGAACGGTAACGCCATCGCCGCTTATAGTAACCGGTCCTGTTCCCGATTCGGCTAGTCCCGCCCCCGCAAGCCGCCCGCAGCAGCCGGCCGAATCGGGAACGGAACCCCGAACGACACGCCTCGGGAAGGTACCGACGCTTTCCGGATCCCTGCACCGGCCGGCATGCTTTTCGGCCGAACGATTCATGAATTTGGAATATGTTTCTTAAATTTGCGAATCCGTCGCCGAACGGCGGCTCACAACGACGAGAATATTGAAAATCGAATAAAAAACCTTAACAAACGCAACTATGACGATATTTCTGCAGGCGGCGGGCGCTGCCGTTTCCGTGGCCGAACAGCCCAAAACGATGGGGTTCGGGGAACTGTTCCTTGCCGGAGGCTGGCTGATGTGGGTACTGCTGGTACTCGGCGCACTGACCGTCTATATCTTCGTGGAACGCTTCATCGCCATCCGCAAAGCCTCGAAGATCGACCAGAACTTCATGAACAGGATACGCGACTTCATCTACGAAGGGAAAATGGCCTCCGCGGTGGACCTCTGCAAATCAACCGATACGCCCATCGCCCGAATGATCGACAAGGGCATCGAACGCATCGGCCGCCCCATGACCGACGTGCAGAACGCGATCGAGAACGTCGCCAACCTCGAAGTATCGAAACTCGAGAACGGCCTGCCCGCCCTGGCTACCATATCGGGCGGCGCACCGATGATCGGTTTCCTGGGTACGGTGATCGGCCTCGTGCAGGCATTCATGAACATGTCGATGGCCGGCGGCGTGGTGGATATGAGCATCCTCTCCAGCGGTATGTACGTGGCCATGATCACGACCGTGGGCGGTCTTATCGTGGGCATCCCGGCCTATTTCGGCTACAACTACCTCATCGCCCGCATCGAGAAGCTCATCTTCCGGATGGAAGCCAACTCCATCGCTTTCATGGACATACTCAACCAACCGGTAGACAAGAAATAATAGGACATGGCTATCAAAAGAGGCTCCAAGGTAAACTCGGCGTTCAGCTCGGCTTCGATGACCGACCTGATGTTTCTGCTGCTGGTGTTCATGCTCATAGCCACCACGCTCATCAACCCCAATGCGCTGAAGCTGACCCTTCCCACGAGCAACAACCAGATCAAGGAGAAGCCCTATACGACGGTCTCCATCACCGCCGACCTGCAATACTACGTAGAAACGGTACCCGTAGCGTTCGACGAACTGGAAACGGTTCTGGTCGGGAAGTTCGAGGGGGCGGAACAGCCCACCCTGTCGCTGCATGCCGACAAGAGCGTTCCCATCGACAATGTGGTGAAGGTGATGAACATCGCCAAGGACAACAAGTGGACGCTCATCCTGGCCACCAGTCCGAACTAACAGGTACGCCATGTATTATTACGCTCCCGACGACAACCGCAAAGGCAAACGGACCGGACTTCTGGTCGCGGTGTGCTACCTCGCCGCATTTCTTGCGGCGAGTTTGCTCGTATCGTTCCACACGGATTACGAGTCGCCCGCCCAGGGGATCCTTGTCGACTTCGGCGACGACAACGACGGAAGCGGCACCCAGAATGTAGCGCTCTCCGAGGCCGAGGAGGCCACCGGTCGCCCCACCCCTTCGCAGGAGGAGTACCTCACACAGGAAATCGAAGAGGCCCCCTCCCTGGTCAGCGGACGGCAGCAACAACAGGAATCCAACACCGCCCCCGCGGCCGACCGGCAGGTCAACCGACGCGCCCTCTTTCCGGGCCGGAGCACCGCCTCCGACGCCGCCTCGCAGGGCTCGGGTGCGGCGACCGACGGCAACCGCGGACACGAATCGGGCGGCGAGGGCACCCCCACGGGGGCGGGAACGGGCAACGAAGGCATCTCTTTCGACCTGAAAGGTCGAAGGGCGATAGGCAGCCTTCCCAAACCCGCTTATGAATCGAACAATGCCGAGGGAATCGTCATCATCGAAATCACCGTCGACGCCCAGGGACGGGTACAGACCGCCTCGTTCCACCCGCAGGGCTCCACCACCCAGGCTCCCCGTCTGCTCGATGCGGCCATGAAGGCGGCACGCCAGGCCCGCTTCACGCCGAGCGAAGCCAACGCGATACAGACGGGAACCATCACTTACGTCTTCCGCCTGAAATAACCGCCCCGGCGCCGCAGAGCGTCCGCCCGGGACCATACCGTCACCTCCCCATCATCGCCCACCCACGGGTAGCGCGAATCCGAAACGCAACGAACCATGTCTACACTTCTCGCAGCCGCCGCTGCGCTCCTGCTCGGAGCCGGCACCCCCCCCGCAACACCCGAAACGACGAACCGGGAAACGCCGCAATCCTCCGTAACACGGCAGGCCGAAGTCCCTGCAATATCGTTCGACCGCATGGAACACGACCTGGGTACCCTCCGCCTGCGCAGCAAACCGCAGACCGCGGTTTTCACCTTCACCAATACCGGATCGGCACCGCTGGCCATCCTCCGCACCGAACGGAGCTGCGACTGTCTGTCGGTCAAATATCCGCGCAAACCGCTTCTGCCGGGAGAATCGGGCACGCTCGAAATCACCTACACCCCTAAAAAAGGGACGGGAGCCTTCGCCAACAACGTCAAGATATACACCAACACCCCCGACGGCCGGCCGGACCTGCTCTTCATCCGCGGTAACGTGGTGAAATAGCCCCCGCTCGCCCGCACTGTGCGCGTGAAGCTCGTCCTATGCGGTATCGGACAACAAACGAGCGAGACAATATCCCGAGAAGAAGTCGCCCTCGGCCGATGCTTTCGGCCGAGGGCGTTTCTTTTCATATCCCGGCGATACCGCCCCGAAACACCGCACGAACATCGCACGACCGCCGGCGGCACCCGGAAAAACCGGCATTGCCCCGTTTCCGCACACCTTCCCCTATTTCGCCTGACGCCGTGCAGGGGAGACGCAGGAAGTCCCGTTCCACCTCCCCGAACCTTATGATCCCGTTCCCTGGATTCCCTCCGCGCCACGGCGCCACACCCTCACAACCGGAGCACCGACCGGCCGAAGGTCCTTTGTCAAAAGACAGGTGCGGTGCGCCACTGGCCCCATACCGATGGAACGGCATACGGCGCACGCGGTCGCCTTCCTGATCCGATCCTTCGATTCAATCGCTACGCATCGCCATCCGGATGCCTCTCGCCCCTTCGGATAGCGATAAAGTTGGGCTCAAACCCGGCACCGACACCGCGAACCGGCAGCAAGGCCGACCAACGGTCCTCCTTTTTGTACAACACCTTGTACGATACACGTAACGCGACACGCATACCTCCCGAATACCTCTCCCGCGGGGTAAGTTCGGGTTTCATCGAATAACTCGCTGCAAACGAATCGCTCCGCAAGCGTGCCGCGCCCCTTTCGGGACGACTTGTACTTGCGTGTTTCAGCGAATATATTTCTTATATTTGCGGCGCTTTAACATAGCTAACCCTAACAACATCCACGATCGTGAAACACACCATCGACTTTCATCCCAAACTCTTTTCGGCGCTGAAGAACTACGACCGCCGGAAATTCACCGCCGACCTGATGGCCGGTATCATCGTCGGCATCGTGGCCCTGCCGTTGGCGATCGCCTTCGGTATCGCCAGCGGCGTTTCGCCCGAAAAGGGACTGATTACCGCCATCATCGGCGGCTTCATCGTTTCGTTCCTCGGCGGAAACAACGTCCAGATAGGGGGTCCCACGGGAGCCTTCATCGTCATCGTCGCCGGCATCATCAGCCAGTACGGTATCGAGGGACTCGCCATCGCCACCGTCATGGCTGGGGTCATCCTCGTCCTGCTCGGACTCTTCAAGCTCGGCGTGGTCATCAAGTTCATCCCCTACCCCATCATCGTGGGCTTCACGGCGGGTATCGCCCTCACGATCTTCTCCACCCAGATCAAAGACCTCTTCGGCCTGCGCATCGACGGCGCCCTTCCCGAAGACTTCCTCGGCAAATGGGCCGTCTACTTCCAGAACTTCGACACCACCAACCTCTGGGCACTGGGCATCGGCCTGGTGAGCATCCTCATCATCCTGCTCACTCCGAAGGTGTCGCGCAAGGTGCCGGGTTCGCTCGCAGCCATCATTCTCGTCACCGTAGCCTCCTACTTCCTGAAAAGGTACGGCGGCATCGACACGATCGAAACCATCGGCGACCGCTACAGCATCAACCCCACCATACCGGCTCCCTCGGGCTTCTCGTTCAACCTGGAGACCATCCGGGGCCTGTTGCCTCCGGCCTTCACCATCGCCATGCTCGGCGCCATCGAATCGCTGCTCTCGGCGACCGTAGCCGACGGCGTCACCGGCGACCGCCACAACTCCAATACGGAACTCATCGCACAGGGCGCCGCCAACATCGTCGTCCCCTTCTTCGGCGGCATTCCCGTGACGGGCGCCATCGCCCGCACCATGACCAACATCAACAACGGCGGACGTACCCCCGTAGCAGGCATCGTCCATGCCGTGGTGCTGCTGCTCATCCTGCTCTTCCTCTCGCCGCTCACCCGGCACATCCCCATGGCGTGTCTGGCGGGCGTGCTGGTGATCGTCTCCTACAACATGAGCGAATGGCGCACCATCCGCGGCATGATGAAGAACCCCAAGGCCGACCTGGCGGTGCTATTCACCACCCTGCTGCTCACGGTAATCTTCGACCTCACCATCGCCATTGCCGCCGGCCTGCTCATGGCCGTCGTCATGTTCATGCGCCGCATCATGGAGAGTACCAACATCTCGGTCATCCACGACCAGATCGACATGACGGCCGACGCCGAGAGCAACCACCGCGACGACAAGGTGCAGGTGGCCAAGGGGATCGAGGTATACGAAATCGACGGGCCCTTCTTCTTCGGCATCGCCAGCAAGTTCGACGACATCATGCATACGATGGGCGAGAAGGCGCAGGTCCGTATCATCCGCATGCGCAAAGTTCCCTTCATCGACTCCACCGGTCTGCACAACCTCACCAACCTAATCGAGGCGTCCCGGAAAGAGGGCATTGAGGTGATCCTTTCGGGAGTGAATCCTTCGGTCAGGGAGACCCTGCTCAAAGCCGGCCTCGACCGGATCGTGGGCAAAGAGAACATCTGCGCGAACATCCACCTGGCAGTCGAAAGGGCCGAATGGCTCGTCAACGCCCAGACAAAATAGCGCGACAAGCGCAACGACTCCGAAAACAGGTGCCGGACAGATCCGGCACCTGTTTCGTTTATCGCACCCTCTCCTCCCGAATATACATCCCCCTGCGGCGGTGCTGCAACGGCCGGCCCCCCGTCAATCGACATCGCCCCGCAACGAAAAGGATCGACCGATACGATGCGTCCGTCCGCCACAGGCGGTTAAGCGTCCGCGTCGCCGCCCACTCCGGCGACTGCCTCACCATGCTTCTTCGACAGATGACCCGTCGACAGAGAAGCCGCAGGAACCGCAACGAAAACGCCGGTCGACACCATAGGCCCGACCGACGCTTCCGCCAAATCGCTTCACGCCCCCACCGGCCCGGCAGCACCGCTGCTCTTGCGAGGTGCAGCGAATATATTTTCGAGATATTTGCTGCACATCGAATCGCCGCCCGCCACCCACCGGCCCGGCAGCACCGCTGCTCTTGCGAGGTGCAGCGAATATATTTTCGA
>CAJTLO010000001.1:17094-89191 GCA_910577285.1 uncultured Rikenellaceae bacterium | reverse complement strand
CACCCACCGGCCCGGCAGCACCGCTGCTCTTGCGAGGTGCAGCGAATATATTTTCATATATTTGTTCCGCAGAAGCCCTGCGGGGCCGGCTGCGACAAATACGCTTGTCGAACGAAAAAACGAGATCCCTTATGCCCTACCTGCTTCTCGCCATAGCAGCCATGTCGCTCATCATGCTGGCACTGAAATTCTTCAATGTCAAAAAAATCTACATTCCGCAGGCCATCATGACCAACTACGCCTGTGCCCTGCTCATCTCCCTCGCCTCCGGCGGAGGGCGGCTCTTCGTCACCCCTGCCGGCGCACTGTTCGGCAACGGCTGGTGGTACCTGGCCCTGGTGGCGGGAGCGCTCTATTTCGGATCGATGGACCTCATGGCCGCCTCTACGCGGCGGGTGGGCGTCTCCATCACCACCATGGCCTCGCGCACGTCGGTGATCCTGCCCATCGTCTGGGCCGCGCTGTTTCTGGGCGAACGCATCACCGGCTGGGAGGTGCTCGGCGTAGCCCTCGTGATGCTGGCATTCGTACTCATCATCTATCGCCCCGGCGACCGCGGCAACGAAGCGGCCGCGAGCCGAAAAGAACGCCTCGCCTCGGTACTGCTGCCGATCGCCGTCTTCCTCTCGGTAGGCTTCATCGCCGTGTGCATGAAGACCTCCCAGCACCTCATCAAGACCGGAGGATGTTACGCCACGGACTATCCTCTCTTCGAAACGATGCTCTTCACGGCCGCCTTCGTCGGAGCCGTAGCCTACTATGCCGTCACGAAGGGTACGGAAGCCTTTCGCCTGCGCTGGAAGAGCATCCTGGGCGGACTGTGCCTCGGCACGTTCAACTACTTCGTCACCATAGGACTCATGCACGGCCTCAAGTACTTCTCCTCGAGCACCTTCTACGGCCTATACAACATCAGCGTGGTGGTGTGCACCGCCCTCGTAGGAGTGGTCGGATTCGGCGAAAAGCTCGACAACCGGCAACGGGCCGGCATCCTCTTCGCCGTGGCGGCCATCTTCGTGCTCGGCTTCCTGGGCGGCGGCAGTCTGTGACACCTCCCGGCCGCAACGACCGCCCACGTACGCGTCGGCCTCGTGGGTCTCGTGGGCCGCACCGTCCCCCCCATCATGCCGCGAGGCGGCACATTGCTGTGCCGCCTCGCGCATACAACGACCGAAGCCGACCGCTACCTGCGGCCTATGGAACGACATACGAACCCTTTTCGGGAGAGCTCCTCTCCATCGTAAATATTCCGACCGTCCAATACCACGGGACGCTTCATCGCCCCCTTCACCCGATCCCAGTCGGGATTGCGGAACTCCTGCCATTCGGTAACCAGCATCAGGGCATCGGCCCCCTCCGTCGCCTCGTATTTATCCCGGCAGTAGCGGACCCTGTCGCCGAGCAGGCGACGGGCCTCCTCCGAGGCGACCGGATCGTAGACCCGCACATCGCACCCGGCCTGCAACAGCAGTCCGATGATAACCACCGAAGGGGCCTCGCGCATGTCGTCGGTTTCGGGCTTGAACGAAAGACCCCATACGGCCACACGCCGCCCGGCAATATCGCCGCCGAAATGGTTGCGGAACTTCTCGAAAAGCACCTGCTTCTGCAATCCGTTCACCTCTTCGACCGCCTGCAACACCTTCATGTCGTACCCTTTGGTACGCGCCGTATTCACCAGCGCCTTCACATCCTTCGGGAAACAGCTCCCGCCGTAACCGATGCCCGGATAGAGGAACTTCGGCCCGATGCGCACATCGGCCCCCATGCCCCGACGCACCATGTCGACATCGGCACCGAGCAGCTCGCACAGGTTGGCAATGTCGTTCATGAACGAGATGCGCGTGGCGAGCATGGCATTCGAAGCATACTTGATCATCTCCGCCGAGGGAATATCGGTAAAAAGAAGCAGATGCCCCTTCTCGACGAACGGCCGATAAAGCCGCTCCATGACCTCGCGGGCCCGCTCGCTGTCGACACCGACCACCACCCGGTCGGGCTCCATGAAATCCTCGATGGCCGCCCCCTCCTTGAGAAACTCGGGGTTGGAGGCGATGTCGAAGGGGACATCGACGCCGCGCCTGTCGAGCTCCCCGCGGATAACCGCGCGAACCCGTTCGCCCGTTCCTACGGGAACGGTACTCTTGGTTACGAAGAGCGTATACCCGCCGATATGGCGTCCTACCGTGCGGGCTACCTCCAGCACATACTGCAGATCGGCGCTACCGTCCTCTCCGGGAGGGGTTCCCACGGCACACACGATCACATCGTAGTCGTCTATTCCCTGCGCGAGGTCGGTTTCGAAACGGAGACGGCCGGCTTCCGCGTTCCGCAGGACCATCTCCTCCAGACCCGGCTCGTAGATGGGTATCACCCCGCGCCGCAACTCCTCGATCTTCCGTTCATTGATGTCGATGCAGGTGACCTCCACTCCCATGTCGGCAAAACAGGTACCCGACACGAGTCCGACGTACCCCGTTCCCACTATGGCTAATTTCATGATTCCCTATGTTCAATTTAACAAATGTATCACACACAAAAAGAAAAGAGCCCTGCCGGAGGCGGAAAGCCCTTTTCTTTAAAGCAGATCCGTCACGCCCTATCGCAACGTGCGGCCCGGATAGACCTCAAGCGCCTTCTCGAGTATCACGAGCGCACGCGCCAGGTCCTCCTTCTTCAGCACGTAGGCCATGCGCACCTTGTCGCGTCCGTCCTCGGGATTGGTGTAGAAACCCGAACCGGGTGCAAACATCACCGTTTCGCCCTCGTAAGAGAAATCCCTCAGCAGCCATTCGCAGAAACGGTCGCAATCGTCTATGGGCAGGCTGGCCATCGTGTAGAACGCCCCGTTGGGCATGGGCGAATAGACGCCCGGTATTTTGTTCAGTCCGTTCACGAGCAGGTTACGCCGCTCGATATACTCCTCGTAAATGCCGTCCATATAGGACTGCGGAGCATCGAGCGATGCCTCGGCCACGATCTGTCCCAAAAGGGGCGGACTCAGACGCGCCTGCGCGAACTTCATCATCGCATTGCGGAGCTTCGTATTCTTGGTGATGACGGCACCGATGCGGATACCGCACTCCGAATAGCGTTTCGACACGGAGTCGATCAGCACCACGTTCTCCTCGATGCCCTCCAGATGGAGCGCCGACACGTAGGGTTCGTCGGTATAATGGAACTCCCTGTACACCTCGTCCGAAAAGAGGAACAGGTCGTGCTTCTTCACGATATCGCGAATCCGCATCATCTCCTCTTTCGTATAGACATACCCCGTCGGGTTGTTGGGATTGCAGATGAGAATCGCCTTGGTACGCTCGTCGATGAGCGCTTCGAACTCCTCCACGCTCGGCAGGGCATAGCCGTTGCGGATATCCGTCCGGATGGGCCGGACCTTCACCCCCGCCTGCATGGCGAAGGAGATGTAATTGGCATAGGTGGGTTCGGTCATGATGATCTCGTCATCGGGATTGATGCATGAGGGGAAAGCGAGCTGCAAGGCCTCCGAACCGCCCGTAGTGACGATGATGTCGTCCGGGCTGAGCCGGATACCGAACCGGGCGTAGTACCCCACCAGTTTCTCGCGATAGGAGGCGAGACCGTCGCTGGGACTGTACTCCAGCACCTTCCTGTCGATATGCTTCAGGGCATCGAGCCCCACCTGGGGCGTCTCTATATCGGGTTGTCCTATATTGAGGGAGTAGATCCTGATCCCTCTGTCCCTCGCCTGCACGGCATACGGGACGAGTTTCCGTATCGGCGATGCGGGCATGCGCTCCGCGCGTTCTGATAATTTAGGCATTGTCGTATGTAAGGTTAATTTTCTTTGCGGACGGACCTGCCGGCCGACCGGTCTGCCGTCCGCGAAGCGTACAAAAATAGCGATTTTCACAAATTCTCCAAAGGTCATTCCTTCCGGTTTTACCCCAAAAAGCCAAACTTTTCCCCTTTGAAGTCCTCCCCGGGACGGACTACGCACGCGGCACACGCTCCGCTTTTTCCCGTAGCGGACTCTCCACCCCGCCTCTTGCAGCCTCTCCGCAAATGGAGCGAACGACCCTCGCTTCCGATTCCGACCGGAGCGGCTCTGCTCCCCGTCGGACGGATTCCGGAAAAAAATCGACCTTTAATTGCATACATTTCGTCTAAAATAACACTTCGGCATGATATTTGCTATTAAATTTTCGAATTCAACCGATACGTTCATGGATTTTTCCTTCCGGACGTATCGGTATTGGATATTTGACCCAATACATAAATAACTTCGTGAACATGCCGGAGGAAAGAGAACTTATGAAACGACAACCGCCCAAACCGGACAGACCCTACAAACCCGCTCCGCGCCCCGGCGAGCGACGACAGAACAGAATATACAGTGTGACACTGACGGGAATCTTCGTGAACATCGTCCTGTCGGCCGGCAAGCTCATCGCCAGCATCCTCGGTCGCAGCGGCGCGATGCTCGCCGACGCCATACACTCCATGTCGGATTTCGCCACCGATATCATCGTACTTCTCTCCATGAACGGAACGCCGGAGAAGAGGGAAGAGGAGCGTCGCCACCGCTACGACCGCTACGAAACGCTGGCCACGGTGGTCATCGGCATCATCTTCTCCTGCGTGGCGATCATCATCCTCGTCAACAGTGCACGCAGCATCGACTCGATACTCACGGGCACCCGCCCGCCCCGACCGGGCCTGATCGCCGTCATCGCGGCGGCCGTCTCCATCGTAGCCAAGGAGTGGCTCTACCGCTATACGCTCCGGGTAGGGAACAAACTGAAAAACCGGGCCGTCATCACCAACGCGCTGCACCACCGCAGCGACGCCTATTCGTCGGTAGCCACCCTCATCGGTATCGGCGCCGCCCGGTTTATCGGCGGCCCATGGATCATCCTCGAACCCATAGCGGCCATCGTGGTCGCGGCCCTCATCATCAAGGTGAGCATCGAGCTCATCATGCCGAGCCTGAGCGAACTGTTCGAACGCTCGCTCCCCGCCTCCGAGGAGCATCGCATTCTGGAGATGATATCCTCGATCCAAGGCGTAAACGACCCCCATCGATTGCATACGCGGAGCCTCGGTTCGCGGGTGAGCATCGAACTGCACATCCGCCTGAACCACGACATGACGATCGACGCCTCGCATCAGGTAGTCGTCGACATCGAAGAGCTCCTGCGCCGGGAATACGGGCCCGAAACCCTGGTGACGGTCCACGTGGAACCGCTCGCCCCCATCGGGTGGCAATAACCCCTCCCGCAAGCCATCGCAAAATCACTCGGGGCGGCCTTTGGGCCGCCCCGGGTCGTCGTGGGCACCGAGGATATTTTTTCCACCGTTTTTTATTGAAATACTTCGATTTAGTCGTATCTTTGCGCGTTCATTCCCGCGAGGGAAATCTACAAATAAAGTCTAACCGTTTAATTGCAAGACATTTTAAACGAACATGGAAGAAAACAAAGTAATCGAGGGCGCAGCCGTTGAAAACGCTGCCCCCCAGGCGAAAGTAGCCAACGAAGAGTTCAACTGGGACGTCTTCGAAAACGACCTCGACCTCTACGGCGGAAGCAAAGAGGAGGTAGAGAAGAAGTACGACGAGTCGCTCTCCAACGTACAGGTGGGCGAAGTGGTAGAAGGTACCGTCGTAGGCATCACCAAACGCGAGGTGATCGTGAACATCGGCTACAAGTCGGAAGGTATCATTCCGATCGCCGAATTCCGCTACAACCCCGAACTGGCCGTAGGCGAAAAGGTAGAGGTTTACGTGGAGAGCGCCGAGGACAGGAAAGGTCAGCTGGTGCTTTCGCACAAGAACGCCCGCCAGCTCAAATCCTGGGACAGGGTAAACCAGGCCCTCGAGAACGACGAGATAATCAAGGGTTACATCAAGTGCCGCACCAAGGGCGGTATGATCGTGGACGTATTCGGCATCGAAGCTTTCCTGCCCGGTTCGCAGATCGACGTGAAACCCATCCGCGACTACGACATGTACGTAGACAAGACCATGGAGTTCAAGGTGGTGAAAATCAACCAGGAGTTCCGCAACGTGGTCGTATCGCACAAGGCTCTTATCGAAGAGGAGCTTGAAGCCCAGAAGAAGGAGATCATGTCCAAACTCGAGAAGGGTCAGATCCTCGAAGGTACGGTCAAGAACATCACCTCCTACGGCGTATTCATCGACCTGGGCGGCGTGGACGGTCTCATCCACATCACCGACCTCAGCTGGGGCCGCGTGAACCATCCGGAAGAGGTCGTACAGCTCGACCAGAAGCTCAACGTGGTGATCCTCGACTTCGACGATACGAAGAAGCGCATCGCTCTCGGTCTCAAGCAGCTCTCCGCCCATCCTTGGGAAGCGCTCGACGCCAACCTCAAAGTGGGCGACGTGGTGAAGGGCAAAGTCGTGATGATGTACGACTACGGCGCATTCATCGAAATCGCTCCCGGCGTAGAGGGCCTCATCCACGTATCGGAAATGTCGTGGAACCAGCACCTGCGCTCGGCTCAGGACTTCATGAAGATCGGTGACGAGGTGGAAGCGGTCATCCTTACCCTCGACCGTGAGGAGAGGAAGATGTCGCTCGGCATCAAGCAACTCACCTCCGATCCGTGGGAAGGCATCGAGGAGCGTTATCCGGTAGGCTCGCGCCACACCGCCAAGGTACGCAACTTCACCAACTTCGGTATCTTCGTTGAGATCGCCGACGGCATCGACGGCCTGATCCACATCTCCGACCTGAGCTGGACCAAGAAGATCAAACATCCGGCAGAAATCACCCAGATCGGCGCCGACATCGACGTCATCGTACTGGGCATCGACAAGGAGAACCGCCGTCTGAGCCTCGGTCACAAGCAGCTCGAGGAGAACCCCTGGAACGAGTTCGAAAGCAAGTTCCCGATCGACTCCGTACACGAGGGCACCATCACCGAGATGACCGATCGCGGTGCGGTCGTAGCACTCGCCGACAACGTCGAAGGCTTCGCTCCCTCGCGCCAGCTCGCCAAGGAGGACGGCACGACCGCCAAGGTAGGCGAAACGCTTCCTTTCAAGGTGACGGAATTCTCCAAAATGACGCGCCACATCACCCTCTCGCACACGCGCACCTTCGATGATGTCCGCCGTGCCGAGGAGAAGGCCGCCAAAGAAGAGAAGCGCGCTTCGGCCGACGCTACCAAAGCCAACGTCAAGAAGATCAACGCTTCGGTAGAGAAGACCACGCTGGGCGACATCACCGGACTGGCCGAACTCAAGGCCCGCCTGGAAGAGGCTGAAAACGGAAAAGCCGAATAGCACACATACACGTATCGGGGCCGCGCCGGGTTCGGGGCGCATACCTCCGACAGGGCCGGCAGCCGCAAACGAAAGTACCATGACTTTTCAAGTAACCGTACTCGGCACCGGTTCGGCAAAGCCGACGATACACAGACACCACTCTGCTCATGCACTCAACGTGCATGAGCAGTTTTATTTGGTGGACTGCGGAGAAGGAACCCAGTCGCGGCTCATCGAGTGCGGAATCAATCCGCTCAAACTCAACGCGGCTTTCATTTCGCATCTCCACGGCGACCATACCTACGGACTCTTTCCGCTCATCTCCACCATGGGACTCATGGGGCGGCGGACTCCCCTCACCGTCTTCGCCCCCGCCCCCATGGGCGAGGTGATGAACTGCCACTACCGCTACTTCGACACCAACCTCCCCTTCGAGGTGGTCTACCGCGAGGTGGATACCCGCAAACACGCGCTGCTGCACGAAAACAGCGTCATGGAGGTCTGGAGCATTCCTCTGCGGCACCGCATACCGACTGCCGGCTATCTCTTCCGCGAAAAGCGCCCGGGACTCAACGTCCGCAAGGAGGCGATCACCCGCTACGGACTCGGCATCGCCCAGATCGCAGCGGCCAAACGGGGCGAACCCCTCACGACTGCGGACGGTACCCTCCTGCCCAACGACGAAATCACCTATACGCCCTACGAACCCCGCAGTTATGCCTATTGCAGCGATACGATGTATTCGGGCAAAGCGGCCGGAATCGTACATGGCGCAAACCTGCTTTACCACGAAGCCACCTTCGCCCATGCCGACCGGGCACTCGCCCGGGAAACGGGACACTCCACGGCACTTCAGGCGGCCAAAGCGGCCGTCAAGGCGGAAGCGGGACGCCTGCTGATCGGGCACTTCTCCTCGCGCTACAAGGAGGTTTCCCTGCTCGTGGAGGAGGCACGCACCCTCTTTCCGGCCACGGAGGCCGCACAGGAGCGACACACCTACGACATCCCGATCATCCGGAATGCCTGAAGACCGCCCGCACGCCCTTCCCGCACACAGTCCCCCTCGGCCGATACCGAAATGCCTGTCGGAACCGTCCGCACTGCCGACCGCGACAAAGGCTTTCCGACCGACGACCAACCATAAATCCGCCATCGGACTGTTCGTCGGTCTTGCCGGGCGCCGGGGCCGGGCAAGAAAGCCTCGCGACTCCGGTCACTCCTCCCATCGCTCCCTGCAAACACATCGATCCAATCCCATTACAGATGGCAACAATTTACCGACAACCTCCTTCGCAACCCCACGACGCACGGAAATCGGTCGGCCTCGGACCGCACGATCGTCTCGACAAGGAAACGCTCCGCACCCTCCTTGCGGGCAGCTTCGGCAAAGAGATGAACCGCACGTTGGGCAGGCTCATCGCCCGGGAAGAGGCATGGGACGCGGCCATGGAGCTCGTGCGCAGCGGCGAGGAACGAATCGCGTTCCGCGCCTCCTGGGCACTCGAATGGGCCTATACGCTCGATCCCCGACCGGTAGAGGAACGTTTCCCCGGCTTTCTGGAGGACCTGCTCCGCTCCGACCATGCGAGCGTCCAACGCATCTACTCCAAAATGCTGTGCGACATGATGCGGCGCGGTGCCGTCGCCCCCGACGACGCACAAGCGGCCGCACTTGCCGGAAAATGCGGCGAACTGCTCCTCTCGCAGACAGCACCCGTAGCCGTCCGGGTCTGGCAGATCGAACTGCTGGACGACCTGCGCGGACGCATCGGGTGGGTAGAAGAGAACCTGACCGACATCGTGCGCGAAGTCTCGGAACGCCCCGATTGCCCGCCGGCCATGGCCACCTGTGCCCGCCGCTACCTCCAACGCGCGAACACCCGCAACAAAAGACGATAAGGAAGCGCTCCGCCCCGGGCAACCCGAACGGGAAACCACTCTGCAGGACGAATACGGATTGCACGATATTCTTTTCAAGGAGTTGATACGGAAGTTCTTCGATAAGTTCATCGTCTACCTGTCCACCGTCCGGAGTCTTCCCTCCACTACGGTTTTTCAGTTGCGGACGATAGCGCGGCACGCCGGACTTTCGCTCGAACCCTACTCATATACCAGGAGGCACACGTTCGCCACATCGGTCTCTCGCAGGGCCTCCCCATCATGTCGGAATACAAACACATCTCAACGCCCCCGATTTACGCCAAAATCATCAACGACAAGATAAAGCGGGACACGGAGTATGTGCAGGCAAGGCCCGGCGACAAATTCCGGCGGGCGCAGTAAGCAGGGAACCGAGTCCGAAAGTCCGTAATAAACGAGAATTGCAGTATAATCAGCCAAACACCGAAAAATACAAAAAACGACAAAGGGGCATTCAGCCCCTTTGCTTCTTCTTAATCATCCATCACAGAGTGCTTCCCTTCCTCTATTCAGACAGGTCGCTCGCTGTGATGTTGAATACCCATGTCGCATCCTGTGCATCGGCTGGCTCATTAAGATCGACCTCCTGCCAATCTTTTTCATTCCAGAACTGCTTGCCTGAAATGGCGGCATCTGCACGATTCCATATCTTGACCGGAGCACCCTTTTGGTCCAAATAAATTTTTAGAGTCTGATACTTGACATCCGAAAAGAAAATTGAGAAATCTTTTTTACTGTCAGATGACAGATTCTTATTATACAATTTTATCCGCTCATCCGGCAATATCTGCTCAATATTTTCATCATCAAACCGATAAAAAATCGGTTGGGTCGTGTCGTTCGCCAAATACCATTCTTGTATCCAATGTGAGGTCTGCAAGGTAGGATCGCAAGCAACTTGACAGAAATACATGGTTGTCAATACCGTCAATCCAATAACTTTGAAAATCAACTTTCTCATACTTCAATTATTTTAGTGTTGTTTATAGTTAGGATGCTTGAGCATCTAATTTTGTTGCATGTAAAGATACTTTTTTTTTCAAAAAAATGTCCCGTTAAAAACGGGACAAGATTAAATTAGGTCGATTATTCTTGACTCAATCTATAATCGTGATCGGAGGAAGTGCTATCCATGAAAAAGAAAAAATAGTAGTTTCATCCCCACTGGCAAGACATCAATTTTTACCACAATATTTTTCATTATCGACAAACTCATCCATCGCTGTGTGCGGGGAGGTGCTTGCATCTCAAATCGGTCGGCTTGGGAAGACACGACATCTAAAAATCGAATCCGGCTAGCGTTCGTAGCTTTCAGGCAACCGATCATTTTCTTCACCCACCGAAAATCCGTACACTATTATGACTCCTGCGGCTTATCCTCCTGTCGTCGTATTTTGCCTCTACGCAGTCCGATGAGGAGGGTATGCCGAATGAAAACGAACCGGTAATGGCACGCTCCTCGTGTGTATTTCACGTGAGATCCTCTCCGGTTCCCATTCCCTTCCACATCGCACCGCCTCCCTCCATATCCGGAATACTCCTGCCGGATACGAAGCGATGCGCCCCCTCCCTATCCCTGCTGCCCCCTCCGCCAAGATATGCCTGCTCACGGAGGCCGGGAGGAGGCGTCATCCCGCTGAAACATCTCCCCAACACGCTATCTTCGACTTCGTCTTAAATACTCCGTCTCGGCAAAATCCGAATGCTATTCGGTTTTGCGCTCGACTTTCCGTATCTTTGACTTTGTCTTAAATACTCCGTCTCGGCAAAATCCGAATGCTATTCGGTTTTGCACTCGACTTTCCGTATCTTTGACTTTGTCTTAAATACTCCGTCTCGGCAAAATCCGAATGGCATTCGGTTTTGCACTCGACTTTCCGTATTTTTGTACCGTTTGAAATCGACTGCGAGATGAAAAAGAGCATCCTGTTCGTCTGCATGGGGAATATCTGCCGCTCCCCCGCCGCAGAAGGCATCCTGCGCAGCAAGGTGGCAAAGGCCGGCCTTGCGAATCTTTACGACATAGATTCGGCCGGCACCTATTCCGGCCACTGCGGCGACCTGCCCGACCCGCGCATGCGCGAAGCCGCTGCCCGTCGAGGATACGACCTGACGCATCGCGCCCGCCCCGTTCGCGACGAGGACTTCGCACGGTTCGACATGCTCATCGCCATGGACGAACGCAACCACGATGCCCTCGAACGGCTCGCCTGTACCCTTGACGACAAAGCCAAAATCCACCGGATGATCGACTTCGGGAGCCGCCACGACTACGACCATATCCCCGATCCCTACTACGAAGGCCGGGAGGGGTTCGAACTCGTCCTCGACCTGCTGGAAGATGCCTGCGACGGATTGCTCGCCCACACCTCCAAAGAGCTGTAACATCCGCTCGTAAAGGAAAACGCCTGCGAGCCGGTTTCCACCCAAGAATACTTCAACGGGCTGTCGCGGGCATACGATGCCCTCGAAAATCCCTTTTGTCCTACGGCTATCCTCCCTTTTACCTGGAAGCGATCGGATGCTCCGAATCCCCGGCAAGCATCGTCGAGTACCTGCTGCCCGCCCCAACCGCCCCGTCGGAACATCGCACCGGCACTCCCCGATCCCCACAGGGCCCCTATACGCCACGTCTGCTTGCTCTACCTTTCCCCCATCCCTCCGAACAGACGGACAGACAACACCACTGCACAACCTGTACCGGCAGCTCCAGTCAGGCGGCAGGGCCGACTCCGGCAGGAGCGACAGATCCCCATCACCGCCTACCTCCCCTGTCGAACGCATAGCGACGGCCACACTCGCCGGAAACAGGAAAGAAATCCCGCGACGAAAGTCCCGCTCCGCTTCCGCACTACTCCGCCCGCAACACTCCCTCCCCTTCCCCGCTGACGATAAGCGGCAAATACACAAAAAGCCTCCGCAGGACCTGAGTCCTGCGGAGGCTTCCGTACGATAACGACACCCGGCTTATTCGTAAACCCGAGGAGTAAGTTTCCCCTCCAGCACACGCAGGGCATTGCCTGCCAAAGCCTCCAGTTCGTTCTCACCCGGCATCACAACCACCTCGGCGATGAACGACACCATGTCGCCGATATATTTGCATACATATTTGTCGTGTGCGATACCACCCGTGAGGATGATCGCATCCACCTTGCCTTTCAGTACCGCAGCCATCGCGCCGACCGACTTGCCTACCGTGTAGCACATTGCGTCCTGTACGAGTGCGGCACGCTGGTCGCCCGCTTCGGCACGTTTGGAGATCTCCATCGCGCTGTTCGTACCGAAATGCGCCACGAAACCTCCGCGGCTGGTGATGAACTTGGCGATCTGGTTGATGTCGTACTTTCCGCTCGCAGCCCATTTCGCAACGGCCAGCGCGGGAAGTCCGCCCGCACGCTCCGGCGAGAACGGTCCCTCGCCCTCCAGTGCGTTGTTCACGTCGATCACTTCGCCCTTGCAGTGCGCACCTACCGAGATACCGCCGCCCAAATGAACGACGACAAGGTTCAGGTCCTCGTACCGCATGCCTTTCTGCTCGGCATAGGCACGCGCCATCGCTTTCTGATTCAAGGCATGGAAAATCGACATGCGCTCGATGTCGGGATGGCCCGTGATCCTGGCTACGTCCTGCATCTCGTCGACCACCACCGGATCGGCCATGAACGCACGCGCGTCGGCCTCCCGGGCAATGTCGTAAGCGAGCAAGGCACCGAGGTTGGAGGCGTGGTGTCCTATCGGACGGTGACGGATATCGTCGATCATCGCCTCGTTCACCTCATATACGCCCGACTTGACCGGTTTGATGAGTCCGCCCCTGCCGATCACGGCATCGATGTCGGAGAGGGTCACCCCCGCCTCCTTCATGGCATCGAGGATGATGCGCTTACGGAAATCGAACTGGTCGAGCACGCTCGCAAACGGGAGCAGCTCTTCGGTCGAATGGCGGAGCGTGATCTCACGCACGGCCTTATCGTCCTGATAAATGGCGACCTTGGTCGAAGTAGAGCCCGGATTTATCGCTAATATCGTATACATTCCCTCTTCCACCGTTATTTTGCAGACAGACATGCGAGCGCTATCGAATACATCTTGGTCTTCTTGGAGTCGCCGCGCGAAGTGAGCACGCACGGAACCTTGGCACCCATCACCATGGCAGCGAGCTCGGCACCGCCGAACTTCGTGCACGATTTGAAGAAGACGTTACCCGCATCGATGTTCGGGAAGACGAGGCAGTCGGCATCGCCCACCACCGGATTGTCCAGCTTCTTGGTAGCGGCGGCCTCCTGGTTGATAGCCACGTCGAGTGCGAGCGGACCGTCGATATACACCTTCGTGCCGAGCTGTCCGCGTTCGCCCATCTTCGCCAGCAGGGTCGCCTCTACGGAGGACTGCACGCTGGGAAGAAGCTGTTCGCTGGGAGCGATGCAAGCCACCTTGGGCACGTCGATCTCAAGCTTCTTGGCAGTCTGTATGAGGTATTTGGCAATGGCCGTTTTCTGTGCGAAATCCGGATAGGGAATCACGGCTACGTCGCCGATGGTAAGGAGCTTGTGGTAAGCGGGTATCTCCATCACGGCCACGTGGCTGAGCACGCCTTTCGGAGGAACGAGTCCGAACTCCTTGTTCAGGATCCCCCTCATGTACTTGTCGGTAGAAACGAGTCCTTTCATCAATACGTCGCCCTTCCCTTCGCTCACCATCTGCACGGCGATGCGAACGCAGTTGACGTCCACATTCTCGGCAATGATGGTGAAACGGGACATGTCGATGCCCTCGGCCTTGCATACTTTCTCAATTTCTTCGGGATTACCGACCAGGGTGGCATCCACAATACCTGCCTCAACGGCATCATTGACAGCTTCGAGCGTGTGCGAATCCTGTCCGTAGGCTACGATAAGCCTGCGTTTACCCCTCGCTTTAGCCTTGGCTACGAGGTCGTCTAAGTGTTGAATCATGACTTAAAAAATCTGCGGTTTATACAAAGAGTTGCCAAAAATACCGATTGTCCCGCGAAATAGCAAAGTTTTCTACGGATTTATTGAACGGGACAACCGGTACGTGCAGGATCAGACCTGCGCTCAACGGAGGTTTTCGACGATGTTGAATGTGTCGGTGGCGATCACCAGCTCCTCGTTCGTGGCGATCAGGGCCGCCTTGACACGCGAAGAGGGTTTCGTCAGAATCGTATCCTTCCCGCGGAGTCCGCGGTTCACCTCGGCATCGAACTCAAGACCGAGGAACTCCATACCGCTGCATACATATTCACGCAGGATGGGGTCGTTCTCGCCCACACCGCCGGTGAATACCACCAGGTCGAGTCCGCCCATGGCGGCCGCATAGGCTCCCACGTATTTCTTTACACGGTAATAGTAGACCTCCAGCGCAAGTTTCGCCCGCTCGTTCCCTTCGGCGGCGGCGTTCTCGATGTCGCGCATGTCGGAAGAGAGGCCCGTGATGCCCAGCACGCCGGCCTGCTTGTTGATCATGGCCCAGATCTCGTTGCCGGTCATGTGCTCCTTATCGGCGATATAGGTCAGCGCACCGGGGTCCACCTCGCCGCAGCGCGTCCCCATCAGCAGACCGTCCACCGGGGTGAAGCCCATGGAGGTGTCGATGCTACGGCCGCCGTCGACAGCGGCCACCGAAGCGCCGTTGCCGATATGGCACGTCACCACTTTCGCCTTCTCAAAATCGAGTCCGGCGAGTTCGCACCCCTTCTGCGCCACGAATTTGTGGCTGGTGCCGTGGAAACCGTAACGCCTCACGCGGTACTGCTCGTAGTATTTATAAGGCAGGCCGTACATGTAACTGCGGGCCGGCATGGTCTGGTGGAACGACGTATCGAAACATACCACCTGCGGAATGGAGGGGCAAAGCTCGCTCACGGCGTAGATACCCTTCAGGTTGGCCGGGTTGTGCAGCGGAGCCAGCTCCACCAGCTGCTCTATCTGGGCGATTACCTGCTCGTCCACCCGTACGCTCCGGTCGAAGAAATCGCCGCCGTGCGCAACGCGGTGTCCGACCGCCTTGATGTCGTCCAGAGAGGTTATGACGCCCGACTCGGAGTCGGTGATAGCCTTGAAGATGAGGTCGATGCCCTTGGTGTGGTTGGGAATGTCGGTGGTGAGTTCCAGACGCGGTTTGCCGTTCGGCTTGTGGGTGATGACACCCCCCTCGATCCCGATACGTTCCACGAGCCCTTTGGCAAGAAGGGCGTTCTCGCGCGGAGAAACCATGTCGATAACCTGGTACTTTATCGACGAACTGCCGCAGTTCAATACAAGAATTACCATTTCCTTCAATTATGTAGGTTAGAATTTTCAATAACGTTCGCCCCGTCCCGCGGTCCGCTCAGCGCGACAGCTTCGCACCCAGCCACAGCCCCACTCCGGCAAAGAAGAGGCATACCGCCACGCTGCCCGCCGCATACGCCGCAGCAGCCCCGTACGCTCCGCCGCGCACCATGCGCACCGCTTCGAGCGAGAAGGCCGAGAACGTGGTGAAGCCGCCGCAAAATCCCGCCATGGCGAACGTCTGCCATCCGCCCGCGGGAAGCAACGCGGCCGACAGGCCGATGAGAAAAGAACCCGCCGCATTGACCGCAAAGGTCCCGACGGGGAAACCGCTCTGAAGCGACCACGGTACCGCAAACACCGACACGGCATACCTGAGTACGCTGCCGGCGAAACCGCCCGCACCCGCGAGCAACATCTCCCTTATCATCCGTCTATCGAGGTGAAACCGCCGGGGTTACACCGGTGCAAATGTAATGAAAAAAACGTGTCGGAATCTTCACGCCGGGGATTATTTCCGGGGAGAGGAAGCGGGTGCGGCAGGCGACGGGAAAAACGGGGGCTTTCCGGCGAATTGAGCGGGCGTTGTTAGGATTTTTCCGGAAAAAAGGCATACTTTTGTAAGTTGCCTGAATCATATCGGGCCAAGTAATGTAATAAATCACTTGAAGATGGCTACCGAGAAAACCAACATCCCTGTTCCGGAGGAACAAGTCGGCCCGGCCGAAGATGTGAAGAACGTAACCGAGCGTGAGGAGTCCGCCGCCGCAAGGCCGGCCGGGATTCCCGTAGCGGCGGAGGAGGAATCCGCTCCCGCCAAAGAAGAGGGTGCCGACACGGCCACCGAAACCGTTAATTTCACCGAGGAAGACGCCGCGCTCGACGCCGCGCAGCCCGAGCTGGACATGGGCGAGGCGACCGACGAGGAACGTGCGCAGGAAGAGTGCGCCGACGCCGAAACGGCCCGCACCCTGGAGGACATCGCGCGACTGGACAAACCGCGGCTCATCGAGCTCTTCGCCACCCTGCTGCGGACCAAACCCGTGCAGCAGATCCGGCGCGAGGCCGAAGCCATCAAAGTGGCCTTCTACAAGCTCCACCGGGCCGAGTACGAACAGCGGCGGCGCGAGTTCGCAGAAGCGGGAGGGGCCGCGGAGGATTTCGCACCGCAACCCGATACCGACGAGGCACGCCTCAAGGAGCTCTTCGCCGAATACCGCAAACGCAGGGCGGAGTACCTCGCCAACATCGAAAAAGAGAAGGAGGAGAACCTCCGCACCAAACTCCACATCATCGAGGAGCTGAAGGAGCTGGTCAACGGCAACGAAACGGTGAACAGCACGTTCAACGCCTTCCGCGACCTGCAGCAGCGCTGGCGCGACACGGGTATCGTCCCGCAGGCCAACGTCAAGGAGTTGTGGGAAACCTATAACCTGCACGTCGAGAATTTCTACAACTACATAAAGATCAACAAGGAGTTGCGCGACCTGGACCTCAGGCGCAACTACGAATCCAAAGTACAGCTCTGCGAAGCGGCCGAAGCGCTCATGCTCGAGCCCTCCGTCGTGACGGCCTTCCGCAAATTGCAGGACCTGCACGACCGGTGGCGCGAAACAGGTCCCGTGGCCAACGAATACAAGGAGACGCTCTGGGAACGTTTCAAGGAAGCCAGCACGCGCATCAACAAACAGCACCAGGAACATTTCGAGAAGCTCAAGGAGGAGCAGCGCCACAACCTCGAACTCAAGACCGAGCTCTGCATCAAGGTAGAGGAGCTCTCCTCGGAGATACTCACCACCCGCAAAGAGTGGAGCAAGGCCTCGGAGCGCCTCATCGAGATACAGAAGGTGTGGAAAACGATCGGCTTCGCACCGCAGAAAGACAACGCCCGCATCTACGAGCGCTTCCGCAACGCCTGCGACCGTTTCTTCGAACAGAAGCGCGAATACTACGAACAGCTCAAGTCGGAGATGGACACCAACCTCCAGCTCAAGACCGAGATCTGCGAGCAGGCCGAGTCGCTGCAGGAGAGCGAACAGTGGAAGAAGACCACCGACGAACTGATCGCCCTCCAGAAGCGGTGGAAGGAGATCGGTCCCGTATCGCGTCGCCATTCGGATGCCGTATGGAAACGCTTCCGCACCGCCTGCGACCGTTTCTTCGAACGCAAGACGGCCCACTTCTCGGGTGTGGACGCCCAGCACGAAGAGAACCTGAAAGCCAAGCTGGCCCTGCTGGAGGAGATGGAAGCGGCCGACATCGCCACCGGCGGCTTCGAGCGGATCAAGGAGTTCCAGAGGCGCTGGAACGAGATCGGATTCGTACCCCTGAAGCAGAAGGACGAGGTGCAGAAACGCTACCGGGCCGTGGTGGACGGCATGTTCGCCACCCTGCGCGGCGGCGAACGCGAACGCAGCATGGACCGTTTCCGTTCGAAAGTATCCGACCTCAGGAGCAGCGGCGACAAACGGCTGCGCTTCGAACGCGACAGGCTCTACAACAAGGTCAAACAGCTCGAAAGCGACATCGCCACGCTGGAGAACAACATCGGTTTCTTCTCCCGCTCCCGCAATGCGGAGGCGATGATCCACGAGGTCGAGGCGAAGATCGCCAAGGCCAAACAGGAGATGGCCGACACCATCGAAAAGATAAAGTTAATCGATTCACAACAGGAACAAGGGGATAAATAGTCATGGCTGAGAACAATACACCGACCAAGTACATCTTCGTCACGGGGGGCGTGGCGTCGTCCCTCGGAAAAGGGATCATTTCATCGTCCATCGCACGGCTGCTTCAGGCCCGCGGCTACTCGGTGACCATACAGAAACTCGACCCGTACATCAACGTGGACCCGGGAACGCTCAACCCCTACGAACACGGCGAATGCTACGTCACCGAAGACGGCGCCGAAACCGACCTCGACCTGGGACACTACGAGCGTTTCACCTCCATCACCACGTCCAAGGCCAACAACGTCACCACGGGCAAGATCTACCAGACGGTAATCAACAAAGAGCGCCGCGGCGACTTCCTCGGCAAAACGGTACAGGTCGTACCCCACATCACCGACGAGATCAAACGCCGCATCAAGATGCTCGGCAGCAAAAAGGAGTACGACGTGGTCATCACCGAGGTGGGCGGTACAGTGGGCGACATCGAATCGCTGCCCTACATCGAGGCGGTACGCCAGCTCCGCTACGAACTCGGCCTGCGGAACTCGGCCGTGGTGCACCTCACGCTCGTGCCCTACATGTCCGCGTCGGGCGAGCTGAAGACCAAACCCACCCAGCATTCGGTCAAAATGATGCTGGAGAACGGACTCCAGCCCGACATCCTCGTGCTGCGTACGGAAAAGGAGCTGGGCCAGGATATCCGCCGCAAGGTGGCTCTCTTCTGCAATGTGGAGCCCAAGGCGGTGATCGAATCCATCGACGTGCCGACCATCTACGAGGTGCCCCTGCGGATGCACGCCCAACACCTGGACGAAACGGTACTCGAAAAGCTCGACCTGCCCATGGACCGCGAACCCGACCTGAAGGAGTGGGAAGAGTTCGTAAACAAGGTCAAACATTACGACCGGACGGTGCAGATCGCCCTCGTGGGCAAATACACCGAACTGCCGGACGCCTACAAATCCATCGTGGAATCCTTCGTACACGCCGGTGCGGCCAACCACGTACACGTGAAGCTCACGTATGTCAACTCCGAGATGCTCACTCCGGAGAACGTGGGCGATGCACTCTCGCAGATGAGCGGTATCCTCGTGGCTCCCGGATTCGGCAACCGCGGCATCGAGGGGAAGATCACAGCCGTCCGTTACGCCCGAGAGAACGGGATTCCGTTCCTGGGCATCTGTCTGGGCATGCAGTGCGCCGTGATCGAGTTCGCCCGGAACGTATTGGGCTTCGAAGACGCCGATTCGGCCGAGATGCGCAAGACCTCCCACCCGGTCATCGACCTGATGGAAGAACAGAAAGGAATCATGGAGAAAGGGGGCACCATGCGGCTGGGAGCCTATCCGTGCCGCATCGCACACCCCTCGAAGCTCTACGACGCCTACTCCGCGGAACTGATCCACGAACGCCACCGCCACCGCTACGAATTCAACAACGACTACATCGAGAATTTCCGCCAAGCAGGCCTGCTGCCCGTGGGGATCAACCCCGATTCGGGGCTCGTCGAAGCGGTCGAGCTGGAGGGCCACCCGTGGTTCATCGGCGTACAGTACCATCCGGAATACAAAAGTACGGTCGGCAGACCGCACCCGCTCTTCCGGGCATTCGTCGCAGCGGCGGTAGCCTACGACGACCGGAAGGCCTGACCGGGCTTTCGGACCCGTCTGCGATCGGCTCCGGCCGATCGCAGAGAGTCCGCGCCGGAACAAGATTCCAATGTATAACCCTGCGGACCGGGTTCCGCACCAACGTTACTCAAACACGAAACAGCAAGAATGGATAAAAAGACACTCATCGGACTGCTGATAGTCGGCCTCATCCTGTTCGGATACGTATTCTACAACTCCAAACAAGCCGCCAAATACCAGCAGGAACTGCTTAGGGCCGACTCCATCGCCCGCATCGAGCACCCCGAACGATACATCGAAGAGGTACCCCTGAGCGATACGGGCAAAGAGGTCCGCGACGCGCTCCTGGCCCGGGAAGCCGAACAGGCGAAACAGGACTCCCTGCTCATCGCCAACATAGGAACATCGCTCGTGGACGCATCGCGTGCCGAAGCCCGTACCTACACCCTCGAGAACGACCTGATCAAGGTGTGGATCTCCTCGAAGGGAGCGACCGTCGCCAACGTCGAACTGAAAAACTACAAACGCTACGACGGCCAACCGCTGATGATCTACAAGGAAGGGTCCGCCCGATTCGACATGGAACTCTTCATCAAGCGGGCCTACAATTTCGCCCAACTGAACACGGCGGACTACGTATTCACCGAAACCGAGACCACCCGCACGCCCCTGCCCGAAGGAGGTTATGCGGAGAGTCTGCATCTGCGGCTGCCGGTCGACGCGGAGAAGGGCGCAGCCATCGAGTATGTCTACACGCTCCGGCCGGACGACTACATGGTCGATTTCGACATCCGTTTCATCGGCATGCAGGAGTACACCTCCAACCTCACCTTCTTCAACTTCGACTGGGGAGCCACCACGCTCCAGAACGAAAAGGGATACAAGTACGAGAACATGAACACCACCCTCGCCTACCGCTATCCCGATGCGAAAAAGATCGAACAGCTCGGCGCATCCGAAGGGAAACGCGGAAAGGAGATCAAGACCAAGGTCGACTGGGTGAGCTTCAAGCAGCAGTTCTTCTCATCGGTACTCATCGCACGGGAAGAGTTCACGGCGGACGCAGTGGGCTTCGACACCCGGAAAGAGGGCACGGGCGAGATCAAGGAGTTCTCGGCGACCTTCTCCGTCCCCTACCATCCCAACCAGAACGAATACCGCTTCCAATACTACTTCGGCCCCAACCAGTACACCATCATGCACTCCTACGGGCTGAAGCTGGAGAAGGTCATTCCGCTGGGCGGAAGCCTCATCAGCTGGATCAATACCGGTTTGACGATCAACGTATTCAACTGGCTCAGCAAATTTATCCGGAATTACGGTATCATCATCCTGATCCTGACGATCATCATCAAACTGATCATCCTGCCGCTGACCTACAAGTCGTACATGTCGACCGCAAAGATGCGGGTACTCCAACCGCAGCTCAACGAGATCAACGAACGCTATCCCAACCAGGAAGATGCGCTCCGCAAACAGCAGGCGGTCATGGAGCTCTACCGCAAAAGCGGCGTGAGTCCCATGGGAGGCTGCATCCCGATGCTGATCCAGATGCCCATCCTCATCGCGATGTTCCGCTTCCTGCCGGCCTCCATCGAGCTGCGCGGCCAGCGCTTCCTGTGGGCCGAGGACCTCTCCTCCTACGACAGCGTATTGCAGCTGCCCTTCAAGATCCCCTTCTACGGCGACCACGTGAGCCTGTTCACCCTGCTCATGGCGCTGGCTCTGTTCTTCTATTCGCGCATGACCTACAAGCAGACCGCATCGGCAGGTCCGCAGATGGCCGGTATGAAGTTCATGACCCTCTATCTGATGCCTATCATGATGCTCTGCTGGTTCAACAGCTACGCCAGCGGTCTGACCTACTACTACCTGCTCTCGCAGTTGTTCACGATGCTGATCATGTACATCATCCGCTACTCGGTGAACGAGGAGAAGCTCCTTGCCAAACTGCAAAGCAACGCAGCGAAGGCCGAACGCAACGCAGCGACCAAAAAGAAGAGCAAATGGCAGATGCGCTATGAAGAGGCCCTTCGCCAACAGCAGCAGATGCAGCGCCAGCAGCAACAGAAGGCGTACGGCGGCAGCCAGAAGGCGCACACGGCCAAACCGCAAAGCACCAAAAACCAGCCTCCCAAGAAACGCCGTTAGCGGAGGCATGAGGCTACGAACGAGGGCGGAACACGATGTTCCGCCCTCGTTCGTTTTCTCCCCGGTTGCCCTTCGCCACCCTTCTCCGACATGCTTTCCTCAGGCGAAAGACCGATGCCGTAAAAGCATATACCTATCTTCGTCCATACAGGATAGGTACCATGCGTCCGCTTCCGACATCCTCATACGAAAGACGACGACGACGACGTTCCTGCTGTGCTGTCTGCTGCTGAAGGCCGTCACGGCACGCACCGCGGCACAGTCCACCGAGCCGCGCGGAAGCGAAGAGGCGGAACCGATGTCGACGCTCGCCCGGACAGCCGGCTACGGAGCGTATGCCATGAATTTGGGCGGAAGCCCCACCGCCGATAACGCCCCCTGCACGGCCCCCTTCCGCCGGGCCACAAACCGCCACGCCAAAAACGTCCCTTCCGCAAAGGAAAGCAGGAGTCCGGAAAACCGGCGGGGATCCCCTCGCCGACCTTCCCGCTCCCACCATCCATCCCCCCCGGGCAACCGAGACATCAAAGCGAGCCGCCGGAACATCTTACGATGTTCCGGCGGCTCGCTCGATTCAATATTTCTCTCCGCAGACTCTCATGCCCTTGCGGAGAGGAGAAGAACGCTACGAAGCTCCGTGGCAGTTCTTGTACTTCTTACCGCTGCCGCACGGACAGGGTTCGTTACGGCCCACCTTCTTCTCTACGTGCACGGGAGCCGGAACGCTCTTGTCGCCCTGTCCCGCCGCCGCTGCGGCCTGCATCCGGGAGGCCTGGAGCTTGGATACGTCCACTTTCGGACGCTCCTGCTGCTGCGGCCTGTTCTGACGCACCCGCTCCTCCGCATTCTCACGCATCGGGATATACCCCTTGTTGAGTATCGAAAGTTCGTCGCGGTTGCTCTTCTCGAGCATGGCGCTGAAGAGGTTGTAGGATTCGAGCTTATAGATCAACAGCGGGTCTTTCTGCTCGTAGGAGGCGTTCTGCACACTCTGCCGCAAATCGTCCATCTGCCGCAGATGGTCGCGCCAGTTGTCGTCGATCGTAGTGAGCATCACGATCTTGGTGAACATCTTATAGATCTCCGCACCGTTGCTGTCGAGCGCTTTGCGCAGGTTGACGGGCACATTGTAGACCAACTTGCCGTTGGTGATGGGAACGTAGATATTCTCCACCTGATCGCCCTGCTTCTCGTACACCTGCCTCAGCACGGGGAGTGCGGTAGCGGCCACCGATTGCGCACGGCGCTCGAAGGCGTCGTTGAGGTCGGCGGCAATCAGCTCCACGAGCTTCTCTTTCCCTGCGGCGGCAAAGGTCTGTTCGTCGAACGAGGGCTGTACGGCCACCTGGCGTATCAGCTCGACGCCGAACTCCTCGAAACCGGCCTCGCCGAAGTTCTCCACGAAAGTTTCGGCGAAGTCGAGCACGATGTTGTTGCGGTCGATGTCGATCCGCTCCCCGGCCAACGCGTTGCGACGACGGGAGTAGATCACCGTTCGCTGGGAATTCATCACGTCGTCGTATTCGAGCAGGCGCTTACGGATACCGAAGTTGTTCTCCTCGACCTTCTTCTGCGCACGCTCGATGGCCTTGGTCATCATGCCGGCCTGGATCTCCTCGCCATCCTTCAGTCCCATGCGGTCCATCATGGAGGCGATGCGCTCCGAACCGAACAGACGCATGAGGTCGTCCTCCAACGATACGAAGAACTGCGACGAACCGGGGTCGCCCTGACGACCCGCACGCCCGCGCAACTGGCGGTCCACACGGCGCGACTCGTGGCGTTCGGTACCCACGATCGCCAGACCGCCCGCCGCCTTCACCTCCGGCGTCAGCTTGATGTCGGTACCGCGACCCGCCATATTGGTGGCGATGGTCACCTGTCCGGCACGCCCCGCCTCGGCCACCACCTGCGCCTCCTGCTGGTGGTGTTTGGCGTTCAGCACATTGTGCTTGATGCCGCGCAACTTGAGCACACGGCTCAGGAGCTCGGATACCTCCACCGAGGTGGTACCCACGAGCACCGGCCTGCCCTGTGCGACGAGGGAAACGATCTCCTCCACCACGGCGTTGTACTTCTCGCGCTTGGTCTTGTATATCTTGTCGTCCCTGTCCTCGCGGATCACCGGTCGGTTGGTGGGGATGGCCACGACGTCGAGCTTGTAGATGCTCCAGAATTCGCTCGCTTCCGTTTCGGCCGTACCGGTCATACCGGCCAGCTTGTGGTACATGCGGAAGTAGTTCTGCAGGGTGATGGTCGCGAAGGTCTGCGTCGCGGCCTCCACCTTGACGCGCTCCTTGGCCTCGATGGCCTGATGCAGACCGTCGGAGTAGCGGCGCCCCTCCATGATACGGCCCGTCTGCTCGTCCACGATCTTCACTTTATTGTCGATCACGACGTACTCCACGTCCTTCTCGAACATGCTGTAGGCCTTGAGCAACTGGTTGATGGTATGCACCCGTTCGGACTTCACCGCATACTCGTTGACGAGCTCGTCCTTTTTGGCGGTCTTCTCCTCGGCACTCAGGTCGCTCTTCTCGATCTCCGCCACCGAAGCCCCGATGTCGGGCAGCACGAAAAAGCCGTCTTCACCGACGTTGCCGGCAAGGAACTCGTGGCCCTTATCGGTGAGTTCCACCGAATTGAGCTTCTCGTCGATCACGAAGAAAAGCTCGTCGGTGATCTCCGGCATGCGCCTGTTGTTGTCCTGCATGTAGATGTTCTCCACCTTCTGCATCAGGGCCTTGTTGCCCGGCTCGCTGAGGAACTTGATGAGCGGTTTGTATTTGGGCAACCCCTTGTGGGCACGGTAGAGCAGCACGCCGCCCTCGTCGGTCTTCCCCTCGCCGATGAGCTTGCGGGCTTTGCCCAGCAGGTCGTTCACGAAGGTGCGCTGCACGTTGTAGAGCTGCTCGATGAAGCCGCGGTACTGGTCGAAGAGCTGGTCGTCGCCCTTGGGCACGGGACCCGAAATGATGAGCGGGGTACGGGCGTCGTCGATGAGCACCGAGTCCACCTCGTCCACAATGGCGAAATGGTGTTTCCGCTGCACCAGGTCCTGCGGCTGGATGGCCATGTTGTCCCTCAGGTAGTCGAAACCGAACTCGTTGTTCGTACCGAAGGTAATGTCGGCCATGTAGGCCTTGCGGCGCGCGGCGGAGTTGGGCTGATGGTTGTCGATGCAGTCCACCGAAAGACCGTGGAACTCGTACATCGGTCCCATCCACTCCGAGTCGCGGCGGGCCAGGTAGTCGTTCACCGTCACCACATGCACGCCCTTTCCGGCCAGGGCATTGAGGAATACCGGAAGCGTGGCCACCAGCGTCTTACCCTCGCCGGTCGCCATCTCGGCGATGCGCCCCTTGTGGAGCACGACGCCGCCGAAAAGCTGTACGTCGTAATGCACCATGTCCCAGGTGACGGTATTGCCTCCGGCCTGCCAACTGTTGGAGTAGACGGCCTTGTCGCCCTCGATGGTGACGAAATCCTTGCGTGCGGCCAGGTCGCGGTCGAACTGCGTGGCGGTTACCTCCACGGTGGGATTCTGCGCGAAACGGTGGGCGGTAGCCTTCATGATGGCGAAAGCCTCGGGAAGTATCTCGTCGAGCTTCCGTTCGATCTTCTCGTCGATCTCCTTGGTGAGCCTGTCAATCTCGCGCGAATGGCGCTCCTTCTCCTCCAGGGAGGTTTCCGGCTGCTCGAGTATCCCCTTCAGCTCGGCGATGCGCTCCTCGTCGGGACGTATCGTCTCCGCGATATCGCGACGCAGGGCCGCGCTGCGGGCACGCAGGTCGTCGTTCGACAAGGCGTCTATCTGCGGGTAGAGCGCGAGAATCCGGTCCACATAGGGTTGGATCTCCTTGCGGTCCTTGTCGCTCTTGGTCCCGAAAAATGTCTTGATTACTTTCGTTAATATATCCATCGTTATCTCGTGTTTCCTGTTGAGCCGGTAAATATACCTATTTTATCGGAAACGGAATCCCCTGTCCCCTATTTATTATACTTTTCCCGACCCTGCAATCGGTGCACCGCCCCCTATTGCAATATTCGTTCCGAAGTTGCAGCAACGCCTGGGAATCGAGGGCGCTGCGCACCGGAACGCCCATTCCGCTCCAGCTGCGCACGACGGTATTGTTCTCGGGCGGAATATCGCCCAGCAGGTCGAAGGCGGCATCTTTCAGGGCGCTCTTCCCAGTGGCCTGCCCGTAGGCGAACATCACCGGCACCAGCGCATTGATGGCCAGCAGATCGGCCTTCTCCGCACCGATGTGCCGCGGACACCGGTCGCCCGATCCGTCGGGCACATAGTGCGTGGCCCAGTAGCCCAACACCTCGGCATCGAAAAGCGCATGCACGTCCGCCCGCGTCCGGCACCCCATCGCCCGATCGAACATAAAGTCGTTGCGGGCTACGAACGAGGCGAGCTGCACGATCCGCATGACGGGCTTGTTCTGCGCCCGAATCCCCGCACGGCTCCACTCCCCGGAGCGCATGGGCACGATTCCGTATTTTCGCACCAGATAGAGGTAATGATCGTGGAGCCGCGCGATGTAGTCGTCGAAATAGCACCCCTCCAGCAAGCCGGCGGTACCCAGCAGCAACGCCTCCACCAACTCGATATCGCCCCGCTCCCGGAGCACCATCTGATACGTGGCACGCGAGGCGAGTGCGACATAAGGCTCCCTGTTGCGATTGCCGCCCATGGCACGGAACAACATGAGGTACAACGTCTGCGCCCAATCGCCGCCGGTACCCTCCCATATCCCCGCCACCTCGCGACACTTCCGGTCGAGACGCTCCACGGCGAGCCGGTCCAGCCAGGCGACACGCCGCGGCGGAGGCACGTCGCCGAGCCATACCCCGCACTCGTACTTTCCGGCCCCCTCCCGGAGCGAAGCCACCGCATCCTTCAACCGCTGCGGAAGGTTCACGACCAGTTGCGGAACCGGTTCGCCCAGCGCATCGTAAAGCGGCGCGGCAGGGCCGGAAACCACCTGAAGCACGGCATAACGGAGGGCAGCCGGCAAGCGGCCCTCCACCCTCTCTCCTGCACCGAAAATCACGTCGCCCCGACGCCGCACACCCGCCACCTCCACTTCGGCGGAACGGTAAATCCCGTTGCCGGCATCCTCCTCGCCCGCCCTCACGATCCGCAGCATCTCCCCGTCCGCGAGCCGGAACACGCGCTCCGCATGCTCGGCGAGCTGCGGCCACGCAAAACGCAATATATCGTCCTCCTTCATAACACAACAACAGATACAGCCTCAAATATAACAAATCCGGACACAACAAAAAAGAGGACCTTCCAACTCCTCCCGCACCCAAACCCGGCACGAGGCCCGACGGAAGCGACACACATTTCCGCCCGAGGGGCAGCGCCGGCCTCCGCCGCGGCATGCTCCCACCGACCGGCCGCAACCGGCGTATCCGACCTCCTTATTGTCTCGCTCCTACACGGATACGCTGCCGATACCGCCATCCTCCGGCCGCCGGCAAAAGGAGAGAGCCCGCCGGCCAAAAAAAACGTCAGTCACCGGCTCGTCGTTCCCCTCGCTTGCCCGTAGACCGCAACATTCCGGAACAGGACAACCGCCCGGTACCTGCCTCACCCATCCGGCCTCCGGCCGCAACCGCTGGCGTTCCAAGTCCCGTCCGCCGGTTACAGCTTCCTCTGCGGCATAAAAAATCCGGGACGGAAAATTTTCCGTCCCGGACCTCCGTATCGTTTCGGGCCGCGGTACGATGCAACGTACGGCACTTTCCGCCGAAGGCAGCACCGACCGCTCCCCGGCCCCCTACATGAAGCCCAATTCAAGCCGGGCCTCCTCGCTCATCATCTCCTTGTCCCAAGGCGGATCGAATACCAGCGTCACATTCACGCGCTCCACGCCGGGAATCTTCGCCACCTGCGTCCGGACATCCTCCATCAGCATATCGGCCATCGGACAGTTGGGCGCCGTGAGCGTCATCTGTATCTCCGCCGTCCCTTCCGGCGTATAGTCTATGTCATAGACCAGCCCCAGGTCGTAGACATTGACCGGGATTTCCGGATCGTATATGTTCTTGAGCGTAGCGATAATATCCTGCTCCACCCGCAATATGTCGTTCGGTTCCATCTTCTATCACACCCTCCTTGTCAGTTCTTCCCTCCGGCCGAAAAGGCGAGGGCATACAGTTTCATCTGTTTGATCATCGCCGCCAGGCCGTTCGCCCGCGTGGGAGAAAGATTCTCGCTCAACCCGATGCGGTCGATGAAATAGAGGTCGGTATCGAGCACCTCCTGCGGGGTGCGGCCGTTCAGCACCCGAATGAGCAGCGCGATGATTCCCTTGGTGATGATGGCGTCGCTGTCGGCCGAGTAGTAGATTCTCCCCTCTTCCAGTTTCGCATCCACCCATACGCGCGACTGACACCCCTCGATCAGGTGCCGCTCGTCGCGGTGGGCGGGATCGATGGCGGGCAGCTCATTGCCCAGTCCGATCAACACCTCGTAGCGGTCGAGCCACTCGTCGAACGCCGAGAACTCTTCGATGATCTCCTCCTGTACACTATCCGTAACAGCCATAACGAACAAATTTTATTTCCAAAATTATTCCACGACCGGCAGCGCCTCCGCCGTAGCGGCCTCCGGTCTTTGTATCCCCAATATCCGCGCCAGGGTCACCGGCAGCGACGCCATGTCGACCGGCTCCTCCACACGCGCATGCGGAAGCCCGCCTCCCGCCATTACCAGCGGCACGTGCGTGTCGTAGTCGTAAGCCGAGCCCGCCGAGGAACGCACCCCGGCACGCTCCTCGATCCTTCCCGGGACGAGATCCACGAGCAGGTCGCCCGAACGTTTCGGGAAATAGCCGTTGCGCAACCGCTGCATGTAGGCATCGCTCGCCGCTCCGCCGCGCAGGTCGCACGAGGGTACCACGCGGGCGATTCCCCGGAACTGCAACGCGAAATCCGAAGCCCGCCGCTGCACCTCGTCGAGCGACAGCCCCCGCTCGAACGCCTCCCGGCGATCGAAATAGAGCCGGCGGTTGGAGTACCCCGTCACCCACCTGTCGCCTTCGTACCGGGCACACAGGAAGCTGTTGACGATGGCACTGAACTGCACCCCGTTGAAACGCTCCCGTTCGGGCCCCACGGCGTCGAACGACGCACTGCTGCCGTGGTCGGAAGTGAGCACGAAGAGTACCCGCTCCTCCCCGACCTGGGAGACGATGAAACCGATCAGCGCTCCGAGCGTGCGATCGAGCTGGTAAAACATATCCTCGGCCTCGACCGACTCGGGACCATACCGGGCGATGATATCGCGCGGCGCATCGAAACAGACGTTCAGTATATCGGGTGCATCGTCGCGCCCCAACGCCTCGTGCACGACGGCCTGCATGGCGAAATCGGCCACCAGATCGCTCGCCAGCGGCGTGGCGACGACCGGCGCATAACGTCCCCCGCCGGCGGCACCGGACTGTGCGCCCACGCAAGGAAGCTCCAGGAAACGCCCTCCGGAGGGGAGCGGAACCCGGGCGTAGCGCCTATTCACATAGCGTTCCGGGGCCAGATGCAGCGCCCAGAACCAGTCGGCCAGATAGGTATTTCCCTTGTATTGATCGTTGAAGCTCTCCACCCATCCGGGCAGGTAGAGCATGTAGCGGCTGGAAGAGGTCCACCCCGCCGTCGCGGTATTCACCCAATAGGCGTCGGTTCCGAGGCCCGCCAGCACGATCGCCGACACGGGGTCGGCCGCGATGCTGACCACCCGGCTCTCGGGGCTCTCCGCCCGCAGGCGGTCGCCCAATGCGGGAGCGATGAGGTTCAGGTTGGAATAGCACCCCAGGCCGTACTCGCAGCCGAAACCCGTCGCACCGGGATCGGCGATGAGCTCCACCTCCTCGCCCGTCTGCACGTCGTACCAGCGCTCCCCCACCACGCCGTGCACGGAGGGATAGGTGCCGGTGGTGATCGTGGCCAGCGACGAGGCCCTGTCGGTGGGCATGTAGTCGTAGCGTGCCGCAGTGAACACCACCCCCTGTTCCATCAGCCGGCGAAAGCCCCCTTCGGAGAGGTTGTGACCGTAACGGGTGAAAAAATCGTAGGGGATGCCCCCCATCACAAGATTGACTACCAAGGAGGGACGCTCCGTAGCGACGGGCTGCTGCGCGGCAACGCCCTGGGAAGCGAACACACTCCCCGCGACGAGGAGGATAAATCTGCGGAACGTCATCTTCGGACTGCTGAATTGTTAGAATGGACAAAGATACGAAAAGTCGAATGCAAAACCGAATCGCATGCGAGTTTTGCCCAGACAGAGGATCTAAGACAAAGTCAAAGATACGAAAAGTCGAGTGCAAAACCGAATCGCATGCGAGTTTTGCCCAGACGGAGTATCTAAGACAAAGTCAAAGATACGAAAAGTCGAGTGCAAAACCGAATCGCATTCGAGTTTTGCCCAGACGGAGTATCTAAGACAAAGTCAAAGATACGAAAAGTCGAGTGCAAAACCGAATCCATTCGAGTTTTGCCCAGACGGAGTATCTAAGGTAAAGCCAAAGCGATACAAATCGCGCTGTTTTCCACCGCCCCGGCGGGGCCTCCCGCAACGTCCGAAGGCCGGGGCCGAAGGGAACGTCGCCGGGACAGAACCCGCACCCTCCGTCCTACAGCCCGTGCGTGAAATAGACCCGTTCCGGCCCGAAATCCACGCCCGGCAGCGCCTCCTGCAACTCCTCCACCAGTTTCAGCGAACACTCCCGGAACACCTCCGCCGCCGCACCGGCTCGCATCACCCGATGGTGCAGCGCGGCATCGAGCTTGCCCAGCCGCGGAAGCAGCGCACGGGTATCGGGGTCCATGGCGAACTCGGTGAACCGGCTCCAGACGTAGTCCACCGCCTGTGCCGAAGGGTGCACCATATCCTCGTCGTAGAAACGGTAATCGCGCAGGTCGTCGTTCATGATCTCGAACGAGGGGAAATAGTAGACGTCGCGGAACCCTTCGGCCAGCGAAGCCGCCGCCGTCCGCAGGATCGCCTTGCTGAGCGAGTTGCCCTCCAGACCATCCTTGAGGTGTCTCACGGGGCTGACAGTCAGCAGCACCTGCTTGCCGGCCAGCGGCCCGGCAAGCAGATCGGCATACTCCTCCACGATCTGCTGCGAGGTAAGACGCTCGCGACGGAAACACCCCGCAGGCTGCTTGTGACAGTTGGCCACCAGCCGTCCGCCGTCGGCCAGCCGGTAGACCCAGGCCGTGCCGAAGGTAAGCACCACATAGTCGGCGGCGGCCAGCGCCGCCGCTCCCTCGACGAGCGCCGCATTGATCGCAGCGAGGGTCTCGGACGCCTCCGCCCGCGAAAAGGAACCGTGATGGTCGTAGCTGAACCACAATCCGTTCGCACAGTCGAGCTCTTCCGCACCATAGGGACGGCCCTCGGCCAGCCGGCGGAGCATCGCGGCGATGGAGGCGGGATTGAACATGATGCCGGCCGGATTGGCCGCAACGGGAAACTTCGCCGCGGAGAGCCGGTCGGAGATATGCTCCGAGAAGCACGACCCCGCAAGAAAACCGCGGCGGGCATGGTCCACCGTAAATCCCGAACGGTTCAATACGATCTCTGTCCTGAATTTCATAAGCGCACAAGGTGTTAAACAGGTGCGAAATTAGGAAATTTACCCCATTCGTGCATACCTTTGCCCGCAACGAACCACTCAGCACACCACGAAATGATCTGTTTTCCCCACTGCAAGATAAACATCGGACTGGATGTCGTCCGCAAAAGGCCCGACGGCTACCACGATATCGCTACGGTGATGTTCCCCGTGCGGGGACTCTGCGACAGCCTCGAGATCGTCGTCCCCGACGGAGGCGCGGAAGGAGCCGAACTGACCGTATCGGGGCTGGGTGCCGACTGCCCGCCGCAGGAGAACATCGTCGTGAAGGCCTGGCAGCTCATGCACGAGGCCTACGGCATCGGCGGCGTGCGGATGCACCTCCACAAGGCGATCCCCTTCGGGGCCGGACTGGGCGGCGGTTCGGCCGACGGTGCGGCGGCACTCCGCATGCTCGACACCCTCTTTTCGGTGGGGGCGGGCATCCGGCGCCTCGAAGCGCTCGCCCTGAAGCTCGGCAGCGACGTGCCCTTCTTCCTGCACGATGCGCCGCAACTGTGCTCCGGTCGCGGCGAGATCATGCAACCCGCCGGTCCCGACCTGAAAGGGTGCTGGCTCGTACTCGTCAAACCCGAGGTATCGGTATCGACCGCCGAAGCCTACGCAGGGATCGTTCCCGCCGAACCGGCCGAGCCCCTGCTCAAACGCCTGGCACGCCCGAAAGAGAGCTGGCGGGACCACGTGACGAACGCTTTCGAGGCGACCGTCTTCGGACGACATCCCGGGCTGGCCACCCTCAAGCAGGCCCTCTACGACGCGGGCGCCTTCTACGCCTCCATGTCGGGTTCGGGTTCCTCGATCTACGGACTCTTCACCGAGCGTCCCGACCGACCCACGGACGAAAGGTGCTGGCTGCTGCCCCTGTAAAACCCGCCCGCACCGCACCGACATGCGCAAAAACCTCGCTCCCAATCGGGAGAAAAGCCCTGCCGGATTTGACGGTCGGGGGAAAATACCGTATATTTGTCTCCCGGGGTACTATTAACCATCCGAATACAAGAAACGATATGCTCAAACGACTCTTATCCCTTTGTGCGGTGGCCGCCGTCATGCTATCCTGCGGCTCTGCGAAGAACATCGCCTATCTTCAGGATGCCGCCGAAGGCGAAATGGAGGAGCTCAACACCTACACCAATATCATCAAACCGGGCGACCTGCTCTCCATTATCGTTTCTTCATCGAAACCGGAACTCGCCGTTCCCTTCAACCTCTACAGCGTCCGGGCTCAGATGTCGGCCACCACGTCGCAGGCACAGGCCCGCCAGGAGCTGGAGGGTTACACGGTGAACCTGCGAGGAGAGATCGACTTCCCCACCCTCGGCACCCTCCGCATCGCCGGCATGACCCGGAACGAGGTATCCGAGATGATCAAGGGAATGCTCACGCCCTACATGCCCGATCCCATCGTGACCATCAACTTCCTCAACTTCAACATCACCGTGATCGGCGAAGTGGAGAAACCCGGCAATTTCCGCATCACCGGCGACCGGGTATCCATCCTCGAAGCCCTCGGCATGGCGGGCGACATGACCGAATTCGGCGACCGCGAAAACGTGGTGGTGATCCGGGAAACCGACGGCGTACGCGAAATCGGCCGCCTCAACATCAAGTCGAAGAAGATTTTCCACTCGCCCTACTATTATTTGCAACAGAACGACGTGGTATACGTGGACCCCATCAACGCAAAAGCCCGCGAAACGTCGGCCTTCCAGATGAACTTCCCCACCATCGTATCGCTCGGTTCGCTCGCAAGCTCCATCGCGATGCTCATCTTCTATATAACCAGCGTAAGCGGCAGGTAAGCAGAAAACAGAGATAACTCCTAAACCGGACCTTCACATGCCCGAAAACAATACCAAAGAGCTCTTCGAGGATAAGAAAGAGGGTGAGAGCAAGAGCATCACCCTGCGGGATATTTTCGACTTCATCCTTTTCAACTGGTACTGGTTCGCCCTGTCGGCAATCACGTTTGCCGCGATCGGCATGTTGTATGCGCTCTCCAAACCCGACATTTACCGCTCCTCGGCAATGGTGCTCATCGACGAACAGTACAACCGCACCTCGAACAGCGACCTGACCGGCTTCATGCCGGGACGGATGATGTACCGGACCGACAACGGCGTGGAGGACGAACTGCTGATCATGGGCTCGCGCTCCATCATGGAACGCGTGGTGACCGAACTGGACGCCAACATCGTATACGCCACCAAATCCAAGCTCCGGTACAACTACCTCACCGAAGCGTCCTCGCCCCTGAACATCACGGCGGACACCATCCGCTACCCGTTCCTCGTCCATTTCAAATCGATCGACGAAACGAACGGAAGTTTCAAGGCCCTCCTCGAATACAAACTCCCCGGCCAAAAAAAGACGGAGCGATCCCTGATGGGCAGGTTCGGTGAAACGCTCCGCGACACGGTCGGCGTATTCCGCATCGTCCCCTCCCCCACGGCGGCGAATCCCGCCGAAGCGGAACATGCGTTGCGAATCTTCGTCCGTCCCGTACGGAACGCTGCCGAAGCCTATACCAAATCACTGAGCGTGGCGCAGGCCAAACGATATTCCAACATCGTCAACGTCTCCATCGTCGACAACAACCCCATCAAGGCGGCCACCCTCACCAACAAGCTCATCGAGGTCTACAACGACGACGCCATCAACAGCAAGCGTCGGACCGCCGAGGCGACCATGCGTTTCATCGACGAACGACTGCGTGCGGTGGAGAGCGAACTCACCGACGTGGATACGGCGATCGAGAAGTTCAAGAGCGACAATTCGGCGGTGGACATCGTCTCCGAAACCAGGCTGTCGCTGGAAACCTCGACCAAATACCGGGACGACCTCTTCTCTACGGAGATCCAACTGGAGATGCTCGCCGCCATCGGCGACATCCTCAACCAGGAGCATGAGTTCAGCATCCTGCCGGTGAACATCGGGATAGAGAATCCGGCGCTGTCGCACTCCATCAACAAATACAACGAACTGGTGCTGGAAAGGATGCGACTCGGCTCGGAAACCTCCGAAGACAACCCCGTCGTGCGCGAGATAACCACCCAGATCGTCTCCATGCAGCACTCGCTCCGCAGGTCCGTGGAAAACGTTTCGAGTTCGCTCCGGATACAGAAAGAGTCGCTTCTCAAACAGCTGGACGAAGTGGCGGAGAAGGTGAGCAACATCCCTTACCTGGAACGGGAAACCGTCTCCATCGAGCGTAACCAGGAGATCAAGGCCGCCCTCTACACCTACCTGCTGAACAAGCGGGAGGAAACGGCGCTCTCCATGGTGGCTACCAGGCCGGTGGCGCATGTGATCGACAAGGCGCTCGTCAACCCGAATCATGTAGCGCCGCACCGCTCCATGATCGTGATGCTGTTCTTCATCTTCGGCCTCGTCACTCCCGCACTGGTCATCTACCTGCTCGAACAGCTCCGGGTGAAGGTCGGCAGCGTGAGCGAGATCGAAGACAACATCCATGTACCCATCATCGGCGCCATTCCCTCCAAAACCGCCAGCATGACCAACGACCGGATCGTCTCCCCGAACAGCCGCGACGTCGTGACGGAGGCATTCCGCATGGTCCGCACCAACCTGGACTTCACCATGCCCCAGGGGGGCAAGGTGATCATGGTCACCTCGTCCATGCCGGGTGAAGGAAAGAGCTTCGTTTCCATCAACCTCTCCCTTACGCTGGGCATAGCCGGCAAGCGGGTGATCCTGGTGGACCTCGACCTGCGCAAAGCCTCGCTGTCGGAGAAGGTCAGCGGACGGAAACAGACCAAAGGACTGGTCAACTACCTGGTGAAAAAAGAGGAGAACCTCGAAAACCTCATCAGCCATAACGCGATGCACAACGTCGACATGCTTTACGTCGGCGTCATTCCTCCGAATCCCGCCGAGCTGCTCATGGGCGATCGTATCCTGCAGACTTTCGAGGAGCTGAAACAGATGTACGACTACGTGGTGGTGGATACGGCACCTATCGGGCTGGTGACCGATACCATGCTCATCAACCGGATAGCCGACCTGACCGTATTCTCAGTACGCGTAGGAAAGTCGTTCAAACGCAACCTTACGGGCATCAACATACTCAATGACCGGAAGACGCTGCGCAACATGAATGTCATCATCACCGACATCGGCGCCGGCAAGAAGTATACCCGCGAAACATCCACCTACGGCTATGGATACGGTTACGGTTACGGATACGGCAACGAGAAAAAGATGACATGGAAAACCCGCATCCGGCTCTTCTGGAAAAAGCTCAAGAAGAAATAGAACGTAAATACCCTTTTGCCGGAATGCAAAAAAGTCGTCCGTCTTGGAGAAACCGTTTTTTTATATAACTTTGTAGAAGGGAAGTGTTTAACCTAATTTATTAATCACGATAGCTATGCAGACATTAGTAGACAAAATCAACGAACAGATCGAAATCTTCCAGACGAATGCCAATCTTCAGGTAACGAAGAACAACAAGGCTGCCGGTACGCGTGCTCGCAAAGCCGCTCTGGAGATCACCAAACTCATGAAAGAGTTCAGGAAAGAATCGGTAGAGGCTTCCAAATAAACAACAGGTAGGTATTTCGCCTGACGAAAGGCTGTCCTTTGCGGGACAGCCTTTTTCTGTGACTGTTCTCTACAGGAAAGGCTCGGACCTCCGGCATACTCTTAAGACAGATTCGTCGTCTTGCCAACTCAGGCGAAAGCAGCCTGTCGCTTCCATTCCCAAGTTCCGCACCTCCCGGCACGAACTTCAGCCCCCTCCGGGACGAGGTAAGAAGTCTTGCACGAAACGGGCATCGGCGCAGGTGGCAGCCCGGCCGAAAGGTACCGGGAGCCGATAGCGGCACAAAAAAAACGGGGCTGTACCGATCGGTACAGCCCCGCAAAGTCTTTCTCACCACAGCCCCGCGCTACACGGCAAGCAGAATCAACATCTGGGCCGAGATGATTCGCAGGAACATGGTCAACGGATAGACCGTCGTATATCCCACGGCCGGAAGGTCGTTGGGGGAGATACTGTTGGCGAACGCAAGGGCGGGCGGATCGGTCGTACCGCCGGCCATCATACCCATCAACGTAAAGAAGTCCACCTTGCCCCACTTGTGTGCGATGAATCCGGTAATGAGCAGAGGCACCACGGTAATGATGAAACCGTAGCCGATCCATTTCCAACCGCCGTTGACGATCGTCTCCACGAAGCCCTCACCGGCACCGAGCCCTACCGCCGCAAGGAACATGGCGATACCGATCTCACGCAACATGAGGTTGGCACTGACGGTAGTATAGGTGATCATACGGATCTTCGGGCCGAACCGTCCCACAAGAATCGCTACCACGAGCGTACCGCCCGCCAGACCGAGTTTGACCGGCTGAGGAATGTTACCGAAATAGAAAGGAATGCTGCCGAGCAGCGCACCGAGCAACAGGCAGACGAATATCGGGATGATATTGGGGTGACGGAGTCGTTTGAGCTGATTGCCGAGCATGTTGGCCACATCGTGCAGGGCCGCCTCCTCGCCCACGACCGTGAGCCGGTCGCCCATCTGAAGCTGAAGATTCGCCTTTGCCGCGAGGTCGATACCCGCACGGTTGACACGCACGACGTTGACGCCGAAGTTATTCCGCAACTTCAGATCGCCCAGATAGCGACCGTTGATCTGCGGTTTGGTAATCACGATACGACGCGAAACGTACTTCTGGTTATCCTCACGCCATTTGTCGTCGTCGATCGTCACCTCTTCGCCGATGAACGACACCACGCGGGCCGAATCCTTGGCCGAAACCACCAACAGAAGGTGATCGCCCAGGTTGATGACCGAATGACCGGCGGCAATATCCACCGTTCCGTCGGGATGCATGATACGCGAAATGACGAACCGGTTGGTGCAGAGTTTCTTCATATCGACGATCTTCTTACCGGAGAAGACCGGATTGGTCACCTTCACCGAAACGGTATTCGTTGCGGAGGGATCGTCGCGCCGCGCCTCTTCAAGCCGTTTGTTCTCGGCCTCTATGTTGACGCGGAAAATCGCACGGAGCAGGATCATGGAGAGGATGATGCCGATAACGCCGAGCGGATAGGCCACCGCATATCCCATGGAAATAGAGGGATCGCTGATGCCCGACGCATCGTGATAGGCCTCCTGTGCCGCACCCAGACCGGGGGTATTGGTCACGGCACCGCAGAGGATACCGATCATCGTCGGGAGCTTCACGTCCGTCACCTTCCACAAAATAAGGGCGACGCTCACGCTCAGGGCAACGCCCAACACCGCAAAGCCGTTGAGTTTCAAACCGCCTTTCCGGAACGAAGAGAAAAAACTCGGGCCCACCTGCATGCCCACCGCGAAGATGAAGACAATGAGGCCGAAATCCTTGATGAAGCTCAGCACCACCGGATTGACCACCAGGCCGAAATGACTGGCGAGGATACCCACGAAGAGAATCCACGTCATGCCCAAAGATACGCCGGCTATCTTGACCTTCGCCAACGCCGCTCCGACGGCGATCACAAGAGCCAGCAGCAGAATCGAATGAGCTATCCCCGTTCCGAAGATAAGCTCCCTGAACCACTCCATAAATCTAAGTTTAAGTTTGCGCGACCGCGCGGTTAGTCGAATTTAATCGTTAAAACGGCGCAAAGATACCTCTTTTTTTCAAATCAAAAACAGATAGGAAAAATCATCCCCCTATTTGCGATACCTCCCGCCCGCCGGGACAGCAGCGGAGCCCCCAAAACGAACGGACCGCACGCGTCTCGCGTGCGGTCCGTTCGCAAATCCTTCGGGAAAATATCACTTCCGGCCCCGTGCCGCACGACGCTCGAAAGCCTCGATCGTATTCTCCATGAGGATGGTAATGGTCATGGGCCCTACCCCGCCGGGGACTTTCGTAATCTGGCCGACCAGGGGCTCGCAGGCATCGAAATCGACGTCGCCGCAGAGCTTGCCCGTATCCGGATCGCGGTTCACCCCGACGTCGATCACCACGGCGCCCGGCTTCACCATATCGGCCGTCACGAACTTCGGCCGACCGATAGCTACCACGAGGATGTCGGCCTGACGCGTCACCTCGGCCAGGTCTTTCGTCCGGCTGTGGGCTATGGTCACCGTCGCGTTCTCGTCGAGCAGCAGCTTGGCCACCGGCAGCCCCACGATGTTGCTGCGTCCGATGACCACCGCACGTTTTCCGGCTATCTCCGTTCCGGTCCGCTTCAGCAACCGGATGATGCCCTTCGGCGTACAGGGCAGCAGACACTCCTGTTTGAGCCAGAGGGAGGCTACGTTGAGCGGATGGAAACCGTCCACATCCTTGCCGCGGTCTATGGCGGCGATGACCTTGTCGGAGTCGATGTGTTTCGGCAAAGGCAACTGGACGAGAATACCGTCCACGTCGCTGTCGACGTTCAGCTCCTCTATCAGCGCCAGCATCTCCGCCTCGCTGATCGTTTCGGGCCTGCGGATGGTGGTATTCCGTATCCCTATCTCATCGGCCGCTTTCGCCTTGCCCGCCACATAGGAAACGCTGCCGGCGTCGTCGCCGACGAGTACCACCACCAGATGCGGCACCCTGCCGTATTGCTGTTCGAGATCCTTCACCCTGGCGACCATCTGCCGCTTCATCTCCATCGAAATTTCTTTCCCGCTTATTACCATAATCGCTTCTCAATTTATTTCTTCCGCCATTGCAATGACGTTCATCAATCCAATCCGCACGCTGCCCCGCATGCACCGGACAACCCGTGCTCCCTGTACGGTACGCCTCCCTCAGAACTCCAGAGCCGCAGCACCGATATCTTTCCGGTAAAAGAGTTTGTCGCACTCCACCCGGCCGACACCCTCGACGGCCTTCAGGCGTGCGGAGGCCAGCGTCTCGCCGCGGCCCACCACGATCAGCACCCGACCGCCGGCAGTAACCACCCCGCCCTCGGACGCCGCCGTGCCCATGTGGTAGACACGAATATCGGGATCGTCTATCGTATCGAGCCCCCGGATGGGAAATCCCTTCCCGCAGGCTCCCGGATACCCCTCGGAGGCCATCACGATGCCCAGTGCGGCACGCTCGTCCCACACGGGTTCCTCCAGTTGCCGCCCTTCGGCCACCCCTGCGAAGATATCGTATATGTCGCTCTTGAGCCGCGGCAGCACCACCTCCGTTTCGGGATCGCCGAAACGCGCATTGAACTCGATCACCTTGATCCCCTCCTTCGTCTTCATCAGGCCGCCGTACAGGACACCCGTGAAAGGAAGCCCTTCGAGTACCAACGCAGCAGCCGTCTTCTTCATGATTTCGTTCAGGGCGAACCGGCGCTCCTCCTCGCTGACGAAAGGCACGGGCGAATAGGCACCCATACCGCCCGTATTGGGCCCTTGGTCGCCGTCGTAGGCCCGCTTATGGTCCTGCGCCAGCGGCATGGGCCACACCTGGGACCCCGATACGAAACACATGAACGAGAACTCGGGCCCTTCGAGGTAATCCTCCACGATCACCCGACCGTGGCCGAAGCGATCGTCGAGCAGCATGTCGCGCAGGGCCGCTTCGGCCTCCTCCATGCTACGGGCGATCACCACCCCTTTTCCGGCCGCGAGGCCGTCGTATTTGAGCACCGCAGGCAACGGCCTCGAAGCCACATACTCCATCGCCGCACGGTAGTCGTCGAACGGACGGTAAGCGGCCGTAGGGATGCCGTGGCGCATCATGAGCTCCTTGGCGAACTCCTTGCTCGTTTCGATACGGGCCGCCGCCGCCGTAGGTCCGAAGATACGGAGCCCCCGAAGACGGAACTCGTCCACGATCCCGGCCTGCAGGGCCACCTCCGGCCCGACCACCGTCAAGTCTACGCCCTTATCCTGTGCGAACGCCAGCAATCCCTGCACGTCGGTATCCTTGAGCGGCACATTCTCCGCCATCTCCGCTATCCCGGCATTGCCCGGCGCACAATATATCTTTTCCACTTTCGGCGAACGACGCAGCGCATCCACGATCGCATGGCAACGGCCGCCGCCCCCTACAACAAGTACTTTCATCTCTCTCTTTTCTCTTTCGGTTCCATAAAACGACGTCCTCCGGAAACCACAACGGTTTCTCCCGGAGGTCCGACGGGCGTCAATGTTTGAAATGACGTTCGCCGGTAAACACCATGGCGATGCCGAGCTCGTCGGCCTTCACGACGGAATCCTCGTCATGGATGCTGCCGCCGGGCTGCACGATGGCCGACACGCCGTAACCGGCCGCCAGCGTCACCGTATCGTCGAAGGGCAGGAAGCCGTCCGACGCGAGCACGAGCCCTTCGGTGAGTCCCTTCTCGCGGGCTTCCCGCAGAGCGATCTCCGCCGATCCCACACGGTTCATCTGACCGGCACCGATACCGGCCGTGCACCCATCCTTCACCACCACGATGGCGTTGGACTTCACATGTTTCACGATACGCCATGCGAAATCCATGTCGGCGAGCTGCGCCGCAGCCGGACGACGTTCGGTGACCGCCATCTCCGCGGTCACGGTGCAGGTATCCGTATCCAGATCCTGCGCGAGCAGGCCGCCGTTCACGCTCACCAACTGCCGTTCACGGCCGCCGGTACGCCGCATGTCCACTTCCAGCAGACGCAGGTTCTTCTTTTTGGTCAATATCTCGAGCGCCTCCTCCGAGAACGAGGGGGCGATGATAATCTCCAGGAAGACGGGCTTCATGGCCAGGGCCGTCGCCGCATCCACTTCACGGTTCACCGCCACGATGCCCCCGTAGATGCTCACCTTGTCGGCCTCGTAGGCTTTGCGCCACGCCTCGCCGACGGTAGCGCCCACGGCCGCCCCGCACGGATTCATGTGCTTGAGCCCCACGCAGAAGGGGGCATCGAACTCGCGCACGATGTTGAGCGCCGCATTGGCGTCCTGTATGTTGTTATAGGAAAGCTCCTTGCCGTTGAGCTGACGGGCGAATGCCAGCGAGAAGGGCACCGGTTCGGCCCCGCGGTAGAACTTCGCTTCCTGATGAGGGTTTTCGCCGTAACGCAACGTCTGCACGATGTCGAAATCCAGGAAGAGCTTCTCCGGCAGGCCGGCCTTCTCCCGCAGGTAGGTGGCGATGCAGGAGTCGTACTGCGCGGTGTGGGTAAATGCCTTGGCCGAGAGCACGAGCCTCGTTTCGGGCCGCGTATTGCCCTCTCCGCGAATTTCGTCGAGCACCTGTGCGTAATCCTGCGGATCGCACACCACCGTCACGTCGCGGTAGTTCTTGGCCGCACTGCGGAGCATCGACGGACCGCCTATGTCGATGTTCTCTATCGCATCCTCCATCGATACGCCCTCTTTGGCGATCGTCTGGCGGAAAGGATAGAGGTTCACGCACACCATGTCGATAAACTCGATGCCGTTCTCCCGGAGCGCCTCCAGGTGCGAGGGCAGGTCGCGACGCCCCAACAGGCCGCCGTGTACCTTCGGGTGAAGCGTCTTCACGCGACCGTCGCATATCTCCGGGAAACCCGTCACGTCGCTGATGTTGATCACCTCCAGCCCCGCTTCGCGCAGCAGCTTCATGGTTCCGCCCGTGGCGATGATCTCCCAACCCAGTTTTCTCAAACCGTCCGCGAACTCCACGACCCCCGTCTTGTCGCTGACGCTGATAAGTGCTCTCATCTTCTGTCTATCGTTTTTATTGTTTTCAAACCTTTCGTTTATCGCCTCCGCCCGCCGGACGGATAAGACGGCCGCAGCGCCCGCCGCGGCAAAAATTCCGGAGGAAGATCACCTGTCTCCCGCAGCAAGCAGGCCGGCGACCGCCTCCACATAGAGCGGATGTTCCACCGCATGCACCATCGCCTCCAACTCCTCGGCATCGGTACCGGTATAATCGAAAGCCCGCTGGGCGATGATCTTTCCGCCGTCCAGCTCGTCGTTCACGTAATGCACCGTCACGCCGTACACCTTCACCCCGTACTCGAACGCATCCCGAATGGCATGCGCCCCCTTGAAGGCCGGGAGCAGCGACGGGTGGATATTGACGATCCGTCCGCCGTAGGCGTCGAGCATCACGCGGGAGAGGATGCGCATGTATCCGGCCAGGCAGACCAGCTCCACTCCCCGTTCGTCGAGCATCCGCACGATCTCCGCCTCGTAGGCCTCCTTCGAGGCATACTCCTTGGGGCGGAACACAAACGTTTCCACTCCCAGACGCTCGGCCCGGGAACATACGTAGGCTCCCGGTCGGTCGCACACGAGCAGGACCACCTGCGCATCGAGGCGTCCGTCGGCGCACGCCGCGGCGATCGCCTCGAAATTGCTGCCGTTGCCGCTGGCGAATACGGCGAGTCTGTGTCGGGTATCCATTCGCTTCTGCTTGAGCATTTACCTGATCTCCACGCCTTCGCGGTCGGTAACGCGACCGATCACCGAGGCCCGTTCGCCATACCCTTCGAGTATCGCCACGGCCTTCGCCGCATCCGCCTCGGGCAGCGCGATGACCATACCGATTCCCATGTTGAAGATGTTGAACATCTCCCGGTGCGCGATCCGGCCGTATTTCTCCAGGAAACGGAATACGGGAAGAATCTCCCACGAACCCTCCGTCACCTCTATGCCCTGTCCCTCCTTCAGGATGCGGGGAATGTTCTCGTCGAAACCGCCGCCCGTGATGTGGCTGATGCCGTGCACGTCGCACTGCGCGATCACGTCGAGCACCTGTTTCACATAGATTTTCGTGGGAGTCAGCAACACTTCGCCCAACGTGCGTTCGCCCAGTTCGGGATATACCTTATCCAGCTGGAAACCGTTGTCGGCAACCACCTTGCGCACCAGGCTGAAACCGTTGGAGTGCACGCCGCTCGAGGCGATCCCCACCAGCACGTCGCCGGCCGCCACCTTCGAGCAGTCGATCAGGCGCGACTTGTCCACCACACCGCAGGTGAAGCCCGCGATGTCGTAGTCGTCGCCGGCATACATACCGGGCATCTCGGCGGTCTCCCCGCCCACGAGAGCGCATCCCGCCTGCCGGCAACCGTCGGCCACACCCGCTACGATGGCCTCCACCTTCACCGGGTCGTTGACGCCCAGCGCGATGTAGTCGAGGAAGAAGATGGGCTCGGCCCCCTGTGCGAGCACGTCGTTCACACACATGGCCACGGCATCGATTCCGATGGTATCGTGCCGGTCCATCTCGATGGCGATCTTCAGCTTGGTACCCACGCCGTCCGTCCCGCTCACGAGCACCGGTTCGGCCACTCCGAGTTTGGAAAGGTCGAACATGCCGCCGAACGCACCTATGTTGCCCATCACGCCGGTACGCGCCGTGGATGCGACGTGTTTCTTAATACGCCTCACCCCTTCGTAGCCCGCTTCGAGGTTCACGCCGGCCTCTTCATAACTCTTTGCCATAAATATCTCGTTTTTCGTATGTTATCAACATTTCTTATCCTTGTTCACATCGTGTATCGACTGGTAGAGGGCCGTGGGATAACGGCCGTTGAAGCAGGCGATGCACAACTCGTTACGGCCGCCCGCCGCCTTGTAGAGCGCCTCGGGCGAGAGCCACACCAGCGAATCGGCTCCGATGAGCTTGCGCACCGCTTCCAGATCCTTCTCCCGGGCACATATCAGTTCGTCGTAGGTGGACATGTCCACCCCGTAGAAACAGGGATGGGTGATGGCCGGACTGGCGATGCGCATATGGATCTCCTTGGCACCCGACTGGCGGAGCATCTTCACGATACGGCGCGAGGTCGTCCCCCGCACGATGGAGTCGTCCACGATCACCAGCCTCTTGCCCTCGACGATGCTCCGCACCGGCGAGAGTTTCATCCGCACGCCCTTCTCCCGGAGCTCCTGCGAAGGCTGGATGAAGGTACGGCCCACGTATTTGTTCTTGATAAGACCCATTTCGTAGGGAATGCCGCTCGCCTCGCTGTAACCGATGGCCGCGCTGAGGCTCGAATCGGGAACGCCCACCACGATGTCGGCCTCCACCGGGGCCTCCTCGTAGAGCATGCGCCCGGTCTCCTTGCGGAACGCGTGCACGTTGGTGCCCTCGATATCGCTGTCGGGACGGGCGAAGTAGACATACTCCATGGCGCACATGTTGTAGTGTTTGAATTTGGAGTAGTCCACGCTCTGCAGGCCGTTCACGTCGATGATCACCACCTCGCCCGGAGCCACGTCGCGGACAAACTCGGCACCGACCACCTCGAAAGCGCACGTCTCGCTGCTGACCACATAGCCGTCGCCGAGCTTCCCGATCGAAAGCGGACGCAACCCGTGCTTATCGCGGCAGGCGTAGATCTTGCTGGCCGTCATGATGAGCAGCGCGAAAGCTCCCTCGACCATGTTCAACGCTTCGAGAATGGGGAAAATGCGGTCGCGGCTGTCGGTCTCCTTCTTGATGAGGTGGGCGAAGATCTCGCTGTCCGACGTGGAGTGGAACAGGCTGCCGCGCTCCTCGAGGAAGGTCTTCAACTGCACGGAGTTGACGAGGTTGCCGTTGTGCGCCAGCGCGAAATCGCCCGTGCTGTGCATGAACATGAACGGCTGGACGTTGTCGATGCCCCCGCCGCCCGTGGTCGAATAGCGCACATGGCCGATGGCCATGTCGCCCGTAAGCGTGCGCAGGTTGTCTTCGTTGAAAACCTCCGTCACGAGCCCCTCGCCTTTCACCCGATGGAACGTACGGTTGTCTACGCTCACGATGCCGCACCCCTCCTGTCCGCGATGCTGGAGCGAATGAAGTCCGTAATAGGTGAGCGATGCGGCCTTCTCCACGCCGAAAACGCCGAAAACGCCGCACTCCTCATGGATCTGCCTGTCCTGATAATTAGCCATTTGTATTGTCCTCCAAATAAAAATACCGTCTCGGCCCCGCCTCATGCGGCGGACCGTACGCCATATATCCGTCAAAAATAAAAAAAGGAGAGCACACACGCAAGGGAAATCCTCCCCGCACATGCGCTTTCGGGCCTTTCGCCGAAAAAGTTATCCGGCCCCGCTACATAACAAACGTCGTTACGGGGCCGGAAGTATCCCTCTCTCCCGCTTATTTCGTAAGCCTGTGGAGTATCTCCTCGTACGCCTCGCGTACCTTGCCCAGGTCGCGACGGAAACGGTCCTTGTCGAGTTTCTCGTTGGTCTGGGAGTCCCAAAGGCGGCAGGTATCGGGGCTGATCTCGTCGGCCAGCACGATCTTGCCGTCGTTCGTCTTGCCGAACTCGATCTTGAAGTCCACGAGCGTGATGCCCAGTTTGGCGAAAAGATCGGTCAGCAGCACGTTGATCCGGCGCGTGAGGTCGAACATCTCGTCGAGCTCCTCGTAGGTAGCCACGCCGAGCGCCACCGCATGGTCGTTGTTGATGAGCGGATCGCCCAGTTCGTCCTTCTTGTAGCAGATGTCGATGATGGTGTTCGACGGCTTCGTTCCCTCCGGAATATCGAGCCGCTTGGCCATCGAACCCGCAATGACGTTACGCACGATCACCTCCAGCGGGAAGATGGTCACGCGCCGGCAGAGCTGGTCGCGGTCGTTGAGCTGTTCGATGAAATGCGTGGGGATTCCGTTCTCGACCAGATACTTGAAGATAATGGTCGATATCTGGTTGTTGAGCAGGCCCTTCGCCTCGATCGTCGCTTTCTTGACGTTGTTGTATGCCGTAGCATCGTCCTTGTAGTGGATGACGATCACATCGGGGTCGTCCGTCAGGAATACCTGTTTTGCCTTGCCCTCGTAGAGCATTTCGCGCTTTTCCATAGTCGTATCGGAATGATTTATCGTTTTTATTTTATGTTTTCTCTCATGCTGCCCGTCCGTCGGACGGAGCTACTTTCAATCATCGCTGCTTCCTGAAATACCTTACGGCATTACCGAAAATATCCTGCACCTTGTCGCCCGCAATGTTGCGGAACAGGTTGGGTTCGTAACGCTCCGTATGGCCCATCTTGCCCAGAATCCGCCCGTCGCGGCTCACGATTCCCTCGATGGCGTAATAGGAACCGTTGGGGTTGAACGGTGCCTTGCCGGTCGGCGTCCCTGCGGCGTCGGCGTACTGGAAAGCCACCTGCCCTGCCTCGAAAAGCTCCCGCGCCTGACGCTCGTTCACCACGAACTTGCCTTCGCCGTGGCTCACGGCAATGGTGTGCAGGTCGCCCACCTCGAAACCGGCCAGCCAGGGGGAGTTGGTCGACGCCACGCGCGTGGTCACCATCTGCGAGATGTGGCGATTCACGTCGTTGCGGAACAGCGTGGGCGAATCGGGCGTCAGCCGGCCCAACCTACCGTAAGGCAGCAGACCCGACTTGACAAGGGCCTGGAAGCCGTTGCAGATACCCAGGATCAGACCGCCCCTGTCGAGCAGCCGATGGATCTCCTCCGTGACACGGGCATTGTTGAGCACGCTCACGATGAACTTGCCGCTGCCGTCGGGCTCGTCGCCGGAGGAGAAACCTCCGCTCAGCACGAAGATATCGCAGGCGGCTATCTTGCGGCACATCTCGTCGATGGAATCCATCACATCGGCACCCGAAAGGTTACGGAAGACGCTCGTGGCGATCTCCGCACCCGCCCGACGGAATGCCCTGGCCGTATCGTAGTCGCAGTTCGTTCCGGGGAACGAAGGGAAGTAGGCCACCGGATGCTCCTTGGCCGGACCCGGATATTCGAAGACGACGGAAGCGGACGTACCCTGCATGAGGGCCGGTTCGGTCGCTCCCCTGTCGGGATATACCGCAGTGAATTTCGCCGTATTGGCCTCCAGCAGCAGGTCGACAGGCATCCGTTCGCCATTGACCGTCACTGTCTCCTCCGCCACGGTCCGGCCGAGCGCCACCGCCCCCGGCCAGTCGAGCTCCCCGAGGCTCTCCACCACGAGGGAACCGTACCCGAACCCGAAGAGATCCTGTTCGTTCACCTTGATGTCGGCCCCTATCCGGTTGCCGAACGACATCTTGGCGACGGCTTCCGCCACGCCGCCGAAGCCGACGGCCCATCCGGAAACGATGTTGCCCGCCGCGATCTGTCCGCTCACGTACTCCCAGTTCTTCTTCAGGGCGTCGGTATCGGGCATGAAGTTGTGCAACGGCAGGTGTTTGATGAGGTAGATGCAATGACCGGCCTCCTTGAATTCCGGGCTGATCACCCGTCCCGCGTCGACCGTCGTGATGCCGAACGCGATGAGCGTGGGCGGCACGTCGATATCCTTGAATGTTCCGCTCATGGAGTCCTTGCCTCCGATGGAGGGAAGGCCCAGCGCCTCCTGCATCTTCAGAGCGCCGAGCAGGGCCGCCAGCGGCTTGCCCCACGTATGCGGATCGTCGGTCATGCGCTCGAAATACTCCTGGTAGGAGAAACGCATCCGCTCGAAACGGGCGCCCGCAGCCACCGCTTTCGACACCGCCTCCACCACGGCATAGGCAGCACCGTGATAAGGACTCCATTTGGAGATGAAGGGATTGAAACCGAAAGACATGATGCTCGCCGTATCGGTATAGCCCTCCCCGACGGGAATCTTCTGCACGGACACCTGCGTTTCGGTCTGCTGCGTCCGGCCGCCGTAGGGCATCAGCACCGTCGAGGCGCCTATCGTGGAGTCGAACATCTCCACCATCCCCTTCTGCGACACGACGTTGTCGTCCGACAGGAGGCTCTGCATCTTCTCCGCGACGCTTCCGCCGCGCACCTCGCGCAGGAACGGATCGCGGCGCTCGACGCCCTCCACCGCCGCCCGGGCATAATGCTCGGCGCCTGCGCTGTCTATGAATTCGCGGGAGAGATCCACCACGAGCTCACCCCTGCTGTACATTCTCATCCGACGCGTGTCGGTCACGTCCGCCACATAGGTCACCTCGACATTCTCCGAGGCGCAGTAACGTTCGAACTCTTCGCGGTCCTTCCGCTCGACCACCACGGCGATGCGCTCCTGCGACTCGCTGATGGCAAGCTCCGTGGAGTTCAGGCCGCTGTACTTGGTCGGCACCCGGTCGAGGTAGATGTCCAGTCCGTCGGTCAGCTCGCCGATGGCTACGCTGACGCCGCCCGCACCGAAGTCGTTCGACTTCTTGATCAGACGCGTCACCTCCGGCCTGCGGAACAACCGTTGCAGCTTGCGCTCCTCGGGCGCGTTGCCCTTCTGCACCTCGCTGCCGCACTGCTCGAGCGACTGTTCGTTATGTTCTTTCGAGGAACCCGTGGCACCGCCCACGCCGTCGCGGCCCGTCCGACCGCCCAGCAGCAGCACGATGTCGCCCGGCACAGGGGTTTCGCGACGGACATTCTCCGCCTTCACCGCGCCCACGACCGCGCCCACCTCCAGACGCTTGGCCACATAATCCTCGTGGTATATCTCCCTTACATGGGTGGTCGCCAGTCCGATCTGGTTCCCGTAGCTCGAATAGCCCGCCGCAGCCTTGGTGCTAATGATCCGCTGCGGAAGTTTCCCCTCGAGCGTTTCGCCCACGGGCTGGTAGATGTTGCCCGCACCGGTCACGCGCATCGCCTGATAGACATACGCACGGCCCGAAAGCGGGTCGCGGATGGCGCCGCCCAGACAGGTGGAGGCCCCTCCGAAGGGTTCTATTTCGGTCGGGTGGTTGTGCGTTTCGTTCTTGAACTGCAACAGCCACTTCTGGGATTCTCCGTCCACGTCGACATTGATGAAGATGCTGCAGGCATTGTTCTCCTCACTCACCTCCTGATCGTCGAGCAACCCCTTCTTCTTCAGGTAACGGGCGCCGATGGTCGCCATGTCCATCAGGCAGACGGGCTTTGCGCCGCGCCCCAGCTCCTCGCGCATGCGGCGGTACAGAGCCAGCGACTCCTCCAGCTCGCCCTTCATGAACGACTCGTCCACGGTGATCTCCTCCAGTACGGTCGTGAAGGTGGTGTGGCGGCAGTGGTCGCTCCAGTAGGTGTCCAGAATCCGAAGTTCCGTTTCGGAAGGATCGCGCCCCTCGCGGCGGAAATAATTCACCACCTCGCGCAGGTCGTCGGCGTTCATCGCCAAGCCGTTGGCCTTACAGTAGGGAGCCAGCTCCTCCTCGGCCATGCGGGTGAACCCCTCCAATACCGGCACAGGCCGCACCTCGGCGTTCTCCGCCGCGCCGAGCACGGCGAGATTCTTCTCGCGCGACTCCACGCCGTTGATATAATATTTCCGGATACGGGCCATATCGGCCTCCGTCACGTCCGGATCGAAGATCAGCAACCTCGCGCTGCGTATCTTCACCCGCGCCTCGGGTTCCAGCAGCATGACGCATTCCCGGGCCGACTCGGCCCGCTGGTCGAACTGCCCCGGCAGATACTCCACAGCGAGGTATTTTTTGCCTGTCAGGTCGCACGCATCCGTCACGACGTCGGTAACCACCTCTCCGAACACGCCGTAGCGGCTCTTTTCGAGCAGCTCGGGCGTAAAGCCGAACAGGTCGTACACGTTCAGCAGACGCAGCTCCCGGAGCGAAAGGCCCAGATTGCCGTTCAACTCCTCCTGAAGGCTCTGCGCCTCAACCCTGAACTCCGGTTTCTTCTCTACGTAAATACGGTAACTCTCCATATATCTTGCGGTTTTCTCCGTTCCCAATTAAAATACCGACGCCCGCGCTACTGCACGAAGCGCTCCCTCCACCGGGCATCGTACTCCCCGGCGGTCATGCCCACGAACGTGATATGGCCCATCTTGCGCTTGGGCTTGCTGACGCTCTTGCCGTAAAGGTGGACGTAGACGCCCTCCTCCGGCCCGGCCTCCTGCGCCACGGCCTGCGCGGCGGCAAGGTCTTCGCCCAGGATGTTCTTCATCACCGTCGGCGCCACCAGACGGGGCTCCTGCAACGGCTCTCCCAGCAGGTAACGACACAGCTCGCGGAACTGGTTGGTCGTGCACCCCTCGATGGTATAATGACCGCTGTTGTGGGGCCGCGGAGCCATCTCGTTGAAATAGATCTCCCCGTCCTTCACGAAATACTCGATGGCCAGAATACCCGTATAGCCGCAGCGACGCATGAACGCTTCGCTCTGCTCGACGAGCTTCGCACGCACGGCCTCGTCCATCTGCGGAGCCGGCACGAGGCATAGGTCGAGGATGCCCTCGCGGTGGATGTTTCGCCCGATCGGAAAGCTCACGATCCGCTGCCCGTCGCTCACCATGACGATGCTCGCCTCGTAGTCGAAGGGCACGAACTCCTCCAGAATGGCAGGCGTCCCCATGTAGGGTTCCGTGCGGGCGATATCCTCCGGCGTACGGATCACGACCTGGCCGTGGCCGTCGTACCCCAGCGTGCGGGTCTTGAAGACGCACGGATAGCCCACCTCGAAGATCCCCTTCATCAGCGACTCGCGGTCGCAGACATCGGCGAAACGCGGCACGCGCAGCCCGTTGTCGCGGGCATTGGTCTTCTCCCGGATTCTGTCCTGCGAATCGAAAAGCGGACGGTAGCCCTGCGGGATATTATACTTTTCGGCCAGAGGGATGAGTATCTCTCCCGGCACGTTCTCGAACTCGTACGTCACCGCATCGCTGCGGCGGCACAGCTCCTCCAGCGCGGCGGCATCGTCGAAAGCGGCCACGATATGTTCGTCGCACACCCGGAAAGCGGGTGCGTCGGCCGACGGATCGAGACATATCGTCCTCGCCCCCAGCCCGGCGGCCTGCTCGGCGATCATCAGGCCCAACTGCCCTCCGCCTATGATTCCTATGGTCTTCACCCTTCTCTGAAATCGGTTGATGGTTACTCCAGCTCCGTGGCCAGCACCGCCCTGGTCTGACGGCGGCGGAAATCCTCCAGCGCCAGCGCCAGCGCCTCGTCGTGCAGGGCGAGAATGCTCACCGCCACGAGCGCGGCATTCTTCGCGCCGTTGATGGCGACCGTCGCCACGGGAACGCCCGCAGGCATCTGTACGATGGAAAGCAGGGAGTCCAGCCCGTTCAGCGCCTTCGACTTCACCGGCACTCCCACCACCGGCAACGTGGTCATCGAAGCGACCATGCCGGGCAGATGCGCCGCGCCTCCGGCACCGGCGATGATGACCTCTATCCCGCGGGATTTGGCCGTCTTGGCGTATTCGGACAGCAGATCGGGCGTACGGTGCGCACTGACGATTTTCTTCTCGTAAACGACGCCGAACTCGGCGAGGGTATCCGCCGCAGCCGACATCACCTCCCAGTCGCTCACCGACCCCATGATGACTCCTACCTTTACCATATCTCCTGTATCGTTAAAAAAACACGTTCTAATGACAAACCGCTACAACACGACCATGTCATAGCGGCTTTATTCCACCCGGGGAGTTGCGGCACTTTCCGTACGATTCCGGCACCCTCCCGCACACCCGGCCGGACGCCCCGACCGAAAATAACGAAAGTACGACCCTTGTCGTACGGATACCAAAAGAGTCTTTACGGACATAAAAAACACCGGAACCTTTGTTGCCGCCCCCGCGGCCAACACCATTCGTTCTTTAAAGGCGTAAAGATAATACTTTTTACCAGAAAAACAATGAAGTCCTCTTTTTTCACGCTCCTCCCGAACCGTCGTCGGTCGTCGCCCCCTCCACGGTAGGTTCCGGTTCGGTTCCCCAACACAGTCCGCGGCGGATGATCCCCGTCTCGTTCACATGATAAATAACATCGGCATAGGTATCCTCCCGCGCGACGGGCCCATCGATCCACATGGAGGGAGCATACACCTCCTCCGTCCGGAAATCGAACTGGTCGTCGGAAAAGTAGGTATAGCCGTCGTCCGTCCGTACATACCCTCTGAGATAATAGCTCCTCGACTCCTCCAGGCCGATTACGATCACACGCCAGAGCTCCTGCTCCGCATCGTACGTGCAATCCGCAAACTCCCCGTCTTCGGTGGTAGGGAAACCGCCGGTGTTCCAACATACGCCCACACACTCAATACGCGGACCCCACGCACGGCAAGCGACCTCCGCCGACTGGTCGTACACCTCGCACGCCACCACTTCCACCTTGGGGCGCTGACGGTCGGTGGAAAACTCCACCTCCCTGCCGAAAGCCGTCTTCCCGGCGCTCCCGACCGCATAGCTGCGGGCATAATATTTCGTTTCGGGAGCGAGACCGTGAATCTCGGCGGACTTGCCCGCCGCCCAGTGCAGCGGCATCGTCTGCCCGGTGGTATCCGGCGACGGATGGGTGGCCCAGCAGATGCCCACCTCGGCATCGGCCTCCTCGTCGTAAACCCCTACCTCCACGTAAGCCATGGCATCGGTTACGGCCACGACCGTTATTTCGGGCGGCGTCACGCCACCTTTATCCTTATCCAACCACTCCTCTATCCGTTTGCACGCGGCCAGCGATACCACCGACAGACAGAGCGGAACCAACCTCCAGATCTTCATACGCTACCAAATTTTATAGTGGATGCGAAAAGTACACGCTTTTCTCATGAATACCAACAATATATACGACACCGAAAAAAACGCTCCGACCAAGACCTGCCCGGTCGCGGTTTCTACGGCTCCTTCGGAGTCGGTATCGCGGAAAAGCAGCCGGTTGCGGTGTTGAAAAGAGAATCGTGCGCCGATCGCCCGCCGACGAACGCCGCCCGCCGAATCCCCCGGCACTCGCCGGATGGTACCGGATAAAACGTCGTTCGTCCGGGAAGCGACGCTTCCCGGACGAACATCCGATTCGGAAATGAGGGATTCCGTTATTTCCTGACGAGGGTCTCGCAGTAGGCGCAACGGTACGTACCCGATTCGCCCTCTACCGGCCGAAGCAGCTGCGGCACATTCTCCGAGTTGCTGATGCAGCGCTTGTTGGAGCACCTCACGCCTGCGGGGTTCTCCTCCACGCCGGCCAGCTGCGGGTTCTCCATCCGCCTGTTCTCCCACTCGAACAATTTGCAGATAAGGGCCATACGCATGAATTTGCCGTTCTCCACCTCGCGGAAATAGGCCGCACGCGGGTCTTTGTCCACCTCTACGGCGATTTCGTTCACGCGGGGCAGCGGATGCAGCACGGCCATGTTCTTCTTGGCCAGCTTCATCTTCTCCGCATCGAGGATATAGGTATCCTTCAGCGCCTCGTACACGGCCGGGTCGTCGAAACGCTCCCGCTGTACGCGCGTCATGTAGAGGATGTCGAGTTCCGGCATCACGCTCTCCATATCCCTCACCTCGGTGTAGGGAATGCCCGCCTCGCGCAGCTCCTCGAGCACGTGTTCCGGCATCTTCAGCTCCTCGGGCGAGATCATCACGAAACGGATGTTGTCGTAACGCATCATGGCCTTGGTAAGCGAGTGTACCGTACGTCCGAATTTGAGGTCGCCGCACATACCGATCACGAGGTTGTCCAGCCGACGCATTTCGCGCTTGATGGTGAGCAGGTCGGCGAGCGTCTGGGTGGGATGGCAGTGCGAGCCGTCGCCGCCGTTGATGATCGGTATGTCGGTCACGCGCGAAGCCACCAGCGGAGCGCCGTCTTTGGGATGGCGCATGGCGATGATATCGGCGAACTTATTGATGGTCATTATGGTATCGGCAAGCGACTCACCTTTCGTTACCGAAGAGGTGCTTGCATCCGAGAATCCGAGAACATTACCGCCGAGTTCGAGCATGGCAGCCTCGAAGCTGAGGCGGGTGCGCGTACTGGGTTCGTAGAAGAGGGTGGCCAGCGTCTTGTTCTTGCATCTTTCAGTGTAAGCCGGACGGTCGGCGATGATGTCGAGCGCGAGATCGATGATCTCCTGCAGTTCCTGCATGCTCAGGTCGGTGATGTCGATAAGATGATGCATAATAAACCTGTTTTATATATGTTATGGTAACTGTTGTTCTCTTTTTCCCTTCCGCCCGTGCGCCGGCGGCCCGCGGCGGCCCTTCTGCCGCGGCTGGGGCTAACGCGAAGCCGTGATCCACGACTCGTCCCGCGGATTCGCACGAAAGGCCCTCAGACGTTCGATATCTTCCGGACGTATGTATCCCTGTTCGGCAGCCACCTCGACAAGCGTGTCGAAGTTCGAGAGGCTGTGGTTGCGCACCTCCGCTTCGCGCAGATGGTCGAGACCGGTCTGCATGCCGTAAGTGAATATGCTCGCTATACCGAGCACCTCGGCTCCCGCCTCACGAAGCGCCTTCACCACCTCGATGCAGCTGTCGCCCGTGGAGATGAGGTCCTCGATGACCACCACCTTCTGGCCCTTCTCCAGGCGACCTTCTATGCGGTTCGTACGGCCGTGGTCCTTGGCGCTGCCGCGCACGTATCCCATCGGCAGGTCGAGCAGCGTGGCCGTAATGGCCGCATGCGCGATGCCGGCGGTGCTGGTACCCATCAGCACCTCGCATTCGGGATAGAGCTCCTTCACCACGCGGGCCAACCCCGCCTCGATGTTGTCGCGCACCCGGGGAGCCGTGAGCGTCAACCGGTTGTCGCAGTAGATCGGGCTCTTGATCCCGCTCGCCCAGGTAAAGGGCTGCTCCGGCCTGAGGAATACCGCCCCTATCGAAAGGAGGTCCTTGGCTATCAGCCTTTCAAGTTCTTTCAGTTCAACGGCTCCGCCGGTTTTGCCGCAGCAGCATCCGGCACTCTTTCTGTCCATTTCCAAAGCCAAATCCATCGTATGTCGGTTTTTTAATTATTGAAGTCGGGTTATTCGTTCGTCCGCCTACTGCATCATGAACTCTTTCACACAGCGGCGGTAAGCTCCCACCGGGTCGGCGGCCTCCGTGATGGGACGCCCCACCACGATGTAGTCGGTGCCTATCTCCGCCGCACGGGCCGGGGTCGTCACCCGCACCTGGTCGCCCTTCGCGCCGTCGGCGAAACGAACGCCCGGCGTCACGGTCACGAAATCGCTTCCGCACGCCTCCTTCACCATACCTGCCTCCAGCGGCGAGCACACCACGCCGTCGAGCCCCGCCTCCCTGGCGTTGCGGGCATACTGCACGATGGTGTCGTTGATGGGGGCCTGGATCAGCAGTTCGCGCTGCATGCGCTCCTCGCTGGTGGAGGTGAGCTGCGTCACGGCGATGAGCAGCGGACGCGTACCGTCCGCCCGGGTGAGGCCCTCCACCGCCGCACGCATCATGTCGATCGTACCGGCGGCATGCACGTTGGTCATGTCCACATCCAACTGCGCGAGCACCGACATCGCCTGCTTCACCGTATTGGGAATGTCGTGCAGCTTGAGGTCGAGGAAAATCCTGTGTCCGCGCCGTTTGATCTCCTTCACGATCGCGGGGCCCTCCGCATAGAACAGTTCCATGCCTATCTTCAGAAAAGGCTTCTCCTGCGTAAAAAGGTCGAGAAACCTGAAAGTCTCCTTCGCGCTCGGAAAGTCGCACGCGATGATCACGTCTTTTGCCATTGCTATCTTCTATTGCTATCGATTATTTTCTTTCTCTCGTCCACCGGGACACGCGCCCCGGAGGGCGACGGTCGGTCTTCCCTCCGTCCGCCCCGCTTCCGCCGCGTGCCGCGCCCCTCAGGCCACGCCGATGATGTCCCGCAGACGGCTTATCCCGAGCCGCTCCATTTCGGCCGGAAGCGCCTCGACGATCTCCTTGCAGGCATACGGATTGCGCAGGTTCTCGGCTCCCACCTGCACCGCCGTGGCACCGGCCATCATCATCTCGATCACATCGCGGGCCGTGGCCACGCCGCCGCACCCCATCACCGGAATCCGGCACGCCCTGGCCACCTGGTACACCATGCGCAACGCCACCGGGAAGATGGCCGGCCCCGAGAAACCGCCCATGGTGTTGGCGATGACGGGCCGGCGCGTGCGCAGGTCGATGCGCATGCCCAGCAGCGTATTGATCAGCGTCAGTCCGTCGGCACCGCCCTCCTCGCACGCCTTGGCGATCGACACGATGTCGGTCACGTTGGGACTCAGCTTCATGTAGACGGGCTTGGTGGTCACGGCTTTCACGGCCCGGGTCACCTCGTAGGCGCTCTCGGGCACGGTGCCGAAACTCATCCCGCCGTGTTTCACGTTGGGGCAACTGATGTTCACCTCGATGATGCCCACCTGCTCCTGCGCATCCATCCGCTCGCAGCAGTAGGCGTAGTCCTCCACCGAGAAACCGCTGATGTTGGCCACCACGGGTTTGTGGAAGATCCGCGCGATGCGCGGCAGCTCCTCGCCGATCACGGCCTCCACGCCGGGATTCTGGAGCCCCACGGCATTGATCATCCCCTCGCGGCACTCCGCGATGCGGGGCGTGGGATTGCCGAAACGGGCCTCCCGCGTCGTCCCCTTGAAAGAGAACGAACCGAGGATGTCCAGGTCATAGAATTCGGCGAACTCGGCGCCGAAGCCGAAGGTCCCGCTCGCGGGGATCACCGGATTGTCGAGCCGCAGCCCGCTCAGCTCCACCGACAAGTCGGGAGCGCACACCGTCGTATTCATCTCCTTTCCGTTCATCGCTCCTCCCATATGATTTCGTCCGTAGTCAACACCGGACCCTCCTTGCATATCCGTTTGTTGCCGTTGTGCGTACGGCAGGTGCAACCCATACATCCGCCGAAACCGCACCCCATCCGCTCCTCGAAGCTGAACTGCCCCGGCACATGCACCGCACCGGAGAGCGCCCGGAGCATCGGCATCGGACCGCAGGCATACACGTAGTCGTAATCCGTACATCCGGCGGCGATGGCATCGGTCACGAATCCCCGCACTCCGCGCGATCCGTCGGCCGTGGCCACGACCACATCGACGCCCAACGCCTCGAACTCCTCGGCATAGAAGACCTCCGACGCGGTATTGAAACCGAGCACCACCGTCACCCGCCGCCCTTCGGACAGCAGCCTCTTGGCCAGGTTGTAGAGCGGAGGTACGCCTACGCCGCCGCCCACCAGCAGGGGGTGTCGCGCGGCTACGGCGGTGGAGAATCCGTTCCCCAGCCCCGTCAGCATATCCAGCTCCCCGCCCGCAGCCATGCCGGCCATCCGGGCGGTACCCTCGCCGACCACCTTGTAGATCAGCGTAACGGTATGTTCGTCGTAGTCGCACACCGAAATCGGCCTGCGAAGGAATTTGCCCGGCAGCTCGATGTTCACGAACTGCCCCGGTGCCGTCAGGTATTGCGTATCGCCCTCGACCACCATCCGGAAAACCGTCTCCGTCAGCGGCTCGTTCGACTTGATTCTATAGATCCCGCGTTTATACATGATATCTTTAACTGTCTCACTGTAATATCCGAAATTACCGGGCGGTCCGCCCGGCCTCTTCTCACGCCCCGATCGCGACGTCCCCGCCTCCCAGCGAAGGGTCGCGGTACACCTCGCGGCCGTCCACGAGCGTCAGTACGTTGCGCCCCTGCACTTCCCAGCCGTCGAAGGGCGTCGCGTGCCCCTGCGAAAGGAAATCGGAGCTATCGATCCGGTAGCGTGCCTCCAGATCGAAAACGGCGATATCGGCCGCATGTCCGACCGCGATCTCTCCGCCCAATCCGAACAACCGGCCGGGTGCCGTGCTCATCGCCTCCACGAGTCTTTCGAGCGAGAGGACGCCTTCGCGCACCAGACGCGTGTAGAGCACCGGGAAGGAAGTTTCCAACCCCACGATGCCGAATGCGCTGCCGGCGAGCCCCTTGGCCTTCTCGGCTGCGGAATGGGGCGCATGGTCGGTGGCGATCACCTCGATCGTCCCGTCCTGGATGCCGCGGATGAGTGCGGCACGGTCTTCGGCGCTGCGGATGGGCGGATTCATCTTGAAACGCCCCTCCTCACGCAGGTCCATGTCGGTCATCACGAGGTAATGCGGCGCCGTTTCGCAGCTCACCGCAAGCCCCTCGGCCTTGGCCCTGCGCACCAGTTCCACGCTCTCCTTCGTAGAGACATGGCAGACGTGGTAGCGGCAGCCCGTGCGGCGGACCAGTTCGATGTCGCGCTCCACCTGCCGCCACTCGCTCTCGGAACAGATTCCCTTGTGGCCGTGAAGGTGCGCGTACTCTCCGTCGTGGATGTACCCCCCGTGCAGCAGGGCATTCACCTCGCAGTGGGCCACGATGGGCCTCTCCAGCCGGGCGGCCTCGCGCATGGCCGCCTCCATGACGCCATCCTCCTGCACGCCGCGGCCGTCGTCGGAAAAGCCGACCACCCGGTCCCGCATGCGGGCCATCTGCGACAGCTCTCCGCCGCCGCTCTGCCGCATGGTGATGGTGCCGTAGGGCACCACCTTCACCACCGCCCCCTCGCGGATCAGCTCCAACTGCTCCTGAAGATGCTCCGCCGTATCGGGAGCCGGGTTGAGGTTGGGCATCGTGCAGACCGTCGTATAGCCGCCGCGGGCCGCCGCACGGCTCCCCGACGCGATGGTCTCCTTATACGAAAAGCCCGGCTCGCGGAAATGGACATGTACGTCTATCAGTCCCGGCAGCAGGTGCTTGCCTGCCACGTCGACCACCTCGGCCTGCGGATCGGCCGCAGCACCCACAGCGGCCACGATGCCGTCCTCCACCAACACGTCGGCACGGACGAACGCTCCGCCGGAATATACCTGTCCCCCTTTGAGCAGCTTTTTCATAGATCGATATGTTTTTAAAGAGAACTTGCCATGCAAGGGCGAACGAAACACCACCCACAAAAAAGGCAGCCTTGAGCAGCTGCCTAAAAATTATCGGGAACAACGAGGGAAACGGCGGTTTCGTAACCGGTAAAAAAGGTCTCGACACAATTTTCCGTACGTTTATCGCTCTCCTTCCCCGTCATCTCGTTTTCGTATCGCTTAAATTGGGACAAATTTAATTCATTTCCCGACAGCTTCAAAATCCGCAGCCACATTTTTTTGCGCCGTACCGCCGTGCAGCGCCCGGCCGCCTGCTCCCCCGCGCAAGAAAAACAGAGGACCTTGCGCCATCCGCCCGGCAGGATTCATAACTTTGGCACGATTTTCAATAGAAGCGTCTCTTGAAAGCAACCCACTGCATATCATTCCAAAAACAGATAACCATGAAGAAATTGTACATCTCCGCCGCCGCTCTGCTCCTGGCAGGAAGCGCATGGGCACAGTCCCCCACCACCACCGACGACATCGCAAAAACCACCAAGGCCGTCATGGAACAGGCCGCCGAACAGGCGCCCGAGGTATCGCCCTGGAAACGCAACGGCAACGTCGGACTCAACGTATCGCAGGCGTCGTTCTCCAACTGGAATGCCGGCGGCGATCCCTCCATCGCGGTAAACGCCGCCCTCGACTATTCGCTCGACTACAACGACGGACGCAACCTCTGGACCAACCGTCTGGAACTGGCCTACGGTATCAACCGCACGAGCACCGACGGAACGCGCAAGACCAACGACAAGATCTACCTCACCACCAACTACGGCCGTCTGATAGCCAAAAAACTCTACGCCGGCGCTACGGCTACCTTCAACACCCAGTTCGCCAAAGGCTACGACTACAAGGTCTCCTCTACGGACTACATCTCCGACTTCATGGCGCCCGGTTATCTCTCCGTGGGTCTCGGTCTGACCTACACGCCCACCCCGTGGCTGACGATCATCGCCTCGCCGGCTACCTACCGCGCCACCTTCGTCTGCAACGACAAGCTCTCCGAAGCCGGTGCATTCGGCGTGAAGAGCGGGCACCGCATCCTCAACGAATTCGGCGCCAACGTCCGTGCGGAGGTGAACACCACCATCTGGAAAAGGCTCTCGCTCTACTCGCGTCTGGAGCTCTACTCCAACTACCTGCACAATCCGCAGAACATCGACATCAGTTGGGACATACAGCTCAACTACGCCCTCACCAACTGGCTCACCGCCAACCTCCACGTGAACATGATCTACGACGACGACATCCGTTTCGGCAAGACGGCCACCACGCCCGGTTCGCCCCGTCTGCAACTCAAGGAGGTGCTGGGCATCGGATTCCAGGTGAACTTCTGATCGGCCCGCACAGGCTCCTGCCACCCGCAGGACCGCCTCCGGCAAATGCAGGGAAGCGCATGCGCTTCCCTGCATTCATTTTACCCCGGGAGGGATCGGGCATGGGACGAAGGAATAAACTCGGAGGCAGATCGGCCAAGGGTCGGAACGGCCGAGAGGCGGAGGGACCGAAAGGCCAAGGGTCGGAACGGCCGAGAGGCGGAGCAGCCAAGGGGCGGAACGGCCGAGGAACGGAGCAGCCAAGAAACGGAGCGGCCGAGAGGCGGAGCGGCCGAAAGGCGGAGCGGCCGAAAGGCCAAGGGACGGCCGGATGGAAATTCCCGCAAAGTTGCTTTACTTTGCACTCCATGAAACTCGTCTACGTCACGCTCGGCAGCACGGCGCTGGCCCTCGGCATCCTGGGCATTTTCCTGCCGCTGCTCCCCACCACCCCGTTCCTGCTGCTCGCGGCGTGGTGTTACTGCAACGGTTCCGACCGACTATACGGGTGGCTGATGACCCACCCCCTGTTCGGCCTCTACATCCGCAACTACCGCCTGAAGCGGGCCATTACCCTGGGAAGCAAAATCACGGCACTGTCGCTGATGTTCGCCGCCATTCTCTTCTGCATCCTTTTCGTGACGGAGGCCCTGTGGCTACGGATCGTGCTGGGCATCGTCTTCGCAGGGGTCGCATGGCACATCCTCTCCTTCGCCACCCTGCGTCCGGAGGAGAACCTCCGTCTGCTGCCCGCAGGCGGAAAACGAAGATTCCGGCGGGCGGCGACCCTCGCCGCCGAGGGAAAAACGAAAGCCGCCGACCTGCCGACGCTCATCGAGAAGGGTTGCGAATGCTACCTGCTGCACGCCGCCCGCCGGGACGTGGGACTCCTCGTTCTGCAGTCCCGCCCCGACGGAACGCTGCTGCTCGAGGAGCTGTGGATCGCCCCCGACGACCGGGGAAGAGGCTATGTGCGCGACACCCTGCTCTTCATCGACTGCTACTGCCGCCGCAAGGGAATGCACACCCTGCGCACGACGATCGACAAGCGCCACGGGCGGGTCGTGGCGGCCGCCGTGAAAAGCGGATTCATGATCGTCGGCGACACCACGACCGCATCGCCCGACGGCACCCCTGTCCCGCACTACCTGCTGGAACGCACGCTGCTCCTCCCGCCGAAGGCGGAGAAAGAACGATAACGGACACACCGCCCAACCCCTACTCCGTGCGGAGCTCTCCGCCCCTTCGGCCGGCCGCACCGGACGTTTGTGCCGGCCGTGGGGACCTCCTCCGACCGGGACGACGCATGCCATTCGGGTTCTTTTCCCGAAACGGCCCGCCGGGGCACGCCGCGCCGCCTACCGCATTCGGGGTTCGCCGAGTCTTTCGCTATCTTCGACTCTGTCTCGGGGATACTTCGTCCGGACAAAAGCGCATGCCATGCGTTTTTGCACCCGACTTTCCGTATCTTTGGCTTTGCCTTAGATACTTCGTCTCGGCAAAACCGAACGGCATTCGGTTTTGCGCTCGACTTTCCGTATCTTTGCCGATAAAGTAACGGTACGCCGCACGCGGATGCCGAATAGATTCTCAATCCGATCCGAAGCCATGCAGATCAAACCGATCCTCCTCAACGCCCTTCTCCCCCTATGCCTTCTCACCGCACTGGCCGCATCGTGCGCACACGACGACGCCTACGTCGACATAGAAGACCCCGACATGCACGCGGTCACGCTTGCAGGCACCAATCCCTTCACGCTCCGTTTCCGGGCCAGTGCCGAGTGGTATGCACGCATCTTCTACGAGCAGGGCGACACGACCCGGTGGCTCAACGTCACCCCCCTGTCGGGCTCCCCGCAGGGAACTTCGATCACCATCACGGCCAAATCGGCCAACTACACCGGCGTCGACCGGCGTGCGCGGGTAGAGATCAAACTCCCCGGCAACATCGGGACGACGGTCCAGGTCACCCAGCCGCCCGTCCCCCGACCGCGCCGGCTCGCCGGCATCCGCCGCATCGTCACGGGCGGCACGCTCGACGGCCCCTCGGAAATCTCCTTCGGATATGAGGAAAACGAGGACGTCGTGAACTCCTTCACGGTGGGCAGCGGCGAAGGCGCCGTCACCTATTCGATCAAAAAAAGCGGCACGACGGGCACGGTCACCATGCGGATCGGAGAGGACGAAAGCTCGTTCCCCGTCAAGATGCTCGACGGTCGCGCCTACGGCTACGAAAACCTCGAGTGGTCCTTCGCCGACGCGAACACGGGGATCATCCTCGACCGCTCGACTGTAACGATCTCCTTCAGCTACGACACCAGCGAAGACAAACTGCTGAAGCAGGTATCGCGCCAGGAAACCATTCAGATGCGCAACGGACAGACGCTCGATACGGCACAGGTAGTCCGCCAGACATTCGACTACTTCTACGACAACCTCAGCATCGACAGCATCAGCCTCGTCACCGTTTACTATACGAGCAACCCGGCGGTCAACGTACAGGATACCGTTCAATACAAACTGCGCTATCCCACCCGGGAAGAGGGTTACCAGGACAACAACCTGACGGCCGACGTATGGCATCTTTTCGTCCTTCCCGAGGCACAAGGGACCCCGTTCTACTCCCTCACGGGCTTCCGGATACTCGGCCTGACGGGATACCCGCAGAGCAACTTCCCCGAAAGCGTGACGATCAACTCGCAGATACACTCGCCGCAGGGCAAACAGGCCGCATGGGCCAGCCGCTACCTCTACACCTACCAGCGCAACGGGGAGGAGCTCTCCTCCGCAGCGACGGATATCACCTACCCTACCTCCTCCACCCGCGTCAGCATGACCTTCGCCTACGAAACGACGGAGGACGAAGATGAAAACAAAGAAGAGGAACCCGACGAAGAGGCATAATGCGCGGTGCCCCGCAGCGCCGCAACCTGACAGAACAAGGGCGTACCATACGGTACGCCCTTGTTCGATCCGTCACCACGACCCGCTCCCCGTCGATCCGGGACGGTGCACATCCATCGCCCCGACACGACCCAGCCGCAACCGCTCGCCTGCACGGACCGCTCCCGTCGGAAACGGCAGAAACCCCACACTCCCTTCCCTTCGGAAACGGCTGGAATCGCACAAACCGTCCCTTGCGGAAATGACAGGAACCGTTAACCCGCCGCCCGCTTCGGCGGCAACGATTCCGCGTCATCCGTCACATCCGACATCGTAGTCGCACCGCATCCCCATACCCACGCCCACTCCGCGTATTCCATGCCGCCCCGTCGATCCGGGACGGTGCACATCCATCGCCCCCGACACGACCCAGCCGCCGCAACCGCTCGCCTGCACGGACTCCGTACCGCGCCGCAAGGATTTCCACTACTCTTCGCTCCCGATCACAAAAAACGGCAGACTCCAACCGCCCGGCCCCAGGCGAAGGTCCCGGGTTCCGCGGCAAAGGCCGCAAAGGCTATTCCCGCAACCCTCAGGCTCCGACGAAAAAAAAGCGGCGGAATGAAGATTCCGCCGCTAACCGGTTGCACCGGAGAAGCTACAACGTGTCGGTCACATCCCACACGAAGGCACGCATGCCCTGCAATTGGGTCTCCTTTTCGAGTTTGCGCAACGCCTCCATCACCCGCGGCATCTTCTCGTCCTCCACCATGGCGATGATGGTGGAATTCATGGCCGGCCACGTATGGGTACCCATATGGGGTTCGCCGTCGAAGGAGCCGCGGCCGTGCGTCAGCGGAAAGAGCGTGAAGCCGCGGACGGTATAGTGGTCGAGCAACCCCTCCACACGCTCGGTAAGCGTCATATTATAGGAAATGAACAGTGCTTTCATCGTATTGCTATGCTTGATTTAAGTTTTTCCGGCGGGAGGTTCCCGCCGGGAAAACGACGTTTATGCTTCGGGAACGGTGTTGTCGATATATGCCTCCCGCATCATGCGACGACGACGCTTCACACCGGCCCCGCCGAAGATCGAGTACATGACCGGTACGGCCACGAGCGTCAGGATGGTCGAGAAGGTAAGACCGCCTATGACGGCCACACCCATCGGCTGCCAGAGCTCCGACCCTTCGCCCAGACCGATCGCCATGGGCAACATACCGAGGATCGTGGTGAGCGCCGTCATCAGCACCGGACGCAGACGGCTCTTTCCGGCCGCGATCACGGCCTGGTTGATGCCGTAGCCGCGTTCGCGCAGCAGGTTGGTATAGTCCACCATCACGATACCGCTCTTCACCACGATACCCACCAGCATGATACCGCCCAGAAGCGCCATAAGGCTCAGCGAAGTACCCGTCATGAAGAGGGCGAAGAAGACGCCCGGTACGGCGAGCAGGATGGTGATCATGATGATGAAGGGATTCACGAACGACTCGAACTGCGTGGCCATCACCACGTATACCAGAATCACGATCAGCGTGAAGAGTACGATGAGGTCGCCGAACGACTCCTGCTGATCCTCCAGCGTACCGCCCACCTCGATGAAGACGTTGTCGGGCAGCTCGTAGCTGTTCAGTACGGCGTTCACATCCTCCACCACTTCGCCCAGGGCAACCCCGTCGCCGAGCATCATGGTCACTTTCACGATCCTCTGCCGGTTCTCGCGTTCGATGGTAGGCGGAGCGAACTCCTCCAATACGGTGCCCACGTCGCCCACACGGATGGCTTTGCCGGCCGAGTTGTAAAGAATGATGTTCTCTATATCCTGCACCGAAAGGCGGTAGGGTTTGGCATAGCGCACCACGATGTCGTACTCGTCGCCGTCCTCGCGGTACTTGCTGGCGGTGTATCCGTTGATCCGGTTGCGGATGGCCATCGACACCGTCGAGCTGTTGAGTCCGTAATAGGCCAGCATGTTGCGGTCGAGCTTCACGTTGAACTCAGGACGCATGTCCTCGCGGGAGATGATCACGTCGCGTGCACCGTCGAGTTTCTCCATCTTGCTCTTGAGGTCGGCCGCTATGGCATTCGTTTCGTCGAAGTCGTAGCCGAACACCTTCACCTCCACGTTCGCCGCGCTGCCGACACCGCCGCCACCGCCCTGACCGCCGCCAGGAATCACGTTGAAGCGCTTCAGCTCGGGGATCTTCGCCAGCTCGGCACGCAGCTCATCGCTGATGAGGAAGATCGACTTCTCGCGCTCGTGGGACTTCGGGAACTTCAGCGTATAGTTGATGATATACGACCCCGAAGTACTCATGGCCGAGAAAGCGGTCGTCTTGGAGGAGGCGCCGGCACTGGCCGACACGCGCTCGACATAGGGATACTTGTTGTAGATGATTGTATCGATCTGCCGGGCGATCTTCTTCGTATATTCGAGTCCGGTATTCTGTTCGAGTTCCACCTTCATGCTGATCGAACCGTTGTCGGAGACGGGCATGAAGTCGGTCGGCACCTTGGTGGCCACGAAAAGACCCACGCAGAAGATGGCGAGCACGATTCCCATCACCACCGAACGGTGACGCACCGCCCAGGTGATGATCGAGGCATACCAGTTGTCGAGGTTATCCAGGAAGCGGTCCACCGGTTTGAAGATCACCCCGAGACCTTTGTAGCTGTGCATGTAGTTGCCCCGAAGGAGCTGCGAGGAGAGCATCGGCGTGAGCGAGATGGCCGTCACGGTCGACACCGTCACGATGATGGAAACCATCCAGCCCAGCTCCCGGAAGAGGATGCCCGACATACCCGAAACGAGGGTCAGCGGCAAGAACACGGCCACCACCGTGAGCGTAGTGACGATAACCGAGAGCCACACCTCGTTGGTACCGTAGATGGCGGCCTCCCGGGGCGAAGAGCCCTTCTCCATGTGGGTGGTGATGTTTTCGAGCACCACGATGGCGTCGTCCACCACCATACCGATGGCAATGGAGAGCGAACTGAGGGAGATGATGTTGATGGTCGAACCGGTGAGGTAGAGGTAGATGAAACCCGACAGCAACGAGATCGGGATCGTCACGCAGATGATGAGCGTGGCCCGCCACCGTCCCAGGAAGAAGAGCACGACCAGAATCACGAAAATGAACGCGAACATGATGGTCTCCGTGAGCGAGGAGATACTGTCGCGGATGTTCTCCGAACCGTCCATCAGGACACTGATCGAGATATCGCTGGGCAGGTTCTTCTCGATGCCCGGCAGGGCGGCCATCACCTGGTCCACGATGTTGACCGTGTTGGCTCCCGACTGCTTCTGCACCACGATGCGCACGCCCTTGCGGCCGTTGATGCGCTCGTCGAGCGTCTCCTCCTCCAGCGTATCGTTGATCTCGGCCACATCGCGCAGGAAGATGTCGCGTCCGCCGAAACTGGTCACCAGAATGCCGTAGAGGTCGTCGCTCGAGGAGAACTCCCCGTCGGTCTTGACGTTGATGGTATTGTTTCCGATGTCGATCGTACCGGCCGGAATGTTGATGTTCTCGGCGGCGATGATCTGCCCGAGCTGTTCTACGGTCAGGTTGTAGGCCTCCATTTTGCGCGGGTCCACATAGACCTGTATCTCGCGCTCGGGTGCTCCCATCATGCTGACCGAACCGACGCCGTTGACACGGTTGAGGCGGTTGACCAGCTGGTCGTCCAACAGTTTGTAAAGCCCGTTGTAGCTCTTGTCGGCCGTCACCGAAAGCACCATCACCGGAATCATGGAGCTGCTGAACTTGAATATCGTGGGATTGTCCACCTCATCGGGCAGGAAGGAGCTCACCCGGTCGATGGCGTCGCGGATGTCGTTGGCCGCCACGTCCAGGTCGCTGCCCCACTCGAACTCCAGCGCGATGAGCGAGAAGTTGTCCGACGACTTGGAGGTGATCTTCTTCAGGTTGTCCACCGTGTTGAGGTTGTCCTCCAGCACACGGGTGACGTTGGTCTCTATATCCGCGGCATTGGCCCCCTCGTAGGTCGTGATGACCGAAATGGTGGGCATATCCATCTCCGGATACATGTCGACGGCGAGGTTGCTCAGCGAGAAAATACCGAGGATCATCACCATCAGGAAGATCAGGACCGTAGAAATCGGTTTCCTGACCGCACTCTCATATATCTTCATACGTTATCCTTGTTTGGTTGGTGTTTGAATGGTCCGGGCGGCTCCCCGCCCGGACGGGAAACCCTACTCCTGCACGCCGTCGACGACCTGCACCTTCACCCCGTCGAGCAGACGGGCGGCACCGGCGATCACCACCTTCTCGTCTTCCGACAGGCCGGACAGGATCTCCACCCGGTCGCCTACCTGACGGCCCGTGGTCACGAAACGGCTCTCCACCGTATCGTCGTCCTTGAGGACGTAGACATACTTGTCGTTCGTTCCCGTAAGACGCTGCACGGCCACGTCGAGCACCGTCACGTTATCGACCTCGCCCATGTTGAAGGTCGTACGGGCGTACATGCCCGGACGGAGCGTCAGCTCGGCATTGGGAACCGTCACCTCCACCTTGAAGGTACGCGAAGAGGGGTCGATGGAGGGAGCGATGCGGCTTACCTTGCCGGTAAACTCCCGGTCGGGATAGACATCCACCCGCACCTCGACGGGCATCCCTGCATATACCTGCGGGAAGTACTGCTCCGACACGAACACATAGGCCTTGAGCGGGCTCATCTGCATCACCTGATAGATGCCCGTTCCGCTCATGGCCGAGAAGAGGTCGCCCTCCTCGTTGTTGCGCATCGTCACCACGCCGTCGAACGGACTGCGGAGCCTCACGTTCTCCTCCAGATTCGCCACCGTCTCCTTCAGCACGTCGATGTTGGTTTGCGCGGCATCGATCTCCTGTTTGGAGATGCCTCCCGTTTCATAGACCGGCTGCATGCGGGCGAAATTGAGTTCGGCATTGGCCAGCTGCAACGCGTTGGTATTGTACTGCGTCTTGTCCAGCTCGGCCAGGATCTGTCCCTTGCGGACCTTGTCGCCCACATCCACGTTCAGCTTCTCGATGCGGGCCGAGATCGAGGGGATGATATAGGTCTGCTTGTAGGCCTCCAGGTTGGCCGTAAAGTCCACCGACTGGGCCACCTTCTCCCTGTAGGACCGCTCTATCTTCACCGAAGGCAACTCTTCGACGCTACCCACGGCCTCGGTCTTGCTCTTTCCCTTACAGCTGGTAAAAGTCAATACCGACACGCCGGCAAAAGACACCACCGACACGATCGCTGCTGCGACCAAAAGACTTTTTCTCATGATAATCACCAAATATATTTTACTTACTTATTTTCCCAGCTCGTTCCTCTCCTCCGCTTCGGGCACATCGTAGTCCCGGCCGATGATCTTCTCGTAATCGGCCTCGGCAGCGAGGTAGTCGTATACGGCCTGCCTGTAGTTGAGCTGCGCCTGCGTCAACTGAAGCTGCGCGGAGTTGAGTTCCAGAATGGTCCCCGCACCGCCCGTGTAACGGGCATCCATGATATCGTATGCCTTCTGGGCCTGCGTCATCGCAATCGCGTTGGCCTGCATTTTGCTGCGGGCGGTGGTGAGGTTGCTGATGGAAGTGCGCACCTGCATGCCCGTGGACTCCTCCATATACTCGCGCTGCATGCGGAGCTGCTCGATGGCGATTTTCGCCTGTTTGGCCTGGTTGTTTATCTTGTTGCCGGAGAAGATGGGGATGGAGATGGAGAGCCCCACGCTCGCCGGATGCTGCCACCAGAACTGGTTGGAAGAGCTCGCCGCGGCGCCGCCCCCCATATTGCCGAAATTGATTTCGGGCATGTCGTTACCGTAGAGACTGAACGTACCGAACGCCGCCAGCGTAGGCATCCGTTGCGCATTGGTAATCCGCAACTGCGCCTCCAGCATGCGCTCCTGAATGTCGAGAAGCCTCAAATCGCTGTTGTTGCTCACGTCGGTGGAGTAGGCTTCCGGCCGGTTACGAATCTCCTCCGAATAGGAACCCAGGTCGCCCACCAGCTCGATGGCCACCTCTTCGGGCAGGCTGAGGAGCATGCGCATGTAAAGGCGTGCCACCTCCATCGAACCTTCCGTCTGAATGATGTTCGGCAGGATGGCGCTCAGGTTGGACTGGGCCGTGATGTAGTCGTACTCCGAACCGAGCTCCGCCTCGTACATCCTCCGCGTATTGTCCACCGTCTGGCGCATGATCTCCTCGCTCTCGCGCAGCACGCCCAGCGACTCCTGCAAAAGGAGGATGTTGTAGTAGGCTTTCCGCACCTCGTTGACCATATTCACCCGCGAGGAGCGGGCCGTTTCGACGGCCTCGGCGATCTGGGCGTCGTTGAGTTTCATGGAGGCGTAGACCGCCGGCACGAAGAGGGGTACGTTCAGGTTGGCCCCGATGGTGACCGTATTGTCGGCACCGAACGAAAGTCCGCTCTTGGCCATCTTCTGCTTGATAATGGAGTAGCTGTACTGGCCCGACGCCGAAAGCGAAGGCAGCAGATTGCCCACGGTCTCCTTGCGCACATACTCCTGGCGCTCGATGGCCATGTCGGCGATCCGGATCGTCGGGTTCTCGCTCAGGGCAATCTCGATCGCCTGGTCGAGCGTAAGCGTCACGGTCTGCGGCCGCACCGGCTCCTGCGCGGCGAGCGCGGCGGCGGAGAGCAACGCACAAACGGTTAAAAATACTCTTTTCATCACTAACCTGATTTTCTTTATATTATTCTATCCCTTTCAAAATATTCCCGTCGATGTATCGCCTTCCCTCATCGGTGGTTATGCCCCGCACGAAGTACATGATCGCCAGTTGTAACGGCCGCGGTTCGGATTTATTGCCGTCCACCCGGGAAGAGATGACGATATCCGAAAAATCCTGATGCAGACCGTAGAGGTAGCGCGTGAGGCTCCGCGCCACGAAAGTCACATCGATCCTCTTCAGCACAAGTCCCTGTTCGATTCCCCGCCGAAGCCGCACCTCGTTGCCGCGGACGAACGCTTCGTACTGGTTGCGCATCACCTCGTCGAATATCTTCGGATAGAACTTCAGCAGATCGAGCGTCACCATCCGGGTGGACGACTTGAACTCCGAACCGTGACCGAACAAGATCCAGAACTCGTCGATGACGTTCGCAGCCTCCTTCATCTGTTCGAGCATCTGCTGCTCGTGCCTACGGATATGATAGCAGATCGACTGACGGACCAAATCCTCCCGATCGACGAAATGCTCATAGAGCGTGCGTTTGGAGATACCGCAGGCCTCGGCGATATCGTCCATACGGACCGACTTGATCCCCATCTCGGAAAACAGGCGCGTGGCCTCGATGATCACCCTCTCCCTGACATCCATTGCTCCCGATACTTTTTTGACGCGACAAATTTACGATGAAAACTCGAAAAACAAAAAAAGTTTTCGTGTTTCACGGGTGTTTTTCAATTTTTTTAAGAACCTTCTCTGCGGGACAATAAATTCCCCGGCAGCCCGTTGCCGACCTCCTGCGGAGCATCCCCGGCCGGAATGCACAAATGTACTTCCGGCGGAAGTCACCTCCAACAATATAATAGGTAAAACGGAAATAATGCCCGATGAACGGGAACTCCCCTGCGGTCGGGAAGACGATCCGCCGACCGGCCCGGCACCGGGAAACCGGAACGACCCGAGCTGCGGGGAAGATCGGCCGATGCCGCCCCCGAAGCAAAGAGGCAACCCGACGGTTGCGACCGACCGGCAAGCAGGTGTCGCCCCCTCGTGCGACGGCACGGCAAAACGCCGCCGGACGAGGCGAAAAGGCCGCCACCGAAAACTCCCCCGGGCCTGCCGCTACATGTTCCGAGGTGCGGTGCGCTCCTCTTTGATCGCCTCCATGTGTTCCGCAGCCCAGGCGATGAGGCCGTTGATATGCGGCAACAACGACCGCGCACGCTCGGTCAGGGCATACTCCACACGCGGCGGCACCTCCGGCCAGACCTTCCGGGTCAGATAGCCGTCCTGCTCCAACGTCCGCAACGTAACGGTCAGCATCTTCTGCGAAATATCGGGAAGGGCTTTGCGCAAAGCGCCGAAACGCATGGGCTCTCCCGCCCTTTCGAGCGTATAAAGCACCAGAAGCGACCATTTGTCGCCTATGCGGGCCAATACGTTTCGTATCGGGCACCCGGGAAACAACGCACTCTCCGTCCTGCTTCTCTCCATACGACCGCGAATTATAGTATACAAAAGTAATCGAATCTCTTTTCCGCCGCAAACGAAAGCACGGCAAAACGCCCGACTCCGCAGCAGCCCGGAGAAAAAACTCCCGCAAGCGGATTCCCGCTACGCAGAAGGGAAAGAAATCGGAAAAGGAATCGGGAGAGGAACGACAACGAGTGCGGGAACACACGGACAAAGGCAAGGAAAGGGACAAAAGCGGGAACTTCCGACAACCGACAAAAGAAAAGAGGAGTCTCCGTTTCGGGGCGACGACACGTGAAACGACCGGAAAACGACTCGGACGACCACCGGAAAATCCGAGAAAAGCACCACAGCCCCCCGGAGAACGTCCGCACCGGCAACACCCCGACCTCGGGAACGACCGCACCCGTCTCGCCCGACGCCCGACGGCCGCTCCGGGAAACACCTGCCATCTCTTCCCCAAAGGCTTCCGCTCCGCTGCCCGTGCGCGACAACCGGACCGATCGCACCGCGCCAATTCGTGCGCCGCAGCAACCTCACCTGCACCCGCATCGGGATATGTGCCGCTGCACGGGAGCCCCACAGCCCCCCGGAGAACATCCGCACCGGCAACACCCCGACCTCGGGAACGACCGCACCCGTCTCGCCCGACGC
>CAJTLO010000001.1:0-16994 GCA_910577285.1 uncultured Rikenellaceae bacterium | reverse complement strand
CCGACGGCCGCTCCGGGAGCCCCGACGTCTACGGTTCCCTGCCGCTCGCCGCGGGCTCCTCACCAATGCTCGGTCATATACTTCCGGTAATACAGCGGCATGCAGCGACGCTGCTGCTTGGGATTGAGGCGTTCCCTGATCGACAGGGCCCCGTAGTAGGCCCGCCACAGCTCCGCCCACCGCTCCTCGCCCCCGAACTGCATGTCGGCGGGCAAGCGCCCCTCCCCGAGGCGTTCGTCGAGCCGGAGCTCCACCCCCGCGACTTCGTGCAGGTCGTACCGGTAACCGTAGCCGCGCTTCATGTCGTATATCAGCCACGGCTGATCGGAGAACCGTTCCCGGAAATGCTCCACGGCAAGCGGCAGCGAATTATAACGCGGCGATACCGGAGCGAAGTAGGTGCCGTCGGCCGCGCGCTGGAATCGCACGAACTGCATCAACCGATGCCCTTCCTGAGCCACCCGGCGTGCAACCTGCTCCATCCTCAACACGTCGCGATCCGTAAAATCCGACTCCGCCCCGCGCGGCGAACCGAAAATCCTGCGCAGATAACGCATCAGGAGCATGTCGGTTCCCTCCTCCTCGGAGAGCCACACGCACAACACCCGATTGCAGATACTCCGACCGGCCCGCCGCTCCAATCCCCGCCACACGCGCCCGGCCAGGACGTCGTCGGTCACCACACGGAACCGGTCGCCGGCAAACAGCGGCCCCGGCTCGCCCTCCCCCACCAGGCACTCGGGAAACTCCCTGCGCGAATAGGCATGGAACACCGCCGTCAGCAGCCCCTCGAAACTTCTGTCATAAACGAATACACCCATCTCTTCTCCTCTCTCTTTTCGTCCGCCCGCAGCGCCCCGTCCGCGACTCATTCGGGAAAAAGCAACGAAAGCTGGCCGTCCGCCGTGCGGCGGCCCCGCTGCGGCAACAACGCCCTGCGTACCCGCTCCGGTGTGAGGTCGGCGACACAACCGCCGACAGGCAGACCGCCGCACGTCACGAAATACTGCGCTTTCTTCATCACTACTCCCATCCGCCGCAACACATCGGCCGTGATGCGTCCCTGCCGGCGGGCCGTCACGATCATGCGGGCCGACTTTACCCCGATGCCCGGCACGCGTAACACCAGCCCGTAATCGGCCCGATTGACATCCACGGGAAAAACCTCGGGGTGCCGCAACGCCCACGCCAGCTTGGGGTCGATCTCCAGATCGAGATCGGGATGGGCCTCGTCTGCGATCTCCCCTGCCGTGAAACCGTAGAAACGCATCAACCAGTCGGCCTGGTAAAGCCGGTTCTCGCGCACGAGCGGAGCGCTCCCCACTGCCGGCAGGCGCTTATCGTACGAGTTCACGGGCACAAAGCCCGAATAGTAGACGCGCCGCATCCCCTTTACGTGATAGAGCCGGGCCGAGAGGCTCAGGATCTCGCTGTCGCGTTCGTCCGTAGCGCCCACGATCATCTGGGTGCTCTGCCCGGCCGGAGCGAAACGGGGAGCATTGCGGAACAGACGCCGCTCCTCGGCCCCGGCGATCACTCCCTGATGGATGAACGACATGGGCGCGTAGATGCTCGCATGGCTCTTGTCGGGCGCCAGAAACCGAAGGTTGGCCTCGCCGGGTATCTCCACGTTCACGCTGAGCCGGTCGGCATATCGCCCCGCCTCCATCACCAGCTCCCGACTCGCCCCCGGAATGCTCTTCATGTGGATGTAGCCGCCGAACCGATGCACGGTGCGAAGCTCCTTCACCACCCGCACCATCCGCTCCATCGTATAATCGGGACTGCGCATCACCCCCGAACTGAGAAAAAGTCCCTCGATGTAGTTGCGACGATAAAACTCCATGGTCAGCGAAACCAGCTCCGCCGGGGAGAGCATCGTCCGGGGACGGTCGTTGCTGCGCCGGTTGATGCAGTAGGCGCAATCGTACATGCAGTAGTTGGTGAGCATGATCTTGAGCAACGACACGCAGCGCCCGTCCTCCGTGAAACTGTGGCATACGCCCCAGGGCCGCGCACTCCCCACCGCCCCCTGCTCCCCCCGGCGACGCACGCCGCCCGAAGAGCACGACACATCGTATTTCGCCGACTCGGCAAGTATCTTCAGCTTATCCAGCAAATCCGTTCCCATCTCCTTCGTACAGTTTCCGGCGACCTCCGGCCGGCCCCACAAAGATGCCCCAAAAATCAAAATAAACCAATTAAAAATACATTAATTTTATTAACAATTATTAAATATGAATTAGAGGGTTAAAATTAAAGGACTTATCTGCAAAACATAGCCGTGTGTCCTGCAAACGCCCGCACCAAACGGGCCTCCCCGGCTACGGGAAAAAGGATTGTTACCGCAGGCCGACTCCGTCCCCGCACCGGCCGGAAGGAGGCGAACGGAGCAGACGAAGAGGATTGAATAAAGGGAGCTGAGAGAGCCGGCAGGGGAAGCAGGCGGAGAAGCAAGCAGGGAAAGCAGGCGGGGAAAAATTAGGAAAAGAGAGGGCGAACGGAGAAAACGGAGAGGATGGGCGAGGCGTTTCGGGCTCCGATTTTCCACATAGCATGCGCCCCTCCCGCATCCCTGCGGCAAGAGCAACGGCCGCTCCCGTAACCGTGCAGCCGCAAGGCCGTCCAAACTGTCCGACGCCCCTCTTCGCCACCCTCCGAACGAAACGAAAAATTCCGCCGGGACATGAAATCCCGGCGGAACCGCCGCAGAGAGGGGTTTTCCCGCCCTCGCAGGCACCATCGCCCACGCCGCCCGCCGGCCCCCTCCGAAAAGCGGCATCCGCTACCTGCCCGCCCGCAGGAAAACAAGACGCCGCACCGCCCGGCCGAAGACGAAAGCCAGCGCCGCCGCACCGCACCCCATCAACGTCTTCTGCCACCACGCAAGAGGCACCTTCACCGGTACCTCCACCCGCCGGACCTGCACCTGCCCGGAAGCGAGTCGCTCCCGTTCGCTCCGCTCCCGCACCGTCACCCCGACCGGTTGGCGCTGCGGTTTGTGTTCCAGCGTGTGCGAAAGCGTCCCGTCGGCCCCGACACGCGCCGCGGAACGCGCCAGCGAAGTCTCCAAAAAGGAGCTGTCGGCCTGCACCCGCACCTCCCGGCTCTCGGCGGGCACCTCGACATAAACGACCGTATCCCTCAACCGCTCGACATACCGCACTTCGCGCTCCACCCGCAAACTATCGGAAACCGCCGGCGAGAGCCCCCGACGCCCCGGGCAGCATCCCCAGGCCAGACAGACGCACACGACGCTCGCAAAAATACGCTTCATACGCTATTTCCCAATTAATTAGCCATAACCGATCTCTTCTCAAAGATGCAAAACCTGCCGGCGGTTGGTCCCGCACCACGACACATGCAGCCATCCATAGCCGTGCTCGTCGATAAGCTGGTCGAAATCCAGGTCGCTCCGCAGGAGCAGATCGAAGAGGCGTGCATTGGCCGCAGGACTCCCCGCCGTGATATCGGCCGCCTCACCCAGCAGATGCCGGGAACGAACCGCACCGCCGACCGCCGCATTCAGCTCCGCAGAGCGGTAACCGCTGTTGACCGTAAGGGGGCCTCCCCATAACGCACGCAACGGATCAAGCAGGTTTTCGATGAGCCTCTCCAGCGCATCCTCCGCCCATGCGGGCGGCGTATTGTCGATCCCCCGCATCCGGGCCACCGCGGACACGCACAGCTCCCCGACCGTAAAATACCGTCCCATGCGCCCGCTACCTTTCGGACCGTTCGTCCACCGTTCCGCAGGTATCCTCCGGGGTATCCTCCGCCGAAACGGAAGAGAAGTTCCGCGACGCGGCATCCGCCCCGGAAACCTTCTCCTGCTCCGCGCGTTGCAGAAACTCTTCCAGCACCGGAACCCGGCGGACGAACTGCAACCCCACGAAGTAGTCGAGAAACCGGATGACGGGGTTGCCGGGCATGAGCAGGTGCAGGTTCCTGAACATGTTGGAAGAGTAGAAGTAGATGAACACATAGGTGACGACCTTCACCAGGTAGTGTGCCGCCAGCGCATCGTCCTGGAAGCGTCCCACCGCATAGATCAGCACCACCACGCCCAGGTAGACGAGCAGGTAGCCGGCAGCGAGAATGAATTTCTTGAAACTGAACCGTTCGCCGCCCGCGACAAGGCCCGCCAGAAGGCCGAAGAGCATGTCGCACCCGGCGAAAATAAGCAACAGCAGCATGGCATCGTACACCGGCTGCAACGAGGCGAGAAAGGCGCTCAGAAAGGTCGCCACCGCCGTTTTGATTACATCCCAATTCATCCGTATCCTGATTTAGTAAAACAAGTAAATTCCTCTCCGGAATACCCCGCCGAGACACGCGCCCCGCATCGCTCCTCCCGCCGCCGCTACGACCATCTTCCCGCACCGGAACCGCCGCCGACCTACCCCGCAAAAGGCACTTCCGCCCCGCACCGCTCCTCCCGCCGCGACGATATACGCTTCGATCCGGCAAACATACGAACGGTACCGCTCCCGCCGCGCCCCCTCCGGACGACGCACAGCGACATCCCTCTTCCCGAAAAACCGAGCGTCCACAAAACGAAAAGGACCAAAACCCCTCGGGAACGACATAGAGGAAACGCATCGCGAATCCTCTCCCCAAAAATACCGCCTGCCGCCAGCGGCACGCTTCTACAACTTTAGAACTTCCCCCTCCCGCTCGCGACATAACGTCCTACCGCGACGCAATGTCCGCGGCAGCCCCCGACAAACGGCCCGGAAGCCGGAGCAAACGCCAGCAAAAAGGCCGGACGCATTCGCGTCCGGCCTTGTACCGATTCCGTACGTCACGCCCTGCGGCGCATTACACCATTCCCCGGTCGATGCCGAACTTCTCCGCATCGTGGTGCACCCCTTCCGGTTCGACATGCACGACGATGTCGTAAATGTTGTCGATCCGCCGCTTGATGCTGCACTCCACCTCATTGGCAATCCGGTGAGCCTCCGTCACCGAGATGTCGCCAGCCACCTCGATGTCCAACGCCACCATATACATGTTCCCGATCTGGCGCGAACGCACCCGATGGGGATTGTGCGCACCGGGCACCGCCTCGACGGCCTGAAAGATCCGGGAATAGATCGTCTCGTCCTTGACGCCGTCCATCAGTTCCACATTGGAATCCATGAAGATCGTCACCGACGACTTCACGATAAAAAGACTGACCACCAACCCCGTAACCGTATCCAGCACGGGCATGTCGAGTACGAAAGTAAAGGCCAGTCCCACGAGCACTCCCAGCGAAATGATCACATCGTTGCGCATGTTCACCGCATTGGCCGTCAGCAGGGAGCTCTTCACCCGCTTTCCCTGCCGGTACTGGTAAAGCGCAAGCAGCAGCTTGCCCGCGATGGAGAAGAGGGTGACATAGATCGCCACCGCTGCCGGCAGCGCTTTGGGTTCGGGCGAGAACATGCGCTCCACCGAAGAGACGAACATCTGCATGCCGGCGTAGAAAATGACGAGCGAAAGAATCTTGGTGGCGATCGTCTCGGCCTTCTCATATCCGTAAGGATACTTCTTGGTCGGGGGCCGGCTCACGATCCGCGCCGTAAAGATCATCACCACCGAAATAACCACGTCGGTGGCCGAATCGATGCCGTCGCCCAGCACCGCCAGGCTTCCCGCCAGCAGCCCCACCGCGATTTTCGCCGCAGAGAGTACGGCGTTCCCCACCGTACTGATCCACGAAGTCCGGATAAGTACCCGGTTGCGTACCGCATTATTGTCCATCACCATGTGCGAAAAAGGCATTAAAAAAGGCCGGAACTCCCCGGTCCGGTCCGCATTCTCTCCGGACCGCCGCAGCGGCCCCGTCTGGACAAAGTTATGAAAATATCCGGAATAACCTCACCGGGAAGCGCCCCGCTGACGAGGCAACGCGCGTCGGTCTCCGGCCGCACTCGGCCCCGGCTTTGTCGGACTGCGCAACTTCCACCGGCAATTTCCCCCAGCCTGCCCTGCGGCACGCTTCCGAAAAGAGCGCTTTCAGAGCTGTTTCCGGGGCTGTTTCCGAAAAAACCCAAAAAAAATCAAAAAAAATCTCTCAATCCCTTGCAGAATCGAAAATCTGTCGTACATTTGCACTCGCAATCCAGCACGGTGTGGTAGTTCAGCTGGTTAGAATACCTGCCTGTCACGCAGGGGGTCGCGGGTTCGAGTCCCGTCCATACCGCAAAATATCGAAGCGAATGATTGCGAAGCCTTGTAAATTCACCTTTACAAGGCTTTTTTTGTATTCGCAACCGAACAATACAATCTCGGACATGCCGGACATGCCGCACCTGCCCTTCTCCGCCGTTGCGTTTTCCGTCGCTATTTCGTAAAGCATCCACCGAAGCCCCCTACTCTCCTCATCGGAAGGCGACCGATTCCCCGTTTTGCGATCGCTCTGTCGGAAAGCAGCGGACGCCTTCGACGCACTCCCCGAACAGTTCGCAAGTCATAGTACCGGAATAGCTCTGCACGCTTAACCATTCGCTCCTAATTGCTTAGGACATCAAAACGAGCGATCGTGAAACCGCCATGGATGCGTTACCGTTCTTCCCTGCTACTGCACTCCCCCATATACCTAAGGTGGAGTCGGCCCGGTCGACCCGGCTTCACAAAAATGACAGTACATCCCCCGGGGCACGACAGGCAGCAAAGAGATCGCTGCCAAAACCTACCGACCCGATTTTCCTTCAGCCGTACAAGAGATAGCAAGCGATTCCCCCCCGCCCAACAAAGCACACTCAAAAAGACCTGCCGGCGGAGCCGTTGAAGAGAAAACGCCATACCGACATTGACCGTCGGCGACGAAGTATCGCTCCCGTTCCCGAAAAGAGAGCGGAACAAGCGCTGTCCCTCAAACGACAAGAATCCGGACACGGTGCCGGGCTTCCGGAATGGTACGATGCGAACGATGACGCCCAACTGAGAACCCCCTACCTGTGTCTACAGATAGGGGGTTATTCATTCAACCGGTATCTTCACCCACGAATACGGAAATACCCTTCAACGGGCCGCGGAGATTACTTCACCTCTTCCACGCAGCGCACGAAACAAGCCGACGACTCGGTCGTCGCATTTTCCGTAGCACTCAGCGCATTATTCCCGAAACCGCTGAAGTCGAACGTAAAGTAGTTCACATCCCACGCCGTGGTACACGAAAAATCAATGTCGCCGGAGGCATTCCTTCGAATATCCTTGCACCAGTACACCGCACCGGGCCGCAGATAGAGGTCGTAGAACAAAGGCCTGTACTGCAACTGGTCCTTCTCCTTATAGACCATCGTACGGTTGGCATACCGCAGGGTTCCTGCATACTCCGTTTCGCCAGCGAACTTGTAGTCCGTTTTCCGGCGACCGTAACCGCTGGCCCCGATGGGAAAAAAGAGATTGTTGCCGTTGGTCTTGTTGTACACGAAACATCCCCGCATGCCGTATTGGGGATCGCCCCCGCGCACATAGCCGTAGGCCCGGTCGATGTCGTCCTGCACCTCCTTCGCCCCGTCGCCGTAGAGAATCCCGTAGGCGAACTCCCGCTCCACCGCATCCCTCAGTTTGGCATACTCTTCGTCCGTAGCGACCCGTACCCGCACACCGCTTCCGGCCAGCGTGACCTCCGGGAAACTGCTCCCCACCTTCGGGAGCTGCTCCTCTCCCCGCCGGGCCTTGATCTCGCTCCACGGTTTACGGCCGCCTCCCGCCAGATCGAAAAGATTCCGACCCGGATTTTCGCCGAAGCCGAAACCCGGCCGCTCGTTATTGGAGGCAAGAATGGCATCGTCCAGATTGCCGAACTTGAAGAGCGACCCCTCCTCCAAAGGCGACGACGTCTCCTCCGTGGCACTGTACATGTTGAAGGTATGCCACTTCACCTGTTCGTCGTCCAGCATCATGGGAGCGTATCCCTGACGGACGAGAATACGGTGATGGCACGAGTAGTCGTTATACCTCACCAGAATGATCCCGCAGCGGATATCGTTTTCCGAAGCGCACGTACCGTCGGGCTGAAACCAGAAATCGATCGCCGTATCGGTGGAGCCCGACACCTTGCCGTTGAGTTCGCCGTTGATCCTGATCCAGTCCCCGCCCTGTTCTACCTCGACGCTCCAGGGCCCGTCGGACTCGATCGCCTCGAACGATTTCGCCGACTCGTAAGGCAATGTTTTCATCACCACATGGAATGCCTCGTCGTTGTCCCACCGGCGCCAGATCCCTTTGGGATTGACCACGCGGTGCACCTGCTGGATGACGATATCCTCCGTCATCGGTTCGCCGTCGATCTTGACCGAAATTCTCACGACCGCCTTCCGGCAATAGGCCACATAGGGGTTGTTGCCCGTAAAGCCCGTCGCTGTCGTCAACAGTTTCGCACGCGTGTAGAAAGGAATCCCCACGACGAGTCCCCCCTCCACCTCGGTCACCGTATAATTTCCGTCCGGATCGACATGCTCTCCTTCGCTCGTACTGTAGCTCCGCTTCCCCTTGGTCGGATTGGCATTCCAATAGGTTTGGTTGTAAAGGCTGTTGTAGGCCTGGTCGCCGCCGATGACCTTCTCGCTCGTTTTGGCCAGCGACAGAAAGCCGTTGCAGACGCCGGCCGGGAGCACAGGCCCCGTATAATACTGGAACCCGTCGCGCGGCTCATTCGGACCCCAACCGTTCTCGATGATCTCCAGCTTCAGATCGGTAATATTCGTCCCCGTCAGCTTCAGGGGGAGCACCATGTCGTTATTGTACAGATAGGAGATATAATAGGGATTGGGCGCATGAATGCCTTTGGGCTCGTCGTAGTCGATATGCCAGTCGATATTATTGGCGAAACGATTGAATTTCAACGTCAGCTTGTAATGGTGGTTCCGCTCGGCATCGAAATCGTCGGTCACGTTCTTTCCCAGCATGAACCGATAGACGATGGTACCTTCGCCGGGCAGCTCGCGATTATTGGATTTATAATACGCCTCCACCTCGATGTAGGTTCCGTAAGGACGGTCGTCCTTGTAGACGTAGGTTTCGTCGCCGGGCTTTCCCGGGGCATCCAGCACCCCGTCGCCGTCCGCATCCTGCTGTTTATGCTTCTCGTCCTTTCCGGCCACCCCCTGCATGTTTTCGTAAAAGTAGAGGGCCGGCGCATCCTCCCGGTGGTAATCCTTCAGCTTCACATCCTCCTCCGGGAGCGGCTGCACGCTGCTTCCGTAGAGGGGCTTTCCCCTGCTCAAGCGCGGCCACTCCTGGTAATCGGCCGCCCGGGAGTAGACGATGGTTTCGCCCGGCAACAGGAGCTTCTCCCCGTCCGCACCGACCTCCGCCGACACCGTATTCTTCTTGCCCAGATGGCAATGGGCGGGTATATCTTTGATCTGCACCGACTTCAGGTAGATGAAGACGTTCTCCTCCAGGTTGCTGGCGTCGTAGGCCACCGTCACTTTGGAAACCGCGCGACGCATCCACGCCTGCAGACTCACTTTCGGACTGTTCAGGGTCGCCAGTTCGCCGGGCTGCTCCGCCCCCTTGACCGTGAAATAACCGAACATCTGATTGTTGGCCGACACATCGTCCCCGTTCCAGCCGAGAGAAATGCTCTTCAGTCCGTCCACCGTGCCGATCTCCTCGTCGTAGGCGGAGAGGTCGCCCATGTTGGCCACCGCATAGATGTAATAACGGCCATAGGGTATCTTCAACCGGAACTTGGCCGAAGGGGTCCGGCTCTCGGCCGAGGGCAACTCCTGCTCCTCGCCTCCGATCGTTTCGGGATGTTTCGCCGAAGTGCGGTCCTCCTCGCTCAGCTCATAGCCATTCTCGCCACCCTCCGCAAGCGGATATTTCGTCACCAGTTCGCCCTCCTCGTCGTAGAGCAGCACGCAAAGGCTTTCGATGCTCCGGACGGCATCTCCCGCCGCACGGGTTCCGTTCAGTGCGGGTACGAGGGAGCGGAACCGGACGGTCGCACTGACCGTACTCTCCCCGCTCCCCGTCGCGCCGTTCCTCTCGAACGAATAGTCCTTCGTACAGGAGGCCATGCCCAACAGCGACACACAAAAAAGACATATAAAAACACGTCGTTTCATCTCTTCTCTCCTATCCGTATCCTTAACCTGTTTTCGATCTCTCATCCACCGGGCGCCATCCCCGTGCACCGCCGCTGCGGTGCCGGCCGTTCCGCAAAGTCTCCCGGCCCCGGTCCCCTCGCTGCTATATCCCGAAATCCGGTTCGAGGTTCACTTCCCAATAAGGCTCCACGTCCACCTGCAACTCGAGTTCAGGATTGCGATCCGTAAAGCCGACATTCACCTTCACATGCGTATTGCGAAAGAGGGAAGCCAGGGCGGGCAGGCGGACCGGCGCATACTCGACGGCATACCAGTTCTCCTCCTTATCCTCGAGCGCATTGTCGCGCTGGCGGGTCGCAAACGCAATGCTGTAGTGCTGGAGCCCCAGAGCGGCTCCGGCATCCTCTTCCGCCAGATAAGCGCTCTCGGGAAGGTAGACCGCCGAGGGTGCCTCCACCCGTTTGGCATCCGGGGCGACAGCCACGCCCCCTTTCCACACATACTCCGCCGAGGTGTGCTGCGCCCGGGCAAGCGGCACCTCGTATCCCGTCAGCCACTGGTAACGGTGGGCATCGGCTTGTCCCGTTTCGGTCACCATCCATTCGATCCAGTCCCTCGCGGTAACCTCTCCGCCGTCCTGTCCCAGCAGCACGACGGAGGCGCGGTCGCTATCGACCACCCAGTAGCGCCCCGCTGCGTTCGGGCGCACCTGCGGCATGAGATACATCTGCGTGGCGGCGATCTTCTCTATCCGCACGCGCTCCACCCGGATCGCTCTGGCCGCATCGGCCGGAACGGTCCCGGTACGGTTCGTGAAGCCGAAGGAAAACTTGGTGGCAGCCCGCACCAGATACAGCGTATAGGGTACCTCGTACTCGTTGTCGGCCAGCTCCTCCGCTGCGGGCACCTCCACCTCGTACACCGACGTCATCGGTATGCCGGCCGCAGGATCGTAACGATACTCCCCCGCTCCGGTTCCCAGCCGGAACACATAGCCGTCGATCGCCGCACGGCCATCGGCCCCGGGCACGAACGCCGCATTGGTAAAGTCCAGCAGACCGCCGCCGACCCCCTGCAGGCCGCGGCAGTTGGCCAGCAGGTAGATTCTCTTCCTGCATCCGGCCTGCACCCGAAAGGTGTAGGCATCCGAAAGCGGCACGCCCACGCTGCCTCCGCCGATCGTACGGTTCACCTCCACCGCCCACCGGCCGGCAGCCCCTTCGGCGCTCCCCTCCTCCCGGGAAAGGATCACCACCTGCAACTGATTCACCGTCCCGTCGTCCGCCGCAGAGGCCTCTCCCGCACAGACGGAAGCACCCGTACCGGCCACCTCCGCGCGGAAGGTCAGAAGCACGCTGCCCTCGTCCCCCGCAGGAAACGCTGCCGGCGACTTGCCGCATGAAGCGAAAAACAGCAGGCAACCGATCCAGCAGATTCCGATTCTATGTCGATACTCGGACTTCATTTGCCAAAACTCTCCTTTCGATCCGTATCGTTACAATTCCACCTGATTTATCCTGACGACCCAGTTGTTGACCACGATCTTGGTGTCGAGCCACGAGTGATCGGGGCGCAGGAAGAAGAAAAGTACGTAATCGCTCTCGCGGTCCAGGTACTCCTGGTCGTCGGTCATGTTGTAAGGCGGCAGCGCGTAGCGTTCGCTGCGCAGCAGCGCCAGATAAGTAAGCAGCGGGAAGTCGACCACCGTAGCTCCGTCCGAACGACGGGTGATCTGCAAACGGGAATCGTTCCCGGTCATCAGGCGCGAGGTACTCATTTCGGCATAGGCCACGCCGACGGACTCTTCCGCCACGGTGTCGCCCAGGATCGAAACGCCCGTATGCGCCTGGCCCGTGACCCACGGAGCATACGTCACCGGAGCGACGCCCTCCCGCAGCAGGTCGTTGCGGTAGTCGAAGAGCGAGTTGTTGTCGGTGATGCGGAAGGTAAAATCCTCCGCATCGATCGGCTCCCCGGACTCCTGCTGGAGCACCACGCGGATGTTGTTGGTATTCTTCATCATCTCCACCGTCCCCTCGCGATAGAGGTCGCCCGTGGCGAGGGTCAGCTCGCCCCAGAAGAGGTCGTGCAGCCGTCGGTCCGCCGCAACGGGGGCGGCGATACGATCCAGATCCATGGCCACCCGAAGATCTTCGATCCTGCTTCCCGCAGCGGGCTCCTCCTCCGGCCGGAAGCTCCTGTCCTCGCAGGCAATCCCGCCGTAGGCCAGGAAACGATACGTACCCTCCTCCAGCTCGAGCTGCATCCGATAGGACTCCTCGGCCAATGCCGCACCCTGCACGATCCGCGTACCCACGTACTCCCCGTCCGCGTCGTAGATGTAGAGCGTCAGACAATCGACGCTCCGGGCGAACGAGTTGGCGTACTCCATGTTGTAGTCGTACACGAAGCGAAGCGACACCCCATGGGGACACGGCTCCAGCTCCTCGTAGATGCGTTCGCACGAAGAGAGTGCAAGGCCCAGGGGAAGCAGTCCCAGCAGCACGCCCAAGAGCCTTGCCATGCTATTTCGTTTTCTCTTCCGCATCGCCAGCTTAGAACTCGATGTCATTTTCGCGAACGACCCACGGCAGTACCTCCACCGAAACCGACAGGTAGAGATCGCCCTTTTCATCGGGATCCTCCGGATCCACCGGGTCCGGATCGTTATCCGTAATCCGCGGATGGCCCAGACGGTCGATCTTCGTCACGGCGAGTTTATAGACGTTGTTGCGGACCACCGCGAACTCCATCGGCCCCATCACACCGTCGTTGCCGTTGTCGTTGTGGCGGTTCCAGTAGAAGTAGTAGCAGTAGTAACCGGGACCGTAATCCTTATCCACGCTCGACTGATAGAGCGTGAACTTGGCCGCCGTGGCAGCGCTCTTGAATGCCGACAGCGCCTCGTCGTCGGCCAGGGCATCGTTGTGCCAGGCGTTCCACTTGAAGTCGGCGCTGGCGGTATCGTCGCTGTAAACGGGAGTGTCGCCCGCGGCCGGAGTCACCGTCTGGGGATTCCCGAAGACCGCACGGTAGAATTCGCTCTCGGCACCCGCCTCCAGGGCGGCGCGACGAACCTCCACCCAGGTGACATAGAGGTTGTTGGAGTAGGCATAGAGGATGGCATCCGCGGACGAGTCGCCCGTCACGCCGTTCAGCGCGTCGGCAAGCGTACCCGAAGCGTCCGCCGTAGCCACCATTTTCCCCTTGAAGACGATGCCCGTCGTGATGCCGTTACGCTGGATGGCCCCCGGAATCGTATTCTCCGTCACATAGCGCCATATCTTGTAATCGCCGCGGGTCGCACCGGGATTCCAGCTCTCGTCGTTGTCGTCGTTTCCCGCCAGCACATCGGCGATATCCGAGGTGTACCACTGGGTGCGGGCCGTGGCGTCGATGCCCCACTCGCCCTTCTGATTCACATGACCCAGGCAAAAGTTGAAGTGTTTGTCGTATGTTCCGTTCGCAATGATATCGTCCGACAGCTTTTCCGCCGCATCGGTATCCACCACGTAGTTGGTCGAGGTCTCCGTGCCGCAGATCACCGCATTCGCGTTCAGGCCGTCGTCCGACACCCTGCGCAGGTAGTAGAACGACTTGCTCATGTTCACCAGCGCCATTTTCTGAAGCTGTATCTGCATGATCGTCTTAGCCTCCTCCTCGTTGCTCTTGATCACGTCGTAGGTGTTGTTGTTCCCGCTACCGTCCCGGAAGTCGAAACGGGCCACGGCACGCTCCACCGGAATGTCGCCGCGGTTGTCGATCTCCTTGTCGCTGTTGGCATTGTTGAGCCCCGACAGGTTGAATGCCTTGTCCACGGAGGTGTAGCTGTTCCAGTCCTCGAAAGTGGCCGGAATGGTCTTCATCGACCGCGACGCGCTGGCCGTGGCCATCAGGAAACCGTCCTGATGCGAATCCCCGCCCCACACGGCACCGTTCACCACCGTACCGTTGGCGGTTTCCGACAGCGTGCAGACCGCATCGTACCAAGTCGACTTCTGGTTCTCGTCGGTCGCAGCCTCCTCGATGATCCGCTTCAGTTCGCTGGTGGGGTTGCAGAACGTGTACACGTGCACCCGACGTTCCGTATCGTTCAGCGTCCGGCCGTTGTAGAAATCCGACAGCGTCGACTTGCTGATCTTCTGCGTGGTGCTGATCTTCCCGTTCTTGATCTCCTGCAGATCGTTCTGCTCGCCGTAGGCGATCATCCGGTTCGTGCCGTCGGCCAGCACCAGCAGCAGATTCGTCACCTTATTCTCGTAATCCTTTCCGATTTCCTGACCGCCCGCGCTCGTACCGTAATCGTCGTCGGTATCGGAATTCGTCCCGCTGCATGCATGGGCCCCGCCGCCTACGGGCAACTGTACGGCCACATCCATGTAGACCATGTCTGTTCCGGGCCGATCCGTTTCCGGACCCTTAACAGGCTCTTCGACTCCGCATCCTGCGAGTGCTCCCACCAGAAGCATACACGCGATCAAATGTCTCTTTTTCATAGCTAATCGAAATTATTTTATATTTTTAGTTATTATCGTTCCAACTCTTCGAGCTGCCGCAGCATCTCTTCCGCCTGGGCGATACCGCCCGCGGCAGCCTCCCCGAACAGCACCCGCGCCCGGGCGTAATCTCCGCTCAGCGCCGCATGAAGCCCCCGCGCATACACCGCCTCGGCAGCCTGTCCCGCTTTGGCCAGGTAGCGCTCCGCCCCCGCCAGGTCGCCCAGCCGAAGCGCCGTATTGGCGGCGTTGAGGTTGGCCACCTCGTCCTGGGGGAACATCCGTACCGCAATGGCGAACGTTTCGTTGTACTCCTCGCTCCCCGGCTCCATCTCCTGGGCCGCCAGGTACATTTCGTTAAGGCTCAGCTTCTGGGGCTGCGTGCGAAGCAGCTCGCGTATCTCCGCCACATCCGTATAGCTGCGCACCTCGTATTTCACCGCGTAGTCCGAGTGACGAAGTCCCGGATAGACGTTCCGGAGCAGGTAACGGTAATCCTCCGGATAGCGCTGACGTATCCTGTTCTCCTTCGTATCCGGAGCGAGGTCGCTGCGGATCAGCGCCAGAATCTCCTCCCGGTGCTGCAGCGACGATCCTTCCACCCAACGCTCCAGACCGTCCCAGTCCTCCGCCTCGTAGGAGGTCGTGAGCAGCGAGTCGGGGAAGTCGTACTGACGCTGCACATACTCCTTCAACGTCTGTGTACGGCCCCGCGCCAGGCGCTCGTTGTTCGCATAGGGACTCTCGGGCGAAGCATAGCCCTTGATGCTGACCGAAAGGATGCGGGTGTCTTCGTCCGCCCGGATGGCGTCGATCGTGGCGAGTATCTTGCCCAACTCCTCCGGGTTGCGCCGGTAATCCTCATAAAGCTCCGTCCGGCTTACCGGGAAGTCGATGTAGGCCGACCCTTCGCACACGCTGATCTTCGGCGCGGCCTGGGGACGCAGGTAGACGTAAACCGGCACGAAAACACGCGGTTCCAGATCCAGACGCAGCAGTCCCGACTCCCCGACGGCGACCGGCATGCTGCAACATCCCCGCAACTCCTCGACGGCAGAGAGCTGCGCACGTCCCATCCAGGAGCGGTAGGGCACCACGGCACGGTACTCCACGACCGACGCCTCTCCGAGCCGGTAGAGCTGCGTAGACTCCTCCACCCCGTTGCGCAGGTGATGGTAATAGCGACGGCGGCCGGCGATCAGCACCGACGGCAAACACAGGCTGTCGCCCTCCCCGACCAGACGCGGAGTGACCACCAGCTCGCGGTCGCGCCCCACATGCAAGTCCGAAATATCCATCTCCATCGACACGAAAAGCCGGTCGTCCGCACGGGATACGGAGAGCCCGTGCACCGCCACAGTGCCGTCTTCCGACGACTGGCCCTGTGCAGTGCCCGACAGGCACACCGCCAACACTCCGACAATCAACCCTTTTCCTATTCCTTTCATGATTCCATCTCCTTTCTTAAATCCTATCAGAATACATACACCAGATTGATCCCGGCCCTGGTCGGCCCGATATAGTGATGAGGACGGTCATGCTCCAGGCGCATCCCGCACGAGCTGCACGGATACGCATCGTAGCGCGTATACACCCAACCCACGCCGAGCTCCGCCTCCAGGTTCCAATGCTTTCCCAGAATCCACGCATAACCGTACAAAACTCCGGCTCCCGCACACCATCCCTGGTAGCGGCGCGTGCTCAGCAGCGAAAAGTCGGTCCCCAAGAACGAAACTCCGTTTTTCAAACCGCCTATGTTGTATTGCCCGCCCAACGCATGCATGCCGATGAAATGTCCTGCAAAACGGTCGCAGAACCAATAACGGACCGCCGGTTCCGCAAGCCAGTGCTTCCACTTGCGCCCGCCGGACATCGTCCAGCCGTTGTAATCTCCCAGAATTTCGAACGTCCACCGCGGCGCAAGCCCCACTTCCACGCCGATATTCACGTTCGAAAATGCGTCGCTCAGCACGTTGGTCTTCACCCCCACGCGCTGACCGCAAGCCGGCCAACAACCCAGCGCCGATACCGCAAGCAACAATCCCAAAAAAATACGCCTCATATCTTTCGTCTATTTCCTTATATTCCTGTCCCGACACGACCGGTGAACAACCGACACAACCTTCCGAAAAAGCGGTTCCGTTCCCTGAAACAATCCCCGAAGACAACGAAAAACCCCGTCTTTTTCTTCTTAAGAGAGAAAGACAGCCAATGTAGATAGAATTAAAAGACTGTAAATCAAGCGAAAAACATCCAAATCAACCCTCGAAATCTCAACCGAACGAAGATTTGGAAAAAGACTATTGAATTTTAACCAAATAAATTTTTATGTTTTTCACCAAATTTATGCGGTCGTTAATCTTCTATTCAATAATTTTGTAACCTCAACCATCTCTTAAGAAGAGATGGACCGTCAACTTCCTAATTCCTAACCGACATCCAACCA